>RECU01000054.1 GCA_007693855.1 Gammaproteobacteria bacterium | reverse complement strand
CTGTTTCATGGCGCCAGTGGTGTCGACGACGCACTGCTTGCCGCGTTGACCGCCTGGCGCGCCGCCCGGCCCACGGTGCGTCTGCTGGCCATCGCCGGCAATCACGACCGCCCCGCGCTGCGCTCGCGCAGCGCCGGGCTGGTCGAGTGGTGCGAGGATGACCTGCGCGAGGGCGGTTTCGCGTTTCGTCACGAGCCCGCCGTGGTGCCGGACGCCTTCGTGCTGGCCGGCCACGTGCACCCGGCCTACCGGTTGGGGACTGCCGGTCGCGATCGGCTGCGCCTGCCGGTGTTCTGGCAGCGCCCCGGCTGCCTGGTGCTGCCGGCCTTTGGCAGCTTCACCGGCGGCTGGAACCTGCGCCCGGCGCGTGAGGATCGCCTGTATGGCATAGGGCCGGATGCGGTCATTCCGTTGCAGACGGCCGTCGCGCTACAATGATTTCCATGGAAAATCATTCGTCAGCGCACGTGTCCTCACGATTCCTGTCAGTGTGTCTGCTCGGCAGCCTGCTGCTCGGCGGCTGTGCGACGCTGGATCGGCTCTCCGCGCCAGGTGAGGCTGCACCCGGTGAGAGCGCCGCGCCGGTCGTGGTCCAGCTGGAGCAGCCCCCGCTGGACACCTCCCGCTTTGTCGTCGCCGACCCAGCCCAACGGGTGGTCGGTGAACTGCAGGTGCTGCAGACCCGCGACGAGGACACCTTCGTCGACATCGCGCGGGCCTACAACCTCGGCTTCGAGGAGCTGGTGGCCGCCAACCCGGACGTCGATCCCTGGCTGCCGGGCGAGGGCACGGCAGTGGTGCTGCCGACCCGGTTCATCCTGCCGCCCGTGCCGCGCGAGGGGATTGTCATCAACAACGCGCAGATGCGCCTGTTCTACTTCGAGCCGCCGGGCGAGGACGGCACGCAGGTCGTCTACACCCACCCGATCGGTATCGGACGGCTCGGCCGGGCAACGCCGACCGGGCAGAGCACGGTGATCGACAAGGCCACCGACCCCACCTGGTACCCGCCGCTGTCGGTGCGTCGGGAGCACGCCGAGCAGGGGGATCCGCTGCCCGCCATCGTGCCGCCGGGCCCGGACAACCCGCTCGGCCGGCATGTCTTCCGTCTCGGCCTGCCGAGCTATCTGATCCACGGCACCAATCAGCCGCCGGGGGTGGGCATGCGGGTGAGCGCGGGCTGCGTACGCATGTTCCCCGAAGACATCGAGGCGCTGTATCCGCGCATCGCACTGGGCACGCCGGTGCGGTTGATCAACGAGCCGGTGCTGGCCGCCTGGCACGGCCGCCAGCTCTATGTCGATGCGCACGCGCCGCTGGAAGAGGATGCGCGCGATCCCGAAAAGCTGCTGGTCGATGTGATCGAGCAGGCGATGGCCGAGGCCGGTCAGCCCCTAGGTACGGTGGACTTCAGGCGCGCGGCCTCACTGCTTGCCGAGGGTCGGGGGATCGCGTTGCCGACCCTGCGCAACAGTGCCGACCATGACCAGGTGCTGGCTGCTGCCCGTCGCGTGGAGAACGTGGTGGCACCGGGTGACGGCGAGCTCGCCGCGCTGCGCGAGCCGACAAACCATTGAGTCGGGTGCCGGTGCACACGCCGGACTGCCTGCGGACTTCCTGATGGACATGAGTGAGTGGATGAAGGTGATGCTCGAGGAAATCGAGCGCAAGCGCGAGGAAGCCGAGGCGGCCCGCGAAGAGCAGGCGGCTCGCCAACGCGAAAGTACTCCGGAGCGCCCGGATACACGCAAGCCGCCGGCGGCTTGAACACATGGCAGACGACAGTCTCGCCACCCGCATCGCCGCCGCCGGCCGAGACGCGCGGGTTGTGCTGCTCGGCTCAGGCCTGACCGATTTTCGCGAACCGGAGCAGCGTCTCGAACAGGCGGGTGTCAGTCACACCACTCTGCGGCTGTCGATGGGGCCGCAGGCCAACCGCGATGAATTCCGCGAGCTCACCGAGCAGACCGGGGCGCGCCTGCTGCCCCAGTGCTTCCTCGACGGCAAGCATGTTGGCGGTCCGCTGGAGCTCTATGCGCGGCTTGGCCTGACCGCGCCCGTGGGCACGGGCAGTGGCGAGCGCCTCATCGGCCTCGCCCAGGCGCTCGGCTATGGCGGTCTGATCCCGTTCCTGGTGGGTGGCGCGCTGGCGCTGCTGTTCGGCAATCGCCCCGTCTTCGGCGTCGATCCGGTGTTTTTCGTCGCGAGCTATGCCGCAGTCATCCTGGCTTTCGTCGGCGCGGTTCACTGGGGGGTGGCGCTGGCGGGGCCCGTGCGCCCGCTCAAGGCCAGACTCATGCTCGGCCTGTCGGTGCTGCCGGCACTGGTCGGCTGGGTCGCGCTGCTCGCCGGCCCGGAGTCCGCGCCGGCGCTGCTCGTGCTGCTGGCCGGTTTCGTGGGTTGGTGGCTGTATGAATGGATGGTGCCGGGCAAGCGCATTCTCGCCCGCTGGTACGTCCGGTTGCGCCTGCAGTTGAGTGCGGTGGCCTCGCTGGTGCTGCTGGTGGTCTGGCTGCGCCTGCTGCTGGGCTGACGCCGCGTCAATCTGACCGCGCGGCCCAATATGTTGTGGTTGAGGCTGCAAGCGGCACAAGCACTGGTATGATGGCCTGATTTGCGGCTCAGGGCATCATGGACGCTGGATCGCTCGAGACCTGGAACACGGGGATGACCGTCGGGGAGCACCCGGCGCCGGGCCAGCCCATCCCGGTCAGCCGGCCCTCGGTGGTGGCGTTCGTCGGCCGCGCGCGGCGGGGTCCGCTGCATACCCCCATCGCGATCTCGCATCCCGCAGACTTCCAGCGCATCTTCGGACCGACCACGGCCTGGTCCTGGCTAGGTCACGCCGTCAGTCAGTTCTTCGAGCACGGCGGACAGCGGGCGGTGGTGGTGCGGGTCGCCAGCGGCGCGAGTTGTGCCACCCTGCATCTGCCTGCCGGCGACAGCCGCCTGGTGCTGCGGGCACGTGATCCCGGGCGCCATGAGCACCTGCGCATCTCGGTGGATCACGATCGCGTGGAAGATGACCCGCTGCGCTTCAATCTGGTCATCCAGCGCCTGAGCGATGAGCAGCCCCGCCGGGTCATCGACCAGGAGATCTTTCGCCGCCTCAGCGTGAAGCCTGGTGACGAGGACCATGTCGCTGACGTGCTGGCGGGGTCGGCGATGCTTCGCCTGGCCGGGTCCTGTCCCACGCAGCGGCCTGAACGCACCGTGTCCAGTGCTCCGGGCGGCGTGGTCAGCTATATCGATATCCGTCCGGACGGTCACGATGGCGAGGATCTCTGCGACTACGACCTGGTAGGCTCGGCCACCGAACACACAGGACTGTTCGCCCTGGCCGGCTGCGATGAGCTGTCGATGCTGTGTCTGCCGCCGCCCTCTCCCGGGCGCGATCTGGGTCTGACCGCATTGGTGGCCGCCGAGCGCTTCTGTCGTCAGCGCTCGATGGTCCTGCTGATCGATCCACCGCAGGCCTGGGGTGATGCCGCCAGCGCGCGGGCCGGCGCCGAGCGGCTCGGGTTCGCCAGCAGCCATGTGGTGAGCTACTACCCCTGGGTGCGTCGTCGCGGCGAGGGTCACGGGCGGCCGATGCCCGCCAGTGGTGCCATCGCCGGGATGCTGGCGCGCAAGGACGCCAGCGCCGGCATCTGGCGCGGGCTCGACTCGCAGACCGGTCTGCTGCGAGGCGGCTGGTTGCCGGCGGAGGATGTGGCACCGACCGAGGCGCAGCGTCTGCACCAGCGTGGGCTGAACGTGCTTGCGCGGACCGCCGGGGGCGGTGTGGTGTTCCGCGGCGACGTCACCCTGGCCGGCGCGACCGCCAGCGTCCCCGAGTGGCAGTCGCTGACCCGAACACGGCTGGTGCTGTTCGTGCTGGAGGCCGTGGCGCGGTCCACCCGCTGGCTGGTGTTCGAGCAGAACGACCCGGTGCTGTGGGCGCGGATCCGGCATCAGGTGTCGGCTTTCCTGCAGCAGCTGCATGAGCAGGGGGCGTTTGCCGGGCTGGCCCCCGAACAGTCCTGGTTCGTCAAGTGCGATGCCCAAACCCAGTCGAAAGGCCGCAGCGGCGAGCCGCAGTTCAATATCCTGATCGGCCTGGCGCTTAGCCGCCCCGGAGAATTTCTGATCTTCAGTGTCGGTCAACGGCCCGCCGGGACGCGCATCAGCGCCATGCCCCTGACCCGCAGCCTCTCGCTCGCCGTCTGACCCTCTCCGGGTCGCGCGCCGCGCGGCGACTGTGCTATCGTCCGTTGCTAGGTAGTTTTACGTATTGACGGTCGCGCAGAGAGTCATGCGAGGCGTCCGTCGGGGGAGTCGATGAAGGCCATCTGGCACGATGCGATCATCGCCGAGAGTGATGACACCCTGGTGATCGAAGGCAATCACTACTTTCCGCGCTACTCGCTGCGCCGCCACTTCCTGAAGGACTCGCCGACCACCTCATTCTGCCCGTGGAAGGGCACTGCGCATTACTATCACGTCGCCGTGAACGGTGCGGTCAACGAGGACGCCGCTTGGTATTACCCGGAACCGCTGTCTGCCGCCGGCGAAATCCGCGGCCGTGTGGCCTTCTGGAAAGGCATCAGGATCGTCGAGTAGCGGGCGGCGGACCATAGCCGCCGCCGCCCGGCGTGGCGATTTCCAGGGCGTCGCCCGGCGCCATCTCGATGGCCGCACAGGCGGGCAGCAGGCGTGTCTCGCCGCTGGCCCGAATCACGCGATTGACGCCAGCCTGGCCTGACTCGCCGCCCGCCAGCCCGAAACCGCCGGTGCGGCGGTTGTTCGACAGGATGGCTGCCGACATCGGCACCAGGAAGCGCAGGCGCCGGAGGATGCCATCCCCGCCCGGCTGTCTGCCGGCACCGCCTGAGCCGCGCCGCACGGCAAACTCCTCGAGGCGCACCGGGTAGCGGAATTCCAGCACCTCGGGGTCCGTCAGTCGGGAATTGGTCATGTGGGTATGCACGGCGCTGGCCCCCGGAAAGCCGGCGCCAGCGCCGGCGCCGCCGCACAGCGTCTCGTAATACTGGTAGTCGCCATTGCCGAACGTGAGATTGTTCATCGTGCCCTGCGAGCCGGCGAGCACACCGAGGGCGCCGAACAGCGCATCGGTGACGCACTGCGAGGTCTCGACATTGCCGGCGACCACGGCCGCCGGGGGTGCGGGGTGGAGCAGGCTGCCCGGCGGATTGATGATCGTGATGGGTTCGAGGCAGCCGGCATTCAGCGGAATGGCCTCGCGCACCAGACAGCGGAAGACATACAGCACGGCGGCCTTGGCGACGGCTGCGGGGGCATTGAAGTTCCGTGGGCTCTGCGCCGAGGTGCCGGTGAAATCCACCGTGGCGGTGCCGGCCTGCGCATCGACGCGTACGCTCACCACGATGCGCTCGCCGCCATCCATGTCGAGTTCGAAGCGGCCATGGCCCAGCCGCCCGATGACCTCGCGCACCGCGGCGGCCGCGTTCGCCCGGATGTGCTCCATGTAGGCCCGCACCGTGGCCACGCCCCAGGTGTCGAGCATCTGGCCGAGTTCGGCGATACCGCGCGCATTGGCGGCCAGCTGGGCCTTGAGATCGGCGACATTCTGCCGCGGGTTGCGCGCCGGCCAGCGTCCGGCGGCGAGCCGCTCGAGCAGCGCGTGTTCGCGAAACTGCCCGTCCTGCACCAGCGCGAAGACATCGAACAGCACGCCTTCCTCGTCGATATGCCGACTGTCCGGGGGCATCGAGCCCGGTGTCGTGCCGCCGACATCGGCATGGTGGGCGCGCGAGGCCACCCAGAACGCCGGCTGCGTGTCGCCGGGCAGGAACATCGGCGAGACCACGGTCATGTCGGGGAGATGAGTGCCGCCGTGGTAGGGGTCGTTCAGCAGGTAGGCGTCGCCCGGGGCGACCTGCGGGCCGCGCTGCCTGCGCACGGCCTCGACGCTCTCCCCCATCGATCCGAGGTGGATGGGCATATGCGGTGCATTGGCCACCAGCCTGCCGGCGGCATCGAACAGCGCGCAGGAGAAATCCAGCCGCTCCTTGATGTTCACCGACTGTGCGGTGTTCTCCAGGACCACCCCCATCTGTTCGGCCACATGCATGGTCAGGCGATTGAAGATCTCGAGCACCACGGGATCCGCGCGCGCCGGATCGGCATGGCGGCGTCCGGTCGCCTGCTCACGGCGCAGCCGCAGGTGCCCCCAGTCATTCACCTCGGCACTCCAGCCCTCCTCGATCACCGTGGTGGCCGTGCGCTCGACGATCACCGCCGGGCCCGTCAGCTGCATGCCCGGTGCCAGTGCCGCACGCTCGAAAAACGGTGTCTCCCGCCAAGCCTCGCCGCACCAGACGGGATAGTGGCCCAGTGCTTCGGCGGGGCAGGTGGCCGGCGCGAGCTGCGGTTCCCCGCGCCGGGCCATGCGCCCGATCGCCTCGACCTGCACGCTCTCGACCACCAGCGCCCTGGTTTCGTCACGGAATCCGAAGCGGCGAGCATGGGCGAGATGAAACGCCTCGCAGGCGTCCTCGATCGACAGGGGCTCGGCGACCGCCACGGGCAGGCTGGTATCGCTGCCGGCAAGGCGCAGCAGCAGCCGCTGTCTGAGTTCACGGTCGGCAAAGGCCATGTCCTGGGCGTCGAGCGCCGCTTTGGCATCTGCGGCCACCGTGGCGAGCAGCTGCCTGAGGGCGGCAGCCTGCCCAGGGGCCAGTGGCAGTTCGGCCGTGCGCTCCCGGGTGACGCGCACATCCGCCAGGCCCATGCCGTACGCCGAGAGCACCCCGGCCAACGGATGGATGAACACCTCGCGCATCCCCAGCGCATCGGCGACCCGGCAGGCATGCTGTCCCCCGGCACCGCCGAAGACGCACAGCGCGAAGCGGCTGACGTCATGTCCCCGCTGGGTCGAGATCTGCTTGATGGCGCTGGCCATGTTCTCCACCGCCACGGCCAGGGCGCCTTCGGCGAGCGCCTCGGCAGACACCGCTTGGCCGCCCTCGTCGCTGACGGTCCGGGCCAGCGCGGTGAAGGCGTCTCTGACGCGCTCGGCGTCGAGGGGCTGATCACCTGCCGGGCCGAAAACCTGCGGAAAATGGGCGGCCTGGATGCGCCCCAGCAGGACGTTGCAGTCCGTCACGGTGAGCGGCCCGCCGTTGCGATAGCAGGCCGGCCCCGGCCGCGCGCCGGCAGACTCCGGCCCCACCTGCAGCCGTCCCTGGCGCCAGCGGATCACCGAGCCACCGCCGGCGGCGACGGTGTGGATCCGGAGCATCGGTGCGCGTACCCGCGTACCGGCGATCACTGCGTTCATGGTCCGCTCGAATTCGCCGGCGTAGAGCGAGACGTCTGTCGACGTGCCGCCCATGTCGAAGCCGATGACCCGCGCCAGACCGGCGATGCGCGCCGTCTCGGCCATGCCCACCACGCCGCCGGCCGGCCCGGAGAGAATGCTGTCCTTGCCCTGGAAGCTGCGGGCGCGTGTGAGGCCGCCATGGCTTTGCATGAACAGCAGCCGCTCGGCCGGGAGCAGGCCATCGAGTCCGGCCAGCACCTGGTCGACATAGCGTCGCAGCACCGGCGAGAGGTAGGCGTCGACGCAGGTGGTCTCACCCCGCGGCACCAGCTTCATCAGGGGGCTGACCTCGTGCGACACCGAGATCTGGGAAAACCCCACAGCCTGCGCCACGGCCGCGGCTTCGCGCTCGTGCCCGGGATGGCGATCCGCGTGCAGCAGCACGATGGCCAGCGCATCGATGCCCTGAGCACGCACGCGTCCCAGGGCCTGTCGCAAGGCGTCAGCGTCGAGTGGTCGGACCACGCCGCCATCGGCGGCCAGGCGCTCGTCGGCCTCGATCACCCGCTCGGGCAGCGGCTGGTGCTTGATGATTTCCAGCGCAAACAGCTCCGGACGTTGCTGATCGCCGATCTCCAGCGCATCGGCAAAGCCCCGGGTGATGACCAGGGCGCAGGGCTCTCCCCGGCGCTCCAGCAGCGCGTTGGTCGCGACCGTCGTGCCCATGCGCACGCTGTCGATGGTCCGTGGCAGTCCGGGATGGCGCTCGAGCAGGCGCAGGATGCCGGCGACGGCCGCGTCCCGATACCGCGCGGGATCCTCGGACAGCAGTTTGAGGGTCTCGATCACGCCGTCCGGCCGGCGGGCGACGATGTCGGTGAACGTGCCGCCGCGGTCGATCCAGAATGCCCAGCGGCCAGGCGCGTCGCGCGTCTCGGTGCGCGCGCTCATGGTCGGCTGCGGCCTTGCGGTCGGTAGAAGGCAGCCAGCTGATCGTGGACCGCCGGGTACTGCGCGCGCAGTGCCCGCGGGTCGGTGAAGAACCACTCGCTGGTCACGGCGAAGAATTCGCCTGGGTCTTCGGCGGCGTAGGCGTCGAAGGCGAGCCAGTCGTCATGGTGGGCGACGCGGTTGCAGAAGTCCTCATAGGCCGCGGTGAAACTGTCGCGCCAGGTCTTGATCGACATGCCGGCATGCAGCGGCGGCAGTCCGTTGGCATCGCCGTTCTGCATGTCCAGTTTGTGAGCGAACTCGTGGATCACAAGGTTGCCGCCGAGGCTGGTTTCCCAGCCACTCCCCTGCGCGCCATGCCAGGACAGGACGACCGGACCGTCCGGCCAGGCCTCCCCCGAGAGCTCGCGCTCGCCGCTGTGGACCACGCCGTCTTCATCCGTGTACTCGAACGGTGCGATGAAGTCGTCCGGATAGACGACCACGCTGTACCAGCCCCGGTACCAGTCCAGTCCGAGGTGCAGGATCGGCACGCAGGCCTGTACGGCGATACTCGCACGCATCTCGTCGGTGAGCACCAGCCCGCCCGCACCGAGGATGTCCTTGTGCTTGAGAAACCGCTCGGCGAGTTCCCGCAGCTTGATCAGCTCGTCGGATCCGAGGTCTCTGAGCCACGGCAGGCTGCGGAGGATGGCCGACCACACCGGGTCCGGGATCGGGACGCGGGCACGGCGGCGCCACCACTGAGTGAGACTTGAGAGCATGGCGTTCCAGAATGCCAACCCCGACAGCGGAGGGCTTTTGGTCGGAAGTATACCGTCGGCAATGCTGCCAGATCTTTTGGCATGCTTGACCCTGTCCCGATAGACTCGGATACAAGCCCAGTCCCCAAAGGAACCTTGTCGTGCTGGATGTCGGATGGCGTGTGGCAACAGCAATCGGTCTGTTGATGACGAGCAGCGCAGCCGTCGCCTGGGCGCCGAAGATCTTCGATCCCTCCGGCCACTCCCAGACCCTGACCGCGTGCGACGAGCTGGCCGCGCATCCGCTCGATCCCTTCAAGGTGGCCGAGGGTCGCTCGCAGGGTGACGTCGATCTCGACGCGGCGATACCCGCCTGTGAAGCCGCGGTGGCCGCCGATCCTCACAACCCCCGCCTCAACTATCAGCTGGCCCGCGTGTACGGCTACAGCGGCCAGGGCCGGAAGGCCTTTCCGCACCGGGCCCGCGCGGTGGCAGCCGATTATCCCCAGGCGCTGTTCGTGGTGGGCTATCTGCACCTGTTCGGCCTCAACGAACAGCCGCTTGACCGCTGCCGCGGCGGCGAGCTGATCCGGCGTTCCGCGCTGTACGGTCGCTCGGCCGGTCTGATCGGCTTCCCCCGCTATGCGCTGCAGGGACATTTCGCGGCGTGTGACTGGTCGGTCGACGCGGCGGAGCTGCTGGATTTCCTTGCGTATGCGGCCAGCCGCTACGGTCGCGACTTCTATCGGGGGATGCTGATCGAGGTGTTGGCGGAGCAGGTGGAGGCTCGCTGGCCGGCAGAGGGTGAGACGTCCTGACCGGCCGTCGTTCGGGCCATGTCAGCGGCGGTCCGGGGCGTCGGCTGTGTTCGCGTGGTGGCGCGCGTACAATGACAGGTGCCAGCCCTGACGGAGACCCCCATGCTTGCCGACCTGCTCGAGACGCTGAAGACCACGCCGGAAAAACTCATCGACCGTCACCACGAGGGTGACGAGGTGCTGATGAGCCTGGTGCGCGAGGCGGCGGCCGAGCGGGACATGAGTCCGCGGGAATACCTCGCCATGGCGGTGGGTAACTTCGTCGACAGCACCTCGGAGTCGGACTGGCTGCCCATCGCCCAGCGCCTGCACCAGCAGGACGACCCGGAACGCTCCTGCATGCACGAAATCGTGCGCAGCCAGATCGAACGTGACCGTCGATAAGGCTGTCGTCTGTTTTGCCCACGGCAAGGAAAGTGGGCCGTGGGGCACCAAGATCCGTCGTCTGGCCGACGAGGCCCGCGCGCTGGGCTGGCCCGTGGAGTCGCTGGACTACCGCGGCATGGACGTCGCGGCCCGCGTGGCGCGGCTCAGCGCCTGGTGCGATACCTGTGACGCCCCGCCCGTGCTCGTGGGCTCGAGCATGGGTGCGCATGTGGCCTTGACGCAGGGTGCGCGCGCCCGGGCACTGTTCCTGCTGGCGCCTGCCGTGTACATGCCCGGCTACGATCCCGCAGCAACCCCGCCACCGCCCCCGGCAGTGCCGCTGACCCTCGTACATGGCTGGGCCGACGAGGTGGTGCCGGTCGATGCCGCCCTGCGCTATGCGCGGGAGGCGGGCTGCACGCTGCATCTGCTGCCGGGTGATCACCGGCTGCTCGATCACCTCGATACGCTGGCCGTGCTGTTCCGGGAATTCCTCCTTTCGCTGCAGCCTGGAGAGCGCTGATGACCTCGCTGATGGAACGGCTGCCGGAGCCCGAGCTCATGGACGACAGCGAACAGGCCGAGGCTTACGCCTCCGCCGATTTCGAGTCGGCCAACAGTGCCTTCATGGCACACCTCGACACGCTGCTTGCCGGGCGCCCGCTGGTCGGCCCGGTACTTGATCTCGGTTGCGGCCCGGCGGACATCTGCCTGCGGGTCGCCCGTGCCCACCCTGGGGCCGATATCCACGCGCTGGACGGCTCGGAGGCGATGCTGGCCTGCGCCCGACGGCGCCTCGGTGGCGCGCCCGAGCTGGCCGGGCGCATTCGGCTGCTGCACGACACCCTGCCCGTGGAGATGCTGCCGGCGCGGCACTACGAGCTGGTCATGAGCAACAGCCTGCTGCATCACCTGCATGATCCGGCCGTGCTGTGGGACACGCTGCGGCGCTTCAGTCACAGCGGCACACGGGTGCTGGTGATGGACCTGTACCGGCCGGCCTCGGTCGCGGCGGCGCGCAGCCTGGTCGAGACCTGGTCGGGCGATGAGCCTGAGGTGCTGAAGCGGGATTTCTTCAACTCGCTGCTGGCGGCGTTCACCCCCGAGGAAGTCGAGGCGCAGCTCGCGGCGGCGGCGCTCGGCACCCTGAAGGTCAGCGTGGTCAGTGATCGACACCTGCTGGTGGCCGGACAGTTGCCCTGATCGTCAGTCGCGCAGGTTTTCAGCGGTTCGCCAGCAACTGGATCAGCCCGGGGAACGCCGGGTGTTCATGGGTGATCAGGAACAGCGGAATGCCCTGGAGATAGTCGCGGTACCGCCCCTTGGCGCTGAAGCGCTCACGAAAGCCCGACCGCTGCAGCCGCTCTGTCATGCGCGGCAGGATGCCGCCGGCGAGGTATACGCCCCCGCGCGCGCCGGTGGACAGCGCGAGATTGCCCGCGACCGTCGCCAGCATCCGCAGAAACATCTCCAGTGCGGCGTCCGCGTGCGCGTCGCCACGCAGCGCAAGTGAGGTGATGTCCGCCGGGGTCAGCGTCTCGGCGCTGCGACCCTCCACCCGTGCCAGCATTCGGTAGAGCAGCGCGAGTCCAGGGCCTGATACCAGGCGCTCGGCGGAGACGTGTCCATACTCGCGTCGTGCCTCGGCGATCACCGCCGCCTCCTGCTCGTCAGCCGCCGCCAGCGTGACATGTCCGCCCTCGGCGGCCACCGCACTCCAGCCTCCATCGTCGCAGGGCACCAGCAGGCCCGTGCCCAGGCCGGTGCCCGGCCCGAGGACGATCCGGGGGCTGCGCGGGTCGCCCAGGCCCTGGCCCAGGGCCAGCAGATCCTGCGGTTTCAACCGCAGCAGCGCCCAGGCCAGCGCCGTGAAATCGTTGACCACATGCAGCCGCTCCACCCCGAGGGTGCGCGCCAGCCGTGCCCGTGAGAACGCCCAGTCTATGTTGACCATCGTGACCTGGTCGGTGAGCACCGGGCCGGCGACACACAACGCCGCATGGCGCAGCCGTGCCGGTCTGCCGACCTCGGCCAGGTAATGCACCAGCGCCTCGGTCAGCCCGGAGAAGCGGCGGTTGGCCAGTTCCCGCACCGCGGTCACCCGGCCGCCGTCGACCAGTGCGCAGCGCGTGTTGGTGCCGCCAATGTCGGCGATCAGGTCGAGCATGGCCCGCTTCGCTCCCGCATGTCCTCCAGCGCGCCGACGAAGCGTGTTCGCCAGGCCTCGATATCGTTGCGCCGCAGGACCTCGAGCATCGCTGCGTGGCGCTCGCGTCTCTCGACCAGCGACATTTCCAGCGCCGTCTGGATGCCTTCGGCGACCCCGTCGGTATCGTAGGGATTGATCAGCACCGCCTGCTCAAGTTCGAAGGCGGCGCCGGCCAGTGTCGAGAGCACCAGAACCCCCGGATCGTCGGGATCCTGTGCCGCGACGTATTCCTTGGCGACCAGGTTCATGCCGTCGCGCACCGGGGTGACCAGGCCGACGCGCGCTTCGCGGTACAGCGCCATCAGCATGCCGCGATCGAAGCCACGGTTGAGGTAGCGCACCGGCACCCAGTCGATTTCCGCGAAGCGCCCGTTGATGTGGCCGGCGATACGTTCGAGTTCCTCGCGGATTTCCGCATAGGTGCGTACGCCGGTACGGGTCGGCGGGGCGATCTGCAGCAGCACCACATCACCGCGGTTGCCGGGGTAATGTTCCAGCAGCCGCTCGTAGGCCCGGAAGCGCTCGGGCAGACCCTTGCTGTAATCCAGCCGGTCGACGCCCATGATCATGCGTCGCCCCAGCAGACTCTGACGCAGCCGCTGCACGGGTTTCTTGTCGGCGTTCTCGATGCCGAGCCTGGCGCAGGTGTCGACATCGATACCGATCGGAAAGACGTCGGCGCGCAGTGTCCGCTCCCCGGCCCGTATGCGTCCATCGGTGAGGATGTGGCCGCCGATCTGCGGCTGGGCAATGCATTCCTGGAAGGCGCGCAGGTCGCGTTGCGTGTGGAAGCCGACGACATCATAGCTGCACAGACACCGCAGCAGATGCTCGTGCACCGGCAGCGCGCGCAGCACGTCGAAACTCGGAAAGGGGACATGCAGGAAAAAGCCGATGGGCTGGGTCACGCCGGCCCGGCGCAGTTCGGCGGCCAGCGGGATGAGGTGGTAATCGTGGATCCAGAGGATATCGTCGGGTTCCAGCAGCGGCACCAGCTTGCGGGCAAACAGCGCATTGACCCGCAGGTAGGCCTCGAAATTATGCCGGTTGTAACGGAAGAACCCGAGCAGGAAATGAAACAGCGGCCACAGCGTCTCGTTGCTGAAGCCGTTGTAATAGGCGTCGAACTCGGTGGCGTTGAGGTTGATGGTGGCGTAGGTGACGTTGCCGGCGGTCTGCAATCTCGCGTCGTGGGGCTCGCTGTCGGTGGTCTTGCCGTCCCAGCCGAACCAGATACCACCGTGCTCCTGCAGCGCGGCCAGCACGCCCACGGCCAGCCCGCCGGCAGCCTGGCCGCCCCGCGGGATGGCCACCCGGTTGGATACCGCGATCAGTCTGCCCGTCATCCGTGCTCCCGTTACCGCGGCTGCCTCAGAACGCCTCTTCCCACGGCCGGCTGAGACGCATTGCCGCGTTGATGATACCGACCATGCTGTAGGTCTGCGGGAAATTGCCCCACAGCTCGCCGGTTGCCGGATCGATATCCTCCGACAGCAGCCCGAGCGGGTTGCGGTGGGCGAGCATGTTTTCGAACAGTTCGCGCGCCTCCTCGCGGCGGCCGGTCGCGGCCAGCGCGTTGATGTACCAGAACGTACAGATGTTGAAGGCGTTCTCGGGCATGCCGAAATCGTCGGCGGCGCCGTAGCGGAACAGGAACTTGCCGCGCCGCAGCTGGCTCTCGATGGCGCGCAGCGTACCTCTGAACCTGGGGTCGTCGGCCCGCAGAAAGCCGAGCTCATGGAGCGTCAGCAGGCTTGCGTCCATTTCCGGACGGCCGAAACTCTCGGTGAAACTCTGCTGGCGTTCGTCCCAGGCCCGGGCGCAGATCTCGGTATGGATCCTGGATGCGCGGGTCTGCCAGTGTCTCGCCAGTTCGGGCTGATCGAGTACGGCGGCGATCCGCGCGAGGCGATCGCAGGCCGCCCAGCACATGACTGCCGAGAAGGTGTGGACCCGTTGCCGGCCGCGGTATTCCCACAGGCCGGCGTCGGGCTGGTCGAAGCGCCGAGCGGCCTGCTCGCCCAGCCGCTGCAGCATCTCGAAGGTCGCCTGCTTGCTGTTGGCGGGCAGGCGGCGATCGAAGAACACCTGCGCCGAGGAAAGCACCACGGCGCCGTAGACATCGTTCTGGACCTGCTCCCAGGCCTGGTTGCCGACCCGCACCGGCCCCATGCCCCGATAGCCGGGCAGGCTCGTGACCTGCCGCTCGAGCAGCCGCGACTGGCCGCTGATGCCGTACAGTGGCTGCAGGCCCTGGTCTTCGTCCATGCCGGAGGCGACGTTGATGATGTAGCGGAGATAGGCCTCCATGGTCTTGGTGGCGCCCAGCCGGTTCAGCGCGTGGACCACGAAGTAGCTGTCACGCAGCCAGCAGTAGCGGTAGTCCCAGTTGCGCCCGCTGTGGGCGGCCTCGGGAATCGAGGTGGTCAGGGCTGCCAGCACGGCGCCGGTGTCTTCGTACGCGCAGAGCTTCAGGGTGATGGCCGCGCGGATGACCGCGTCCTGCCATTCGAAGGGGATCGCCAGCGAGCGCACCCAGTTCTGCCAGTAGCTGCGGGTCTCGCGCAGCATGTGCCAGGCGCTTTGTCCGGGGTTGTCGGTCAGGGTCTCATCCGGCCCGAGCAGCAGATGCAGTGGCCCTTCAGGGACGAACTCGTATTCCTCGAGAATGGCGCTGATCGGACCGTCGGTGGTCAGGCGCAGCGTGAAGCCAGGGGAGACGAAGCGGATGTGATTGCTGCCGAAGGTGGTGGCCGGACGCGTCGCACCCCAGTCCTGCGCGGGGCGCAGGCGCACGCGGATTCTCGGCGTGCCCGACAGTGGCTCGATCATGCGCACCAGCATCACCGGTCGGAAATGACGGCCAAACTGCTGATAGCGCGGCGCGAAATCGCGGATGCGGATCGCCCCGCCATGGCTGTCACGCAGGGTGGTGACCAGCACTGCGGTGTTGGTTTCGTAGTGCTGCTCGCTTGCCACCATGTCATGCAGGTGGACCTCATAGCTGCCGAACTCCGGGGCTGGCTGGTCGTTCAGCAGCGAGCAGAACGCCGGGTCGCTGTCCATCCGCGGCAGGCAGCACCAGGTGATCCGGGCCTGGCTGTCCAGCAGGGCGGCGATCTGGCAGTTGCCGATGACTGCAAGGTTCAGGTCGGGCATTGATGGCCTCCGTGCCGGGAAATAATGGTCAGCTCAGCCACTGTCGCAGGCATGCATGCACCCCTGCTACATCAGGCAACGCGTAACGCGCCTGGCTGTGTTCGATCGCGCCCACCCTGACGGTCAGGCCACCCATGGCGTTGACCACGTTGAAACCAGCCTCGTCAGTCACGTCGTCACCGATGAACACCGGGACGCGCGCGCGAAAGGGTGACTCGCCCATGAACGCCTCGATGGCGCGTCCCTTGTCGCTGCCGGCAGGCATGAACTCCAGCACCATTTTGCCACGGAGCAGACGCGTCTCCGGTCCGAGTTCAGCCGCGACCCCCTCGGCCAGGGCAAGCGCGGCTTCGGCCGCTGCGGGCGCGCGGCGATAGTGGAGGGCGATGGCATGTCCCTTGTCTTCGACAACGATGCCTGCGTGCTCCCGCGCGAACGCCTGGAGTCGGGGCGCCAGGCGGTCATGCCAGCCCGGCGGCGGGGGGGTGTGGTGTGCCTGGTCACGCGCATCGCGCCGTTGCAGGCCATGTACGCCGGCCGCGGGCAGGCGTAATGGACGGAACAGTTGATCGAGATCCGCAAGTGGTCGACCGCTGATCAGCGCCAGGGCACCAGCCAGCCGCCGACTGCACTGCTCGAGCAGCGCTTTCGTCGCGGCAGTGACGACCACCTCATCCGGCCGGGGGGCAAGCTCCAGCAGGGTACCGTCGACGTCCAGGAACAGCGCCGCCTGCGCGGGGGGCGGCAATCGTGTCACAACCATCCGGCCACGATACCTGTTGCCGGGGGTGCCGGAAAGCCACGGTCGGGCTTCCGGTATTGATACCATTGCCGATCGGGACTGCCATTACTGCGGGAGAGGAGGGGCCGAAGCTTGCGCTGGCTGGAGACGATCGCCGCGCCTTGGCGCGGCCTGTTGCGTGGACTGGCCAAACTCTGGGTGCGCTTCAGCGTGGCACCACCGGAGCCCGAGCGGCTGGGTATCCCGTCGACGGGAATCTGCTACGTGCTGGAGAATGAGCTCCTGCTCGACGAGGCTCTGCTCGATGCGGCCTGTCAGCGGCATGCGCTGCTCCGCCCCGGCACCGAGCTGCTGCTCGGGACCTCATGGAATGTTTTCGGGGTGCGGCGCTACCGTGACCGTCTCGTGCGCCGCCCCCTGCCCGAGGCCTCGCCGCGACTGAGGCGGCTGGTGGCTGGCCTGCTGGCCGACCCGGGCGCGGAGGTGATGCTGGTGCCGGTGGCGGTCTTCTGGGGCCGTGCGCCGGCGCGTGAGGACTCCTGGCTCAAGCTGCTGTTCGCGGAGCAGTGGGGCCTGGCCGGGCGGCTGCGCCGGATGCTGGTGTTTCTGCTGCACGGGCGCAATGTGCTGGTGCAGTTCGGCCAGCCGATGTCGCTGCGCGACCTCATGGCCGGTCAGGTGCGTGAGGAGCTCGCGGTCCGTCGTGCGTCGCGACTGCTGCGGACCCATTTCCGCAATGTCCGCGCGGCGGTCATTGGTCCGGATCTCTCGCACCGTCGCAGCCTGGTGGCCCAGTTGCTGACCACGGGCCCCGTCCGTCAGGCCATCGATGACGAGGTGGCTGCGACCGGGCAGCGCCATGGGCGCGTGCGCGAACGGGCGCGCCGCTATGGTCTGGAAATCGCCGCGGACTACTCCTACCCTGCAATCCTGCTGTTCGAAAAGTTGCTGACCTGGCTCTGGACCCGCCTCTACGACGGCATCGAGCTCCACCAGGTCGAACGTCTCGGCGACGCCGCGCGGGACCATACGCTGGTCTACGTGCCCTGTCATCGCAGCCACATGGACTACATGATCCTGTCGTATGTGGTGTACAAGCAGGGCCTGGCCATTCCGTTCATCGCTGCAGGCATCAATCTCAACCTGCCCATGATCGGACCGATGCTCCGCCGGGCCGGGGCCTTCTTCATCCGCCGGAGTTTTGCCGGCAACGCGCTTTACACCGCGATGTTCCGCGGCTATCTCTCCGCGATGCTCAGCCGGGGGCACCCGATCGAGTATTTCATCGAGGGTACGCGCAGCCGCACGGGACGGCCGCTGCCGCATCGTGCCGGCATGCTCTCGATGACCGTGCACAGTTATCTCTGTCAGCCGGTACGCCCGATTGCCTTCGTGCCGGTGTACTTCGGCTATGAAAAGCTGGTCGAAGGCCAGAGTTATCTCACCGAACTCTCAGGCCAGGGCAAGAAGAAAGAATCGGTGCTCGGTCTCATCCGTTCGCTGCGCACCCTGCGTGAACAGTTTGGCAGGGTGCAGGTGTCGGTCGGTGAACCGATCAAGCTGACCGCCCTGCTGAACCGTCATCGGCCGGACTGGCGAAGCCTCGAGTTCTCCCTGGACAGCCGGCCCGCCTGGCTGAGCGCGCTGGTCGACGAGCTGGGACGGGACATTCTGGTGCGGATCAATGCCGCGGCGGTGCCCAACCCGGTCAACCTCGTCGCCCTGGTGCTGCTCGCCATGCCCAAGCAGTCGATGGTGGAGCGCGAGCTCGCGGTCCAGCTCGAGCTCTGCCGGCAGCTGCTCGGCCGCGCGCCCTGGTCGATGGCTGCTCGCCTGCGCTCGCTCGATGCGCCGGCGATGATCGAACGTGCGGAGCACCTCGGTCTCGTGCTCAGACATGCGCATCCGCTTGGCGATGTGATTCACATGGATGAGCGCCGTGCGGTGCTGGCGACCTACTTCCGCAACAATGTGCAGCACCTGCTCGCGCTGCACGGTCTGGTGGCCTGTTGCTACATGAATCATCGCAGTCTCGGCCTGCGCCGCATCCGACGGCTCATCCGCCTGGTCTATCCCTACGTCGCCGGTGAACTGCGGCTGCCCTGGGACCGGCGGGGGCTGCGCCGCGCGCTGAACGAGACGCTGGCGGCGATGGCCGACGCCGGGCTGCTGCGCGCCGGGCGCAACGGACGGATCTGGAGCCGGGCCCGCGCGGGTTCCGCGTCGACGGCCCAGCTGCTGGTGCTCGGGCAGTCGATGATGCCGACACTGCAGCGCTACTACCTGGTGATTGCCCTGCTGCTGCAGGCCGGCCCGGGGCGTCTGCGGCGCAGTGAACTGCTGGATCTTGCCCAGCAGGTGGCCGAGCGGCTGTCGCTGGTGTTCGAACTGCACTCCCCGGACTTCTTCGATCGCGCGGTGCTGTCGCAGTTTGTCGACGGGCTGAGAGCACAGGGGGTGATCAGGGTCGATGCGGACAATCGCCTGCATTTTGACGAGGCCCTGCGGGCGGTCGATGAGGACGCACGGCAGATCCTCGGTGCGCAGATTCGCCAGTCATTGCAGCAGGTGATCTCGCTGGAGACTCCGCAGGCTACGGTGGAGCCGGATGACGAGCACGACGCGGCAGCCTGAACACGTGCGGCTGTGGGGCCGGTTCAGGCGTTGAGGTCGGGAATGAGGCCGCTCTCGAGACGGGTGATCGCATCCTTGAGCTGGAGCTTGCGCTTCTTCAGTCGCCGCAGCATGAGCTGATCAACCTGTGGGTCATGCGACAGGTGGTCGATGACCTGGTCGAGGTCGCCATGGGCAATCCTGAGCTCGCGCAAGCGCTCAAGGCGCTTGAAATGCTCGGTATCGATGTTGCCGCCCATGTCGACTCCCGTTCTGGTGCAGCCCGGCGGGCCGCTGCGGCTCAGTTGCGCCGCGTCATGCCCACATGCTGCAGCCGTCGTCCGAGCATGATGATAAACCCGCTGGCGCGCAGCACTCCATCGACGGTGTAGTCGAAAACATAGGTGCGCTCGATACGCAGCCCGCCCGCAGCCAGACGCGGGCGCAGCGACGCCAGGGACACCGTCCCATCGAGCAGCTGGAGACCCTGGCGCTGGCAGGTGCTGGCCGCGACCCGGTTGGCCGCCTCGCGCACCCGCATGGTGTCATACCAGAACGCGGCGGCAGCAAGCACGCCGAGCATGAGCAGCAGCGTGGACAGGCTCAATGTCATGGTCCACGCCGACCTGCGTCCCGGGCGTGTTGGGGCACTTGTGCCAACCAGTCGCGCCGCGAATCGGCGTAGACCAGGAAAAACCCGTTCCGCAGGCCCGGCGCGGTGTTGTAGCGCAGCGGCTGGCCGTCGAGATCGATGACGTGCGCCCCGGCTGCCTCGGCGACGGCCTGGCCGGCGCCCGTGTCCCACTCCGCGGTGGGGCCGAAGCGAGGATAGAGGTCGGCGACGCCCTCGGCGATGCGGCAGAATTTCAGTGAGCTGCCGGCGGTGTGCAGGGTGTGAGGGCCGAGAGCCTCGAGGTAATCACCCAGGAAGCGGTCGCGATGGCTATGGCTGCCAAGCACCCGCACGGGCGAGGCCGCGCGCCCGGCGGCTTGGATCGACGTGTGCTGACCGGAGGCCGTGAGGCGGCCTGCCCCGTGGCCGGGGATGCCCCACCAGCTCTCGCCGGTCACCGGGAGATGAACCACCCCCAGGCGGGGCCTGTGATCTTCGATCAGCGCCACGTTCACCGTGAACTCGTCACGCCGGTTGACGAATTCACGGGTGCCGTCGAGGGGATCGACCAGCCAGTAGCGCCGCCAGGAGAGCCGCTCTTCCGGGGTGATGGCCTCGACGCCTTCCTCTGAGAGGATCGGCAGGTCGCCGAGCGCCGCAAGGCCCTCGAGCAGCACGTGGTGGGCGCGGAGATCGGCTTCCGTGACCGGGCTGTCATCGTGCTTGGTCTCGACCGAGAAGCCGGCACGGTACACCGCCATGATCGCGTCGCCGGCCTTCCGGCACAGCGCGACGACGTCATCCAGCGGGGCCAGGCCTGCGGCCGGCGGCTGCGCGGCGATGGTCGTCTACCCCTGTGGGTCAGCGGGCGGGCGTCGACGTCTCCGGCGGCGTTTCTTGGCGGGTGCGCTCTGCCCGTCCGCCTCGCTGCCCGCGGCCTCTTCAGCGGCGGCTGCCGGCTCACTGGCAGGGGGTTTCGGCGCATCGGCGACCCGCCCTGCCGGTTTACCTGCATCCCCCGCGCTGCGTCTTGCCGGCGGGCGGGAGCGTTCCCGGTCCCGGCCGCCCGAGCGTCCGCCCGGGCCGCTTTCGCTGGTGTTGCGTCGCCGCGGTCGGGGCGTACGGCGTACCTCCGCGAGCACGTCAGGCTCGACGGTGCCTACCGGGATTCGGTTGCCGATATACGCTTCGATTTCCGGCAGCGACATCACATAGCGCTCGCAACCGAAGCTGATGGCATCGCCCGCGGCGCCCGCGCGTGCCGTGCGGCCGATGCGGTGCACGTAATCTTCGGCGTCCTGCGGAAGGTCATAGTTGAAGACATGGCTGACTTCGGGGACGTGGAGTCCGCGCGAGGCCACGTCGGTGCCGATCAGTACCGGCACCTTGCCGGCCTGGAAGTCGCGCAGCATGCGCAGTCGCTTGTTCTGCGGTACATCGCCGGAAAGCGCCTCGGCCTCGATGCCATTGGCCACCAGCTGATCGCGCAGGAACTCGGCCTCCCGGCGGGTGTTGACGAACACCATCGACCGCGGGGTGTCGAGCTTGCGGAGCAGGCCGACCAGCAGCGGCAGCTTCTCCTCGTTGGACGGGTAGTAGATGACCTGTCGGACCCGGTCGGCCGTGACTTTTTCCGGTTCGATGCGTATCAGTTCGGGATCGTTCATGTGCTCGTAGGCCAGTTCGAGCACACGATGCGAGAGCGTCGCCGAGAACAGCATGGACAGGCGCTGCTCGACCGGCGGCAGACGGCGCATCACATAGCGGATATCCTTGATGAACCCGAGGTCGAACATCCGATCGGCCTCATCCAGCACCATGACCTCGGCGCTGCGCAGATCGAACACCCCCTGCTTGAAATAATCGATGACCCGGCCCGGCGTGCCGATCAGCACGTCTACACCGGCCGTGATGGCATCGCGTTGCTTGTCGTAGTCCGTGCCGCCATGGGCAATGCAGACGTGCAATCCCGTGTGGCGCGCAAGCGTGGTGGCATCGGCGTGGATCTGCACCGCCAGTTCCCGGGTCGGCGCCAGGACCAGTACCCGGGGGCCGCGCTGGTTCTCCGGGGGCGGACGCTGCATCAGCCGGTTGAAGGCGGCGACCAGGAACGCCGCGGTCTTGCCGGTGCCGGTCTGGGCCTGGCCGGCAACATCCTTGCCGGCCAGCGCGATGGGCAGGGTGCGGGCCTGGATCGGGGTGCAATGGGTGAACCCGGCATCGCGGATGCCCGCGGCGACCGACTCGTGCAGGGGCAGCTCGCTGTAGGCCAGTTCGCTGAGATGATGATCGGACATGGAACTCCAGATTTCACAAGTCCGCGGCAGACGCTTGCAAATTGGCCTGTGGCGGGGTCAAAATAAAGGCAACTACGGTGACGCCCGTCGCCGCCCTCCGAAAGCAGACAATCCCGAGCACGCCGACGGCGATAGACGGAACGCGCTTGATAAAGCTCGAATATTGTGCCTGATTAACCGGGCCGCGTCACACCTCCCGCTGCAAAGCCGGAAACCGGCCAGACCAGGTTGCCACTCGGCAACTGGAACCCCCCATCCCGAAAAATGAACACGACAACACGCCAGCTGACATCGCAAGGAGCCTACGAGTGAGTGATCGCATTGTGCATACCAGTGATGCGTCTTTCGAGCAGGATGTGCTCAAGGCGGATCGCCCCGTGCTGCTGGATTTCTGGGCCGAATGGTGCGGTCCCTGCAAGATGATCGCACCGATGCTCGACGAGGTTGCGAACGAGTTCGCAGACCGTCTGACGGTGGCCAAGCTCAACATCGACGAGAACCCGCAGACGCCGCCGCGCTATGGTATTCGCGGCATCCCGACGCTGATCCTGTTCAAGGACGGCACGGTCGAAGCGCAGAAGGTGGGTGCCCTGTCCAAAGCCCAGCTCAAAGATTTTCTGGAATCGCACCTGTGAGGGGCTATCTGGGCAACACGCCGCGTAATCGTCCCAAAGGCGCCGGCGAGGGTGGCCAGGGTCCCGCGCCCGGTCGCAGCGGTGGCAAGAAGAAGGTGCGGCGGCGTAAGCCCCAGTCGCAGTCCCATGAGCACGGCCAGCACATGAGCGAGGAGTTTCCGGATAACGAGGACCTCGAAATCATCTCCAGTGAGGATCTCGCGCAATCCCGTGCAGCCATGAACCTGACCGAACTCAAGGCCATGCCGGCCTCGAAGCTGGTCGACATGGCCACGGAGATGGGCCTCGAGAACCTCGCCCGTTCGCGCAAGCAGGACATGATTTTCGCCGTTCTCAAGGCCCATGCTCGCAAGGGCGAGGACATCTACGGCGACGGTGTGCTGGAAATCCTCCAGGATGGCTTCGGGTTCCTGCGCTCCTCCGACAGTTCCTACCTCGCCGGGCCGGACGACATCTACGTCTCCCCGAGCCAGATCCGGCGTTTCAGCCTGCGTACCGGGGATACTGTCTCCGGTCTGATTCGTCCGCCCAAGGATGGCGAGCGGTATTTCGCGCTGCTGAAGGTCGGCGAGATCAATTTCGAGCCGCCGGAGGCCGCCCGTCACAAGGTGCTGTTCGAGAACCTCACCCCGCTGTTTCCCAAGGAGCGCCTGAAGCTCGAGCAGGGTAACGGCAGCAAGGAAGACCTCACCGCGCGGATCATCGATATGGTCTCGCCGATCGGCAAGGGCCAGCGTGGCTTGATCGTCTCGCCGCCCAAGGCCGGCAAGACCATGCTGCTGCAGAACATCGCCACGGCCATCACCGCGAACACGCCGGACTGCTACCTGATCGTGCTGCTGATCGACGAGCGCCCGGAAGAGGTCACGGAAATGGAGCGCACGGTCCGCGGCGAGGTGGTGTCCTCGACGTTCGACGAACCGGCCAGCCGGCACGTACAGGTGGCCGAAATGGTGATCGAAAAGGCCAAGCGGCTGGTCGAACACAAGCGTGACGTGGTGATTCTGCTCGACTCGATCACCCGCCTGGCCCGCGCCTACAACACCGTCGTGCCCTCATCCGGCAAAGTGCTGACCGGCGGTGTGGACGCCAATGCGCTGCACCGGCCCAAGCGGTTTTTTGGCGCCGCCCGGAATATCGAGGAAGGGGGCAGCCTGACCATTCTCGCGACCGCGCTGATCGATACCGGCTCCAAGATGGACGAGGTCATCTATGAGGAGTTCAAGGGCACCGGCAACATGGAAATCCACCTCGATCGGCGGATCGCCGAGAAGCGGGTGTATCCGGCGATCAACATCAACCGTTCCGGTACGCGTCGCGAAGAACTGCTGACCGACGAGGCCGAGCTTCAGAAGATGTGGATTCTGCGCAAGGTGCTGCACCCGATGGACGAACTCGCCTCGGTGGAGTTCCTCATCAACAAGATGCAGGACACCAAGACCAATGCGCAGTTTTTCGAGGCGATGAAACGCTGAATCAGCCCTGCCCGCGTTCGCGGGCCACGGCGCGATGGCCGATATCGCGGCGGCAGACCATGTCTTGCCAGTCGATCGCATCGACCAGTCGATAGGCCTGCTGCTGCGCCGCGGTGACGGTTGCCCCCAGCGCCGTTGCGCACAGCACGCGACCGCCGGCGGTGACGACCTCATCGCCCCGCAGTTGCGTGCCTGCGTGGAAGACCTTGCTGTCGGACAGCCGGGCGGCGGCGTCGAGTCCGCTGATCGGCCGTCCTGTGGCGTAGGCGCCGGGGTAGCCGCCGGCGGCAAGCACCACCCCGACGGCGGCACGGGAATCCCAGTCGACGCGGCACTCGGCCAGGCGTCCTTCGAGGGCTGCCTCGCAGAGCGTCACCAGGTCCGACTGCAGCCGCATCATGATCGGTTGAGTCTCTGGATCGCCGAAGCGGCAGTTGAACTCCAGCACCTTGGGCACGCCGTCTGCGCCGATCATCACCCCGGCATACAGAAAGCCCGTGTAGTCGATGCCCTCGGCGGCGAGACCGGCAACCGTGGGTCTCATCACCTCGCGCATGATGCGCTCGTGCAGTTGGGCTGTGACCACCGGTGCTGGTGAATAGGCGCCCATGCCGCCGGTATTCGGTCCACGGTCACCGTCATCGCGGGCCTTGTGGTCCTGCGAGCTGGCCAGCGGCAGAACCTCCCCATGGCCCACAATGGCGATGAAGCTTGCTTCCTCCCCGTGCAGACACTCCTCGATGACCACCCGGTGGCCGGCCTGGCCGAACGCGTTACCGGCCAGCATGTCGCGCACCGCGCTTTCGGCCTCGGCGAGCGTCTGCGCCACGATGACCCCCTTGCCGGCCGCCAGACCGTCGGCCTTCACCACGATGGGCGCACCGCAGGCGCGCAGGTACTCGAGTGCGGGCTCGATCTCGGTGAAATCCCGGTAGGTGGCGGTGGGGATGTCATGACGGGCGAGAAAGGCTTTGGTGAACGCTTTCGAGCCCTCCAGTTGCGCGGCCTCCCGTCGTGGTCCGAAACAGGCCAGTCCGGCGGTCTCGAAGGCGTCGACCAGCCCACCGACGAGAGGTTGTTCGGGGCCAACAATCGTCAGCCCGACCTGTTCCTCGCGCGCCAGCCTCAGGAGGCCGTCGATGTCGTCCGCCGCAACCTCGACGTTGCGGACCCGAGGCTCCAGCGCCGTCCCCGCATTCCCGGGGGCTACCAGCACCTCACTGACGCGGGCCGACTGGGCGGTTTTCCAGGCGAGCGCATGTTCACGTCCACCGCCGCCAATGATCAGTACTTTCACGGACTCCGTCGCCTGTCAGTGCCGGAAGTGGCGCATGCTGGTGAATACCATGCACAGGCCGTGCTCGTCCGCTGCGGCGATGACTTCCTCGTCGCGGATCGAGCCGCCCGGCTGCGCGATGGCGGTGATGCCGACTTCGGCGGCCTGATCCACCGTGTCGCGGAACGGAAAGAAGGCGTCGGAGGCCATCACCGAGCCCGTGACCGGCAGATTTTCGTCGGCGGCCTTGATGGCGGCGATCCGCGCACTGTACACCCGGCTCATCTGGCCAGCGCCAATGCCGATGGTCCTGCCGTCCTGGCAGTAGACGATCGCGTTGGACTTGATGAACTTGACGACACGCCATGCGAACAGCAGATCGGAGAGTTCGCGGGGTGTCGGGCTTCGGCGCGAGACGACCTTGAGGTCACTGGCACCCACCCGGCCCTGGTCGCTGTCCTGGACCAGCAGTCCGCCGGCAACGCTCTGGTACACCGGCGCCGGTCCCGACGCGTCCTGCCAGGCCCCGGTGGTGAGCACCCGGACGTTTGGTTTGCGGGCAAGCAGCGGCAGGGCGGGCTCGTCCACACCAGGGGCAATGATCACCTCGACGAACTGACGGCTGAGGATTGCATCGACCGTGTCGGCGTCGACCACGCCGTTGAAGGCGATGATGCCGCCAAATGCCGAGGTCGGATCGGTGGCGTAGGCGCGCTCATAGGCTTCGCGCAGCGTGCCTGCTTCGGCGACGCCACAGGGGTTGGCGTGCTTGACGATGACGCAGGCCGGCTCGGCAAACTGTTTCACGCACTCCAGCGCGGCGTCGGCGTCGGCAATGTTGTTGAACGACAGCGCCTTGCCCTGCAGCTGCTCGGCCGTGGCCACAATGCCTGGCCCGGCGCCCGGCTCGGTGTAGAACGCCGCTGCCTGATGCGGGTTTTCCCCGTAACGCAGCGCAAACCGCTGCTCGAACTCGAGGTTGAGTCGCTGGGGCCAGCGCGCGGCCTGACCCTGCTGGCCGGGGCCGGCGAGGTAGCGCGCGATTGCCGCGTCGTAGGCTGCGGTGTGCGCGAAGGCCTTGGCGGCCAGGCGGCTGCGTTGCGCGGCATCAGGCGCCCGGCCCTCGGCCAGAGCTTTCAGGAGCAGGTCATAGTCGCCGGGGTCGACGACCACCACGACATCCGCGTGATTCTTGGCTGCCGCCCGCAGCATCGCGGGACCACCGATGTCGATGTTCTCGATGGCTTGTTCGCGCGTGCAGCCTGGCTGCGAGATCGTCTGTATGAATGGGTAGAGGTTCACCACCAGGAGATCGATCGGCGCGATGTCGTGCTCGGCCATCACCTCGTCATCGACACCCCGCCTGCCCAGTAGCCCCCCATGCACCCGCGGATGCAGGGTCTTCACCCGGCCATCCATGATCTCTGGAAAGCCGGTGAGCGACGCGACATCACGCACGGTGATGCCACGCTCGCGCAGCAGCGCCGCGGTGCCGCCGGTCGAGAGCACTTCCACGCCATGCTCGACCAGGCCCTGGGCCAATGCGTCGATACCGGACTTGTCACTGACGCTCAGCAGGGCGCGTCTGATGTTCTGCATGATGGATGTCCTGGCTGGGGCCCGGAGACCGGTCGGGCGCTCCGGGCACCGGTCTAGTCGAGCAGGTCGTAGATGCGGAGCTTCTTGCGCAGTGTGCCCCGATTGATACCGAGGATGCTCGCCGCCTGCGTCTGATTGCCGCCGGTAAAGCTCATTACCGTCTGGAACAGGGGCCGTTCCACCTCTTGCAGCACCAGATCATACAATGCGCCGGGCGCATGACCGTTCAGGTTGGCGAAGTAACTGGCGAGCGCCTGTTCAGTGAGTGCGCAGAGTGGTTGATCGTTGGCACGGATGCACTCCGTACCTGCGCTATTCCCGGTTTTCGCGTTGCTCACTGGTCGTTCGCCCCCATCGCCCGTCTGCCCGCTGACCAGGTGCTGCTGTACGACGATTTTCGCCGCGGTGCCCGCAGTCTGTACCGACTGTTCTTCATCCTGGTATGACCACTCACGCCGGGTCGCAGTCATGCCGCGGCTGTGGTGAACGGGTCGGCGATCATAGCACAGGGCGCCGCGTCGGGAAGGTGCACCCGACGCCTCTGGGGTGATCTTCACAGTGTCTAGCGGGCCTGCGCGTCGCAGCGTAAGGTGTCTGCATCCAGACGTCTGCAGATATCGAGACGGTAGCCGTAGACCTCGCCTTCCGGGGCGTGCACGGCGAGGGTTGCCTGCAACGGCTGGCCTGGCGAGATCCGGATCGGCGCCCGGCCGCGGAGATATTCGTCCGGCGTGAAGACACGGCTGCCCATGGGTGCGCCCCAGCGGTCAAGCAGGGTGAGACGGATGAGCGGCGTGGGCAGTGGGCGGGTGCCCCGGTTGCTCAGCGTCGCGATGATCTCCAGCTCACGGTCGATGGTGAGTTCGGCGTCATCGCGTGCCTGCAGCAGATAATCCTCGAGCGGCCAGGCGGGATAGAGCGGCTGCCCGAGTGCTGCATACAGGGTGACCGTCCAGTCGGCGGTCCAGGGGTGTACGGCGAGTGTCTCGCGATGTTGGTGCACCAGCTGGGCGAGGAGTGCCAGCGTCAGTGCCAGTGCCACGATACCGCCGGTCCAGCGCACCAGGCGTCGCGGCCGGCTGGCCACCGCGGCGCGCTCCAGAGTCGCCACGCCTGCCGGGACCTCTTCCGATGCAGGCGCTTCCTCCGGGGCAGGCGCTTCCTCCGGGACCAGTAGCGCTTTCCAGGTGTCCTGCTGCGCCCGCCAGGCCCCGCTGTCCATCAGGTCGGACGCCTCGAGACTGAGTTGTTCCTGCAGAGCACTCTCGTCTTCACCGTGCGTCTCAGCCGTCGGCGACACGGGCTCCGGTGGCAACGTTTCCGTGAGCGCTCGGGAGGGCTGCGCGAGCCCCGCAGCCCAGACGTCATCCAGCGACGCCTCAGCGGCGTCTTCCCAGTCGTCGAGGTCGTCGTGCTCGCGCCCCTCGAGCACCTGCCAGCGACTGGCGGTATCCTCCAGTGTCGGGCCATCGTCGCCATATCGCTGCTCAAAGCGGGCTGGCGCGATGCCAGGAGGCAGGTTCGCGGTGGGGCTCGCGGGTGTCTCGCCGAGGCTGGCCAAGGCGTCGAAGGCGCTGCCGCAGCGCCCGCAGCGGACCCGCCCGCCCGCCTGCTGCAGATCGGCTGCGCCGATGCGAAACGTGGTGTGACATACGGGGCAGCGCGTATACATAAGCGGTGGCCTGCGGCGAATGGAGCCCTGCGACAGCCGTCAGTCTGGCGAGCCGGGCCGTCGGATGCCGTGCAGCAGGCACCAGTCCCCGTACTGTAGTGGCGGTTGCAGTTCGAAATCCGTCGCGTAACGGGTCTGCAGCGCCTCCAGCTGGTCGGCCAACACGCCGGAGAGTACCAGATGTCCCCCGGGGCGGCAGCGGGCGGTGAGCTCGTCTGCGAGCCCGTGCAGGGTGCCGGCAATGATGTTCGCCATCACGACGTCGAATGCCGATTCACCGAGGCTCGCGGGGTCACCGATCGCATGCAGTTCGACCTGGTTTCTCCCGGCATTTTCGCGGGTGGCCGTGATTGCCTGAGGATCGATATCCACCGCGTGGACCCTCGATGCGCCCAGTTTCGCGGCAGCGATGGCGAGGATGCCGGAGCCGCAGCCGAAGTCCAGGACGGCCTGGTGTACCGGCGGTCGCGCGTCCAGCCAGCGCAGGCAAAGTGCGGTGGTCGGGTGGGTGCCGGTGCCGAACGCGAGCCCGGGCTCCAGCAGGAGTATCACCGCTCCTGCCGGTACTTCCGACTGCATCTCCTCCGGCGTCACCCACAGGCGGGCGCCAAACCGCATCGGCTGGAAGTCGCGCCGCCACTCCAGTTCCCAGATGCGGTCGGCGAGCGTCTGGGCGCTGACTCCGCGCAGGCTGTCGGTGGGAAAGGCTGCACGCAGGCGCTCGGTGAGCGCCGTCAGATCCGTGGTGGCCTCGAACAGCGCGACGATACGGGTCTGGCGCCAGAGCGGCGCGGCCCCTGGCGGGGGCTCCAGCAGCGGTTCGTCGCCGGCGTCCTGCAGACTCAGCGCCAGCGCCCCGGCGGACTCGAGCCATGCCTCGACTTCGGTCAGCGCCTCGGCCCGTGGCTCGACGATCAGCTGGCGCCATTCCCGATCCGTGCCGCGCGGTGGCGCGCTCACAAGCCGAGACGCTTTTCCAGGTAGTGGATATCCGTGCCGCCCTGGCGAAACGCATTGTGCGACAGGATTTCCTGGTGCAGCGGGATGTTGGTCTTGATACCGTCGATCACCATCTCGGAGAGGGCCACGCTCATTCTGGCGATGGCCGACGCCCGGTCCTCGCCTGCGGCGATCACCTTGGCGATCATGGAGTCGTAGTAGGGTGGTACGTGGTAGCCACTGTAGACGTGGCTGTCGACCCGAATGCCGGGTCCGCCGGGCGGATGCCACAGCGTAACCTGGCCGGGCGAGGGCATGAAGGTCTTGGCATCTTCGGCGTTGATGCGGCACTCGATGGCATGGCCCCGCATCTGGATATCTTCCTGGCGCATCGGGAGCACTTCGCCGGAGGCGATCCGCAGCTGCGCCTTGATGATGTCCACCCCGGTGACCAGCTCCGTGACCGGGTGTTCGACCTGGACGCGCGTGTTCATTTCGATGAAGTAGAACTCGCCATCCTGGTAGAGAAATTCGAAAGTGCCCGCGCTGCGGTAGCCGAGTTCCTCGCAGGCGCGCACGCAGCGCTCGCCCATGCGACGGCGCTGCGCCTCGTCGATCCCCGGCGCCGGCGCCTCTTCGATGACCTTCTGATGGCGGCGCTGCATCGAGCAGTCGCGCTCCCCGAGGTGGATCACGTTGCCGTGGTGATCCGCCAGCACCTGGAACTCGATGTGCCGCGGGCGTTCCAGGAATTTCTCCATGTAGACTTCGGGATTGCCGAACGCCGCGCCGGCCTCGTTACGGGTGACGGTGATGGCGCCGAGCAGCGCGGCTTCGCTGTGGACCACCCGCATGCCGCGTCCGCCCCCGCCGCCGGACGCCTTGATGATCACCGGGTAACCGATTTCACGGGCGATACGCAGGTTCTCATCGCCGTCTTCCCCGAGCGGGCCGTCCGAACCCGGTACACAGGGCACGCCGGCCGCCTTCATCGTGCGGATCGCGGTGACCTTGTCACCCATTTTGCGGATCACGTCGGCTGTCGGGCCGATGAAGATGAAGCCGCTGCGCTCCACGCGCTCGGCGAAGTCGGCATTCTCCGACAGGAAACCGTAACCCGGATGGATCGCGACGGTGTCGGTCACTTCCGCGGCGCTGATCAGTGCCGGCATGTTCAGGTAACTGTCGCTCGATCTTGGTGGTCCGATGCAGACGGTCTCGTCGGCCAGCAGGACATGTTTCTGGCTCCGGTCGGCCGTCGAATGGACCGCCACCGTCTTGATGCCGAGCTCACGGCAGGCGCGGAGAATCCGCAGGGCGATTTCCCCGCGGTTTGCGATCAGGACTTTTTCCAGCATGTTTTTCGCCTGCGAGGGGCTGAGGTGGGCGCGTCCGGCGCGACCTCTCAACCCAGGGTGAAGAGAATCTGGCCGAACTCGACGGGTTCACCGTTCTCGACTTCGATGCTGAGCACCGTGCCGGAGAGGTCGGCTTCGATCTGGTTCATCATCTTCATCGCCTCGATGATGCATAGCGTATCGCCGACATTCACGTGATCGCCTATCTCGACGAAGGGCCGCGCGCCCGGCGACGGGGCCGAGTAGAACGTGCCGACCATCGGTGCCGTGACCGGCGTGCCTTTCGGTTTTGCCGGCTCTTCAGTGGCCTGCGCCGCAGTCGCCGCCGTCTGGAGGGGGGCGGAGATCATCTGCGCTGGGGGCGGCATGAACTGCGGCGGCGCATAGCCCCCGCCGGTCCCGGGGGGCGGGTGCCGGGAAATCCTGACGGATTCCTCGCCCTCGCGGATCTCGATTTCCGAGATGCCGGATTCCTCGAGCAGTTCGATGAGTTTCTTGACCTTGCGGATGTCCATGGGTCCGTGTGTCCTCAAGCCAGGGATTCGGCGGCCGCCAGCGCAAGCTCGTAGCCGAGTGCGCCGAGGCCGACGATGGAGCCGGCCGCGATATCGGAAAAATAGGAATGGCGCCGGAACGGCTCGCGTGCGTGGATGTTGCTCAGGTGTACTTCGATGAACGGAATGGCCACCGCCACCAGGGCATCGCGCAGGGCGACGCTGGTGTGGGTGAATGCGGCCGGGTTGAAGATGATGGCCGAGATGTCCTGGTCGGCGGCCTGGTGGATGCGTTCCACCAGGGCATGCTCGGCATTGCTCTGGAAGCTGGTGAGGCGATGCCCGCCAGCGCCGGCCCTGTCGGCCAGTCGCTGCTCGATGTCGGCCAGCGTGCTGCGACCGTAGTGGTCCGGTTCACGGTTGCCGAGGAGGTTCAGATTGGGGCCATTGAGCAGAAGAAAATGTGCCATTTCGCCGCGTGTCCAAGCTTGTTATCGGCAAGATAGCTCCGATTTTACATCTTTTGGCGACGATATCGGCAATCTCTTGAAATCCGTCGCTGTCCGGTCAGTGGACGGCTCCGCCCTCGAGCTTCAGCCGCGCCGCGCCGGGCGACAGTTCACCGCGGGACAGCGCCAGCAGGGCGGCCTCGATCGGTGGCATTTCTTCGGCGTGGATTTCTCCGGTGTGCACCCCGACGATCTGGCCGTCGGCATCGGTGAAGACGGTAAACGGCAGGCCCACGAACGCGTCGCCGAACAGCCCGGCCGCCAGCATCGCGTCCTGCTCGCCGACCAGCACCGGATACTCGACTTCCAGGCGTGCCATGAACTCCAGCACCGGCTCGAGCCGGTCGATGGCGACACCCACGACCTGGACCTCGTCGGCATGTCGCCGGTGCAGGTCGACCAGCAGCGGCATCTCGCGCAGACAGGGCGGGCACCAGGTGGCCCAGAAGTTCAGCACCATGGGTTTGCCGAGATAGTCGCGGATGTCGGCCTCGCCGCCGGTCGCCTGGGCGAGCACGAAGCCGGGCAGCGTGTCCGCATCCGACGGCATCTCCGCGGGCGGTCCCGCCAGCCACCGGTAGGCCAGAAACCCGGCGATTGCGCAGGCTGCGAGCGTCAGACCTATAAAGCTTCCCTGCTTCATCCCAGCACCCTCCAGGTCAATTCGCCAGGGCGGTTCTGGCGTGCTCCGCAAATGGTCGGGCGGCGACATAGCCGACCAGGCGGTAGCCGGCGAGCTCCTGACCGTTACGGTCGAAAAAGGCGATCGTCGGTGGCCCGAAGATACCGAAATGACGCAGCAGCGCCTGGTCGTCGCGGTCGTTGGCCGTGACATCCGCCTTCAGCAGGATGGCATCGGCGAGTGCCGCCTGGACGTCGGGATGCGGGAAGGTGTTGCGTTCCATCTCCTTGCACGACACGCACCAGTCGGCGGTGAAGTCCAGCATGACCGGCCGTCCGCTCGCCGCGGCGCTGGCCAGTTCCCTCTCGAGGTCGGCCACCGTCTTGATCGGGCGGAATGCCAGGCGCTCCGCCACCTGTACGCCGGCACCCCCGACGGCGACGTTGGCCAGCGGCCGCAGCGGATCGTTCCCCCCGGTGGCCGCGCCGGCCAGCAGGATCAAGCCGTAGGCGCCGGCCATGGCCCCCGCGCTCTTGCCCAGTCGCCGGGCCGGCCCGGCCGTGTCGCCGAGCGGTTCGAGCGCGCCCAGGTAGACCGCGATGATGAAGGCCAGCGCAGCCCAGAGGGCCAGCACCACCGCCCCCGGCAGAATGCGCTCGAGCATCCACACCGCCACGCCCAGCAGCAGAATGCCGAAGAAGACCTTGATCGCATTCATCCACGGTCCGGCCTTCGGCAGCAGCTTCCCGGCCGAGGTACCGACCAGCAGCAGCGGCACGCCCATGCCGAGACTCATGACGAACAGCGACAGGCTGCCCCTGAGGACATCCCCGGTCTGCCCGATCACCGCGAGTGTCGCCACCAGCGGTGGCGCGACGCAGGCCGAGACGATCAGTGCGCTCAGTGCGCCGATGACGGCCGTCCCGGCGAACGTCCCGGTTTTCTGCCGACCGCTGACCTCGGCCAGACGGCTCTGCACTGCCGAGGGCATCTGCAGGTTGAAAAACCCGAACATGGACAGGGCGAGCAGCACGAACAGCGCCGAGAAGGTCACGATGATCCAGGGCTGCTGGAAGAACGCCTGGACCTGCGCGCCCGCCATCGCGGCCACTGCGCCGGCAGCCGTGTAGGTCAGTGCCATGCCGAGGACATAGGCCAGTGACAGGTTGAAGGCCCGTGCGGTGGTGACGTCCTTGCCCTGGCCGGCGATGATCCCCGAGAGGATGGGCACCATCGGCAGTACGCAGGGGGTGAAGGCGAGCAGCAGGCCGAGGCCCAGGAAAGTGGCCAGCACCAGTGGCAGCGAGGCCTCGGTGATCAGCCGGGCCAGCCGATCCTGCTCGGAGACCGGGGGGGGCGCAGATGCCGCGGCGCTCGCCGCCGGCGCGGCGGCGCCTGCTGCCACCCCGCCGGCGCCGGCCGCAGCGTCTGTTGCGGCGAGCATGAGCGTGATGTCGCGCGTCAGCGGCGGATAGCACAGCCCGGCCTCGGCGCAGCCCTGGTAGGCCAGGCTGAAGGTGACCGCCGCCGGCTGCGCGGTGCTGCGGGAGAAGGGCACGATCATGTCCACCGCGCCGAAGAACACCTCGGTGCTGCCGAAAAACTCATCCTCATGCGGCGTACCGGCAGGGATGACCGGGCTGCCCGCCTGGGCGGGGCCGTCGCTGATGCTGGCTGCGAGGCTCTCGCGGTAGAGGTAATACCCGGGCGCCGGGGTCCAGCGGACGGTCAGCTCGTTCGGGCCGGTCAGCTCCGCCGTGGCCTCGAAGGCCTGTTCCGGCGGCAGGAACTCGCCGTTGCCCGCCCCGACCAGCGCGGCCAGGTTGGGTCCGGCGGCGGCGCGGCCCGCGTTGCCCGCGCCGCTGGCCGACGCTGGCAGGCTGACCGTGGCCGGCCAGGTCAGGGGCGGATAGCAGAGACCGATATCGGCACAGCCTTGCAGACGGATGGCCAGTGACAGCTCGTCGACATCGCCCTGGTAAGGGATCTCGATGCGGAACGGTCCGCGATAGATCTCCTGGCGGCCGAAGAATTCGTCCTCATGCATGATGCCGCGAGGGAATATCGGCTCGCCCAGCTCGATCCCGGGGGTGTCGCTGGAGAAGGCGAACCGCTCACGGTAGAGGTAGTGCTCCGGCAGGACTTCCCAGTCCAGCAGGATGTGGGTGTCATTGGCCGAGGCCTCGAAGAGGAAGACCTCGGCGGGCGGGCGGACCTGTTGCGCGCTCGCCTCGGACGAAGGCCAACCTGCCAGCAGCAGCGGCAAAAGCAGTAACAGAAGTGATTTCATAAGCGTTATTGACCTGTCGGGGGCCGAATGTTTCCCGGACGGCTCAGGGGGCGGTTGCAGCCATCACCCAGGCGAGATAGCCGGGCAGCCCGGCGGTCACCGGCAGGCCGATGATTTCAGGCACCTCGTAGGGGTGCAGTTCGCGAATGCTGGCCTCGATCTCCGGATAGCGGGCGGCGGGCGCCTTGATCAGCACCAGGACCTCGGTGTCCTCGGCCATCCGGCCTTCCCAGGGATAGGTGGAGTGCAGCCCTGGCAGCCTCGAGACACAGGCCGCCTGGCGGCGCTCCAGCAGCACCGTGGCAACTCGCGCGGCCACCGCCTCATCCGGGCAGGTGGTCAGTACCAGCATCGTATCGGTGCTCATCAGCGTACCCGTCCCGGGAGCGGTGATTTATCCGGGCAGCAAGCTTAACGGCTGGGCCGCGCGCTGTCACAGGCACCACCGCACGGTTTCGAAAAGGCCGATGAGGGCTTGAAATCCGCTCGGCCGCCCCTATGATTAGCACTCGTCTCGGGTGAGTGCTAACAGGCGCTCCCCGGGGTCGCGCATCCGCCAGTCGCTTCGAGGCGTCCTCGGTGGTGCCGAAAATGGGGATTTTGAGTCATTTCCTAGGGAGTTTCATCTCATGAAAATTCGTCCGTTGCATGATCGGGTCCTGATCAAGCGCATGGAAGAGGAGCGTACGTCGCCCGGCGGGATCGTGATCCCGGACACGGCGGCCGAAAAGCCGATCAAGGGTCAGGTCATTGCCGTCGGCCAGGGCCGTGTGCTCGACAGCGGTGAGCTGCGACCGCTGACCCTCAAGGAGGGAGACAAGGTGCTGTTCGGCAAGTACTCGGGTACCGAGGTCAAGCTCGACGGCGAGGACTACCTGGTCATGAAGGAAGACGACGTCATGGCGGTGCTCGAGTAATCGAGCTGCCCGAGCCGTTTCGTCCAACCCGATTCAACAAAGAGGATTCACAGCAATGTCTGCGAAAGAAATTCGATTCAGCGATGATGCCCGCCAGGCGATGTTCCGCGGCGTCAACGTGCTGGCCAACGCCGTCAAGGTGACGCTGGGCCCGAAAGGCCGCAACGTCGTGCTCGACAAGAGCTTCGGCGCCCCGACCGTTACCAAGGACGGCGTCTCGGTGGCCAAGGAGATCGAGCTTGAGGACAAGTTCGAGAACATGGGCGCCCAGATGGTCAAGGAAGTCGCTTCCCAGACCTCGGACATCGCCGGTGACGGCACCACCACCGCCACGGTGCTGGCCCAGGCCATTCTGCGCGAGGGCCTGAAGTCGGTGGCTGCCGGCTTCAACCCGATGGATCTCAAGCGCGGCATCGACAAGGCCGCTGCCGGCATCGTCGCCGAGCTGAAGACCCTGTCGAAGCCCTGTGAGGACCACAAGGCCATCGCCCAGGTCGGCACCATCTCGGCCAACTCCGACAGCGCCGTCGGCGACATCATCGCCGAGGCCATGAACAAGGTCGGCAAGGAAGGCGTGATCACCGTCGAAGAGGGCTCGGGCCTCGAGAACGAGCTCGACGTGGTCGAGGGCATGCAGTTCGATCGCGGCTACCTCTCGCCCTACTTCATCAACAACCAGCAGAGCCAGTCGGCCGAGCTGGAGAACCCCTACATCCTGCTGTTCGACAAGAAGATCTCGTCGATCCGTGACCTGCTGCCGGTGCTCGAGGGCGTTGCCAAGTCCTCGCGGCCGCTGCTGATCATCTCCGAGGATGTCGAGGGCGAGGCGCTGGCCACGCTGGTGGTCAACAACATCCGCGGCATCGTGAAGGTGGCCGCTGTGAAGGCGCCGGGCTTCGGTGACCGGCGCAAGGCCATGCTGCAGGACATCGCCATCCTGACCGGTGGCCAGGTGATTTCCGAGGAAGTCGGTCTGTCGCTGGAGAAGGCGACCCTGGAAGACCTGGGTGAGGCCAAGAAGGTCCAGGTGACCAAGGAGAACACCACCATCATCGACGGTGCCGGCAAGAGCGAGGAGATCCAGGCGCGCGTCAAGCAGATCAGCCGCGAGATGGAGGAGTCCACGTCGGATTACGACAAGGAGAAGCTCCAGGAGCGTATTGCCAAGCTGGCTGGCGGTGTCGCGGTGATCAAGGTCGGCGCGGCCACCGAGGTCGAGATGAAGGAGAAGAAGGCCCGCGTCGAGGACGCGCTGCACGCCACGCGTGCCGCCGTCGAAGAGGGCGTGGTGCCGGGCGGTGGTGTGGCCCTGCTGCGCGCCGTCAAGGGTGCCGACAGCGTCAAGGGTGATAACGACGACCAGAACGTCGGCATCAACATCCTGCGCCGCGCCATCGAGGAGCCGCTGCGCCAGATCGTCCAGAACGCTGGCGGTGACGCCTCCGTGGTCCTGAACAAGGTTCGCGAGGGCGAAGGCAATTACGGCTACAACGCCGCTACCGGTGACTATGGCGACATGATCGCGATGGGTATTCTCGATCCCACCAAGGTCACCCGCTATGCGCTGCAGAACGCCGCCTCCGTGGCGGGTCTGTTGCTGACCACCGAGGCGATGGTGGCCGACGCCCCGAAGGATGATGCGCCGTCGGCGCCGATGCCTGACATGGGCGGCATGGGCGGCATGATGTAAGCATCACCGCCGCGGGCGGCCGGCGTGCCGGTCGTCCGCAAGACCTGAACAGACGGCCCCACCGGCTCTGCCGGCGGGGCCGTCGCTTTTTCAGCGGCCGGTTGTCGCTGTGGTCAGCCTGCCGCGCGGCGGATCTCCACGGCGATCGCAAGCAGGGTGCTCTCCCAGTGCGTCAGGCCCGTCGCCGGATGCGCCGCCAGCTCGGCCTGCGGATCGTGGCCGGTGACGAAGTAGCTGATGGCGTCGCGCCCGTCTGTTGTTGTCCACGCACCGCCGAAAAACCCCAGCGCCTGCCCGGCGTGGCCGATCAGATCCGGGCCCTCGCCGCTGCCATAGGCGCGCGCCGGCAGCAGCTGCGGTCCGGTGCCCCAGATATCGGCGGTGCTGGCCTCAGGCCACCGGGATGGCCCCACCGGACTGGCCAGCGCCTCGCCCGGCCCGCCGCGGGCGAAGGCCTGGGCCAGTCTCGCGATGTCGAGCACCCCGGCCCGCAGCCCGCCCTGCGGGGAGAACAGCGTGCCGTTGCGGCCCGGACGATAGGTGGGCAGTTCGAAGCCGGGCTCGGCGAGGATGACCGGCTCGCTGCCGCCCAGCAGCGTCGCCGCGGCATCCACCTGCGGCTGCCAGCATCCGGCCTCGTCGCGCCGGTACAGCGTGCCACCGGCCTCGCGGCGGGCCGCCGGCACCCCTGACCAGTTGAAGCCGCAGTCCTCCAGGCCCAGCGGCGCCAGCGCCAGGCGCTGTGCCAGCCGATCAAAGCGTTCGCCGGTGGCGTTTTCCAGTGCTGTGGCGACCAGGCCATAGGCGAGGTTGCAATACTCGAAGACCGTCCCCGGCCGGGCCGGGGTAAAGGCCTCGGCGCTGAGCAGCCCGGCGATGCTGCCCGGCGCGGGCATCCAGTAGACAGGCGGGTCGCGCAGCGAGCCCGTGTGGGCCAGCAGCTGTCGCGCAGTGATCGGGGCCTGCGGCCAGGCGGGATTGCGCAGTCGGAATTCCAGCCAGCCCGAGAGGTCCGCATCGAGGTCCAGCAGCCCCTGTTCGGCGACCCGGGCGGCCGTGAGCGCGGTGGCGAGCTTCGAGATCGAGGCCACCCGCACGGGCGTGTACGGCGTCAACGCCAGCGCGCCGTGGCCGTCGGGGTCGCCCAGGCGCGCATGGCCGGCCGCGGCGGCCACCAGCACTTTGCCATCGCGCAGCACCGCCAGCGCGGCACCCGGGACCGCCCGGCTCGGGTCCCCGTCGCCAGCCAGCAGCGTGTCGAGCCGCGCGCGCAGCTGACGCTGGCGTATCGGGTCGCCGGCCTCTGCTGCCGCGCGGGCTGGCGAGGGCAGGGCGTTTACCAGGGTGGCGGAGACCAGTCCCAGCGACCCGTGCAACAGCGTCCGACGCGTCAGCGCCGGTGGGCGCTCGCGGTTCATACCGGCTCTCCGGCGCCGCGCGCCCGCTCAAGCAGCGAGTCCTGGTCGGCCGGCAGGGTCCGCAGACACATCGCCAGGCAGAACGCCGCCGGGAAGTTGACCAGCAGTCCGATGAGCATGGCCGTGGACAGGTCGCCCTCCAGCCAGGTGCTGATCTGGCCCACGGTGTAGGGGCCGAGCGCCAGTCCGAGGAACGTCATCATCAGCAGGAACAGCGCGCCGCAGGCCCCGCGCATGCGCGGCAGCACGAGATCCTGCATCGTCGAGGCGCCGGGGCCGATCCACATCGCCGTGATCAGCACCAGGGGAAAGTTGAGCAGCAGCGCAAGCCACAGGTGCTCGGTACTGAACACCACGAACCCCAACGGCAGCGGCGCGAGTGCCACGAACAGCCCGACCCACAGCCGCCCTACCGGCGAGCGCTGTTTCAGCCAGTCCGACAGCCAGCCGCCGAGCATGATGCCGAGGAAGCCGGCCGAGGCCGCGGTACCGCCGAGAATGAAGCCCGCGTTCGAGGTGCTCATGCCATGGGTGCGGATGAAAAACGGCGCCGTCCAGTAGCTCAGGGCGTAGCCGGTGAAGGCGATCAGCCCGAACCCGAGGCCGGTCCACCACACCGAGCGGGTCTTCAACATCAGCGTGAAGGTCGGCCGGTCACGCATGCCGAGCGCCTGCGCCCAGGACACCGATGCGTACAGGCCGATTGCCACGGCAATCCACTGCGCCGGCGATCCGGTCAGCTCGGCCAGCCACCACGCCCCCAGGGCCAGCAGCCCGGCCGCGCCCAGGTTGATGGCGAAGCCGCGCACGCCGGCCTTCTCCAGCCACAGGTGCAGCAGCGTGAACGGCGGCACCACCGCGCGCAGTTCGCGGAAGAACACCCGGAAAGGGTGCGGCTCGGGTGGTGTGTAGATGCCGTCGGCCATGCCCCGTACCGGCTCACGCAGCGTGGCCACCCAGAGCGCCAGCAGCAGCCCCGGTGCGCCCACGGCGAAGAACGCCACCTGCCAGCCCCGCAAGCCGAACGGGGCGCCGGTCTCGGCAAAGGCCAGGTCCCAGCGATCGACGATCATGCCGCCGATGCCCAGGCTCAGGCCGATGCCGATGTAGATGCCGCTGGAGTAGATGGCGAGGACGGTGGCGCGCCTGGCGGCCGGGAAATAGTCGGCCAGCATCGAGTAGGCGGCCGGCGAGGCGCTGGCCTCGCCGATACCGACACCGATCCTGGCGGCGCTCAGCTGGCCGAAATTTCGCGCAAAGCCCGAGAGCACCGTCATGGCACTCCAGAACGCCAGGCCCCAGGCGATCAGGCGCCGGCGGTCCCAGACATCGGCCAGCCGGCCAAGCGGCAGGCCGAAGACCGCGTAGAACACCGCAAAGGCGGTGCCGTAGAGAAAACCCAGCTGGTCGTCACGCAGGCCCAGATCCGCCTTGATCGCCTCGTTGAGAATCGAGAGGATCTGGCGATCGAGGAAGTTGAAGACGTAGACGATGACCAGGACGCCGAGGACGTAGCGGGCGTAGAGGTTGTCCGGCGTGGGCATGGCGCCCGGCGAGCCGGCGGATGCCGGCTCCGGTGGTGTCGTGTTGCTCATCGGTCGCCCCCCAGCGAATCTGCCCGGGCGCAAGCATACCCCACGTCTGCGGCCGTGGCCGCAGACGCAGAGCAGCGCCGGTGACAGGGCTAGAAGGGCTTGGCGACACCGAGCAGCGCGATGCTGCCGATGGTGATCCAGTAGACGTAGGCCATGCCGCGGCCATAGGACAGCTCGCGAGAGAGGCGAGCCTCCAGCGGCGGGCGGGCGGCGTCGGTGGCCACCGCCAGCTCGCGGAAGATGCTCGTCCAGTGGCGCATGATGAACCGAAGCCCGAGGCCGATGACCAGGGCGAAGGCGTACAGCAACACTTTGGTGGAGTACCAGTGCTGGGTGAACGGTGCGTTGTTGACCAGCGAGAGGATGGCGGTGATGGCCAGCAACGGAATCAGGACGTAACGGATGCGCTCGTCCCAGAGCGTCAGCGTCACGCCGGTATCGGTCTCACGCTTGACGAAGGCGCTCCAGGTCAGGCTGAGCCAGCCGATCGTCAGCAGCCAGACCACTACCAGAAAACCGCCGCCCCAGGGCTGGGCGCCAAGGTTGTAGCCCATGTGCAGGCCCAGCGGCAGCAGCAGGATGATGCCGGTGCGTGCCAGGATGTCGATACGGTAGGCCGTCTCCATGTGCCGCCGACGCTCGTCCAGTGCGAGCTTCGGGTTGGCGACGTTGTAGGATGACTGGAATACCCCCCACTCACCGCCGAGCCAGTAGACCATGGCCAGGATATGCAGCCAGACGAGGATTTCATGTTCGGTGATCATTGTGCCTCCCACACCGGCCTCTATCGAACCCCTGGGGCCAGATTACAGTGGCCCGTGTCACTCATGGCCATAAGTATTTGTACCGTGGCGCGACCCACCGGCGGGTATGGCGGAGCACGCGCCGATGGCTGAGCAGATGGCGTGGCTCGAGCATCCGGCCGCGGCGGGCGTGCTGGCGGCTCTGCGTGAACATTCGGCCGCCGGCCCGCTGCTGGAGCAGGTGCCGGGCCTGGCGGCGGCGGCGGCGCGGGTGGCGGTTGGCAGTGAGTTCGCCGGTGGGCTGCTCAGTCGCGAGCCGGGCTGGCTCGTGGCGCTGCATGACAGCGGCGAGCTCGAAACACCGCCCGACCGGGAGGCACTCGCGCGGCGGCTTGTGCTACCGGCAGCGCAGGACGAGGCGGCCGCCATGGCGACGCTGCGCCAGCACCGCCAGCGCGAAATGCTGCGGATCGCCTGGCGTGACCTGTGCGGCTTGGCCGATGTGCCCCAGGCCCTGCGGGAACTCAGTGATCTTGCCGACGCGGCCATTGGCAGTGCCGTCGACTGGTGCACCGCCTCGCTTGGCGCGCGCTATGGCACGCCGCGCGATGCAGACGGTGCCGTCCAGCCGCTGGTGGTGCTGGGCATGGGCAAGCTTGGTGGTCGCGAGCTCAATTTCTCCTCCGACATCGATCTGGTGTTTCTGTATCCGGCTGCCGGCGAGACCGACGGCGAACGGCCGCTGGCCAACGAGCAATACTTCATCCGCCTGGGGCAGCGCGTCGTGCGGCTGCTCGATCACGTCACCGCCGATGGCTTCGTCTACCGGGTCGACATGCGGCTGCGGCCCTTCGGCAGTTCCGGCCCGCTGGCGCTCAGTTTCGACGCCTTCGAGGCCTATCTGCAGCAGCATGGCCGCGATTGGGAACGCTATGCCTACGTCAAGGCGCGGGCGATCACCGGCCGGGCAGAGGCGCAGCATGTCTTCGAGGAGATGCTGCGTCCCTTCGTCTACCGCCGCTACCTCGACTACGGCGTGTTCCGGTCGCTCCGGGAAATGAAGGGCATGATCGAACAGGAGGTCGCGCGGCGGGATCTGGCCGACAACGTCAAGCTGGGTCCCGGAGGGATTCGTGAGATCGAATTCGTCACCCAGTCTTTCCAGCTGGTGCGTGGGGGCAGTGATCCCTCGCTGCGCTCCGCCTCGCTGCTCGAGGTGCTGCCGCGGCTCGGTCGGCGTCGCTGCCTGACGCCAGCAGCGGTCACTGAACTGCTGGACGCCTATGGTTTCCTGCGCCGCCTCGAGAACCGCCTGCAGATGTTCGCCGATCGACAGACCCATGATCTCCCGGCCGCCGCCGAGGAGCGCGCGCGCCTGGCGCTGGCCATGGCGTGCGTCGACTGGTCGGAGCTCGCGGCCCAGCTTGCCGCGGTCCGTGGCCGTGTGCGGCGGCATTTCCATGACGTGGTCTTCGTCACTGCCGCCGAGACCGTGGCCACCGATGCGGCCGTGGAAGGGCTGGCAGCCCTCTGGCGCGAGCCTGAGGGCGATGCAGGGCTCGCGGCGCTGCGTCGCGCCGGCATCGAGGCGGCGGACGCGGCCGCGGTCCAGGAGCGGCTGGTGGCGCTGCGGCGGGGCTCGCTCTACCGGCGGATGGACGAACCGAGTCGCCAGCGCCTGGATACGGTCATGCCGCCGCTGCTCGAGGCCCTGGGCCGGGTGCCCGAGCCCGCGCGCTGCTTCGAACGGGTGATGGCGATCATCGAGGCCGTGGGTCGTCGCAGCGCCTATCTCGCGCTGCTGGGGGAGAATCCCCGCGCGCTGGCACGCCTGCTGGACATCGTCGGCCGCAGCGGCTTTCTCGCCGCACAGCTCGCCACCTGGCCGATGCTGCTGGACGAGTTGCTGGACGAGCGCCTGCTGCATACCTCGCCCGATCGCGAGAGCTTCCGCGAGGATCTCGAGAGGCGCCTCGGTGCGCAGCCGGCCGGCGACCTGGAAGCGCGGCTGAACGCGCTGCGCGAGTTCCAGCGGGTCGGCACCTTCCGTGTGGCCATTGCCGAAATCGCCGGTGAGCTGCCCCTGATGCGGGTCAGCGACCGGCTGACCGACATTGCCGAACTGGCGCTGGAACTGGCCCTGTCCATGGCCTGGGAGGAACTGGTGGCCCGCTACGGGCAACCCTGTTGCCGCGATGGCGAGCAGCAGCGAGCGGCGGGGTTCGCCATCGTCGCCTATGGCAAGCTGGGTGGCCTGGAACTTGGCTATGGCTCCGATCTCGACCTGGTGTTCGTGCACGACGATACCGGCGAGGAGGCAGTGACCGACGGCCCCCGCCCGATCGACAACCCGGTGTTCTTTGCCCGGCTGGCACGACGGATCATCCACTTCCTGTCGATCCAGACCACCTCCGGCATGCTCTATGAGATCGACACCCGCCTGCGCCCAAGCGGCCAGTCCGGTCTGCTGGTGACCAGCCTTGCCGCGCTTGACCGCTACCAGCGCGAGGAGGCCTGGACCTGGGAGCACCAGGCGCTGCTGCGCGCCCGGGCCGTGGCCGGCGGCGCGCGGGTGCGCGAGGGCTTCGAGGCGCTGCGTCGACGCGCCCTGGTGGAGTACGTCCGCCATGATGATCTTCGCGAGCAGGTCGCGGCCATGCGCCAGCGGATGCGCGAGGCGCTGGGGCAGGGCGGTGCAGGTCGCTTCGACATCAAGCAGGATGCCGGCGGCCTGGCGGACATCGAGTTCCTGGTGCAGTACCTGGTGCTGGCGCATGCGCGCGCGGCGCCGGCGCTGCTGCGCTGGTCGGACAACATCCGCCAGCTCGAAGCGCTGGCCAGCGCCGGCATTCTGCCGGATGCCACCGCCGAGCATGCCGCCGAGGTCTACCGGCGCTACCGCAGCCGCCTGCACCAGCTGTCCCTGGCCGGCGCGCCCGGGATTGTTGAGGACACGGAGTTCGTGGAGGAGCGGGCCTGGGTTCAGGCGCGCTGGTGTGAGGTGTTCCCGTCGGACACCCCCAGCGGCCCGGGTATAATCGAGGCCCCTGAACCCCAGCAGTGAAGAGGTCGAACCGCGTGCGCAGAAGAGCAGGCAGCCCCGAGGACGTCGAGCTGATCGAGCCGAATGCCGAGAATCACTACGAGGTCAGCGACCGCGACCTGCCGCTGTCCTGTCCGATGCCGGGCATGTACCTGTGGAATTCGCATCCCAAGGTGTACCTGCCGATCGAGGCCACCGGCCAGGCGAAATGCCCGTATTGCGGCGCGAGCTACAGCCTGGTGCGCCGCTCAGAGGACGACGCCGCCGCCTGAGCCGCCGGCGCGGCCGCGCGCAGCACGGCGTAGGGCGAATGCTCGGGGTGGCGGAGGTTGGCCCGCGGCACGATACAGGTGGTCACGAAGGCGAACTGGCCCTCGAGGCTGGCGTGACTCACCCCATCGGTGAACACCATCCAGGCTGAGCCGGGCGGGAACCGCAGTGTCTCCAGCCCCTGCAGGTCCTCGCGGAAGGCGGGATCGTCCTTCATGTAATTGTGAAAGCGCCGCATCAGCCGGTCATAGGGGCTGGAGTCCAGTACCCGCGCCGACGGATTCAGCCTTGCCAGTCCGGCAATCAGCCCGCTGAACATGTGGTCGGCGCCGCGCTTGTCGATCGCGCCGCTCGGCCGCCCGGTGGCGTCGAGCACCCCGGCGGCCTGTCCGTAGCGTTCGAGCAGGCTGGCAAAATCGCCCTTGGTGGCCCAGATGCGATCGGCACTCGGGTTGACGTTGACGAAGAAACGGAAGATCCGGTCGCCATTGGTGGCGCCGTAGGCGCCGGCATCGACATGCACCAGCTCATTGCTCGCATGGGGCTTGAGATTGCGACCTTTTTCCTGGATTGGCCGGAAACTGCAGGTGCCCACGCGCCAGTCGCGCGTCAGGTGCCCGATATGCGTGTCGAGGAAGGCACATACGGCGTCGCTGTGGGCCTTGAGGATGGCGCTGACCCGCGCCTGGTCATCAGGATCGCCCTGCAGGCCCCGGACGCGGCCGGCCTCGGGATGGTAGGACACATTCTTCAGACTGAGGCGCTCGGGCAGCTCCCGGCGCAGATAGTCGAGATCCTCGGCAGGGGGCAACGGGAAGGGGCAGACCGGGAACTGCACGATCCGGTGGGCCTCCAGCGCATCACCGAGGGCAAATCCATCGGCCTGTGCGAGCCGGGACTCATCGAAGACTTCCAGTATCATGCCGCGCAGTATATCGCGACAGGGTCGGGTTGAGCGTCGTCAGCGCGCCAGTCCGTCCGCGCGGGAGTGACCAGGGGGCACGTGTGAAGGAAGCCTGTCGGGCGATCGATGGCGGTGCGATGCTCTATGACGCCGAACTGCCGGCCGCCGCACAGCCGGGGTGGTTCGAGCCGGCGTGGTGGCGCGCGCGCGGCGCGCTGACCGGCGAGGCTGGCGGCCGGGGCACGGCACTGTTGCTCGATGCCGGCGAGGCGGTGCCGGGTGCGCAGTGGGTGCTGCGACGCTTCCGGCGCGGTGGGCTGATCCGGCGGCTGATCGACCGTCATTACCTCTGGCTGGGCGAGGCGCGGACGCGCGGTTTCGCTGAGTGGCGGCTGCTGGCGCAGCTCTACGAGGCGGGCCTGCCGGTGCCGCGGCCGGTGGCTGCCCGCTACCGAAGGTGCGGCGGGCTGTTCTACGTGGCCGAGCTGATCACGGCGAGACTGCCCGAGAACCGCACCCTGCGCGAGCTTTATACCGACGATGACGTGCCGCCCGACGTCTGGCCCCGGGTCGGGGCGGTGCTCCGGCGCATGCATGAGGCCGGCGCCTGCCATACGGATCTCAATGCCGGCAATCTGCTGGTCACCGGCGAGGGTGAAGTGTTCATTGTCGATTTCGATCAGGGCAGCCTGCGCCGGCCTGGGCGCTGGCAGGCCGGCAACCTGGCACGCCTGCGCCGGTCCCTGCGGAAAACGGCCGTCCAGGGCGGGCGCGATGCGCTGGCGCCCGAGCACTGGGCCGCGCTGCTGCGCGGCTATCATGGGGACGGGGATCAGAGTCCGGCGTAGATGTCGTCGTACGGGGGGGGCAGGCGCTTGAAGCGCCGGTGAACCCACAGGTACTGCTCAGGTACGGCCCGGATCTGTGCCTCGAACATGCGGTTCAGCCGCGCGCTGTCGGCGACCGGGTCGTTCGTCGGGAAACCCTCCAGGGGTTCACCCACCACCATCCGGTAACCCGCCGTCCCCGGCAGGCGCTCACAGATATACGGCAGCACTGGCGCGCCCGAGAGTCTGGCCAGCCGGCTGGTGCCGGTGTTGGTCCAGCAGGGGATGCCGAAGAACGGCACCAGCGCGCCGTGCTTGTGCCAGTAGGCCTGATCGGGCGCATACCACACCACACCGTTTTCCCGCAGACGTCGCAACATGGCGCGGGCATCGTCCTTGCGGATCGTCCGCCGGGCCACGCGTTCCCGACCGCGCCGCAGGATCTCGTCGATGAAGGGGTTGCGGTTCGGCCGGTACATGCAGTCGGCGTCAATGTGCCGTACGAGTTCGGGGCCGCAGATCTCCAGGGTGGTGAAATGGGCACTTACCAGGATCGCGCCCCGGCCGTGGGTCAGCGCTTCTGTCAGGTGCTCCAGCCCTTCGAGCGTCATGATGCGTGCCAGCCGGTCACGCCCCGCCCACCAGGCCAGGATCATTTCGAAAAACGCGATGCCGAGCGAGCGAAAATTCGTGCGGGTCAGTGCGGCGATGTTCTCGGCGGAACGCTCCGGGAAACACACGGCGAGGTTGCGCGCCGCCACTTCCCGTCGCTTGCGCATCAGCCGGAACATCAGCGCGCCGAGGCCGCCGCCCAGCGCCAGGTGGACGCGGTAGGGCAGGAACGCCAGCAGCCGCATCACGCCCAGCCCCAGCCAGTAGGGCCACCAGCGCGGGGCAATGAATCGGGACAGGCTGCGTTCGGTGGTCATGGCGGCTGCGGATTCTACCCTGCGTGGGGCCTGGCGGGTGCTTCTGCGAGGTCTCAGGCAGCGGACAGGCGGACGTGGTGAAAGAGGCCGTCCTGCCAGGTCTCGCCGGCGCGTACGCGGACCGGTTCGCGGAAGTCCTCGACGTACTCGGTGAATGTGTGAAACTCGCCGAATTCGCCGCAGGGGTCGATCTCCGCGGGCAGCTCGGCGAGAAAGTCGGCATCGAAGCGTCGGCCGACGAGCGCCGGGGCCAGGCGCGCGCCATCGACGCAGACCACCCGGGCCTGCAGCCCCCCGGCGAGCATCTCCCGGGCCAGCGTGGCGGTGTCCTGGCCCCATAGCGGGAACACGGCCTCGAGGCCGTGGCGGGCCAGCAGCGATTCACGGTAGTCGCGGATATCCCCGAGGTGCAGGTCACCGAACGCCACGTGGCCGATGCCGGCGTCGGCCAGCGCGGCCAGTGCCTCGCCGAGGCGCGCCTCGTACTCGATGTTGCTGCAGGGCCAGGGTAACGACACCGTCTGCAGGGGTAACCCGACCGCCCGGGCCTGAGCGGCCACCAGGCCGCTGCCCACCCGGTGCATGGTCACCTCGCCGGCGTGCAGGCAGCTCAGCAGGCCGACCGGCCGCCAGGCCGGATCCCGGTTCAGCTGGTGTAACATCCAGGCACTGTCCTTGCCCGTACTCCATGACAGAACAATCGGGCGGCTCATGGGTCAAACCTCGCGTCGTCTTGAATTGCTCCGGGATGGCCCCACTCTACCACCTTGATTGAACATGGATTGCCACGCCCCGACAGGGGGTGGCGCGAACACGGAGACCACGCATGAAGCGCATCGTTCTGTTCCTCGGGACCAATATCGCGGTACTGGTGGTGCTTGCGGTCGTCCTGCGCGTATTTGGAATCGACAGCTACCTCGAAGCCGAGGGCGGGCTCAACCTGCAGGCCTTGCTGGTGTTTTCCGCGGTGATCGGTTTTTCCGGTGCCTTCATCTCGCTGGCCATCTCCAAGATGGTGGCCAAGTGGCAGACCAAGGCGAGGGTGATCGACCAGCCGCGCAATGCCACCGAGTCCTGGCTGCTCAACACCGTGCAGCGCCAGGCCCGCGAGGCGGGCATCAAGACGCCGGAGGTGGCGATCTACGACGCGCCTGAGCCCAACGCGTTCGCCACTGGGCCGTCGCGAAACAATTCCCTGGTGGCCGTGAGCACCGGTCTGCTGCAGGGCATGCGCCAGAACGAGGTCGAGGCGGTGCTGGGCCATGAAGTGGCGCACGTCGCCAACGGCGACATGGTGACCATGACGCTGCTGCAGGGGGTGCTCAACACCTTCGTGATCTTCATCTCCAGGGTGATCGGCTATGTGGTCGATCGTGTGGTGCTGAAGAACGACCGCGGCCACGGCATCGGCTTCTTCGTGACCTCCATCATCGCGCAGATCCTGCTCGGCATTCTTGCCAGCATGGTGGTGATGTGGTTCTCGCGGCGTCGGGAGTTCAGTGCCGATAGCGGCGGCGCCCGTCTGGCGGGGCGGGAGAACATGATCGCCGCGCTGGAGCGGCTGAAGAGCTGGCAGCAGCAGCCTTCACAGCTGCCTGAAGCGGTTCAGGCGTTCGGTATCCGCGGTGGCCTGCCGACCGGGATGCGGAAGCTGTTCATGTCGCATCCGCCGCTCGAGGCGCGCATCGAGGCGCTGCGTAACCAGCGCTGAGTTCCTGCGGCCGGTCAGTCCCCGTCGTCACCAGGCAGGCGGTCGCTCTCGGCCGCCTCTTCTTCACGCCCGTCGCTGTCGGTGTCCGCAGGCCCGGTGCCGTTGGCACGGGCGAATCCTGCCGCGGCCGACTCGTGTGCGCGGCGCAGGCGGGCCAGGTCGAACAGCGCTTCGGGGGCGGCGTCAGGATCGATGGCCTTGCCGTAGAGTCCCAGGTGGAAGGTGGCAAACCCCGGCATCACCACCTGGTTCAACGCCATGCCGATGACCCGCCCGTCTGCGGGCGAGATCACCTCCTCGCTACGATTGCTCACGGGATCCGTAATGGTGCCCAGCACCTGCCCCTGCCGCACGCTGTCGCCGGGACGGACCCCGGCGATCAGCACGCCGCCGTGATCCGCGCGGACCCATCGCGAGGCATAGAACACCGCTGAGTCCCCGGTCGGCAGACGCCGCCCGCCGGTCATGTCCAGGCTGGCCAGCAGACCCTGGATCCCCTCCACGCCGTGGGCGACTTCCTCCGGCTGCAGACGCAGGGGTTCACCGGCTTCCATGGTCACCGCGGGAATGCCGGCGTCCATCGCCGCGCGGCGCAATGTGCCGCGGGCGGCCGGGCTGTGCACCACCACCAGGGTGTCGAAACCCCGGGTGAGGGTGAGGACCGCCGGGTCACCAAGATCGGCACGCAGCTGTGGCAGGTTGGTGCGGTGAAACGAGCCGGTATGCAGATCGACCAGCGCGTCACAGTGCACGATGACATGGTGGAAGAAGTCATGGGCGATCCGCGAGGCGGCGCTGCCGGTCGGGTTGCCGGGGAAGTAGCGGTTGAGGTCGCGCCGGTCGGGCAGATAGCGCGAGCCGCTCTGGAAGCCCTGCAGATTCACCACCGGCACCCCGATCACCGCCCCCACCAGCTGCTCGGCATCGAGTTCGTGCACCACCCGCCGGACCATTTCGATCCCGTTCAACTCATCGCCATGCACCGCAGCGGTCAGGCACACGGTGGGGCCGGCCTGCGCGCCATTGACCACCAGCACCGGCGTACTGGTGGACAGCCCTTCGAACAGGGCGCCCGAGCGCCAGGCCAGCCGGCGCGTGGTGCCGGGGGCGACCCGTTCACCCAGCAGCTCCAGCGTGTGTCCAGCCGGCGGCTCGGGGAGGCGCTCGGCCGGGGGTGGGGGATCGGGCATGGCCCATTGATGTGTCAGGGCCAGTGACCTGTCGACCTCGAGCAGCACCGGCGCACGGGCGGCCTCCGCTGCCGCGACGGCCAGCAGGGTGGCCAGGCAGGTCGGGGCCAGGGTTGCGGTCAGGCAGTGGCGCATGGCGTGCTCACGGAAGATCGCAGGACACCCGATGCTAACTGCGGCACCGGGCCAGCGACTGTGACGCCCGGCGGAAATTCTGCACAATGACCGCGATGCACAAGCTCAGCCAAAACAGCGTCACAGACCGCGCGGGAGGGCTGACCGACGTGGTGTTCGATCTCGGCCATGTGCTGGTCGACTGGGATCCCCGCTATCTCTACCGCGAGCGTTTCGGCGGGGACACGCAGGCGATGGAGGCCTTTCTGGCGAAGGTCTGCTCCCCGGCCTGGCACCACACGGTGGACCGCGGGCGCCCCTGGGAAGAGGCGATTGCCGAGCGCATCGCGCGCTTTCCCGAACATGCCGGTCACATCCGCGCCTATCGTGAGCATTGGCCCAGGATGTTCGCCGGCGACCTGCCGGAGAGCGTGCAACTGCTGCACGGGCTGCATGCGGCAGGCCTGCGGCTGCATGCCCTTTCCAACTATCCCGCTGAGCCGGTCGAATTTCTGTATGAACGCTTCGGCTGGATGTCGCTTTTCGAACACGTGATCATTTCCGGGCGACTGGGCATTGCCAAGCCGGAGTCGGCCATCTATGCACACCTGCTCGATACCATCGAGCGCCCCGCCTCGCGTTGTCTGTTCATCGATGATCGCGAAGACAACGTCATCGCCGCGCGCGCGGCAGGCATCGATGCCGTGCACTTCACCGCGGGCGCCCGGCTGGCCGCCGAGCTCACCGCGCGCGGGCTGCTGGCCGATGGTTACCAGGGTAGCGACTCGCCGTTGCTGTGACGGAAGCTGCCACTGCGTTTCGCAGTCAGTTCATCGATGCGGGCGATGATGCCGGCCGCCGCTTCCGAAGCCTCGATGAGGCCCTGGCCACCGGTCATTTCCGTGCGCACGAAGCCCGGGTGGATGAGCCCCACGCTGATCTCGTCGCCGGCAAGATCGCGCGCCAGCGACACGCCAGCCATGTTCACCGCGGCCTTGGACATCCGGTAGCCATAGCTGCCGCCAGAGTCGTTGTCGGCGATCGAGCCCATCCGGCTGGTGATGATCGCGATCCGAGCGGGCCGGCGAAGTTTCGGACGCAGGGCCTGTGCCGTGAGCACCGGACCGATGGCGTTGATCCGGTACTGGGTGAGCATCTCTTCGATGGCGGACGCATCGATGGCCCCGAGGCGCTGGGACGACAGCCGACCCGCGTTGGCAATGACGACGTCGAGCGAGGCGTCTTCGAGGGCCTCGGCCAGCCGCGCGAGGTCCTCCGGGACGGCGACATCGATCCCCTCGATGACGCGCGTGGCGCAGGCCGCCAGCGCCTCGCTCGTGCGGCGGCACACGCCGATGATCTCATCGCCGCGGGCGGCGAGGGCCTCGCAAAGTGCCAGGCCGATGCCGCGATTCGCGCCGGTGACGAGTATCCTGCTCATGCCGTCTCCCTGTAATGTGGATTCCGTACCCTGATCCCTTGAGCGTGGCACGTCCAGAGATTAAAGTTCAAGTCTCACTTGTCGAGCTGAGTGGCTGATCAACATGACAATTCGGTTTCCGCTGCTCGCTTTGCTCGTGGGGCTTGCCAGTCTCCTCTGGCACAGTGCTGCGGCGGCCGACATGTTGATTCGTGATCCTTCCGCACTGGCGCGCAGCCAGCCCTTGGCCGACGAGGTGCTGGTGATCAAGTCCGAACGCAGGCTCTACCTGCTCCGCCAGGGCGAGGTGCTGCGTGGCTTCGATGTCCTGCTCGGGGGGCAGCCGGAGGGCCACAAGCAGCGCGAAGGCGACCTGCGCACCCCCGAGGGCCGCTATCTGCTCGACTTCCGCAACCGCAACAGCGATTTTTTTCTCTCGATCCGGGTGTCCTACCCCAATGCCGAGGACCGGCGGCGCGCGGCAGCGCGTGGCTGGGATCCAGGCGGGCAGATCATGATCCACGGCCTGCCCAACGAGCGGCGCTATCCGGAACACTACTATCTGTCGCAGGACTGGACCGAGGGGTGTATCGCGGTCGCTGATGCCGACATGATCGATATCTGGCTGATGACGCCGGAGATGACCCCGATCGAGATCCGCCCCTGAGCGGCGCAGCACAATTCTGAACCCCAGGAGTACCCATTGGACGCCACGGTGACGCCGGAAGGCAGTCTCGAAATACTCTCGCGTGAGGAAATCGTGCGACTGCGCTCGCGCGGCGAAGGTGGCCTGCAGGACATCTTTCGCAAGTGTGCCCTGGCGGTGCTCAATACCGGCGGCACCGAGGACGACGTGCGCACAGTGATGCGCAAGTATGCCGACTTCGATGTCTCGATCATCGAACTCGACCGTGGCGTGCGCCTGGAGCTGCGCAACGCCCCGGAGAGTGCGTTCGTGGATGGCCAGATGATTCGCGGGGTGCGGGAACTGCTGTTCGCGGTGCTGCGTGACATCGTCTATATCGGCTCGGAACTGGCACCCGGCGGACGCCTGGATGTCGCCTCACCGGAGGCCATCACCGAGACGGTTTTTCAGATTCTGCGCAACGCCCGCGCACTGCGCACCCAGGTGGATCCGGACCTGGTGGTCTGCTGGGGCGGGCACTCCATCAGTCGGGTCGAGTACGAATACACCAAGGACGTGGGCTACGAACTCGGGCTGCGCGGGCTGAATGTCTGCACGGGCTGTGGCGCCGGCGCGATGAAAGGTCCGATGAAGGGCGCGACCATTGGCCATTCCAAGCAACGGATCCGCAGCGGCCGCTATATCGGCATCAGCGAGCCCGGGATCATCGCCGCGGAGTCGCCCAACCCGATCGTCAACGAACTGGTGATCATGCCGGACATCGAGAAGCGCCTGGAGGCGTTTGTGCGCGTGGGTCACGGCATTGTCGTGTTTCCCGGTGGCGCCGGCACGGCCGAGGAGATTCTCTACCTGGTCGGGGTGCTGATGCACCCTGAAAACGTCGAGTTGCCGTTGCCGGTGATCTTTGCCGGGCCAGCGGAGAGCCGCAGCTACTTCGAGATGATCGTGGCGTTTCTGCGTGCCACGCTGGGGGAGACGGCCTGCAAGCGTTTCGAAGTCGTTATTGGTGACCCTGCGCGTGTGGCGCAGGTGATGGTGGGCGGGGTCAAGGCCGTCACCCGGTATCGGCACGCCCGTGAAGAGGCGTACTTCTTCAACTGGAATCTGCGCATCGACGAGGAGTTCCAGCAGCCGTTCGAGGTCACCCATGAGTCCATGGCGGGGCTCGATCTGTCGCGCGAGCAGCCACCGCATCGGCTGGCGGCCAATCTTCGGCGGGCGTTTTCCGGCGTGGTGGCCGGGAATGTGCGCGAGGATGGCATCCGGCGCGTCGAGGAGTTCGGGCCCTTCGAGCTCCACGGCGACCCGGCCATCGCCACGGCACTCGATGAGGTGCTCGGGCGCTTCGTCGCCGAGCATCGGATGAAGCTTGCAGACCGCGACTACACGCCGTGTTTCCGGGTGGCGCGCTGACCTCTTGGATTACGTCAAACAGTACATAATGTACTGTTTTAACTAAATTTTTCTTCGTCCGCGCTGTGATCCAGTTCCTTCTCGTGTCGACCTGGCCGGGCTACTCTGCGTGCCTCGTTCTTCAGGATGCGCGCATGGACAAGTCCAAGTCGAATCGGCCGCGGGCCACATCCGCCGACGGTGGCTGGCAGGCCTACCGCAAGTGGCTGGCGGGCGTCGGTGCGGATACCGAGGCTGCGCGCCGACCCCGGGCAGATGCGTCACTCTACAGCTGGAAGGGCTATCACAGCTGGGCCGACAAGGTGCGACGCAGCTGGGATAGCGAAAGTTGAGCGTGGCGTCAGTGGTCTCCGTGCTGCCGGGGCTCCGACCCTGCCGTGACCGTGATCTCTGGGTCCAACGGGCGCGGGAGGCCGCGCTGGCCTGGCGTAACCGAGGCATTTCGCGTGAACAGCAGACGCAACTGCCACGTCCGCGCGGCGATCTGCAGCGCCGGGAGCACGGCTGATGGAGCGCGTATTGCAGTGGCTTGATGACTGCGAGGATCTCGCCTTCTGCCTGCCGCTGGTGTGGCTGCGCGCCCGCGGCTGGGCACTGGTTTTGCTGCTGATCGCCCTGGTGGTTCTGCTCGCCACTTGAAAATCCCCGATCGATCCCCATCTGCCTGAGGGCCGGCGGGATGCCGGTTCAGCCTGATTGCAGACCGGGAGGACGATCGATGGTGGACACCGCGCAACGCGAGACCCTGGGGTTCCAGGCCGAGGTGAAGCAGCTGCTTCACCTGATGATCCACTCGCTCTACAGCAACCGCGAGATCTTCCTGCGCGAGCTGATCTCCAATGCCTCCGATGCCTGCGACAAGCTGCGTTTCGAGGCCCTGTCCGATCCCTCGCTGCGGGAGGACGCCGAAGACTTCACCATCGATGTCGAGATCGACGAACAGGCCGGCGTCATCCGGATCAGCGACAACGGCGTCGGCATGTCGCGCGATGAGGTGATCGGCAACCTCGGCACCATCGCCCGCTCGGGGACCGCGCATTTTCTGTCCCAGCTCTCCGGAGACGCGCGCAAGGACGCCCAGCTCATCGGCCAGTTCGGGGTCGGGTTCTACTCGGCGTTCATCGTGGCCGATCGGGTCGAGGTCACCACCCGGCGCGCGGGACTTGCCGCCGACGAGGCGGTACGCTGGATCTCCGACGGCCAGGGCGAGTTCACCATCGAGCCGGGGACCCGCGAAGGGCATGGCACCACCGTCGAGCTGCAGCTGAAGGAAGATGCCAGGGAGTTCGCCCAGGCGTTTCGCGTCGAGTCGCTGGTCCGGCGCTATTCCGACCATATCGCCTTCCCGGTGAGACTCGCCGAGGCCGGCAAGGACGAACGCCGGGCCGTCAACACCGCCCAGGCCCTGTGGACCCGGCCGCGTAACGAGATCAGCGACGAGGAATACACCGAATTCTTCAAGCACATCGCCCACGATGCCGAGGTGCCGCTGGCCTGGTCGCATCACCGGGTCGAGGGCACGCGCGAATACACCGCGCTGATGTATGTGCCGCCACGCGCCCCCTGGGACCTGTGGAACCGCGAGGCACCCCGTGGCCTGAAGCTCTACGTGCAGCGCGTGTTCATCATGGACGATGCCGAGCAGTTCCTGCCGCTGTACCTGCGTTTCATTCGCGGTGTGATGGATTCGGCCGAGCTGCCGCTCAACGTTTCCCGCGAGCTGCTGCAGAAGGATGCGCATGTCGATGCCATCCGCAAGGCGCTGACGCGCAAGGTGCTCGACATGCTCGAGAAGCTTGCGACCGACGAGCCGGAGAAATACCGGCAGTTCTGGCGCGAGTTCGGCGAGGTGATGAAGGAAGGTCTCGCCGAAGACTTCGCCAATCGCGAGCGCGTGGCCGCCCTGCTGCGCTTCGACTCCACCGCCAACGATGGGGCCGAGGCCTCGGTGTCGCTGGATGACTACCTCGGTCGGCGCAAGGAGGGCCAGAAGCATATCTACTATCTGCTCGCCGACAGCCCGGAGGCGGCCCGCGCAAGCCCGCAGCTCGAGATGTTCCGACGCCAGGGTGTAGAAGTCCTGCTGCTCACCGAGCGGATCGACGAGTGGGCGCTGCAGCACCTGTCCTCGTTCCGCGAGTCTGAACTGCGCGATATCGCCCGGGCAGACCTGGATCTGGAGGATCTCGGCGCGGCGGACGACGGGCTGGACGAGACCCGCGAGCAGGCCTACGCCGAGCTGGTCACCCGCCTGAAGAACACCCTCGCGGGGCGCGCGGCTGATGTGCGTGTCAGCCGGCGACTGACCGACTCGCCCTCCTGCCTGTTGCTGGGGGCGGACGACCCCGGCATCCAGATGCGCCGGATTCTCGAGGCGACCGGCCAGCCGGTGCCTGACACCCTGCCGATCCTCGAGATCAATCCGGGTCATGCGCTGGTCAGGCGTCTCGAGGGCCTCGCGGACGAGACGCGCTTCGCCGACCTCGCCCACCTGCTGCTCGACCAGGCGCGCCTCGCCGAGGGCCGCCAGCTCAAGGACCCGGGCGCCTTCGTCCAGCGGCTGAATCGCCTGCTGCTGGAGACCGCCGACTGACCCCCTGCGGGCCTGCGGGCCATGAAGCCGCTACAATCAGGGTAGCGGCGACCCGCTTGTCCACAGGGAGGTTTGCATGAGCGACACGTCAAAACCCACGCGCGAGGCGCTGTCGGCGCGTCTCGACGCGGAGCAGTTCCACGTCACCCAGAACAAGGGCACCGAACGCGCGTTCAGTGGCCGGTATCACGACCACAAGGCCGAGGGCACGTACACCTGCGTGTGCTGTGGGGCGGCACTGTTCTCCTCGACGCACAAGTATGATTCTGGATCCGGCTGGCCCAGCTACTGGCAGCCGGTGGCCACGACGGCCCTGCGGGTGGCCCGCGACACCAGCCACGGCATGCTTCGCGAAGAGGTGCTCTGCGGCGCCTGCGATGCCCACCTAGGCCACGTGTTTCCCGATGGCCCACCGCCCACAGGCCTGCGTTACTGCATCAACTCCGCCGCCCTGGAGTTCGTCCCGGCGCAGGCTGAACCCACCGATACGGAGTCGACGTCATGAAGCCGTTTTCCCATCCTGTACGCGCCCTTCCCGTACGCCGCGCCTCAGTGCCAGGCCGGTCCGCTGTGCCGACACTGGTGCTGCTGGCCGCCGCCCTGCTGCTGGCGGGCTGCCAGCCCGGCGAGCAGCCGGACGCCCCGCCGGCAGCCACGCCAGAGGCCGCCGGCCCCGCCGTCACTGAACTTGAGATCACCGTGCTGCGCGAGGGCGAGGGCGCGGTGATCGAGTCCGGGCAGACCGCTGTGGTGCACTACACCGGCTGGTTGTATGCGCCCGAGGCCGAGGACGCGCGCGGGGCGCAGTTCGACAGCTCGCACCCGCGTGGTCAGCCGTTTCGCTTCCGGCTCGGTGCCGGCCAGGTGATCCGCGGCTGGGACGAAGGCGTGGCCGACATGCGGGTCGGTGAGCAGCGCCAGCTGGTGATCCCGCCGGACATGGCCTACGGGCAGCGCGGTGCCGGCGGGGTGATTCCGCCCAACGCCACGCTGCTGTTCGAGGTCGAACTGCTGGAGATCGAGTGATGACGGGGGCGTGCATGCGTGCGCTGTGCGCCGGGCTGCTGGCCCTGGCCCTGGCCGCACCGCTGGCCGCCGAGCCAGGCGATGTGCTGATCCACGCCGGTCGATTGATTGACGGGGTGTCGGACGAGGCGCGTGGTCCCGTGACCGTGCGGGTCCGCGCCGATCGCATCGTGGCGGTGGTCGACGGCCATGTTGCCGCCGAGTCCGGCGAGACGCTGGTCGATCTGCAGGCGCACACCCTGCTGCCAGGTCTGATGGACATGCACACGCATCTCACCTCGGAAAGCGGGCCCGCCGCGTATGTCGACACCTTCCGCCTCAACCCGGCGGACTACGCCTACCGGGCGCTGGTTAATGCGGGCAAAACGCTGCAGGCGGGCTTCACCACGGTGCGCGATCTCGGCGACAGCCACAACGTCACGATCTCGCTGCGCAATGCCATCAATGCCGGCAAGGTCGAGGGTCCGCGGATCCACACGGCGGCAAAAAGCATTGCCACCACCGGCGGCCATGCCGATCCGACCAACGGCTGGGCCGATCACATCCGCTTCCAGCCGGGGCCGGTGCATGGTGTGGTGAATGGCCCGTATGCCGCGCGCGAGGCGGTGCGGCAGCGTTACAAGGACGGGGCCGACCTGATCAAGGTGACGGCCACCGGCGGCGTGCTCTCGGTCGCCGCCAGTGGCGACAACCCGCAGTTCATGGCCGACGAGCTCGAGGCGATCGTGGCGACCGCAAGGGACTACGGCTTCCAGGTGGCCGCGCACGCCCACGGGCGCGACGGCATGCTTCGCGCGGTGCTGGCCGGGGTCGACTCCATCGAGCATGGCACCTACATGGACGAGACGGTGATCGCCGCCATGCGCGACCAGGGCACCTGGTACGTGCCCACCATCCTGGCCGGCCGCTGGGTCAGCGAGAAAGCCGAGATCGACGGCTTTTTCCCGGAGATCGTGCGCATCAAGGCGCGCACCATCGGCCCGTTGATCCAGGCCACGTTCACCCGCGCCTGGGAGGGTGGCGTGAACATCGTTTTCGGCACCGATACCGGCGTCTCGCCGCATGGCGAGAATGCCCGCGAGTTCGCGCTCATGGTGGAGGGTGGCATGCCGCCGATGCAGGCGCTGCACTCCGCCACCTCGGTTGCGGCGCGGTTTCTCGGGATCGACGACCGGCTCGGTCGCGTCGAGGCCGGCCTGATCGCCGACCTGGTCGCCGTCCCCGGCAACCCGCTCGATGACATCGCCCTGATGGGCGCGGTCGACTTCGTCATGAAGGACGGTCGGGTGGTCCGTCAGCCCTGATGAAAAAATAGCCCCGGACCGTGGGTCAGGGGCTGTCGAGCACGAGTTCGGCAGGGCTGGGCGGCCTAGAGACCGCCTGGCCCGCACTTGTCCGAGCCGAGGAAATCCTCCAGCAGCTGCAGGACCTGCGCCTGCTTGTCCGGCGTCAGCGACGGACCATGGCCATAATCGGTGATCTCGACATAGGTCGAGTCCTTGCCGGCCGCGATCAGGGCGGCGTGGAATTTCTCCGACTGGTCGATCGGTACGATCTGATCGCGGTTGCCATGGAAGATCAGGATCGGAATGGAGGCGCGTTCCACGTGTTCCAGCGGCGAGAGCCCGGCGACGGTCGGGTTCTGGAACTGCCGGCCGAAGCGTGAGCCCTCGAAGGTGACCCGCTGGAAGGTACGCAGTTCGGCGAGGCCTGCGCCGGCGATGGCGCACTGGTAGGGCGGGTCATCACGCACGATGGCTGCCATCGCGGCATAGCCGCCGTAGGAGAAGCCGTACATGGCCACGCGGTCAGGATCGACCAGGCCCTGCTCGACCATCCAGGCGACGCCATCGTCCTTGTCATCCTGCATGGTGCCGCCCCATTCCCGGTCGCCCTTGCGCCAGAGGGTCTGACCAAACCCCAAGGTGCCGCGATACTGCGGTTGCAGCACCACGTAGCCGCGATCGGCCAGGAACTGACGCCAGGTGTCGAAGGTGGTGTAGTCGCGCGCCCAGGGGCCGCCGTGGGGCATGACCACCGCCGGGAACGGTGCCTCGCCATGCACCGGCACGGTCAGCAGCGCCGGCACGGTCAGGCCGTCTCGGGCCTGGTACTCGGTGAACTGCGTCTCGGGCAGCCGCTCGGGCTCGATCAATGGCCGCGGTCGTCCCAGCTCGATCAGCCCGCTGTCGGCGTCGAACAGATAGAACGTGCCGGGATCATTGGAGGCTGAGACGGTGACGATCGCGCGCCGCTCGTCGTCGGAGAACGAGCCCAGGCTCACATGCATGCCGGGAAACGCGTTCTGCAGCGCCTCGTGCAGCGCGACCCGATCCGGGTCGATCCAGTACACGGTCGAGCGGGGCCCCTCGTAGGTGAAGCCGAGAATCTGGCCATACTTGCGCCGGGTGGTGCCCTGCACCACACCACTGGCGTTGAAACGGGCGTGCCCGAAGATCGGCTCGGAGAGCTCGCCGGTGGAGATCGTGTACTCGCGGATCACAGTGTATTCGCGCCCGCCGTTATCGGTCATGAAGAACACATCGGGATCGCGGGCGAAGCCGATGGGCTG
>RECU01000062.1 GCA_007693855.1 Gammaproteobacteria bacterium | reverse complement strand
GCAGTTCGCTCTTCCAGCCGAGCTCGTAGTTGGTGAGCTTCTCCGGATCGACGTAGCGGAACTCGGTGGCCCTCGTCTGGTTCCAGCGCCCGGCCTTGGTGCCCTGCGAGATCAGGCCATAGAGCATCAGGGTGTCGTTGGGGGTGTACTTCAGGGTTACCCGGGGCAGGATGTCGGTGTTGCTTTCCTTGTCCTCGTTTTCCTTGAAGCCCGAGCCGGGGGCACCCGTGGCGGTCACGCAGATGGTGCAGGCGTCGAAGATGTTCTCCTCACGCTGCAGCCGCGCTTCGGCCTCGATCGACCACTCGTCGGTGAGGTCATAGCCGACACCGCCGAAGGCCGCGAGGTTACGCACCCGCTCGTCGCCACGGCTACGTCCGTCCGGGTTGGTGTCGTTCACGTTGTTGACGAAGAAGTTGCTGAGGCTCTCCGAGTAGTAATACACGCCAGCCCGCCAGCGCAGCGCCTGGTCCTCCGGCGACAGCAGCCGGATTTCATGGCTGACGTTGCGATACTCGGAGGACGTCGCATTGAAGAAAAACGGGAATTTTGCGCCTGGGGCGGCAGGCGGGGGTGCGCTGTAAGGCGCATCACCGAAGAACGGGTCCGGGCGTGCGCGGAAATACAGGTCCTGGTTGGTCCAGCGGTCGTCGGCCCCGTAGCCCATGCGGTAACTCGCCAGGATTCCATTCGGCATTTCGTAGTCGGCGATGGTCGAGAAGAAGAACCGGTCGCGGTCGTTGCCGCAATCGATGGGGCGACCGGCGTCGGATTCGCAATCAGCCATGTCGGCGGTAGGGGCGAACAGCCGACCCACCGGCCAGACCACGCCGCTCGAGAGCTGCTCGGTGGGCACCCCGAACGCCTCCCACTCCTGGGGATGCGTGGTGGCGATCAGCGGGATGCTGTCGCGCTCCTTGCCCCACATGCCACGCAGGCGCACGGAGAGGGCCTCGGTAGGCTCGAAGTAAAGCGACGCGCCCCAGGAATCGGTTTCCTCGCGACCGATCGGCTGCCCCCGGGAGCCGGAGAGCGCAAGCTCCCCATAGACCTTGCTCATGCCGGAGAGCTCCATCCAGACGCGATCCTCGAGGAGCGGGAACTGCACCAGGCCGGAGATCTGGTAGTTGTCTTTTTCTGAGCCGGCATTGCTGGAGTAATCGGCCTTGAAGTTGCCGGTGAGCGAGTCGACCCGCGGCGTGGCGGTAATGTAGTCGATCGCACCCGCGTAGGTCTGGCGACCGAAGGTGGTGGCCTGCGGGCCCCGCAACACCTCGATGCGTTGCAGCTGGGTGAGGTCGAGGGCATGCGAGCCGCCGCCGGCGTAGACGCCGTCCAGGAACACGCTGACGCCCTGCAGCTGGATGTTGCCGGTGTTCGGCGCGATCCCGCGGATCGCGAGAATGCTCGGCATGCCGCGGCCGGTGGCAGCACTGTAGTTGAGTCCAGGGGTGAAATCGGCCAGGCCACGCAGGTCGTCGATCCGGAAGACGTCGAGTTCGTTTTCGCTGAAGGCCTGGATGGAGAGCGCCACATCCTGGATGCTCTCTTCGCGCTGTTTCGCGGTGACCAGGATTTCATCCACGAGCCCGCGGCTGCGATCCCGGTCCTGCGCCGCGGCAGGCACTGCCGCGACAGACAGGCCGCCCAGAACGGCCAGGGCGGTCCTCAATTTCCTGATATCTCGTTGCACAGTCTGCTCCCCATGGTTGTAGCGCTTGAAAGCGTTGTAATATGGTTATAGTGTTGTCATAAGCATATGACAACATAATCGCACAGATCAAGCATGCTGTTGCCGCCCCGGGCTGCGGTCTTCACGGACTTGTGATTGGGCGCCTGGGATGGTGAACTGAGGCGACTGCGACGCCTGTGGGCGGGGAGGGAGTGGATGCGCACTGCAATGAATCGTCGGCAGTTGCTCCGTTTGTTTGGCGCCACAGCCGCGCTGTCGGCCGGCGGTGGTCTCGCCGGCTGTGCCGCCCGCGGTGGCAAGGACGCCGATGTCATCGTGCTGGGTGCGGGGATTTCCGGGCTCTACAGCGCGATGCTGCTGGAAGAGGCGGGTTTCCGGGTGCTGGTGGTCGAAGCGGACCAGCGCACCGGGGGCCGGATTTTCACCCTCGACACCGTCGACGGACGCCCGGAGGCGGGCGGCTTCGAAGTCGGACCCATGTATGCGCGCGTGCTGGCCCAGGTCGAGCGGTTCGGTCTCGGTCTGCATGGCTGGCTGGGCGACTCCATCCGCTATGCGCTGCACGTAGGCGATCAGCTCATGCCCGCCAGCGCCTGGAGCGCTGCGGAGCAGAATCGCCTCGCCGGCGAGTTCCGGGCCCGCCCGCCGTTTACGCTGGCCGGCGCCATGCTGCCGGAGCACAGCCCGCTCCCTGGCCTGGAGAGCTGGCTCGAGCCGGAAGTCGCGCGGCAGTGGGATCGCCCCTACGGCGACTATCTCCGGGAGCAGGGTGCCGATGAAGCGGCGCTGGCGTTGTTGTCCGTCGGGTTGCCAGCGGACCACATCGACCAGATGTCGCTGATGTGGATTCTCCGCCAGCAGAAGGTCCGGGAATTCTCGCGGGATGCCGGCCGGCTGCAGTTCATCGACGGCGGCATGTCGCGCCTGGTCGACGCGATGCAGGGCTCGCTGCACGGTGATCTCGAGCTGGGCTGTCCGGTCGAGGCGATCGAAAGCACCGCTCAGGGCGTGGAAGTGCGCTGTGCGGGCGGACGGCGCCTGCGCGCCGATTTCGCGGTGAGCAGCCTGCCGCTGACGTCACTGCGCCGGATCGCGGTCCATCCGGGGCTGCCGGCGCGCCAGCGGGCCGCCGTGGACAACATTCCCTACGGACACGGGACATCCGTGTTTCTCCCGGTGCGCGAGCCCTACTGGGAAGAAGACGGGCTACCGCCCTCGATCTGGAGCGACGGGATGCTCCCCAGGGTGATGAAGTGGCAGTCGCAGGAGGGGGAGTACCTGTGGGTGTATCTCTCGGGGATTGCCAACGAGTTCTGCCGGAACAATTCCGACGATGTGGTGCTCGAGAAGGTCATGGCCGAGCTGTATCGCATTCGCCCCTCAATGGTCGGCCGGGTCGAGCCGGGTGCGATCATGTGCTGGAGCAAACACCCCTGGCTGCACGGGACCTTCGCCTATCGTGGGCCGGGCGATGTGCAACGCTATGGCGCGGCGGCCGCAGAGCCGCACGGTCGGGTGCACTTCGCCGGCGAACACACCTCGGTCCTGTCGATGGGGCTGGAGGGGGCGATGGAATCGGCGGAACGCGCGGTCTTCGAGGTGCTCGAGCGCGTCAGCTGAGCTCCTGTCATGTTGTTATATAATTAGTACATGTGCTAGCGTGTACGCACGCTCGGCTGTTCCCGGTGCGTGCCCGTGGTTGTGATGGAGAAGCCCGCATGCTCAAGAATCTCTGGTATGTCGCGACGCATGCCGCAGACGTTCCCGCCGACCGGCCCAAGCACGCCCGTGTGCTCGGCCAGGACCTGGTGATTTTCCGCAGCGGCGACGGCTTCGCCTGCCTGCACAACGTCTGCGTGCATCGCGGGGGCAACCTGGCCCGCGGTGAGTTGCACGGGGCCTCGGTGATGTGCCCTTACCATGGCTGGGAGTTCAATGCGGAGGGGCGCTGCACACGCATCCCGTCACTGGGGCCTGATGCGCGGATCCCGAAGCGCGCCCGCGTCGACGCCTACCCGGCGGAAGAGCGCTACGGGTTCGTCTGGGTGTTTCTCGGAGATCTGCCGGCAGACCGTCGTCCGCCGATCCCGGACATCTTCCCGGAGTATTACGACACCGAGAACTGGCGCTGCATCAGCGGTGCGTTTCATTACAAGGCCAACTGGCAGCGGGTGACCGAGAACGGCCTGGATTCGGCGCATACGCATTTCGTGCATCCCGCCTTCGGCAACCGCGAGGATCCGCGGGTCGAGGATGCCGACATCGAACACCTGCCCTGGGGCGCGAGGACCGGGCATTTCTACCAGGCCAAGGAAAAGAAGGGCAGCCTCGGTGAGGTCCTGGACAAGGACCGCGGTGGGCGCAAGGGCGCGTCGACCGATCTGCAGTTCCACATGTGTGGTCTGACCGTCAAGCTGAAGCAGATCATGTCACCGGTCGTCAGCCAGATCATCTTCTCCTGCAAGACCCCGCTGGATGAGGAGAACACGCTGACGTTCTATGTCCAGGCGCGCAATTACCTGATGGATCCGGACCAGGATGAGGAACGGCGCAAGGGGCTGCTCGAGGTGTTCCAGCAGGACGCCGATATCGTCGAATACATCGCACCGCCCAAGGTGCCTGCAGGACTGGCCGACGAACTCTCGGTGTCTACGGACAAGATGCCGATGGCCTTCAGGATTTTCTGCAAGCGTCTCGCCAAGAAGGGCTGGGAGCTCGATCCTTATGCCATCCCTGAGGTCGCCCAGGGCAAGGAGCTGCGTGTGGTGGCCTGCCCGGCGCGCCGGGAGGACCCCAGCGGCTGGACCTTCAAGCCCATGCCCACCACGTTGCCGGAAAACGACGACGAGGAACTGGACATCGAGCGCGAGTCGCAGGCCGCCATGGCCAGCTGACCCTGCCGCGTTGCGGGTGTCGCTGCGATGCTGAAGAACCTCTGGTACGTCGCCTGTCTGGAGTCTGAGCTCGGCGATCGACCAAAGGCCGTGCGCATGCTGGGTCATGACCTCGTGCTGTTCCGGGATGCTGCAGGGGCGCCCGCCTGTCTGGCAGATACCTGCGTGCACCGCGGCGCACCCCTCTCGCGCGGTCGCTGTGTCGAGGGCAGGGTGCAGTGCCCCTATCACGGCTGGGTGTACGCGGCCGATGGCCGCTGTGTCGAGATCCCCTCTCTCGAGTCGCAGGCCAGGCTGCCTGAGCGCGCCCGGGTCGATGCCTACCCCTGTCGGGTTCTATATGGACTGGTGTGGGTGTTCCTGGGCGATCTGGCGCCCGAGGCGCGCCCGGAGATTGCGGGGTTTCTGCCGGAGTTCGCGGCCACCGAGCAGTCCTGGCGCTTCATCCATGGTCGGTTCGAGTACGTCGCGAACTGGGAGCGGGTGTTCGAGAACCACATCGACTCGGCGCACACCCACTTCATTCATCCCGATTTCGGCAACCCCGACGACCCGCGGGTGCCGCGTGCCAGCGTCCAAACAGACGGCCTGGGCGCCTGGGCTGAGCACAGCTATCAGCCGCGCCCGAAACGCGGCCCGTTGGGCGAGCTGGTGGATGAACACCGGCCGCCCGTGCGCACGCGACTCGCCTTCGACCTGGGCGGGCTGTGCGTGCGCCTGGCGATCCGCATGACCGAGACCCTGCGTCAGGTGGTGTTCCAGGCCTTCACGCCGATTGATGAGCGCCATACGCTCAGCCACTACATCCAGGCGCGGAATTTCCTGCTGGAGCCGGAACACGACGGGCCGCTGCGTGCCGACCTGGAGAAGATCTTTACCGAGGACCGGGAGATCCTCGAGTGTCTCCGCCCGGCAGTGGTCCCGGACACGCTTAACGCCGAGCTGTCGGTGCAGACTGATGCGCTGCCGGTGGCCTTCCGGCATCAGGTGCGTCGCTGGCGCGCCGTGCACGGCGCGATCCGCACCCCCGATCCGGCCGCGGAACTCACCGCCATCGCCTGCCCGGCCCGCAGGGGGCCGGGGCAGTGGGTGTTCCCGGAGGCCTGAGGTCGTCAGCGCCCCGGGGCGGGTGCTGCTAACGCTCGATATACAGGTAGCGCGTGAGGTTGGCCGCGCGGGGATTGTCGACCCAGCCCTGGACCACCGGATTGACCAGACGCTGACCGGCGTAGAAGAACACCGGAATCAGCGCATGATCTTCCATCGCCACGCGCTCCGCCTGTTGCATCAGTTCCCGCCGTTCCTCGAGATCCGGGCTGGCTGACGCGGCCGCCATCAGGGCGTCAAACTCCTCGTTGGCATAGCGGGCGAAGTTGGTGCTGCGGTTGGTCGAGTCCAGTGTGCCGAGGAAGGTCGATGCGTCGTTGAATGCGGCAAACCAGGCATACAGCGCGCTCTCGTAGTTCCCTGAGCGGGCGTCGGCAATCACCGCGCCGAAATCGGAATTCACCATTTCCATGTCGGCGCCCACCGCCCGCCACATGGCGCGCACGGCGATCACGATGTTGTTGTTGGTGTCCTGGCTGTCATAGCGCATCGCGACGCGCAGGGGGGTGCGCTGCGAGTAGCCGGCCTCCTGCATCAGTTGTCTCGCCTCGGCCATCCGCGCCTGCATGGTCATCGAGTGGAACGAGGCCTGCTGGGGCGTGTAGTTCTCGATCGTCGGTGGCACCAGCGAGTAGGCCGGCTCGACCTGGCCATCGAGCAGGCGGGCCACAATCCCTTCGCGATCGATGGCCAGCGACAGTGCCCGTCGCACCCGCGGGTCGTCGAAGGGCGGCCGGGAGATGTTGAGCAGGATGAAGCCTGTGCCAAGCCCGGGAGACGAACGAAGATGCCCCGGGAGATTGCGCTCTATCCAGCGGGCCTGATCGGCGGGATAGCGGAGCGTGAGATCGAGTTCGCCGGCCCTGTAGCGCTGCAGGCTGGCCGAGTCGTTTTCCAGCGGATAGTAGTAGACCCGTTCGATGCGCACACTGTCGGTCGCGTAGTGGTAGGGGTTGCGCTCCGCCAGCAGGTAGGTCTGTGGTACGGCCGCGGTCAGCCGGTAGGCGCCACTGCCGACGAAATTGGCAGGACGGGTCCACTGCTGGCCGTGGGCCTCGATGGCGTGCGCCGGGACGGCAACGGCGGCGACCGCCGCCATGAGATCAGGCAGGAACGGCGCCGGGTTGTTCAGGCGGATCTCGAGGTGGCGGTCATCGAGGGCGCGCACGCCCAGCGTGTCCGTGTCTGCCTGTCCGGTATTCACGGCACGGCCGTTCTCGATCAGATACAGAAACGAGGCGTAGCGGGCAGCGGTGCGCGGATCCATCAGCCGGCGGAAGGAATAGACGAAATCTTCGGCCGTCTTCGGCTTGCCGTCCGACCATCGCAGGTTTTCGCGCAGCCGGAAGATATAGGTCTGTCCGTCTTCGCTCACTTCGTAGGCCTCAGCAGCCCCGTAAGTCAGCTGGCCTTCACGGTCGACCGTCATCAGGCCTTCGAACAGGTCGTAGATCAGGATCGAGGCCGAGGTGCCGATTGCCCGGTGCGGATCGAGGGTGCGCGGTTCGTTACCCAGACCACGGTGGAACACGCTGTTGTCGGCGCTCGCCGGCGCCATCGGGACGATCAATCCCAGCAGCGCCAGCACGGCTGCAGGCGCGCAGAACCCCAGAATTCGCTTTGAAGCAGTTGAACCAGCCACAGTGTCCCTCCTCGCTGTGTTCACGGGCGTGCCGGATATTCGACCAGGCCGCACAGAGAATACTTCCGGGCGATGTCATGACGTCGGATGACCCGGCCATCCTCGACACGCCTGTCTTCGACCATTCCGGCAAAGAAATTGTTCAGGAAAAAATGCTCCCCGTCAGCCGCCAGCGTGACCCGCGACCAGCCGGGTGCGGCGGGCACCTCGTAGTCGACGACGCGCGTCCCGGAGGGGTCGACTCGGCAACACCCTTTGCCCGTGGCCATCAGCAGCCCGTTGTCGGCCAGCGTGGCGATCCCGCAGGTCCCCCGCGGGTCGTCATCGTCGAGGCGCAGAAAGTCATCGAGCTGACGGTCGCTGGCGAGGTCATAGCGCATCACGCGGCGCCCTCCCTCGGAGACATAGCGCAGCGTATGGCCGTCCTGCTCGAAGGCCATGTGGGTGACACAGTGGAAGCCGCGCATGCCGCCGTCGATCTCGACATCCAGGGCACGGACGGCCCGGCGGGTGGGGTCCACGTGAAAGAGCCACTGCTGCCCCCATTCGTCGTCTGGCGGCTCGCCCAGTCGGGAATGCACCCCGAGCAGCAGTCCGCCCCGGCCATCGGGCAGGATGGCGCCGAAGCGTCGACGCGGCAGCCAGTCCTGCAGCTGCGGGCCTTCACCGGAGGGCTCGAAGGCGACGATGGCATAGGCCTGCGCGTCGGCGGCGTAAAGGACGCCGCTCTGCGGCTCCACGGCCACACCGATGACCAGGCCGTCCGTGCCGGTGGCAAGCGTCGCACGCGGGCCGAAATCGGCATCCATGTGCAGCAGCCGACCGGGGCCGGCGTGGTTGCGCAGGTCGACGTTGCTGTCGTCGACGTCGCTGCTGGCGACGATGATGTCACCCGGCGCGAAGGCCACGGGGGTGTCTGCGCTCATGTGTGCCCCCTTGTTCAATACCAGTAGTTCATCCAGCGCGCGGCATCCTTGAGCATCCGCGCGCCCTCGACCTTGTCCTGCGGCAACGACTCGAGATAGGCGCTGTGGTCGTAGCGCTCCCGGTACTGGTTGAAGATGTGCCGGTAGAGGGAGATGTGCAGGTCCGGAATCCGGTGTTTCTTGCGGAACGCCTCCATGTTGATCGCGGCCCGCCGCTTGGTCTCGAACACGCCGGCTTCGGTCAGGACCTCGCCGCGCGGGCCGAAGATGGCCGAGCGTCCGATCCAGTTGTTGCGCGGCGCGTTCTCCTCGAAGAAATGTGGATTGCTGCTGCCGGTGCTGACGGAGTTGTTCACCAGCGTGGTGTACACGTCGTTATGGTAGGAGGTCAGGCGCATGTCCTCCCATTCACAGCCGCCGGTGGCCACCCGGCAGATGATTTCGGCGCCTTTCATGGCCATGCAGCGAAACAGCTCCTGTTCGAACTGCACTGACGACATGGCGATATTGCCGATATCCGTGCGCGCGATGGGGATGACGCGGTCCCAACCATACATCTCCACATAGCGATCGAAGACGTCGTAGATCGTCGTGGTGATGTTTTCGCTGCCGGGGAACATGCCGCGTACGTTACGCTGCTTCCAGTGGACATCGACAACGCGGCCCTCGGGCCCTACCAGCACCTGCCAGTTCATCACATGATCTTTCCAGTCCGGATCCCTGGCAAGACAGCCGAAGGCGATATAACAGTTGTAGGCCTTGGCTTTCGCGGCAATCGCCTCGACTTCCGGTCCGGGGACATCGATGGCCACCCGCAGGTATTCGGCGCGCTTCCAGTCGGGCTGATAGCCCTGTAGCGGGAATTCATGGAAGCACAGCAGATCCGAGCGCCCACCATAACCCTGCGCCTTGTCGATGCACGAGAGGGTGTAGTCGAGGTTCTCCCGAAGGCCGGCGGCTGGATTGGCCCCATCGACACCACGTACCCGTGTCTGCACGATGGCGATGGAGGTCACCGGTTTTCTCAGCGGTACCGTGGGATAGGTGCCGTCCTCGCGGACCAGTTGCGGAATGTCGTCCCTGTCGCTCATATCACTCCCCCGTGGGTGTCTTGGTTTGCTTGTCGCCGCTGAGGTCCTGCCAGTAGTGACAGGCGACCTGGTGTGCTTCGGACCCTGTGGCCTCCAGCACCGGCGCGGCCTTGATGCATAACGGCGTGGCGTGCGGGCAGCGCGTGCGAAACACGCAGCCCGAGGGTGGGTTGAGCGGGGAGGGCAGGTCGCCCTCGATCAGCTTCTGCTCACGCTGCCTGGCCTGGCGCGGGTCGGGAATCGGCACGGCCGACAGCAGGCTCTGCGTGTAGGGGTGACGCGGCGTGTCGAAAATATCCCGCTTGGGCCCGATCTCCATCAGCTTGCCGAGGTAGAGCACCATGATGCGGTGGCAGAGATGACGCACGACCGACAGGTCGTGGCTGATGAAAATATACGACACCTCATACTCGGCCTGGAGTTCACGCAGCAGCGCGATGATCTGAGCCTGGATCGACACGTCCAGTGCGCTGACCGGTTCGTCGCAGATCACCAGCCGCGGCCTTGAGATCATGGCGCGGGCGATGCTGATCCGCTGGCACTGGCCGCCGCTGAATTCGTTCGGATACCGGTTCATCATCTCCGGGCGCAGTCCGACCCGACGCATCATCGAGGCGGCGCGGTCTTCAGCCTCGCTGCGCGCAATGCCCGGCTCGAACGAGTACAGAGGTTCGCGGAGGATGGCGCCGACACTCATCCGGGGGTTCAGACTCGCAAGAGGATCCTGGAACACCAGTTGCAGCTCACTGCGCTTGACGTTCATGGCGTCTTCGTCGAGCCGGCAGAGGTCCTCACCGAGCCACAGCACGCGCCCCGCAGTCGGCGGGATCAGCTGCAGCACGGCGCGACCGAGCGAGGACTTGCCGCAACCCGACTCGCCGACGACGCCGAGGGTCTCCCCAGGGGCCAGCTTGAAACTGACGTCATCGACGGCCTTGAGCATGCGCGGCGCGCTGAACAGGCCCCCGCCGACCGGAAAGTGCACGCGCAGGTTCTCGACCTGCAGCAGGGGGCGGGTCATGGCAGCTCCTCGAGGTGACAGGCCTTGAGGTGACCGGGCCTGGCCGTCTGCAATGACGGTCGCTCCTGTTCGCAGCGTGCGAACGCCTGCGGGCAGCGTGGCGCGAAGGCGCATCCGGGCGGCAGGGCCTCAAGATCCGGTGGCTGGCCGGGGATGGCCGTCAATTCCTCGCTGTCGCGGTCGGCGCGGGGCATACAGGCGAGCAGCCCGCGGGTGTACGGGTGTCTGGGCTGGTAGAACAGTTCATCCACGGGCGCATGTTCGACCACCCTCCCGGCATACATGACCATCACCTCGTCGCAGAGTCCGGCGACGACGCCGAGGTCATGCGTGATCATCACCAGCGCGGTATTGGTATGGTCGGCCAGGCCCTTGAACAGCTTCAGGATCTGCGCCTGGACGGTGACATCAAGCGCGGTGGTGGGCTCGTCGGCGATGAGCACATCGGGCTGGCACAGCAGCGCCTGCGCAACCATGACCCGCTGGCGCATGCCGCCGGAGAACTCGTGCGGATACATCCGGAAGCGTTTCTCCGCCTCCGGGATACGGACCAGCTCGAGCATTTCCAGGACCTTGGCGCGCGCGGCTGCGCGACCGAGCCCGCGGTGTTGCGTCAGCACCTCGGCCAGCTGTTCGCCGATGCGCTTGTGGGGTGTCAGCCCGGTGATCGAGTCCTGGAAGACGATCGCCAGCTTCTCGCCGCGGATGGCGTCGAGACGCCGCCGCGAGACGTTGAGAATCTCCTCGCCATGCAGTTTCACCGAGCCACTGGCGTGGCCGTTGCTGGCGAGCAGGCCGAGAATCGCCAGGAACGTCTGGCTCTTGCCGGAGCCTGACTCACCGACGATGCCGAGGCACTGGCCGCGATGGAGGTCGAACGAGATCCCGTTGACCGCGCTGATGCGACCATCGGGCGCATCGAAATGCACGCTGAGATCGCGGCATTCGAGCACCGCCGGGCGCTCGCCGCCCGTCTCAGGGTGTTTTGCCCGACGGGTGGTGGGGGTATCGATCATCAGCGGCCCTCCGGATCGAGGGCATCGCGCAAGCCGTCGCCGATGAAGTTGAAACAGAACAGCGTGATGGCGAGAAAGGTCCCGGGGATCAGCAACAGCCACGGGCCGGTATCGATATTGGCAGCACCCTGTGAGATCAGCGTACCCCAGCTGGTCATCGGTTCCTGCACCCCGAGCCCGAGGAAGCTCAGATAGCTTTCGACCAGGATGGTGGTCGGGATCAGCAGGGTGACGAACACGATCACCGGGCCGACGATGTTGGGCACCACGTGGCGCCGGACGATCACGAGATTCGACAGGCCGATGGCACGCGCGGCTTCCACGTATTCCTTCTGTTTCACCGACAGCGTCTGGCCGCGCACGATCCGCGACATGGTCAGCCACTCGACCGCACCGATGCCGATGAACACGAGGTAGATGTTTCGGCCGAACACCGTGACCAGGATGATGATGAAAAACAGCAGCGGCAGGGCGTAAAGCACATCGACGATACGCATCATGAAGTTGTCGATCCGCCCGCCGAAAAAGCCTGCGACCGAGCCCCAGGTGACTCCGATCAGCAAGGCGACAGCGGTGGTCATGACCCCGATGGTCAGCGATACGCGCGCGCCGTAGAACGTGCGTACGAACATGTCGCGACCGTTGGAGTCGGTGCCGAACCAATGACCGTTTTCCAGTGTTGGCGGCACCAGGATGTACTCCCAGTAGAAGTCTTCCATCGAGTGCGGGCTGAGCAGCGGCGCGAAGATCGCCATGAAGCTGATCAGCAGGAGCACGATCACGCTGCCCATGGCGACTTTGTTGGCCATGAATCTGCGCAGGGCATCCTGCCAGAGCGAGCGGCCCACGGTGCGCCCGGCGGCCTGCATGGCCGCAAGTTGTCGATCGCGGCGTTGTGTCAGAAAGCCCATTTATTCGCGCCTCACACGGGGGTCCAGGTAGCCGTAGATGACGTCGGCCAGGAGGTTCAGCAGGATGATCGCGGTGGCATAGACGATGACCGTGCCCATGACCAGCGGATAGTCACGGTTCAGCGCGCCCTGGATGAAATAGCGGCCCATGCCGGGCAGGCCGAAGATCTGCTCGATGATGACCGAGCCGGTCATGATGCCGGCGATGGCCGGGCCGAGATAACTGACCAGGGGCAGGGAGACCGCCTTGAGCGCGTGGCCCGCAACCACCTTGTATTCCGGCAAGCCCTTGGCGCGGGCCGTACGGATATAGTTCTGGCGCATGACCTCCAGCATCGAACCTCGGGTCAGGCGCGAGAGAATGGCGATCTGCGGCAGTGCCAGCGCGATCACCGGCAGGACCATGTTCTGCAGGGCACCGTCGTTCCAGCCTGAGATCGGCAGCAGTTTCAGGTACAGCCCGAACACCAGTGTCAGCACCGGTGCCACGACGAAGGCGGGCACGGCGAAGCCGGTCATGGCGATCGACATGGTGACGTAGTCGATCCATCGGTTTCGGTTCAGCGCCGAGATGATGCCCATCAGACAGCCGAACAGCAGGGCCACGACAATCGCGGTCAGCCCGAGCTTCACGCTGACCGGCAGGCCGATGGCCAGCAGTTCCGAGACGGTGTAGTCGGCGTAGGTGATCGAGGGTCCGAAGTCACCGCGCAGCAGCCGTGCCATGTAGAGCAGGAACTGCTCGGTGACAGGCTTGTCCAGGTCATAGGCGGCCCGGAGGTTTTCGATCACTTCAGGTTCGAGCTGGGCATCGGCGTCGAACGGCCCCCCGGGCGCGGCACGCATCAGGAAAAATGAGCCGGCAATGACCACCAGGAGCGTCGGCAGCGCGACGACAAGTCTGCGTGAGATGAAACTGAGCAAAGTCGGAACCCTCCGTGCCGCGACGCTAGTGTCGACCGGCCCGTTGACCGGCCATGGGCGCGGCGTGCGTGTTGGCGTCGAGCGGGGCTGCCGCCTGTTCGCCGGGAGTCTGTTGGCTCGGACGCTCGGCGCGCAGACGACGGCCGATCATCACGGCGATGACAAAGGCCGGGATCATCGCCAGCGCACCGATGGCGAACGGGGCATTCGGTCCGACCTGCCCATAGAGCGTGCCAGACATGGTCTGGCCGCAAAACCGGCCCAGGCTGGAGGTGGACTGGTAGACGCCCATGACGGCACCGCGTTCCTGCGGCCCGGCGCGGCGCGAGAGCAGACTCTGCAGGCTGGTGCCGAACAACGCGGTGCCGACGCCGCTGGCGGCCATGGCGAGGAACAGCCCGACCATGCCCTGGGCGACGATCAGGCCTATCCAGCTCAAGGTGTACATCAGCATGCCGGTCATCAGCAGCGCGTGCTCCCCGAACCGCGTGGTCAGCGGTCCCATCCCGAAAAACTGGATCAGCGTAATGATGACGCCGTTGAAGGAGAAAAACAGTCCGATGGTGGCTGCGTTATAGCCGAACTGGTGGTTGGCCCACAGCGAGAAAATCGATTCTCGCACGGCCGCGAAGGTGATGACGATCAGGCAGAGCATGATCATCAGCGCAATGGTTCGCCGGCGCAGGATCAGTCCGATACCCTCCCGCAGGCCCGGCCCGGAGACCTTGGGTGCGCCGGGCAGACCGCTGCGCACCGGACGGTGGCTTTCCGGGAGGAACAGCAGGATGCCAACCAGCGCCACGGCCGACAGCCCGGCGGCGGCCAGCGCCGGGCGCATGAAATTGGCCTCGGCGATATCGCCGGTGCCCGCCAGCAGGCCACCCAGCGCCGGACCCATGACGAAACCCAGGCCGAACGCCGCGGAGATCTTGCCCAGATGTCGCGAACGCTCCTGCGGCGGGGTGATGTCGGTGATGTAGGCGTAGGAGGCCGCCAGGTTGCCGGCGGTCAGTCCGCCCAGTACCCGGGAGAGGATCAGCATGGCGAGCGTGTCGGCGAAGGCCAGCATCACATAGGCGCCGATGTGCCCGGCCATACACAGCAGCAGGACGGGACGGCGGCCGACACGGTCACTCACGTGTCCCCAGAACGGTGTGACCGCGAACTGAACCAGCGAATAGAGCGCGAGAATCGCGGTGATGAGCTCAGGCCCGACGCCCAGCCGTTCGACGTAAAAGGGCACCAGCGGAATCATGATGCCGAAGCCCAGCAGGTCGATGAACACCACCAGGAACAGGATCGTAACGGCTTTTCGGGGCGCGACGGCTGGCTTCACGGGACAGGCATCCTTGTCAGTCAGCATAAGGTAATATTATTATGACGACCTGTCTACCGAGCGAGTGGTGGCGGTGCGGGCCACCCGGTATGTTTAGCGGTCGATGTCGAGTAACAGGCCCTGTGCATCACGGCTTGCCAAGGAGCACCCAAGCACCATGACCGATCCCACCCCGAGACCCTGGCTGGTCACCCGCCGCGCGATGTTGCAGGCGGCTGGCGCGGGCACACTGCTGGCGTGGGCGCTGCCTGCGCGCGGCTATGGCAGTGCCGTGGGTGACCAGGACATGCTGATCGCCTATCTGGGCCTGGATCCGGATGGCACGGTGGTCGTGACCACGCCCGATGCGGAGATCGGCCAGGGGATCTACACCACCCATGCCCTGCTGATCGCCGAGGAACTCGGCGCGGCCTGGGACCGTGTGCGGGTGCAGTTTTCGGGGGCCGGCGAGATCTATCGCAACCCGCAGAAAAACCTGCAGGCCACCGGGCGCAGCATGGGCACCTCCGGGTATTTCCGCGTGCTGCGGGAGGTCGGCGCGATGGCGCGCGGGCAGCTCTGCGAGGCGGCCGCAGCGCGCTGGCAGGTGCCGGCCGATGAATGTGATACCCGCGAACACCAGGTGGTCCACGCCGCCAGCAACCGCGCGCTCGACTTCGCGGAGTTGATCGAGGCGGCCGTGCGCATCGCGCCGCCCTCGGAGGTGACCCTGCGTCGGCCGGAAGACTATCGCTACATCGGTCGCAGTGCCCCTCGTCTGGAAATTCCGCTGCATGCCTCCGGGCGTTCGCAGTTCACGGTCGACATCCAGTTGCCGGGCATGAAGGTCGCCACACTGCAGGCCTGCCCGGTGTTCGGTGGCCGCTTGGGTCACTTCGATGCTGCCGAGGCCGAAGGCATGCCGGGGGTGCACAGCGTGCATGGTCTGGATGATGCGGTGGCCGTGGTCGCCGACTCCTACTGGGAGGCGCTGCAGGCCCTGCGCAAGGTCAGGATAGCGTGGGACGAGGGCGATGGTGCGACGTTCGCCAGCGAGGAGCACGCGGAAGTCCTGCGCACCCTGCTCGCCGACGACCATGCCGAGGTTCGCGTCGGCGTCTCTGCGGGGGAGCCGGATCGCCGCCTGGCCGCTGCGCAGCAGCGCCTCGAGGGGCGTTACGAGGTGCCGTATCTGGCGCATGCGACCATGGAGCCGATGTCGTGTATCGCGCGCGTCGCCGACGGCCAGTGCGACCTCTGGTCAGGCACCCAGGGGCCGATGCATGCGCGCGACACGGCCGCGGCACGCGCGGGCCTGGCGCCCGAGCAGGTCACGGTGCATCGCACCTTCTCGGGCGGTGGTTTCGGCCGCCGCTGGCAGCGCGATTTCATTGACCGTGCGGTCGATGTCGCGACCCGTGTGCCGGGCGTACCCGTCAAGCTGATCTGGTCGAGGGAAGAAGACATTCGCCGCGACTGGTACCGGCCCGCCTATGCCTGCAGTTTCGCTGCCAGCGTGTCGCCGGAAACGGGGATCAGGGCGCTGCAGGTGCGTCTGGCCGGTGCCGGGCTGTTCGAGCTCAATCGTCCGGGCCAGTTTGCACCGCAGCCGGATCCCAGCGTCATGTCCGGATTCCGCAACCATCCCTACCGGATCGAACACCTGCACGTCGACTGGCGGCCGATCCGTACACCCATCCCCATCGGCGTGTGGCGGGCAGTCGGCAATTCGCAGAACGGCTTTTTCCTGGAGTCGATCATCGACGAACTCGCGCACGCCGCGGGGCAGGACCCCTATGCGTTCCGCCGTGACCTCATCGATGATCCACGTCGGCGCAAGGTCCTGGTCGCCGCGGCGGAGGCGGGGGACTGGGGAGAGCCACTGCCAGAAGGGCATGGCCGCGGCATCGCCTTCATGGAAAGTTATGGCTCGATCGTCGCGCAGGTGGCCGAGGTGTCGGTGCGCGATCGGCGCATCAGGCTGGAGCGCATCACCTGTGCGATCGACTGCGGGACCGCGGTGCATCCCGATAACGTCAAGGCCCAGATGGAGGGCGGCATTGTCTTCGGCCTCACGGCGATGATGTACGGCGCCATCGATATCGAACAGGGCCGGGTGCGCCAGGGTAACTTCAGTGACTACCCGTTGCTGACGCTGCGCGACATGCCCTCGCGGATCGACACGGTGATCATCGACAGCGGCGAGCAGATGGGTGGCGTGGGCGAACCCGGACTGCCCCCGGCCGCGCCGGCGGTGACCAACGCGATCTTCGCGGCCTGCGGTGAACGTATACGCGCGTTGCCGCTGGCGCGGCAGGGCTGGCGACTGGCCTGAGTGTTCAGATGACCCTGGAGTAACGATGTTCCGCAAGCCTGTTTCCCTGTCTTTTCTTGCAGCCGGCCTGTTGGTCGCCGCATCGGTGACCGCCGATCAGGGCTTCGACGTATCCCTGCCTGCCGGGGCCGTGTTCAGCGACTGCCCGACGTGCCCGGAACTGGTGGTGGTGCCCCCGGGCGCCTTTACCATGGGCCACGATGGCGGCGAACCGGGACGCTACGAGGGCCCGGTGCGCGAGATGCAGATTGCCCGCGCCTTCGCGCTGGGTCGCTACGAAGTGACCCACGCGCAGTTTCGTGACTTCGTCGAAGCCACCGGTCATGTCACCTCGGGCGGCTGCCGGATCTGGGACGGCGAGCGCTGGCAGGAACCCGACTGGGCGGACTGGACAGATCCCGGCTACGGCCGCCCACCGGCAGACGAGGAGCCGGTCGCCTGCGTCAGCTGGCTGGACGCCCGGGCGTATGTGGCCTGGTTGGCTGAGAAAACCGGTCAACCCTACCGGCTGCCGACCGAGGCCGAGTGGGAGTATGCTGCGCGGGCCGGCGGCGAAGGCGAATTCTTCTGGGGTGACGACGAGAACGAGGCCTGTCGCTGGGCCAATGTTTACGACCTCGCCGGCGAAGCAGAACATGGTTTCCCCTGGGCCCCAGCCGACTGTGATGACGGCCATGCCGGCGTCGCCCCTGTCGGCAGTTTCCCGCCCAACGCATTCGGCCTGCATGACATGCTCGGTAACGTCTGGCAGTGGGTCGAGGACTGTTACCTCGTACCCTATCCCGAGGATGCGCCGCTTGACGGCAGTGCCGTGCAGGTGGAGGGGCCATGCGACCGTCGCAGTGTGCGCGGCGGCAGCTGGATCACGCGCATGTACCGTCATCGCCTGAGCTGGCGTGGCCGTGATCCGGAGCCGACGCTGTTTTCATTCTTCGGCTTCCGGGTGGCCCGTGAGCTTGCGCCGCTCGAGGCGCGCCCGTGAGTCGTTGGTCACGTCGGCAGCTGCTGGCGGGCCTGGGTGGCGGGGCAGCCCTGGCGGCGCTGCCGCGACGCAGCCTGGCCCGTGGGCGCGACGACGTGATCGTGATCGGAGCAGGGTTGTCGGGTCTGCATGCAGCGCTGCTGCTGGAGGAGCTGGGTGCCCGCGTCACGGTGCTCGAGGCTGATACACGGGTCGGCGGACGGCTGCTGACGCTCGACGAGGTCCCCGGCGGGCCTGAAGCGGGGGGGCAGACGCTTGACGGGATGTATGCCCGCACCCTCGAGATGTGTCAGCGGGTGGGCCTCGAGGTCTACGAACGCAGCTTTCCGTTCCGTGGTCAGAGCATTCATGTCGGCGACACGCTGCTGCACTCCGATGCCTGGGCGTCAGCACCCCAGAATCGCCTGCAGGGCGAGGAGCGCGAGCGCCTGCCGCATCAGCTCTACGGCTGGTATGTCCGCAAGCACAATCCCCTCGAGGAACTGCTGAGCTGGCGCGATGCGCCGGATGCCGCGCTCGATGCCCGCTCCATTGCCGCCGAACTGGCCGCCCACGGCGCCTCGCCGGAGGCACTGAGGTGGATGGAGGTGCATTTCGACGGTGGGGGCATGGACCACATGTCGGCCCTGTTCGCCTACCGCAAGCAGCTGGTCGCCGAGTTCGGGGCCGGCAGCATGCTGCGCATCGACGGCGGCAGCCAGCGCCTGCCCGAAGGGATGGCCGAGCGCCTGTCCGGCGATCTCCTGCTCGGGCGCGAGGTGCGCGCGATCACCCAGGACGACGCGGGCGTCGTGGTTGAATGTCGCGACGGTGAGCGTTTCGAGGCGCGGTTCGCGATCGTCTCCGTGCCCTTTCCCGTGCTTGCCGATATCGCCGTCGAGCCCGCCCTGCCGCCGCGCTTCGCCGAGGCGGTGCGCAGCCTGCCGTACAACACCATCACCCAGATCAAGCTGGCCTTTCGCTCACGCTTCTGGGAGCAGGACGAACTGCCGATTCAGGTGGTCAGCGACGGTCTGGTGGAGCGCGTGATGGCCGTGCCGGACCATGACGGTGAGCTGCGCACGCTCAACGTCTGGATCAACGGCCTCGAAGCCCGCGCTCTGGACCGTTACGATGAGGCGGAGCAGGGGCAGCGGGTGCTGGCGGCGCTGGAGACGCTGCGGCCGGCGGCCAAGGGCCAGCTCGAGGTGCTGGACGTGACCTCCTGGGGCCGCAACCCCTGGGCCCGAGGCGCCTATCATTTCTGGGGGCTGTCCCAGGTGAGCCGTTTTGGGGAAACTTTGCGCGAGCCGGTCGGACGACTACACTTTGTCGGTGAGCACATGGCCGAGTTCCAGCAAGGCATGGAAGGCGCCATGGAATCGGCGGAGCGGGAAGTGTTCCGGGTCATGGACAGGCTGTAGGCGCCGTATGCGCGAGAGGAACGCCGAGTGAACAAGTTCAAGCTGACGATCAATGGGCAGGACCACGCGGTCGAGGCCGACCCGCAGATGCCGCTGCTCTGGGTGCTGCGCGATCGCCTCGGGCTGACCGGCTCGAAGTTCGGTTGCGGAATTGGCGTGTGCGGGGCCTGCACGGTGCGCATGGACGGCGCGGTGACGCGATCCTGCGTCTTCCCGGTCTCTGCCTGCGAAGGCCGCGATATCCGCACCATCGAAGGGCTCTCCGAGGCGATCGATCATCCAGTCCAGCGCGCCTGGATCGAAGAGCAGGTGCCGCAGTGCGGCTACTGTCAGTCGGGCATGATCATGGCGGCGGTGGCGCTGCTCGAACAGAACCCCACGCCCTCGGACGGCGACATCGACGCGGCCATGACCAACCTGTGCCGCTGCGGGACATATCCGCGGGTGCGCAAGGCCATCCATCGTGCAGCCCGGTTGATGGCGGAGGCCTGAGGCCCGCCCGTCCCTCACCGCCACGCGGTGCCGGGCGGGGGGCGCAGCCCTTGATCAGGCCTTGGGCTCGAGTGACCGCCAGTCGTTGGTGATCTTCTTCTCCTGGATCAGCGTCCGCCGGATCAGGCCCTCGCCCTCGCGGATCCACTGCCATACGCGGCTGCGAAAGCGGCCACAGTCGGTCACGTTGATCATCTCGTAGAAGTACACGCCGGGGAGCTCCGGGCGTTCCCAGTACAGGAAGGTCGAGCGGCTTTTCGGGTCATCGGAGAGTTCCCGCACCAGCCCCTTGATGCGTGGCGAATCGAACACGACTTCCCGGGAGCCGTTGACGTAGGCGCAGGGCATGTCATGCACTTCGGTGCGCCCGTCCTCCCAGGTGTAGTAGTTGGTCTGGTGATACGGCAGCGCCTCTTCGGGCTTGAAGCGGATGAACAGCCGGGAGCGGTGCTGATCGATGATGTTGCAGTCGGCGTCGAGATGCCGGTAGACACCGTCCCACACGCCTTCCCGTGACGCCAGCAGCGGCATATCCTGTTTGATCGTGGAACTCATTCGCAGGTCTCCTTGGGCTCCACCGGCCTTTTGGCCGGACGCTCGGGGTGCCGCGCGGGATGCTGGCTCCCATACTGTTGTCATGTTATTATAACAACCAGATTCAGGCAAGAGGCCTCACCATGGTTCATGACCTGCAACACCGGATGCTGGCGACACCGGATGCCGATGAAGCCAGCCGTCAGCGTTACGTGCTGGCCATGAAGCGCTATCTCACGGGCCGTATCCGTCCCGGCAACGCGCTGATTTATGAGCAGGAAGTCGCGCCGGCGTTTACCGCCAGCCATGCGGGTCGCCCGCCTGAGGCCCGTGGCGAACTGCGCGAGGCGCTGCTGGCCAATCCGCACTACCAGACCTGGTGTTCGCTGAACCGCAGTTCACAGGAAATGATGTGGCAGGCGGTGGGCGAGACGGTGATGCGCGAGCGCGAGCGCATGCGCCGTGACGCCCAGGCCCTGTGCGAGGCGAGAGAACCCCTTGGTGGCCTCAGAATCGACCCGGCATTCGAGCCGCCCGAGGTGTTGCAGCGGGTCAATATTCACCTGCAGCCCGGCGGGTATGCACGCACCCTCGATGATCAGGACATCCTCGCCGGTGCGTTCTACGAGTCGGGGGGCAACCTCTACTCCATGGGTCGCGGCATGGGGGGCAAGGACTCCAAGGCCGGGGCGGTGATCGCCTGGCTGGCGCGTGAATATCCGGAGTTTCGCCCGCGACGCGTACTGGACATGGGCTGCTCGGCTGGCGCCTCGTCAGTGCCCTATGCCCAGGCGTTCCCGGACGCCGAGGTGCATGCGCTCGATATCGGCGCCGCCATGCTGCGCTACGCCCATGCCCGCGCGGAGGCACTGGGTGCCCGGGTGTTCTTCCATCAGCTCGATTGCGCCGCCACAGACTTTCCCGACGGCTTTTTCGATCTGATCGTCTCCCATAACCTCTTCCACGAGATCTCTGACGAGACCCGCCGTGGCATGCTGGCCGAGAGCTGGCGCCTGCTGGCGCCCGGCGGGGTGTGCCTGCATCAGGACGTCGCCATCCAGAACGCCACGCGCACCCTGTTCGAGCAGGTGGAACGTTCGTGGGACGTTGAATTCAACAACGAGCCCTTCTGGGAGGTCTACGCGGATGCCGACATCGTGGCGGAGATGCGGGCTGTCGGCTTTCCTGAGGACAGGGCGCAACAGTTGCCCTTGCCGAAAATCAGCGGACCGGGCCACTGGTACGCCGTGTTCGGCCAAAAGCCCGCCTGAGGGTACGTGACCGATGCTGGCAGCGTTCAGGGCTTGCGTCGGGGTGCGCGCACCTCGGTGCTGTTGAACGCCGACAATGACTCGCCGGGCTTGCGTGTCAGGTAGACGTGGTGCTGGTAGTGATCGGCGCGATACCACGCCAGCATGCGCTCGACTGGCCGCTGTTTCTCATCGAACACAATCAGCTGGATCTTGACCAGCGCTGCGCCGACGGTGGTCCCCAGCATTCGGGCCATGCGGGTGTCGGCCAGCGCGGCGCCGATCAGCTGGTCGGCGGCGCTGACCTTGACCCCTTTTTTCTCCAGCAGAATCAGCAACGGGTGCTGCCGCAGCTCGCTGGCCGTGAAGCTCAGTCCCAGTGATGCCGGCACGCAGGCTTCCACATACCCGATCGGCTGGCCGTCGAGCAGGCGCAGGTGGGTGGCGCGCAGCACGCGGCTGTCGGTGTCCAGTGCCAGATCCTTGGCAATCGCGGCATCGGCAACCACTTCCTCGAGCGCGGTGTCGACGATCTGGGTATTCTTGTCGAGGCGCTGGACCTTGCGCAGCAGCTGCTGCATGTCACCCGTGATCGGTGCGGCGGCAAGGTCTTTGACCACGAAGGTGCCGAGTCCCTGCTGGCGCACGACGAGCTTTTCGTCGACCAGCATATCGATGGCCTTGCGGATCGTGATCCGGGACACCCCGAAGGTCTTGCAGAGCTCGCCCTCGGGCGGCAGCTTGGCGCCGGGCGGGTAGGCCCCCTGGTAAATCCAGTCCCGCAACATCGAGTACGCCTGGATATAGCGCGGTGAACGTAATTTTTCGTCAATGAATTCCGGTGCCTGCATGGCCTCTCTCCCGGTGACAGGGCGTGCGGAACGGCCTGCAAGGCACTGGTCCGCCAAGGGTCAAACGCCTATCATTATATCAATATGATGATTACTGCTGTATTGCGCTTTTTTCAGACTCCTTGGGCGGTCATGGCGACCGCCGCATTCGGGCTGTTGCTGGGGGCCGGCGCGGCGACGCCTGCAGGGGCGGCGGAACTGCGTTTCGCCATGGCCAACCTGCCGCGCAGCCAGGGCAATCCCTATACGGAGAACGGCTCGCCGTCGACCTATACCTGGTCGGCGATCTTCGATGCGCTGACGCGGGTGGGCGCGGATGGCAGCCTGCAGCCGGCGCTGGCGATGCATTGGGAGCCGCTTGCCGACGACCGCTGGCGTTTCGAATTACGCCAGGGTGTGCAGTTCACCAACGGTGAGCCGTTCGATGCGCACACCGTCGTTGCGGTGGTCGAGTGGCTGCGCAGCGAGGAGGGGAGACGCACAGTCATCGGCAACGAACTGCGTTCACTCGTGGGTGCGGTGGCGCTCGATGACTACACGGTGGAGCTTGTCAGCGCCGGCCCCGACGCCATTCTGCCCAACCGCATGTCCGCGGTGCTGATGGTGCCTCGCGAAGCCTGGGCGCGCCTGGGCCCCGATGGCTTTGCCCTTGCCCCCCACGGCACCGGGCCTTTCCGCGTGGTCGAGTGGAGCGAGCGTGAACGCACGGTGCGCCTGGTTGCCAATCCCGACTCCTGGCGGGCGCCGCGGCTCTCTGCGCTGACGCTGCGTGGGCTGCCGGACAAGGCGGTACGCGTCCAGGCGCTGCGCTCCCGGGAAGTCGATATGACGCTGATCGACATCGAGGATGTGGATTTTCTGCAGGCGCGTGGCTTCACGGTGCAGCACAGTCCTTCGATGCAGGTGATGGCCCTGGCCTTCAACGCCGAGCGCGATCCGCCGTCGCCGGTGGCTGATCTCAGGGTGCGCCAGGCGCTGAACCACGCCGTCGACAAGCAGGCGATCGCCGAGATCCTGCTGCAGGGGATGGTGCGGCCTTCCGGGCAGCCGGCGTCTTTCGTCACCACCGGCTACCATCCCCATATCGAGCCGTATCCCTACGATCCCGAGCGGGCACGTGCGTTGCTGGCCGAAGCCGGCTGGCCTGAGGGGTTCGACATGACCATCCACGTGGCCGAAGGTGGCGTCCCCGGGGCCTCACAGATCTACCAGGTGGTGGTGCAGTACCTGAGCCGTGTCGGGGTGCGCGCACGCCTCCAGGTGCGCCCGTTCCCCGCCTGGTTGCGGGATTACCTGGCGGGGACCATGTCGGCGGACATGTTCGGCCTGCCGTGGAACTCGGCCCCTTACAACGACGTCATGCGGCCCATCGAATACTACTCCTGCGCGAAACGCCGGCCATTTTTCTGTGAGCCGGACGTCATGCCGCTGATCGAGGCGGCCGGCAGTGAACTCGATCCGGATCGGCGCAGTGAAATTCTGCAGCAACTGGCGCAGCGCACCCATGAACTCGCGCCGTCGCTGTTTCTGGTGGAGCAGATGGACCTGTTTGCGCATCGCGCCGGCGTCGAAGACCTGGTCGTGGCGAACCGTGTCCCCGTCTACGAGCGCCTGTATCTCGCCAGCCCCTGAGACAGGCGTGTTTCCCGTATCCCTTATGGAGTGTTTGCCCATGGACAAGCTGGAAGCCGTACACCGTTCCATCGCCGAGAGCGCCGGTCCCCGCCCGGCGTTTTTCAATGACCCTGATGTCGACCGGGTGCTTGCCATCACCATGGCGGTGTCCGCCGAAGTGGCGGTCATGGCCGAGCGCCTGGACACCCTGGAACGGGTGCTGGAGGAAAAACAGCTGGTCGCCCGGGAGGAGCTCACGGGCTATGCGCCCGATCAGGACGTGGTGGCCGAGCGGATGCGCTGGCATGAGGCCTTCGTCAGCCGGGTGCTCCGGGTGGTCGAGCAGGAACTCGAGGTGCTGAAGAAACAGCGCGCCGACTGAAAAAAAAAGGCGTGCAGGACTCCCTGTCCTGCACGCCTCCCGCGCCGCGCCGCCTGACGGCGGCCGGCAACGACTCGGTCAGAAGTTATAGCTGAACGTGATCCCCGCCCGTCGCGAGCGCGGCAGCGGTACCAGGAAGCCACGTTCCACGGCCGTTGTGCCCGGTACGTTGTCCTGCGCCGGGTTCTCGTTCGGACCGATGTTGAGGTTCCCCAGATCGGCGAAACGCACCACCGTGGAGGGCGTCCGGTCATCCAGCACGTTGTCGACGAACAGGGTGACGTCCCAGGCATCGGCGCGCACGCCAAGCTTCAGGTTGAGCAGGTGACGGTCGCCCACATAGGCCAGGTTATGCACCTGCGAGTACTTCTTCGACTGATAGGAATAGTCGGCACGCAGGAACAGATCCAGGGCGCTGGTCAGCGGCTGGGTGAAGGTGCTCGTGGCGGTGGCCTGGTGCTTCGGTGAGATCGGCGTCTGATTACCGCTCACATCGCCCCCCGGCGCCCCGGTCACGCTGGACACGCAGTCGAAGCCCGTCAGTTCCTCACCCTGGATCGGATCACAGAACTCCCGGAACGTGGCATCGGCCAGCGCGTAGCTCGCGCCGATCGACCACTGGTCGGTGAGCAGGTAGTTCGCCTCGAGCTCCAGACCGCGTACGCGGGTCTTGCCGGCATTGGTGATGACAGAGATCGGGATGTCGTCGAACTCCGCCGACTGCGTGAGCTGCTGCTGGGTCCAGTCGATCCAGTACACCGCGGCGTTCAGGCGCAGCCGATTGTCCAGCAGATCGGTCTTGATGCCGAGCTCATAGTTCCAGGACTTCTCTTCCTCGGCGGTGCGGAAGTTTTCCGTGATCCGCGGATCCGGGTTGATCGCCCCGGGCTTGTTACCGCGGGCGATGCTGCCATAGACCAGCATGTCATCACTGTACTGGTAGTTCAGCGTGAAGCGCGGCAGGGTGCTGGTGAAATCCGCCTCGTTGACTGCCCCGGTAGCGGTGCGGTTGCTGATCTCGTCTTTCTGGTAGCGCAGTTCCAGACCGGCGGTCAGCTGGTCAGTGATGTCATAGTCCAGTGAACCGAACACGGCCGAGTTCTTGATCCGATCACGGCCGAAGTTGGTGATCACCGTCTCGGTCTCGGGCACCCGGCGGAGGCGGTCGAGGGTACGGTCATAGTAGTACACACCTGCCGAGTAGCGCAGTGCCTCGGTCCCAGGGGAAGACAGCCGCAACTCGCTCGACCACTCGTCACGCTCGCTGTCCTCGACGCGGACGAACTGTCCGCCGGCGAAGAAAATCGGATCGCCGAGGTAGCTGTTGTCGTTACCGAAGCTGGTGCGCGCGGAGACGATGCCGGTGTTGGCGGTCAGCAGGAAGCCGCTGCCGCCAAGATCCCACTCCAGCGCGCCGGTGGTGCGCAGCACCCGGCGATCGAGCCCGGCTTCGCTGCCGAGCCGGTTGGTGGCCAGGCGCACCGAGTCGAATTTCTGCACTTCGCCGCAGTAGTACTGTCGGGCCTGGTCGAGGAAGCAGTTGTTGGCGAAGCGGTCCTGCAGTCGCTGTGCCGGCACATCGTCGTCATCGCGGTTGTAGCCCAGCGTGAAGCGCAGGGAGACGTCGTCGTTGACCAGCCACTCCAGCCCACCGTTGAGCCCCCAGGACTCCTCGCTGCCGACAATGCGCTGATCAGCGATCTCGTTGCGATACTCGCCACCGTACTCGTAGTAGCGCCCGTGGAGGAAATAGAACAACCGGTCTTCGATCAGCGGACCGCGCGAGCTCAGGTTGATCTCGTAGTCGTCATCCTGGGCGATACGTCCGGTGACGCGATTCTCGAACTCGTTGGTCCCGCGCTTGGTGATGACGTTGATCGCACCCGAGAAGGTTGCCCGGCCGAACTGCGCGGCCTGCGGGCCCTTGATCACCTCGATACGCTCGACGATGTCGAAGGGGAACGACAGGAAGGACTCGGAGTAGACGATGCCGTCGACGAAAATCGACGCGTTGCCCTCGCCGAGAATATTCGACATGCCGCGGATCACCGGCCGGCTGACGTCGCCTTCGGCACCCCGGCGTCCCCCGAACGCCTCGAAGCTGTACCCCGGCGTGAAATCGCTGAGTTCACTGATGTTGCGCGCGCCGAGTTCACGGATCTGCTCGCCGCTGAACGCGGTAATGCTGACCGGAATTTCCTGCAGGCTCTCCTCGCGCTTGCGGGCGGTGACCACAATCTCCTCGAGGCCCGCCGCACGCTGTTGTGCCTGTACATCGGCCGTCGCGAAAATCCCGCCGGTGAGTGCTGCCGTCACGGCCAGCGCCACGGCATTTCTGTTGCTCAATCTGTTCATGCTCCCTCTCCAGTGTGACGCCCGGCCGGTCGGGTGATCGACCGACGAGCGATAATCCCCGCCCAGTTGATTCTAGAACTGCCTGTTTCCCCGATAAAATTAATCTTGGGGTGGTTGTGATTAGGTTGCCTAATCATGCTGCCGGTGTCAGAAGGGCTGCCAGAGTCCCAACGCTGCCGCCACGACAGTCAACGCCCAGATGCCCAGGACGATCGGACGTGTCCGCGCGAGCGTCTGTTGCATTATAGCCACATCCGTGCTGCCGCCGTTGCCCTCGGCCAGCCGCCGCAGCGCCGGCCGGAACGGCAGGAAGACCCGCCGCAGCACCAGGCTCAGGAAAATCGCGGCGGCGAAGATCAGCAGTTTTACCGCCAGTGTCCGGTTGTCAGTGACCCCGAGGCCGGCCAGCGCGACCATCGCGGCGATCAGCACCGCGCTGCCGATAACGCTGCGCCAGGCGACATCGAAGCGTCGCCAGGGGGCGGTGCGCAGCGTGTCGCCGCGGTTGACATACAGCCAGCCGTTCAGCCCCACCCAGATCAGCGCGAACGCCCAGATGCCCGTCAGCACCGTGGCGCCGAAGCTGAAATCGCCATTCATCACCCCCAAGGTCGCGCCCACCGCGCCGATCAGGGGCACGCTCATGCGCGGGAACAGATCGACGAAGGCCATGATCTGGGAGACCGTCTCGCGGGTCTCGAGTGACAGGCTCGGGTCGGCCACGTAACGCGCCGAATACAGCACGGCCAGGTCCGCGCCCAGCCAGTAGACAAACAACAGCACATGGGCCAGCAGCAGCAGGTCGTAGACTCCGACAGTCATCGGTCTGGTCCTTGGGGCGGCGAGCAGCAGTCCTCTCGAAGCCACGGGACAATACCGACCCGTCCGTGCCACCACCAATTAAAATTGAGCCTGTATTGATTATTGCGGCTGATCGTTGGCGGACGGATACTGACCGCCATGGAACTCCGTCAGCTTCGCTATTTCGTCGCCCTCGCCGACGAAAAGAACTTCTATCGCGCCGCCGAGGCCGTCGGCCTGACACAGTCCGCCTTGACCCAGTCGATCGCCAAGCTCGAGCGCGATCTCGGCGTCACCCTGTTCGTGCGCAGCAAGACCGGCAGCGTGCTGACCGACCATGGGCAGCGGCTCTACGAGCATGCGCAGGCGATCTCCGCGCAGGTGCAGGCGGCGCGCACCGAACTGCTGGTGCGCTCCGGGCGCCAGCGCACGGAGCTTTCCCTGGGCGTGGTGCCCAGCCTGCCGGACAGCGTGCTCATGCGCCTGCTTGGGCAGATCCGTGAACGCTATCAGGGCCACAGCATCAAGCTGGTCAAGGACTGGTCGGCCAATCTCATCCCGATGGTGGAACGCGGGACGATCGATTTTGCGTTTATTTCCGATCACTTCATGGCCGCGCCGGTGCCGGAAGTGCGGCGTGAACCGCTGTTCAACGACCAGGTTCATGTGGTTGTTGGCGAGGGTCATCCCCTGTATGCCGCCCCGCATCCAACGCTGGGCGAGCTGGCGAAATACGAGTGGGCTGCCGTTTCGGTCGATCCGGAGTGGCCGGAGTTTCTCGCGCGGATCTTTGCGGCCGCCGACCTCGCGCCCCCGGAGCGCGTCATCCAGACCAACTCGGTCACGCTGGCGATGGAGTTGATCGGCGGCGGCACGGCAGTGGGTCTCGCCTCGCCCAAGCTGGTGTGCGCCGCCAGTGCCCGTGCCTATCGGTTTTTCGATGTGCCGGAGCTGCGCCAGCAGCGGGTGTTCAGCCTGTGCTACCGCTCCCGGATGGTGATGCGGCCCTCGCAGCGCAGGCTCATCGACCTGTTTGCCGAGCTCGTCAAACACGAGTTCAACGGCTGATCCGTCGCTGTCCGTCGTTAACGTCGGCGCTGGCCGGTCAGCGCCAGTGAATGAGCTCGTACATCGGCACCCGGTTGGCGATCTCCACGCCCGCCAGTGCCGCATCCTGGGCGAACAGGTCGATCTGTTCGACCACGAACAGTGACGGGGCGAGCCGGTGCATGTCGGCCGCGAGGTCGCGCAGCAGTTCAAGCCTGCGCACAGGGTCGGTTTCCACGTTGGCCGCCTCGATGGCGGGCACGACCTCCGGGTCACAGAAAAACGGTCGGCGTTTCAGACAGGAGTAATACTCGAGCGGGCGGATCACATCGTTGTAGGGACCGGAGTTCCAGGGCAGGCCGAACAGGTCGGCGCTGACGCTGCCCGCCAGGTAGTCCCGCAGCCAGGCGGAAAATGGCCGCACCTGCACCCGCGCCTGCACGCCGACGCGGGCGAAGTACTGCACGATGACCTGGTAGATCTGCGAGGCGGCGGGCATGTTGCCCTCGGCCACCTGGATCTCCAGTGACAGCCCCTCTGCGTAACCCGCTTCGGCAAGCAGTGCCCGCGCACGCTCGGGGTCGTAAGGGTAGGGCGGCACGTCGGGGGCATAGCCATGGGTCACCCGCGAGGCCGGCTGTCCGGCCGGTGCAGCCAGGCCCTGCAACAGGATCCCCGCGATCGCTTCGCGGTCGATGGCCAGGTTGAGTGCCTGGCGCACGCGGATGTCGCTGACCGGCGTGGGACGTTCACGCTCGGTATTGAAGGCCAGCGCCATGACCTGCATCGCCGGTGCATGGGTGATGGCGAAGCCGCGCGCCACCAGGAAGTCGGTGTCATCGATGTCGACGACCGCGAGGTCGACTTCGCCGGAACGCAGGGCCTGCACCCGGACCGCACTGTCGGGCAGGCCGATCAGCACGAGTTCATCGAGGGTGGGGGCACGCCAGCTGCCCGGCACCGCCGCCAGTCGTGCGCTGCGCCCGCGATCCGTCCAGTTGACCAGTCGGAACGGTCCGGTGCCCACCGGTTGACGGGCGAATGCCTCTGCCCCCAGCGCACGCCACTGGCCCGGTGGCACGATCATCACCGAGGACAGGCGCGCCGGGAGGATGGCGTCCGGTCGGTCCGTGTGGATCACGACCGTACGCGGGTCCCGAGCCTCGGCAGCCGTCACCGAGCGGATTTCCGTGCCGATGACGGTGCGCTGACCTGCGGGAGAGCGCAGCCAGTCGAGCGTCGCTACCACGGCCTGCGCGTCCAACGGCTCGCCGTTGCTGAACGCCACGCCCTCCCGGAGTGTGAAGCGCCACTGGGTAGGCGACTCCATCTCCCAGTGCGTCGCGAGGGCCGGTTGCAACAGACCATCAGGACCCAGACGGGTCAGGCCATCGAAAATCGCCGACCAGGTCAGGCTCGAGGGGGTGCCATTGGCACCATAGGGATTGCCCAGCGTGGGCGGCAGCGTCGGTATCGCGACCCGCAGCCGCTCGGCGGCCCCGGCCGCCGGTGCCTGCAGCCCGCCGGTCAGCAACAGCCCGGCCGCCAGCCAGGCAGTCAAACCAGCGGTGAACACACGGGCAGCGGCGGCGGGCATCGGCGGGTGCGGTCAGGTCTGTGCCAGGCGCTGCAGCAGATCCTCGATCAGCAGGCGCTGGTAGTAACCGGCATAGCCCGCGGGCGCCGCCTGGAGGCTGCTCTGCAGCCATGCGGCCAGTTCGCTGCGGGCCACTGGGGCTTCACAGGTCGTGAACCGACCGCGCAGCAGCTGCAGCGCATAGTTCACCGCGGCGGCATCGCGCCCGGCCCGCGCGGAACGCTGCCAGTACCGTTCCGCAATGCAGGGGTCGGTCGGCGCGTGGGGGCGGGCGCGGATCACGAAGACGCCGTAGACGAATTCGGCCTGTCGATGACCTGCCTCTGCCGCCCGAAGCATCTCCGCCATGGCGCGTTCGGGTTCACCGGCATAAAACAGCACCCGTGCAAGCTGGTAGCTCAAGCGCGCGTTATCCGGATCATGGTCCAGATCCGCCTCGCAGGCGGCAATGGCCGCCGGCAGATCGATCTCGGCGGTGACCCGGCCGGCGCTCACCCGGTCCGGATCCTCCGGGTGCGCAGCCAGGCGGTCGCAGACAGTGACCGCGGGGTCGTTGGCGCTGGCTGCCGCCCAGGGCAGCGCCAGCATCAGGCTGATCAAAACGATGCGCATGGCGGATGCTCCTGAGAGGCTGCCCGGCTTACCAGCAGCGGGTGAGGGCGACGTCGGGCTGCGGCAACCCCTCGAGCGCGCTCGGCAGCGCCGGGGCATAGTCCGGCCACCAGCGGAAGGGTTGTTCAGGTTCGACATACTCGGTACGCAAAGGGCCACCCTTGGTGCGAAAGAAATACAGGTTGCCGGTCAGCGTGCCATAGGGGCCGTGGGGTAACTCGGGCGGGCGCCAGAAGTACGCGCCCGGGCGCATCACGCCGCGATCGCCGTGCACCTCCCCGCTCAGCAGGTACATTTCCTCGACCGCGTCGTGTTTCTCAGAGCGCTCGGCCCAACGCATCGGCATGGTGCCAAGGATCCACGAGGTGTCGCCGGTGACCGGATCCTGGTAGAGCAGCTTGCGACCCGCGCCCGGCGGGAATTCCGGATGGAAGTTGCCGGTGTAGGGGACCGCGAAACCGTCGAGGTGCTCGACCAGGCGGGCCGGGTCCGGGCGAATGTCGCCGGTGGCCGGCGCCGGCGGCCCGGAGTAGAAGGTCAGGACGATGGCGCCATCACGGCTGACGCGTGCGCCCGCCTGGTGGCCCGCCGGCCAGTGGCCGTAGGCGAACGGGCCATAGGCCTGCCCGCCGATGTCCAGCGCGCCATCGAGCACCAGAAACTCCTCGTCAACGCGCAGCGCCCCGGCGGGCGCCCGATACCCTGCGGGGTAGCGCACCAGCAGACTCGAAGCGCCGGTTTCGGCATCCTCGCTCAGCCGCTTGACCGTCACCGTTGCGCCGGGCAACGGTAACTCATGAGCCTGCCAGGGCAGGCTCTGCGACTGTATGAATTCGATCCAGTCCCTGGACATTGGGAGGTCTCCTTGGCTTACGTGGGGTCTGCCGGCGCTTCATGGCGCAGGGGTGTTCGTGGATCGTCGCCCTCAGCCAGCACCCGCAACAGCTTGTGCATCGAGGTGTCGAGACCGGCCTGGGCGCGGGCACGATAGGCGCTGTCTTCGGCGAGCGCATCGAGCACCCCCGGCGCGATCACGCCGGCGCGTTCCAGTGCCACCTCCAGAGCAATTCGCTGCGCCCGTTCGACATGCAACTGGGCGGCGAGTTCGAACACCAGCCCCGCGAGCCGCTCCCGATCCAGCGGCGCCTCGGGGAGGCGGACGTCCGCGGGCCTCATGCCGGGCACTCCGCTTCAAGCACGGCCCAGGGGAAATGCCACTCGCTGCGTGCCGGCCACTCGAGTGTCTCCAAGCGTCCTGCACCGCGTTCGTCGAAGGCGACCCAGCGCGCGTTCTGCAGGCCCGCCGCCTCGGCCATGGCAGGCAGATCGGCCGCCATCATGCCCGGCATGTAGGGCTCGTTGTTGCGGGCGCCGTGTTCGCGCATCGCCATGTCGCGGAGGAAGTCCCCGGTGGGTTGAAAATCAAGGAATCTCAGTACGCCGCCCGAGGCGAGGATCCGGCGGCACTCGGCGAACAGCGCTTCCAGCGCCGGCACCGGCATTTCATGAATGAGCATGGTGGAGGTGACTAGGTTCACCGAGCCGGTGTCAAGCCCCGTGGCCGTGGCACAGGCCTGGCGCCAGCGCATCTCGAGGCCCCGCTCGCTGGCACGCCGCGCTGCCAGTCGCAGGCAGGGCGCGGCGAGGTCGATGCCGATGACTTCCGCCTCCGGGAACCGCGCCTTCAGGGGCCAGGCCGACTTGCCGAAGCCGCAGCCCAGATCGACGATGCGCCGCCAGTCACCGGTGGGGAGGGCCGTCTCCACGAACACCCGGTGGAAGGCGTAGTCGTCGTTCTCCCCGAGCATGACAAGTTTCGCGCCATGTTCGTAGACCGCGGCGGCCCGCTCGCTCGACCAGATGCCGCCCGGCTGCACGTGAATGTCCCAGTCGGTGTACCACGCAGGCAGTGCCAGGGCCGGATCGAGTTCGACTGCAGCCTCTGCCGCTGCGGCTGATGCCGTGGCGGGGGCGGTGTCGAGCGCGTCCATCACCGCCCGCCAGAGCATTTTCTGTGACCCGCGCTCCAACCAGGAAAACCACGGATAGGCCGGCAGTGCGCGTACCGCCGGTTCGTCCAGAGTGCCGACGGCCGCCAGCTGCTCGCGATACTGCCGGCCCATGGCCGGGTACAGCGTATCGGCCCAACGTCGCCGCAGTGCCAGCACGAAATCCACGCTGGCCTGTTCCGCCAATCCTGCCTGCATTGCCTTTGCCTCCTGCCAATTCCGTTAACAGTCGAGCCTGCGAGGGGCGCTTGCGCTGCCGCCTTGCCCAGTACTGACCGGGCCGTGACGGGCGCTGCGAAATCCGGATATCCCGAGTATATTGCCGGAGGTCTTGCTTTCCGGCGAAGTGCTGCACCTTGAACTGGAAAGCATCGGGCAAGCTTCGTAGATTTGCAAACGAACAGGGTTAGCTTAGCGTGTGAAAAAATCTAACAGAACTGCCGGGCTGCCATCGCTGCAGACCCTGCAGGCGCTGGATGCCGCTGCACGCCATGGCAGCTACACCGCGGCAGCCGCCGAACTCGGCCTGACCCACGGTGCCATCAGCCATCGGATCCGGGAACTCGAGCAGCGGGCGGGCCTCCCGCTGTTCGAGCGCCAGGGTCGGCTGATGCGCCCGACACGTGATGCGATGGCCCTGCTCGCGGTCGCGCGGCAGGCGTTGCTGCTGCTGGAAGGTGCCTTTCCAGCAGAGCGCAATGCCCGCGCCGGGCGGTTGGTGATCGGCGTGCACCCGGCCCTGGCGACGCGCTGGCTGGTGCCGCGGCTGGGGGGCTTTATCGTCCGCCGGCCCGAGGCGACCCTTGAGGTGCGATCGACGGCCGAACTGGGCGACTTCCTGGCCACGGGCGTGGACATTGCAATCCGCTATGGTGGCGGCCGCTGGCCTGACGTGCAGGCGGAATACCTGGCCGGCGAACAACTGTTCCCGGTGTGTGCGCCAGAGTATGCCGCACGGCTGGCACTGCATGAGCCTGCGGATCTCGCGCGCTGCACGCTGCTGCGCCACGCCTGGCAGCCCTGGCTGCCGTGGCTGCAGGCGGCCGGGTTGACCCTGGCAGAGCCTCACTCCGGATTGCTGGTTTCCGATTCTTCCATGCTCATCTCGGCGGCTGAGGCGGGCGAGGGGGTGGCGCTGGCCAAAGCACGGTATGCCGAGAGCGCCCTCGCCGAGGGCCGGCTGCGCCGCCTGTTCGAGCTCAGTGTGGAAGATGTGCATGGGTATTATGCGATCTGGCCGACCGGCCGGCAGCCCGATGTGCTCGCCAGCGCCTTCCTGGTCTGGCTTCACCAGCAGTTCGACACTTCCCGACACCCTGACGGAGCCGCACCATGTCCGCATTGATGGCTGACACAGCCCTGCAACTGATCTCTGCCGCCCGCGAACATGCCGCCAGCCTGGAGGCGCCGATGGCCTTCGCGGTGGTGGACGCCGGCGGACATCCGCTGGCAATGCTGCGGATGGACGGCGCCAGTCTGCTGGCGGCGACCACGGTTGTGGCCAAGGCCCGCACTGCCGTGTATTGCCGGCGCCCGACGCATGTCATCGTCGAGCGGGCGGGCCTGTTTCCGGAGGTATGGAGCAGTCTGGTGAGCACGGCAGTGCCGCCGTTGCTGTTGTCCATGGGCGGCTTTCCGCTTGAGTGTGCGGGCGAGATCGTTGGCGGCTTTGCCTCCTCCGGCGGCAGTGGCGAGCAGGATATCGAGGTCTCGCAGCAGGCCCTGACCGTGTGGACCTGCATCCAGGAGGCTGGGCGATGATGCCGCGGCACGTAATCGACTATGAGGGGGGCGAGCTGCATATGCTGGCGCGCGGGCTCGACGCCGCGCCCGCGCCCGCGGTGCTGCTGCTCCATCAGGTGCCTTCTTCCGGCTGGATGTGGCGCCGCGTGATCGAACGGCTGCCCCCGGGCATCGCGTGCATTGCGCCCGACCTGCCCGGCTACGGCGAGTCGACCGCCCCGCGCGCCACGCCGACCCTGGAGACCTATGCCGAAGCGGCGTTGGCCGGCGCCCGTGCGCTGCACCCGGGGCCCTTCGTGATCGCCGGCCACCACACCGGTGCGCTGCTTGCGCTGGTGGCGCTTGCGGCTCAGCCGGCGCGGGTCAGTGGGGCGCTATGTCTTGGCCTGCCCTGGTTCGCCGACTGGCAGCAGCGGTTCGAGCGCTTTGCCCGGCTCGCGCCGCTGGCGCCGGATGCCGACCCCGGGCAGCTGCAGGCACTGTGGCAGTTCACCAGTGAGTCCTTCGAGGACGAGACCCCCCTGGCCACGCGGCTGCGGGCGTTCGCCGACCGTCTCGCTGCCGGTCCGTGCTGGTATCACGGCTACGTGGCCTTGTATGGCTTCGATGTCCAGGCGCTGGTCGCGAAGCTCCAGGGCATGCACTCGCGGATCGAACTGCTGGCCTTCGAACAGGATCGCCTGTCGGCCTGTGCGCCTGAGGCGGCGGCCGCCCTGGGCGTGGAGGTCGACACGCTGCCGGGCGGGCCATGGGTGACGCTCGAGCGGCCGGACAGCGTGGCCGAGCGGCTCGTCACCGCGTATCACCGATTCTGCGAGCACTGAAGCGATAGGCTACGATGCCCGGGCATGCCCACGAACCGAATTGCCACTTATCCGCGCAAGTGATCAATACAATCAGACGCGCCTGTCGCGCGCCCGCGAGGAGCCTGTCGATGTGCCTGTTCTTGAACACCCGGGCCAACAGCCTGGTCGGTCTGGTGATGTTGTTTTTTTTGGCCGCCTGCGGAGGGGGTGCGGATGAGTCGCCCGAGAAGGCATCGGCGACGTCTGAGACTCGGCAGGGCATGACCCCCAGCACTGTCGATGGCCTGGACATCGCCTGGGAGGCGGCAGGCGCGGGGCCGGCGACGTTGGTCTTCATCCACGGCTGGCAGTGCGACCGCGGGTTCTGGCGCGAGCAGATCGCGCAGTTTGCCGACGGCTACCGCGTGGTCCTGGTCGATCTTCCGGGGCATGGCGAGTCGGCCGGGGGGCGGGAGGACTGGAGCATGGCGGCGTTCGGACAGGATGTCGCCGCCGTGGTTCGTGAGGTGGTGTCCGGGCCCGTGGTGCTGATCGGCCACTCCATGGGCGGGCCGGTGATCCTCGAGGCGGCGCCACACATCGAAGCGCTGGTCGGTCTGGTGGCGGTGGATACGTTGCGCGACGCGTTGGCCTCGCCGCCTGACGAGGCGGCCCTGAGCGCCGCGTTGGCGCCGGTTGAGGCGGACTACGCCGGCGTGGTGCAGGGCTTCATCGAGTCGATGTTCGTGGCGTCGACCCCGCCCGCGCTGCGGGCCGAGATCCAGGCGACGATGAGCGCCGGCGACCCGGAGACCGGGATCGGCATGATGCGCGGGTATGCGCGGATGGACTACGCCGCCGCCTTCGAGCGCCTGGCCGTGCCGCTGGTGATCATCAACAGCGACTACCGGCCAACGCCCGCCGAGGCGCTGCGTGAGCGCTACCCGGCGCTGCGGGTCGAGACGATCGAAGGGGTGGGCCATTTCCCCATGCTCGAGGCGCCGCAACGCTTCAATGCAGCCCTGGAAGACATTCTCGCCGTCTGGTTTGATGGCGCAGCGCGTACCGGTGCAGACCGTCAACAGGCCACTGAACCCGCAGAACAGGACGTGTGATGACAGGACGATCCGGCGAGCAGGTCGCCCGCGCCGACAATCTGGTGATCGAATTTTCGGGGTCCGAGGGCCCGACGCGTGTCGTGGATGACATCAGTTTCGTGCTGCACCGGGGCGAAACCCTGGGCGTTGTCGGGGAATCGGGGTCAGGCAAGACCATGCTGTCCCTGGCGCTCATGGCCCTGGTCCCGCGGCCCGGCCAGGTCCGCGCCGCGCGTCTGGAGCTGCTCGGTCGTGACGTGCGTAACCTCGACGAGACCGCGTGGTGCGGCGTACGTGGGCGCGACATCGGCATGGTCTTCCAGAACCCCATGACCGGTTTCAACCCGGTACGCACCATTGGCCGGCAGCTCAGCCAGTCGCTGCAACGCCATCAGGGCATCAGTTTCGAGGCGGCGCGCGAGCGGGTGATCGCGGCGCTGCGCGATGTGGGTATCCCTTCACCGGAGCAGCGCTTCGAGGCTTATCCGCACGAGATGTCCGGCGGCCAGCTGCAGCGGGCGATGATCGCGCTGGCGATGCTCAATCATCCGGCCGTGCTGCTGGCCGATGAGCCCACCACGGCGCTCGATGCGACCGTGCAGGCGCAGATTCTCGAACTCATGCGCACCCGCGTGGAGAACTGCGGCCTGATCCTGGTCACGCATGATCTTGGTGTCGCGGCGCAAATCTGTGATCGCGTCATGGTCATGCGCCATGGGCGCGTGGTGGAAGCCGGTGACTGTCGCGAGGTGCTGCGCGCGCCACAGCACGAGTACACCCGCGCACTGCTCGAGGCGGCGCCGCGCTTCAGGGCCGAACGTCTGCAGGCCGCGCGCAGTCACTCGCGCGCGCAGCCGCTGCTGCAGGGCAGCGGCATGCGCGTAACCTTCCCCGTTGGGCGGCGCGAACTGCACGCCGTGGATGAGGTGGACCTGGACGTCTGGGCGGGTGAGACGGTAGCCCTGGTGGGCGAGTCGGGCTCGGGCAAGTCGTCCACGGCGCTGGCGCTGATGGGAGTGCACAAGCTGCGCGCGGGTCGCCTGGAGTTTGCCGGCGACGATGTCACGCGGGTCAGTGGCGAGCGCCAGAAGCGCCTGCGCCGCGATGTCCAGATGGTGCTTCAGAACCCGTATGGCAGTCTGGATCCCCGCTGGAGTGTCCGACGGATCCTGATGGAGCCGCTGAATGCCCACAGCGTGGGCAGCCGCAGCAGTCGCGAGGCGCGCGTGCGCGAGCTGATGCGGCAGGTGCAGCTGCCCGAAGAGGCGCTGGATCGTCTGCCCTCGCAGTTCTCGGGCGGGCAGCGGCAGCGGATCTCGATCGCCCGCGCGCTGGCGCTGTCGCCGCGGATCCTGATCGCCGATGAGCCGGTCTCCGCGCTCGATGTCTCCATCCAGGCACAGATCATCCGGCTGCTGATGGATATCCAGGCCGAGACTGGCGTGGCCTACCTGATCATTTCGCATGACCTGGCCCTGGTGCACGAGATCGCCGACCGGGTGGTGGTGCTGTATCTGGGTCGGGTGGTGGAGCAGGGGTCGGCAGCGGCCGTGATCTCCGCGCCGCAGCATCCGTACACCGCCGCGCTGATCTCCGCGGTGCCGGTGGTCGATGACGACGGCACTCGCGCCCGCGTGGTATTGGGTGGGGACCCGCCATCGGCGATCGACCCGCCGGCCGGCTGCCCGTTCCACACGCGCTGTCCGATCGTCCAGCCGCGTTGCCGGCAGGAACGCCCGCCCTTGCAGGAGACGGCGGCCGGCGGCCAGGTGGCCTGTTTTTACCCTGGCGAGGTGCGGGTGGACCTGCAGTTCTCGCGGGCGACCGGAGGCTGAGCTCGCGGCGGCTTTATCGGCGGCTGCGGCTGCTGTAGTCTGGTTGTCATCATGTCATGACAAAGGAGGCGGAGACCATGGCCGCCGAACTCGAGAGCCCTGTCGGAACACCGGCGCCGCCGCCGGCGAGCACGCTGCCGCGCCCGTGGCACACCATCCTCAAGCACGCGGCCCTGCCGACACTGACCCACGACGAGCAGACCCGCTTCAATGTGGTGGCGGCGATGAACCGGTTTCTCGCCCAGCAGCTGCTGCCGCGGGTTGAGGCCGCGGCGAAACAGTCCGTCGAACCGGCCCTGGAGGCTGAACTGGGACGCCCCCCCACCGATCGCCACGAGTACCGGCGCGCGCTCGAGCGTAATCTGACCTGGCGTATCTGGAGCCGGATGCGCCGTGCGACCATGGAGATGCGCCAGCAGGCCGGTCAGTTGACGGTCCTGCGCCAACTGCCGGGGCTGGTGAACACCTGTCGCGCACTCAACGCCACAGGCGACCAGCTGCACCTGGATCGGGCGTTCTCGCCGCCGCGCTATCTCCAATCGCTGCCCGCTCACCTCATGCCCGGGGGCTATGTGGGCGAGCGGGTCACCGATGATGTTGCGGCCGGCGCGAGCTACGAGATCGGTATCTACGCGACGCTGGGCGGCCAGTCCGGCCCGGCGTCGGATCGTGCCGGGCGGGCAACCGTCGCCTGGCTGGCGGAGCATCGGCCCGGCTGGCAGCCGCGCAGAATCCTCGACCTGGGCTGCGGCATGGGTGCCAACACCCTGGTCCTGGCCCGCGCGTTTCCTGAGGCGGACATCGTGGCGATCGATGCCGGGGCGCCGATGTTGCGCTACGGCGCGGCGCGCGCGCGTGCGCTCGGCGTCGACAACGTCCGGTTCATCCAGGGCGATATCGAGCAGCCGCCGCTGGCGGCGGAGGCGCCGTTCGACCTGATCGTGTCGCTCATGGTGCTGCACGAGACCTCCCGGCCTGCCGTCCAGCGGATTTTCGCGGCGAGTTTCCAGCAGCTCGCGCCAGGCGGGCTTGCGTTTCATCTGGAACAGCCGCCCTACCGGGACAAGCCGCTGTTGGAACAGTGTCTGCGTGACTGGGACGGGCGCTACAACAACGAGGCGTTCTGGTCATCACTGCACGACACCGATCTCGTGGCGTGCATGCGCGAGGCGGGGTTCGCAGCCGAGGCGGTCCGCGAGACCACGGCGAATGCTGTCCCGGTGGAGCCACCGCCTGGGCAGACGCTGCAGGAGGACTATGGGCGCGGCGGCGCCTGGTATGTCGTGACCGGGGAGAAGCCGCTCGCCGACTGAGCTGCGCATCAGGGCGTTGGCTGCAGGCAGCGTTACTCAGTCGCGAAATTCAACCAAGTGGATGCGTGTGCCGTCGGGTGCCTTGATGACAACCTCCCGACCCTCGCCCAGGATCAGCCCGAGTGCAATCCCAACGGCACAGGTGGTCAGGCGGGCAGGGCGATTCATCGGTGGCTTCCTCGGGGCGGCAGCGGCACAGGGAGCACCCTTTATGCCCGAGTCTGACGGGCTTTGCCATTTCGCCTGGGGGCGTTCGCCGTTAGACTGATCAGGTACGAGAGCGCCAGTCAGGGAGACGCGGATGGCAAGGAATCTGCAGCACTCGATGCTGCCTCGCCCGGATGGCGAGGAACTCGCACGCCAGCGTTACGTGCTGGCATTGAAGACCCACCTTGGCCGACGGTTGCGCCCGGGGAACCGGATCATCTGGGAGCAGGCGGCCCAGCCTGCATTCGAGCGTGAGCGCGGACGCCCCGCGGCGGATCGCGGCGAGATCGCCGAGGCCATGTACGCGGAGCCCGGCTACCAGACCTGGAGCGCGCTCAACCGTTGTGCCCAGGAGATGATGTGGGAGGCGGTCGGCGAGGCGGTGTTCCGCGACAGTCCGCGGATGCGCGAAGAGTATGTTCGCCTGAGCGATGCGCGAGCGGCGGGCGGGTCGCTGGAACTGGCTGACGACTTCCCGGTGCCGAACGTAATCCGGCGAATCAATATCCATCTGCAGCCAGGGGGCTATGCGCGCGATGAAGACCCGGCGGACATTGTCGCCGGTGCATTCTACGAGGCGGGGGGCGCCTTGTACTCGATGGGCCAGTCGGTCGGCACGCGCGAGTCGAAGGCCGAGCTGGTCCAGCGGTTTCTGGCCGAACGTTACCCCGGATTCCGCCCGGCACGGGTGCTCGACATGGCCTGCTCGGCGGGCGGCTCGTCAGTGCCCTATGCCCTGGCCTGGCCGGATGCTGAAGTCCATGCCATCGATGTCGGGCCGGGGATGCTGCGCTATGCGCACGCCCGCGCCGAGGCTCTCGGCGCCCGTGTGCACTTCCATCAGCGCGACGTCACCGACACCGGATTTGCCGACGGCAGCTTCGACCTGGTGGTCTCGCATAACGCCATGCACGAGATGTCGCAGGTGACGCAGGCGGCGATGATGCATGAGTCCTTCCGGCTGCTGGCGCCCGGCGGCGTCTGCGTCCACCAGGACGTGCCGCTGCGCTATGCGGAGCTTGACGAGTTCACGCGCTTCGAACGTGGCTGGGACCTGCGCAACAACAACGAGCCGTTCTGGGAGGCCTACGCCACCAACGACCCGCAACGCATGCTCGCCGAGGCTGGGTTCCCCGAGGCCGAGATCAGCGTCGGCTATTTCGAGCAGCTCGACGGGTCGATGCGCTGGTTTCTGGCGGCGGCCCGCAAGCCCGCCTGAGGGCACTCGGCTCGACGGTCCCTGGCGGCGTGCGACGCGGATCAGGCGAAGGGCTTGACCGTGCCGAGAAACGCCATCACCAGCAGCACCGCCCAGAGCGACAGCGCAGTCACCGCGCCGCGCCTGCGGGTGCGCAGGATGGCCTGTTCGGCCGCCGGCACATTCTCACCGGCGCGCAGTTGCGCGAGTGCCGGCGCCCACCCGGCCGAGATCACCCGCAGTGCCAGACCCAGCGCGATGATGACGGCGAACAACACCACCTTGGTGGCCAGCCAGCCGTCGGCGATCGGCGATCCGGTGATCAGCGACCCGCCGCCGAGCACCAGCATCACGCTCAGCACCAGGTAGCGCACGCCGAGATCCGCGCGCCGGAGGCGTTCGCCCAGCGCACTGCCATGTCGGGCATGGACCGACAGCATGAGCACCAGCCACGCCACCGACGCCAGCCATAGCGCGCTCAGCGCGCCGGGGCCGAGCGGCAAGCCCCAGCGCAGGGCCGCCATGTGCAGACCCACGGGCAGAATCAGAATCAGCGAGACCCGCGGCGCGAGATCGACAAACTGCAGCAGTTCGCGGATACGCATGCGATCGTCATACGACAGACCGGGTCTGGCCATCAGCCGGGCGGCGAAGAAGACCCCGAAGTCGGCGCCCAGCCAGTAGGCGAACAGCACGATGTGCAGCCAGTTCAGGAGCTCATAGGTGCCCATCAGCGGTGATACCGGGGCGGGATCGCGGCATCAGTTCCAGGCGCCGAACACGAACCAGCTGGCGCCGTTGCCATGGGCAGGTGCCTCGCGTTCGCCGCGGGCGATGGCGGCGAAGGTCTCGGGGTCGGTCGCCGTCCAGTTGCCAATTCGCCGCTGTATGCAGCGCGCGCGCGCGAAACCCGCCTGCTCACAGAGGCTGAAGAAGTCCTGACGCCGGAACTCGGCGTAGTGGGGTTCGTTGTTGTGGTAAGCATCCCAGTCCAGGAAAAAGTTGTAGTAGGGATCGACTGCCGCGGCAGGCGGCAACTCCATGTGCAGCATCAGCCCACCGGGGGCGAGCAGCCGCCGGGCTTCGCGCAGGACCCGGCGGGTGCTCGCGGTGGGCAGTTCGTGGAGGAAGAAACTGGAGACGATCAGATCGAAGTGGCCGTCGGGAAAATCGGTCTGCTCGGCATTCTGCTGCGAGAAGTGGACGGCATGGCCGCTCGCCTGCGCGCGGGCCAGGGCGAAGCGCAGCTGCGGGGCGCTCAGATCGATACCATGCACCGAGGCTGCCGGATAGACCTCCGCATAGGGCAGGGTGTTGGCCCCGACGGTGCACCCCAGGTCAAGAATCCGCGCCGGCCTGAAATCCGGGTAAGCCAGGCGCAGGAAGTGCGCCACTGACAGGCCCACGGCGCCGCGGCGACGCAGCTTCAGCCCACCGCCGAACACGGCGGTGCCAAGCTCATACAAGGCCCCCTGCCGGACGTCATCGGGGCCGGCTTCCGCATGGAAGTTGCCGGGCATGAGGTGAATGTCGAGCGCCGTGTACTCGCGCGGCAGCGCCAGCTCCGGATCGAGGCGAAGTGAACCCAGGTCACGCTGTCGCGCGGCCTGGGCCGCTTCGCGAAGTGCCGGCGAATGGCGTTCGATCTGTGGCAGCACCGAGTTCCAGGTCATCTCCTGGGCGTTGTAGCGCAGCACGCTCCAGAAACGGTAGATCGGCTGCGTGCGCATGGCGCGGCGTACCTCATGGCCGTCGGCCGCGGGCCGGCCATGTCGGCGTTCGAACTGCGGGGCCACCTGCTGTTCCCAGCGCTCGCGCATCGCTTCGGCGAGATCGACCATCACGTGACGCCGCAGCGCTGAGACAAACGCCTGACGGGCCATTTCATCATGGGTCGCGGGGGCCAGCTCCGCGGCCAGCAGCCGTTCAGCGTCTTGACTCATGCCCCAATGGTAACGGGCCGTTACCAGGGCGACCAGCGCCCGCGCCCTCGTCGCCGCCCCCAGCGCTGCCGGCAGCGGGGCGCGCCGTACTCTCGGTTTTCCGCGCTGTGGTCGTGCACTCGGGAGGCGCTATCATTGCGGGTTTGTCGCTGCGCGGTCGCGCCTGTCCCCGCAGCAGAGTGCATGGAGGAGTCGCTGCATGGATGAACGCGCCAGGGATCAGGTCATCGTCATCGGGGCGGGGCCCGTCGGTCTGGTCACCGCACTGCGGCTTGCCCGCGCGGGCATTCCGGTCACGCTGGTCGAGCGCGAGCCGGCCTTGGCGCACGATCTGCGTGCCAGCACGTTCCATCCGCCCACGCTGGAAATGCTCGACGAGCTCGGGCTGACTGCACCGCTGGTGGCCCAGGGGCTGGAGGTGCCGACCTGGCAGGTGCGCAAGCACGAGACGCATGAGAAAGCGCTGTTCGATCTGGCGGTGATCGCGGATGACACGCGCTATCCGTTCAGGTTGCAGTGCGAGCAGTGGCGGCTGTGCGAACTTGCGATGGCGCAGGCCCGGGAGCTCGACGCGATCGAGATCAGGCTCGGCTCGGTGGTGGAGACGATCGACCAGGACGAGCAGGGCGTGCGGGTGTCCTGCCGCGATGCCGATGGCGTGCTCAGCGAGATCCGCGGCCGCTGGCTGGTGGCCGCCGATGGCGCCCGCAGCACCGTGAGAACCCTGCTCGACCTGCCATTCGAGGGTCTCACCTATCCGGAAACCACCATCCTGGTCACGACCCACTTCCCCTTCGAGGACCATCTCCCGGAGCTTTCCCGCGTGAACTACGTGTGGATCAAGGGCGGCACGTTCAGCCTGCTGCGGCTGCCGGAGCTCTGGCGATGCAGCGTCTATGCCGCCGCCGACGAGACGCCGGAGCAGGCGCTGGAGCCCGAGCGCATCCAGGCGAAGCTGCGGCGCATCGTGCCCTCACAGCCCGACTTCGAGATTCTGGAAATCCGCCCCTATCGGATCCACCAGCGCATCGTCGAACACTATCGTATCGGCCGCATCCTGCTGGCGGGGGACGCCGCGCACATCAACAGCCCCAGTGGTGGCATGGGGATGAACTGCGGCGTGCATGATGCGTTCAACCTGACCGAGAAGCTGCCGCGGGTCTACGCCGGCGAAAGCGATGCCCTGCTGGACCTTTACAGCCGTCAGCGCCAACCCATCGCCAAGGAGGAGATTCTCGGTCAGGCGCATCGCAACCGCACCCGCATGCTGGAGCCTGACGAGGACGAGCGCCTGCGCACGCTGCGCGAGCTCCAGGCCACGGTGGCTGATCCGGTCCGCCACCGCGAGTACCTGTTGCGCTCGTCGATGATTACCGGCCTTCGCAAGGCCGCACAGATCCAGTGAGGAGACGCCCATGACCGCCGCCAGCCCAGCGGGCCAGCCCCGCTACCCGGAACGAGACTACGGCAAGCTCGGCCGGGTCGGTGTCCTTACGCCCCAGGCCAATCCGACCGTGGAAGCCGAGTTCCGCACCCTGCTTCCCGATGGCGTGGCGATGCTCGCCGCGCGTTCCACCAGCCGGGCGAAGTCGCCCCGCCAGCGCCTGGTGGATTACATCGAGCAGCTCGAACAGTGCCTGGACACCTTCGACACCCTGCGGCCCGATGTCGTGGCGTTCGCCTGCACCGGCTCGGCCTATCTGGTGGGCCGGCAACGCGAGCACGCCATCCTGGCGACGCAGAGCGCGCGCTTCGGGTGTCCGGTGATTTCCGCGACCCAGGCAATTCATGCGGCGCTGCAGGCCAGGGGCGTCCGGCGCCTGGCGGTATTCGCACCCTACCCGGAGTTTCTGCTCGAGGCCGGGTTGCGGTACTGGCAGGGGCTGGGCTACGAGGTCGCCGCATCCGGCCGTATCGTCACGCAGAGCACGGACACCCGCAGCATCTACGAACTGACCAGCGAGGTCGCGCGCGAGGCGCTGCGTGCGCAGGCCCCCGCGGGGGTCGATGCCGTGTTGCTGTCCGGCACCGGCATGCCCGGGCTGTCCCTGGTGCTGGACCACGATGACTTCACCAACTGCCCGGTGCTCTCGTCGAACTGGTGTCTGGCCGATGCCGCCCTTCGGACGCTCGATCTGGCGCTGGATCCGGCCGGTGTGCGCGAGCGCCTGGCGCGTGCCGGCGCGGCGACGGGCTGAGGCCAGGGCTCAGCGCGTTCGGGCCGCCGCCGGTTTTCGCCTGGCCTGTTGCCGGGCCAGCCAGAGTCCGAGCACGGCCCAGGCGGCCGCGAGCGGCAGGATGGCGAACGTCAGCGCGGTGAGGCCGCCGCCCAGGCGCCCGAGCAGGCCTTCCGTCCAGGCGCCCACCACATCGCCCGTCCGATAGACGAAGGTATCGACCACCGCCTTGGACTTGTACTTGTCCTCCCGTCCGACCACCGTGAACAGCGTCTCGCGGGCTGGCCTGGTGATGCCGCGCTGCACGGCACGATACGCGGCCTCGAGGAGGATGAGTGCGGTGAACGTGCCACTGATCGCCAGGCCGATGAAGCCCAGGCTGACGGTCAGCGGCAGCAGCACCAGGGCCACGCCCACGCCCAGCCGGCGCATGATGTGGCCGGTGATGGAGAGCTGCAGGGCGAGGGTGGTCACCTGGGTCCAGAAATCGATCTGCGCGAACAGGCCGGTGCGGCGGTCCATGTCCTGGGCCATGTCGGCCACGACCTGCAGGCGCGTGAAGTAGATGAAGGTGGCCATGATGGCCATGATGAGCACGAACCCGCAGATGCCCAGCAGGTAGGGTGAACGCACGACGGCGCGGAAGCCCTCCCAGGCGCTGCCACCGATGACCTCTGCTTCCCGCACCACCGGCGGGGCATCAGGATCGCTGGCATTCACCTCGGAGAGACTTTCCGGCTGCAGCCGGGCGACCACGGTGGCCATGCCCACCGCCAGCACCAGAAAGCCCACGGCAATGAGTATCAGGTTTGCCGTGCCAACGACGTCGACGAAGTTCCAGGCGAACCAGGGCCCGAAGATGGCCCCCAGCGTACCGCCGACCGCGACAATCCCGAACAGCCGCTTGGATTGCTCCAGCGAGAAACGATCGACCATCAGCGCCCAGAACACCATGGTGCTGAACAGGTTGAACACGCTGAACCAGACGTAGAAGACCCGCCCCGAGATCTCCCCGGTGGCCTGCGGCGCGAACTGCAGCAGCGCCCAGAACACCAGCAGACTCGCGGCGAAAAACAGATAGGTCGCCGAGATGAAGCGCAGGCGCCGGAAGCGCGCCACCAGGAAGCCGAACACCGGGTTCACCGCGAGGGTGACGACCGCCGTGCCGATGAACAGCAGCCTGACGGTATCCAGGCCACTCTGCACCCCGAGCGCCTCACGCGCCGGACGGATCACCATCAGGGCCGAGAGCACACAGAAGAAAAACGCCATGGAGGCGAGCAGCCCCGGCACTTCGCCCCGCTGCACATTGGCCAGCCGTTCCAGCCGCATCCGTAGAGTCATTCCCGCCACCTCGTCCCGTGAGGAACTGCGTCAGTCCGCGAACCCCGATGCTACCGACTGCCGCGCTGCGTCGCCATCACCTGAGCGCGGGCCGGCGGTATCGCTACAATAGGCGCCGCCCGGTGGTGGTTGCGCGCGCCGGGCACCCCGGTTTCCCAGGTGTATCGAGGGCTGTGCGCAGGCGATATGACGGTCACCCCACCGACACCCGCGATGAGCGTTGCTGGACGGACGCTGTTCACCCTGGCCCCGCTGACGGCTCTGGTCGCGGTGCTGTGGGTGCTGGGCACGCAGACGCTGCCGTTTGATTTCGGCTGGGACTGGATTCCGGCGCTCGATATCGAGCTGGCCTTCCGGATCGATGGGCTCTCCGCCCTGATGCTGCTGATGATCACCGGTGTCGGGGTCGCGGTCTTCGTCTACGCCGGCGGCTACCTCTCGGGCCACCCCGACCAGAAACGCGCCTACCTGCTGCTTTCGCTGTTCATGGTCGCGATGATCGGTTGCGTCACCGCCGATCACGTGCTGGTGCTGTTTGTCTTCTGGGAGGGCACCAGCCTGCTGTCGTTCCTGCTGGTGGGCTTCTACCACGAGCGTCGTGAGAGCCGGAAGTCCGCTCAGCAGTCCCTGTTGGTCACCGGCACCGGTGGCCTGATTCTGCTGGCGGGGTTCATCGTGCTCGGCCAGGCCGTCGGCAGCTACCGTCTGTCGGAAATCATCGTCGCCGTGCCGGCCATGGCGCCCACGCCGGCGCTGACCCTCGCCATGGGGCTGGTGCTGATCGGCGCGTTCACCAAGAGCGCGCAGTTTCCGTTTCATTTCTGGCTGCCCAACGCGATGGCGGCGCCCACGCCGGTCTCGGCCTACCTGCACTCGGCCACCATGGTGAAGCTGGGGGTCTACCTGCTGGCGCGGCTCGATCCGGCCTTTGGCGAGTGGCCGTTGTGGGTGTGGCTGCTGAAAGGCGTAGGCTCGGTCACCGCGGCCTGGGGCATGGTGCTGGCCCTGCGCGAGCGCGACCTCAAGCGCATCCTGGCCTGGTCCACGGTGGCCACGCTGGGGACGCTGGTCGTGCTGGTGGGCCTGCGCGGCGAGAGTGCCTCGCTGGCGGTGGGCGCGCTGCTGCTGGCCCACGCGCTGTACAAGGCGCCGCTGTTCTTCGTCGCCGGCAATATCGATCACGGCGCCGGTACCCGGCTGATCGATCGCCTGGGGGGGCTGCGCCGGCAGATGCCCTGGACGGCGGCGGCGGCATTGCTGGCGGCGGCCTCGCTGGCCGGGCTGCCCCTGTCGTTCGGGTTCGTCGCCAAGGACGTGATCAGTGAGGCGAAAGGCCTTGGGGAGGTATTCACCTTCGCCCGCATGGCCAACACCGTGTTCGGCACCATCGCGGTGGCGGTGGCGGGTATCACGGCCGTGCGGGTGTTCTGGCTCCGGGTACCCCCTGGAGGCGTGCGGGAGGCTCACGAAGGCGGTGCCGCGCTTGTGCTGCCGCCGTTGCTGCTTGGCCTGGTGGGCGTGGTGCTGGGTGTCTATCCGTTGCTGGCGCAGGATCTGCTGGCGGCGGCGGCGGCGGCGATGAGTCCTGCCGGCGCCGGGAATGCCGTGCCTGCGCCGCTGGATCCACAGCCCGATCTGGGCTCGCTGCTGCTTGGCCTGATGTTCGGGGTGGCGGTCTTCCTGCTCTGGGACCGCTGCCACCGGGGCCTCGAGTGGCTGGCCGTGCGCACCGGACGCATCGGCATGAGTTCCGTGTACGAGCGCTCGCTGGAGTGGATCCCGCGGGTGGCCGCGTGGACCACCCGCAGGATGCAGACGGGCAGTCTGCCGGCGTACGTGGCCTGGGTGCTGGCGAGTGTGGTGCTCGCCCTGGGCGTGATGTTGTGGCTCGGCAGCGCTGAATGGACGTGGCCTGCGCGTGCTGTGCCGTCCCCCGGGGTGGCCGGGGCGGCCGGCCTCATCGTGCTGGGGGCGGTGTTCGCCTGTCTGATGCGCGATCGACTGGTGGTCCTGCTGTCCGTCGGCCTGATTGGCTACGGCAGCGCCGTGATGTTCCTGTTTCTGGGTGCGCCGGACGTGGCCTATACCCAGTTCACCATGGAAACGGTGTTCGTCATCGTCGCGGCAGCGGTGCTGCTCAAGCTCCGGCGCATGGGGCTCGATCGGGCGGTGCCGGAGCCCGCCTGGCGTCCGGGTGCGCTGCTGCTGTCGCTGCTGGTCGCCAGCGTCCTGACCGCACTGCTGCTGGCGGTGTATGCCACGCCCTTCGATCCCGTGCTCTCGGCGTTCTTCGGCGAGCAGAGCGTCCCGGGCGCCTATGGGCGCAACGTGGTCAACGTCATCCTGGTGGATTTCCGGGCGCTGGACACCCTGGGTGAGGTGGCGGTGGTGGTGCTGTCGCTGCTGGCGGCCCTGCCGATCTTGCAGGCCTGGCGCCGCCGGGCGCGGGCGCGTCGCCCGGGCGTTGGCACATGACCTCGCGGATCGTGATCCTGGCGGTGGTGGCGCGGCCGCTGTACCTGGTCATCCTGCTGGCGTCGGTCTGGGTGCTGCTGCGCGGACATGATGAACCGGGCGGCGGCTTCATCGGCGGGCTGATGGCGGTCAGCGCGACGATTCTCTGGGCAGTGGCCCATGGCACGGCGGCGGCGCGTGCACGCTTGCCGCTGGGCGATGCGCTCTGGCCCGCCGTGATCGGGCTGCTGCTCGCGGCCCTCTCGGGCGTGCCGGGCCTGCTGGGCGGCGGCGCTTACCTGACGCACCTCTGGTGGACCCTGGCGCTCGGTCCGGCGGAGCTCAAGCTGTCGACCGTGCTGCTGTTCGACATCGGCGTGTATCTCGCCGTCTGGGGTGCGTTGGCGGGGTACGCCCTGGCGCTGCTGGCGGTGGATGAGCGCGACCAGCCAGGCGGTGCGCCATGATCTGGGCGGTCGCTGCAGCGGTCTGGATCACTCTGGCCTCGGGAGTCTACCTCTGCCTCTCGCGGGATGTGTTCCGTGTCGCCCTGGGGCTTGCCGTGGTCGGAGCTGGAGTGAACCTCGCCCTGCTGGCGAGTGGGCGCCTCGGCGCCGGACTGCCGGCGGTAGTCCCCAAGGGCGAGCAGCTGCTGGTGGGGGCCAGCAATCCGCTGCCCCAGGCACTGGTGCTCACCGCCATCGTCATCGGCTTTGCGCTGGTGTGTTTCTCGCTGGCGCTGGTGCTGGGGTTGATCCGTGATGCCGGCACCGATGACGCACTCGAGCTGCGCGCGGCCGAGCCGGTGCCCGGGGACGAGGTCAAACCGCCGCAGACAGACCCGGCGCACGCGCCGGACTGGCCGCCGGAGGGCCGGCCGTGAGCGCGCTGGCAACCGCCCCGGCCATCGTACCGCTGGCGGCCGCCGCCCTGGTCACAGTGGTGCGCAGCCGTCCGGCGCTGCAGCAGGCGGTGGCGGTGGTGGGCATCCTGGTACTGCTGGCCTGCGCGCTGGCCCTGCTGGCGCAGGTGCTCACCGGGGAGACCCTGGTGGTGGCCTTTGGTGGCTGGCCAGCGCCCATGGCCATCGAGTTCGTGGTCGATCGCACTGCCGCGGCGCTGGTGGTCATCACGGCCTTGATGGGCGCCGCGGCCATCGTGTTTCTGGCCAGCGATGCCGACGTGGGCAACGGCCATCCGCTGCTGCTGCCACTGCTGTTCGGGGTGCTGGCCGGCGCAGGCGGGGCCTTCGTCACCGGCGATCTGTTCAATCTCTACGTCTGGTTCGAAGTCATGCTCATCTGCGCGCTCGGCCTGCTGGCCATCGGCGGGCGGGTGGATCAGCTGGATGCGAGCTTCAAGTACCTTGCGCTCAACCTGCTTGGCACCCTGCTGCTGCTGTTCGCGGTGGCCGCGGTGTATGGGGTGACAGGGCATCTGAATTTCGCCGCCCTGGCGGCCGCGGCGCCGGCCGTCGCCCCGGGTCTGTGGCTGGCGGTGCTGACGCTGCTGACCCTGGCCTTCCTCGTCAAGGCCGGCGCCTTTCCGGTGTACGCCTGGTTGCCGGCGAGCTATCACACCTTGCCGGCCCCGGTGCTCGCCCTGGTGGCCGGACTGCTGACCAAGGTCGGCATCTATGCGGTGCTGCGGACCCTGGGCGACGTGTTTTCCCCCGCGCCCGGGGTGCTCCATGAACTGCTCGGCTGGGTGGCCGCGGCGACCATGCTGTTCGGGGTGCTTGGCGCCGCCTACCACTGGGACATGCGCCGCATTCTCGCCTTTCACATCATCAGCCAGGTGGGCTATATCCTGTTGGGCATCGCCCTGGCCAGTGCGGCGGGCTATGCGGCCACGTTGTTCTATACGCTCCACCACATCATTGTGAAAGCCAACCTGTTTCTGATTGCGGCAATCATCTGGCGGCTCACGGGCAGTTACGACCTCCGGCGGATCGGCGGGCTGTACGTGGCGCGGCCGTGGATGACGCTGCTGCTGCTGATCCCGGCGCTGTCGCTGGTGGGGATTCCGCCGTTGTCCGGGTTCTGGGCGAAGCTGCTGCTGCTCGAGGAGGCGATCGGCCAGGGGCGGGTGGTCTGGACCGTGGTGGCGCTGGTGGTGAGTGTGCTGACGCTGTATTCGATGATGAAGATCTGGATGGAGGCGTTCTGGAAACGCCACCCTGACCCGGACTGGCAACCGCCGGTGAACACCCGGCTTGGACCGGCCTGGGCGGCAACTGTCGGCCTGGCGGGGGTGACGGTGTGGATCAGCCTCTATCCGCAGGCGCTGCTGGTCTATGCCCAGGCGGCCGCGGCGACGCTCGGAGGCCGATGAGATGGTACGCAAGACACTGCTTGCCCTGTTGCTGGCCCTCCGGTTCCTGCGTGCCGTGGTCATTTCCGGCTGGCAGACGCTGCGGGTGATCCTGCGCAGCCGGCGGCGCCGCCCGACGATGGCCATCGTGCGCGTGGGCTTTGCGCCCATGAGCGAGGCGGGGGCTGCGCTGCTCGGCTGCATGGTCTCGCTCACCCCTGGTACCACCACCATCGACATCGACATGGCGCGCCGGGAGCTGCTGCTGCATGTGCTCGATGCCTCCGATACCCGCGGCTTGCTGGCGGTGATCCGCCAGGACTTCGAGCCCGCGCTGGTGACCCTGTTCGGCACGGAGGACGCCGCATGAGTGCAGTGGCGGTGACCTTCCTGGTGCTGGCGGCGATTCTGGCGGCACTGGTGGCGACGGTCCGCATCCTGCGCGGCCCGACGCATGCCGATCGCATCGTTGCCCTCGATATTTTCCTGGCCGCGGCCATCGCGCTTGCGGTGGCCGCGTCGCTGGGTACCGGGCGCACCGTGTTCCTGGATGTGGCCATCGGCCTGGCACTGGTGGGGTTCGTGGCGACCATCGGCTGGGCGCGCCTGCTGGAGCGCTCGCCAAGGGTGCAGCCGAGGGGCCGGCGATGATCCACGGGGTGGGCATGGTGTTGGTGCTCGGCGGTGCGGTCGCCCTGGTGATCGCGGCCTGGGGGGTGCTGATCCTCCCGGATGCGCTGTCGCGCCAGCATGCCGCGACCAAGGCCGGGACGCTCGCGCTGGCGCTGATCTGTCTGGGGGTGGCCCTGCTGGTGGGCGAAGGGCAGTGGACCTGGCGCCTGCTGCTGATCGTCGTCTTCCTGCTGACGACGCTGCCGGTGGCGGCCCATCTGCTGGCCCGCGCGGCCGTGCAGGAAGCCGACCTCGAGCGGCTCATCGACGCGGCACCGCGCATCGACGTCGATACCGAGGGGAGGCCGACATGAGCCAGCAGGCTGAGCACGCCAGGACGTGATCGCGTGAACCCAGGACAGGGCGCCGGGGACTCGGGCGACGTCACGCTGTCGGCGGGTGAACTGCATGAGCGTTTCCAGGCTGCGACCGACGAGCACACCCGCTCGCCGGTGCCGGAGACCGAAACTGTCGGGGGCCTGCAGATCGCGATGATCTGCATGGGCATCACGCTGACCCTGCCCGCCCTCTATACCGGCGGTGAGCTTGCCGCCGGGCTCGGCCTGGCCCGCGGAGCCGCAGCCGTGATGGTCGGGGCGCTGCTGCTGGGGCTGATGTCGATTCCGGCAGCAGTGGTCGGTATGCGCACGCGCCTGTCGAGCTACATGATCATCGAGCATGTTTACGGTCGCCTCGGCGCCAAGCTGATAAATCTCGGCTTCGCGGTGGTCTTGCTCGGCTGGTATGCGCTTACCGCAGAGCTGTTCGGGCGCACGCTGTATCTGGCGTCGTTGCAGCTCGGGCTGCCGGAGTTCCCCGAGTGGAGCTGGATTGTCGGCAGTAGCGTCCTGGTGACCGCCACCACGCTGTTCGGCTTCAAGGCGATCGATCGTCTGGCGCTGTTTGCCGTACCGCTGCTGGCCTTGCTGCTGGTGGGGGTGATGACCCGCGCGCTCCAGCTCCACGGGCTCTCGCCGCTGCTCGCCATCGCGCCGGGGGAGATGCGCTTCAGCCAGGCCGTCTCGGTGGTGATGGGCACGATGATCGTCGGGGTGGTGCTGATGCCTGATTTCACCCGCTATGCGCGCGGGTTGCGCGACTGCCTCACGGCCTCGATGCTCGGCAACGGCGGCGGCATTCTCCTGGCGACCTGTCTGGCGATGGTACCGTCGCTGGTCTATGGCAGTCTCGATCCCATGAGCTATCTCTCCGCGCTGGGCGCGGGCGGCGTGGTGCTGGCGGTGCTGGTGTTCGCGACCTGGACCACCAATGGTGCGAACCTGTATTCGATCGGGCTGGTGGTCGGCAGCGCCAGCTCGCGGATCGGCTACGGCGAGGTGATTCTTGCCACCGGGCTGGTGGGGACGCTGGCGGCCGTGATGGGTGTGGCCGAACACCTGCTGGCCTTTCTGGAGATTCTGGCCTTTGTGGTGCCTCCGGTGGCAGGGGTGTATCTCACGCGCTGGTTCGTCCTTCGGCGCCAGGACTTCGACCCCGCAAGGCTCGCGGCGCGGCCGGCCGTGGCCGCAGCGCCGATGCTGGCGACCCTGACCAGCGCGACGCTCGCCGCGCTGGCCTGGGTCTACGACTGGAGCCTCACGGGCGTCGTGGCCTTCGAGTCGCTGCTGCTCGCCGCCATACTCTACCTGCTGCTCGATCGTGTGCTGCCCGAGGCCCGCGCCGGCGCAGCCACGGAGACCGGCGGGTGAGCCTGCGGATCGGCATCGATGTGGGGGGTACGCACACCGACGCGGTGCTCGTCGAGGGCGCCGAAGTGCTGGCCGCCGTCAAGGCGCGCACCACCGCGGATGTCGAGACCGGGGTCGTCGCCGCGCTGGAGGCCGTGCTCGCCGACTCACCACGCCCCCGCAGCGCCGTGCGCGCGGTGATGATCGGCACCACGCAGTTCACCAACGCCATCGTCGCACGCCGCGACCTCGCGCCCACCGCCATCGTCCGGATCAGCCTGCCCGCCGGCCGCGACCTGCCGCCGACCCTCGACTGGCCCGAAGATCTCGCCGCCGCCCTGGGTGGGCAGGTGTACATGCTGCCAGGGGGGCGACGGTTTGACGGCCGCGCGCTGGCCCCCGAAGACCCGGCCGCCACCGCCCGCGTGATCGAGGCCATCGCCGCCAGCGGGGTGGCTACCGTGGCGGTCACCTCGGCGTTCGCGGCGCTGGACCCTGCGCCAGAGCAGGCGTTTGCCGCGGCGCTGACGGCGCGCCTGCCGCAGGTGCGCGTGGTGATGTCCCACCGGATGGGCGGACATGGGATCCTGGAGCGGGAGAACGCCGCCGCGCTGAACGCGGCCTTGCTGCCGCTGGCCGATCGGGTCATCGGCGCCTTCGAGCGGGCGCTGGCCGACCGCGGCCTGGACTGCCCGCTGTATGTCAGCCAGAACGACGGCACCCTGATGGCCACCGCATTCGCGCGGCGCTATCCGGCACTCACCTTCGCCTCCGGACCGACCAATTCGCTGCGTGGGGCCAGTCTGCTGACGGGGCTGGCCGACGCGATCGTGGTCGATATCGGTGGGACGACCTCGGATATTGGCGTGCTGCGGCAGGGGTTCCCGCGGGAATCCGGCACGGGCGTGCTGGTGGGCGGGGTCCGGACCAACTTTCGGATGCCGGATATTCTTGCCCTGGGTCTCGGGGGCGGCAGTCGCGTGCGCGAGACCGGCGCACGTATCGGGCCGGACTCGGTCGGCCATGCGCTGGCGGAGCAGGCGCTGGCGTTTGGTGGTCAGACCCTGACCGTCACTGACATCGCCATCGCTGCGGGGCAGCTCGCACTCGGCGAGCGCGCGCGTCTGGCTGGGCTGGATCCAGCGCTGGTGACGCGCGCGGGGGCCACGCTGCATACCCTGCTGGCCGAGGCCATCGAGCGGATGCGGACCAGTCGACAGGCCTTGCCGGTGATCCTGGTCGGCGGGGGTGCGCCGCTGGTCTGGCAACCCCTGGCAGGCGTCGCGGAGGTGCTGCGTCCGGCGCATGCGCAGGTGGCCAACGCTTTGGGTGCCGCCCACGCCGAGGTCAGTGGGGAGGCCGAGCGCCTGGCGAGACCCGGGGGCTTGAGTCGCGCCGCGGCCATCGCGGAAGCCACCCGGGGTGCGGAGGCCCAGGCGCGGGCCGCCGGCGCCGAGGCCGCCAGTCTGCGGACCGTGGAGGTGGCGGAAACTCAGCTGGCCTACCTGGCAGAGGACGCCGCACGGGTCCGTGTCCGGGTGATCGGGCGCCTGGATTTAGAGCCAGAACATAGGGTTCCGAGATGATTCTCGACTCGCTCTCCGACAGGGACATCGCGGCGCTGTGCCGCGGTTCGGTGTTCCTCGCCACCGGTGGCGGCGGCGATCCCTATGTCTGCCAACTGCTGGTCGAGCGGGCGCTGGCGGCGCGTGGCCCGGTGGCGCTGGCCGCGGTCGAGGCGCTCCCGGACGACGCCTGGGTGGTGCCCATCGGGGAAGTCGGCGCGCCCACGGTGAGCCTGGAGCAGCTGCCCTCCGGTGACGAGCCGCTGCTGGCGCTGGATCGGTTCGAGCGGCATACCGGACGCCGAGCCAGCCACATCGTCTCCTTCGAAATCGGCGGCGCGAACTCGGTGGTGCCGTTACTCGCGGCCAGTGCCCGCGGGATTCCGCTGGTCGATGGCGACGGCATGGGCCGCGCCCTCCCGGAGGCCCAGATGATGACCTTCTCGATCGAGGGCGTGGCGCCGACGCCGGCCGTGGCCGTCGATCACCTGGGCAATGTCGTGACCCTCGAGACGACCGACCCTGAGCTCTACGAGCTGCAGGTGCGCCAGCTCGCCGTGGCGATGGGCGGCATGATCTTCACCGCCGAGCATGCCATGACCGGCCGCGAGGCCCGCCGGGCGATCGTGCCGCGGACCTTGAGCTTCGCGGTGGCGGTTGGGCGCAGCCTGGCCGCGGGGCAGGGCGATGCCGAGCAGCGCCTGCCGGGGCTGGCGGCGCTGTTCGCGGGCTCGGACTACGGTGGCCTGCACGTCCTGTGCACCGGCAAGCTGAGCGACCTGGAGCGGCGCACGGTCGGCGGCTTCGATGTGGGTGAGGCGACGATTCAGCCTTTCGATGGCGGCTCGCCCGTGACGCTGGCCATCCGCAACGAGTACCTGCTGGCGCGCCGCGGCGAGGAGGTGCTCGCGAGCGTGCCGGACCTGCTCACGCTGCTCGATCTCGAGACGGCCCAGCCGATCAACGCCGAGCGTCTGCGCTATGGTCAACGCGTGCTGCTGCTGGGCATCGGTTGCCCGCCGCACTATCGCACGGCAAAAGCCCTGGCGCGGGTGGCGCCGCGCTGTTTCGGCTTCGACATCGACTACACGCCGCTGGCCTGACCGGCGCCTGCAGGCAGAAAGGGGCAGGAGGGCATTTTCTCGACCAGGTCGAACGCGAAGATGAACTTCGCCATGCCACAGAGCACGGCCATGATCATCCCGAGTTCGAACAGCTGGGCATCGCTGAAATGCACCCGACACCGCGCATACAGCGCCCGGTCCAGCATGCCCCGGGGGTTGGTCAAGGCCATCTCGTCGGCCAGCGCCAGTGCGGACTTCTCGGCGTCGCTGAAGGGGCCGTTTTCGTAGTCGTCGAGGGCGTCGATCTGTGCCTGGGGCACGCCGGCCTCGAGAGCAGCCGCGGTGTCCGCGCGGTTGCAGAACGCGCAGCCGTGCACGTTGGCCAGCCGCAGGCGTACCAGTTCCACCAGCCGGCGCTCGAGCCGCCCGGAGTAGAACACCTGCTGGTAGAACGCCTCGCGATACCACTGCCACATCGTCGGATGGTTGCCGGCGACTTCGACGAAGGTGGTGTCGCCGTGCAGTGCCATCGAGGCATCCCACGCGCGCTGCATGTCAGGCGGGAGCTGCTCGCGGGGGACGCGGTTCAGGGGGGTGTCAGGGGTCATGTCGTCTGTCCTCGAGGATCCGGAGTCACGGGGTGGCGGTGGGCGCAGTGTACCGCCGACTTGAACCCGGGGAGCCGCTGCGGCTAGTGTCCACCCTCGTTACTGTCTCGCCCCAGCCCCAGGGAGTCTCGCCCATGCGCCAGCGTTCCGCGCCATTCCGCCACGGCCTTGTCGTGTTCGCAGCCCTGGCGGCAGTGTGGTCGGCGGGCTGGTCTGCAGAGCCTGCCACCACGGCGCCTGGGCCGCGCCTGACGCTCGATGACATCGTCGCAGGCGGGCAGTTCGACGACGAGGTGTTGCGCAATCTCCGCTGGCTGCCGGACGGCAGCGGTTTCATCTACCTGCAGCGCACGGCCGACGGCCCGTGGGCGCTGATGCGCCACGATCTCGCGCGCGGCGTCGCCGAACCGCTGGTCGCCGAGGCGCCCCTCGAGTATGCAGGCGAGGTGATCGACGTCAGTGGCTTCGAGCTCTCGGCCGATCAGCGCTACCTGCTGCTGCGGGGGCCGCAGACCCGGACCTGGCGGAACCTGTTCGAGGCCGTGCACTACCTGGTGGACCTGGAGCGCGGGGAGACGGTGCGCCTTGCGGCAGGCGATCCGAGTCTGCGGAACGTGCAGTTCTCGCCGGACGCGACGCAGCTCGGTTACGTGCAGGACAACAACCTGTTCGTCATGGCGCTGGCCTCCGGCGAGATCCGGGCGGTGACCCGCGACGGCAGCGAAGACATCCTCAACGGCGTGATGGACTATGTCACCGCCCAGGCCCTGCGCAATGCCGTGGGCTGGCGCTGGTCGCCGGACAGCGAGCGGGTGGTGTTCTGGCGGTCAGACGTGAGCCACATGCCGCTGTTCCACATGGTCGACGAGCTGCAGGGCTATAACGTCGTCAGGGGCTTCAAGTACCCGATCGTAGGCGTGAAAAACGCCGTCATCGCCATCGGGGTCCATACCCTGGACACCGGGCGCACCGTCTGGATGGCGCTTGGGGACGACGACAGCGTGATGATTCCGCGGGTGGACTGGACACCCGATGGGACGCAGCTCGCGATCCAGCGACTCAACCGCCCGCACAACCGCCTGGAGCTGCTGCTGGCCGACGCGGACACCGGCCAGAGCCGGGTGATCCTCAGCGACGAGGACCCCGCCTGGGTGGAGGTCCATGATGATCTCCGGCTGCTCGCCGATGGCGAGCATCTGGTGTGGACCTCCGAGCGCAGCGGTTACCGCCATGCCTACCTGTTTGCACTCGATGGCAGTCTGCAGCGCGCGTTGACGGCCGGCGACTGGGAGATCACCTCGCTGGTCGATGTCGACCCGCAGGGCGGGTGGCTGTATTTCTACGCCAAGAAGGACAGCTTCATCGACCAGCCGGTGTACCGGGTCAGCCTGGAGGGGGGCGAGGTCGAGCGGGTCTCGAGCGCGGCGGGCTGGTATGAATGGACGCTGGCGCCGGACGGCGCCACTGCGGTGGAGGTGTACTCCAATGTCACCACGCCACCTCAGACGCGGCTGCGCGGGCTGCGCGACGGCAGCCTGCGCACGCTGCTGGACAACCGTCCCCCCGGGCTGGCCCGCGAGGATCTGCCGCACCCCGAATTCCGCCAGATCGAGACCCGTGACGGCGTGACGCTCAATGTGTCGCTCATGACGCCGCCTGGATTCGATCCGGAGCGCCGCTATCCGGTGCTGGCCTACGGCTATGGCAATGCCGGCTCGCAGCGGGTGGTCAATCGCTGGGGTGGGGAGCGGGAACTCTGGCACCGCTACATGGCCGACCAGGGCTATCTCGTCTTCCGCCTGGACAACCGCACCACCGCCGGGCGCGGCAAGGCCGCCCGCAACCTGACCTACGGCCACTACGCGAAGTGGGCCGTACACGACCAGCTGGAAGGCGCCCACTACCTCGCGAGCCTGCCCTACGTCGACCCGGAGCGCCTGGGCTTCTGGGGCTGGAGCGGCGGCGGCTATCTCGCGGCGGCGCTGATGACCAAGGGCGAGGGGCACTTTCGCGTCGGCGTGAGTGTCGCGCCAGTCATCAACCTGGAGAACTACCAGTCGATCGGCGTGGAACGGTGGATGGGCCGTCCGGAAACCAATCCCGAGGGCTACTACCAGGTGAACCTCGAGAACTTCGCCGACGGGCTCGAGGGCCGGCTGCTGCTGGTGCATGGCACCGGCGACGAGAACGTCAAGTACGCCTTCACGCTGCAGTTCGCCCAGTCGCTGGTGGCCGCCGGCAAGTCCTTCGACATGATGATCTATCCCAATGAGCATCATGATCTCGCGGGCGTGCGCCGCCATCTCTACCAGATCATGAGCGATTATTTCGATCGGCACCTTGCGACGGGATCTGAGCCATAATCCAGCCCTTCAGCTGCGTGAGTATCCAGTGTGGCCCCCACGCCCTCCCTGGGTGCAGATTGACATGCTGGCATCTGGCACCATCGGTGCACTTCAGAGGAGTCCCTTATGACCGCCTACCCCCATCTGCTGCAACCGCTAGATCTGGGCTTCACGACGCTGCCCAACCGGGTCCTGATGGGGTCAATGCACGTGGGGCTCGAAGAGGTCGAGAATGGTTTCGAGCGCATGGCGGCGTTTTACGCCGAGCGGGCGAGAGGCGGTGTCGGCCTGATCGTGACCGGCGGCATTTCCCCGAACGACGAGGGCCGGCCCTTTCCGGGCGGCGCGCGCCTCGTCGACAGTGCGGAGGCCGCCCATCACAAGGTCGTCACCGAGGCCGTGCACCGCGAGGGCGGGCGCATTGCCATGCAGATCCTGCATTTCGGTCGCTATGCCTACCACCCCGAGCTGGTCGCACCCAGTGCGCTGAAGGCACCGATCGCGCCGTTCGCCCCGCGTGAGCTGAGCGGCGAGGATATCGAGCGCACCATCGAGGACTTCGTGCGCTGCGCCGAGTTGGCCCGCGAGGCCGGCTACGACGGTGTCGAGATCATGGGCTCGGAAGGTTACCTGATCAACGAGTTCATCACTGCCACAACCAATCAGCGCGACGACGAGTGGGGCGGCGAGTACGCCAACCGCATCCGCTTTCCGGTGGAAATCGTCCGCCGGGTGCGCGAGCGCCTCGGTACCGATTTCATCATCATCTATCGTCTGTCGATGCTTGACCTGGTCGAGGGCGGGTCGACATTTGACGAGGTCGTCGAGCTCGCGCGCTTGATCGAGCACGCCGGGGCAACGCTGATCAACACCGGCATCGGCTGGCACGAGGCGCGTATCCCGACCATCGCCACCTGTGTGCCGCGCGCCGCCTTCACCTGGGTGACGCAGAAGCTGCGCGGTGAGGTAGGCATCCCCCTGATCACCACCAACCGCATCAACACGCCGGAAGTCGCCGAGCAACTGATTGCGGACGGCCATGCCGACATGGTGTCGATGGCGCGCCCCTTTCTTGCCGATGCGATGTTCGTCGCCAAGGCCGCCGCGGGCAAGGCAGATGAGATCAACACCTGCATCGCCTGCAACCAGGCCTGCCTGGACCACACTTTCAGCGGCAAGATCACCTCGTGCCTGGTCAATCCCAGGGCCTGTCACGAGACCGAACTGACGATTGCGCCCGCGACCGTGAAACGCCGTATCGCGGTGGTCGGCGCGGGGCCGGCCGGGCTGGCGTTCGCCACCACCGCAGCAGAGCGCGGCCATGCGGTGACGCTGTTCGAGGGGGCGGATCGCATTGGCGGCCAGTTCAATATCGCCTTGAAGATCCCGGGCAAGGAAGAGTTCTCCGAAACGCTGCGCTACTACGCGCGCATGATCGAGCGCACCGGGGTCGAGCTGCGACTCAATACCCGGGTGGGTGTGGAGGATCTCGCCGGGCAGTACGACGACGTCGTACTCGCGACCGGCGTGACGCCGCGCACGCCAGCCATCGAGGGCATCGACCACCCCAAGGTGTTGAGCTATCTCGACGTCCTGCGTGACGACACGCCGGTCGGCAAGCGGGTGGCGATCATCGGCGCCGGCGGTATCGGCTTCGATGCCGCAGAGTTCCTGACTCATGCCGGCGAAAGCCCGAGTCTGGTGCCGGAGAAGTTCTTCGCCGAGTGGGGGATCGACCCCGAGTATCGCAACCGCGGCGGGCTCATTGCGGCGCACCCCGAAGCCGTGCCGCGCGAAATCTGGCTGCTGCAGCGCAAGAGCAGCAAGCTGGGCAAGGATCTGGGCAAGACCACCGGCTGGATCCACCGCACCGCGCTCAAGGCGCGCGGCGTGAAGATGGTCCCCGGCGTCGAATACCAGCGCATCGATGATGCCGGCCTGCATGTGATGATTGGCGGCGAGGCGCGGCTGCTGGAGGTCGATCACATCGTCATCTGTGCCGGCCAGGAGCCGCTGCGTGAACTCCACGACGGGCTTGCGGCCGCGGGCATGCCGGTGCACCTGATCGGTGGCGCGGATGTCGCCGTCGAACTCGATGCCAAGCGCGCGATCAAGCAGGGCACGGAACTGGCGGCCTGTATCGAGACGCTGTCGAGCAAAGCAAAGCAGCCGGCCGCGAAGCTGCCCGGCCAGCCGGAGTTCACGACGCTCGGGCTGGCGGTGGATGGGCAGGTCGCAGTGGTGTCGCTGAAGCGCCCGGACAAGGCCAATGCGATGAACATGCCGATGTGGCAGGAGTTGCGCCAGGCGATGCAGTGGGCGGATCGCACGCCACAGATCCGTGCGGTGGTATTGCACGGCGAGGGCAAACATTTCACCTCAGGCATCGACCTGGAGATGATGATGGGCCTGCTGCCGCGGATCAAGGATGCCTGCGAGGCGCGCACACGCGAGAAGCTGCGCGAGGTCATTCTCGATCTGCAGGACACGCTGACCAGCCTCGAGCGCTGCCGCAAACCGGTGCTTGCCGCCATTCACGGCGCCTGCGTCGGCGGCGGGGTGGATCTGGTGTGCGCGGCTGACATGCGCTATTGCGCGGCCGACACACGGTTTTCGGTGCGCGAGATCGATCTGGGCATGGTCGCCGACGTCGGTACGCTGCAACGCCTGCCGCGTCTGGTCGGCGAGGGCATGGCGCGCGAGCTGGCCTACACCGGCCGGAACTTCGGCGCCGAGGAGGCTGCAGCGATACGCCTGGTCAATCGTGTATTCGACACCCCCGAGGCCACATTCGAGGCGGCGCTCGGCATCGCGCATGACATCGCCAGCAAGTCGCCATTGGCCATCCGTGGCCTCAAGCAGGTCATGAACCACGGTCGCGACCACTCGGTCGCCGACGGCCTGGAGTACGTGGCCAACTGGAACTCGGCGATGCTGATGTCCGAGGATCTGCAGGCGGCGATCCGGGCCGGCATGATGAAGCAGGTGCCGAAGTTCAGGGATTGATGCGACGAAAGCTGACTCGTCCCTTGTCGCGACAAAGCGACTGCGATCGTGCGGGCGCTGTCCAGCGCACGGAGCTCTCCTTGGTGAGTACTCAAGCCGCTTGCTTTAGACTGTCGCCCTCGAGCTGAACTGCCCTGGACACACTCAAGGAGTCCCCTATGCGCACCCGTGCCGCCGTCGCCCTTGCAGCCGGAAAACCCCTGGAAATCATGGAGGTCAATCTGGACGGCCCGAAAGCCGGCGAGGTGCTGGTCGAGATCAAGGCCACGGGGCTGTGCCACACCGATGAATTCACCCGCTCGGGCGACGATCCGGAAGGCCTGTTCCCCTGCATCCTGGGCCATGAGGGCGCGGGCATCGTCCGCGAGGTGGGTGAGGGCGTGACCACCTTGAAGCCGGGCGACCATGTGATTCCCCTGTACACCCCGGAGTGTCGCCAGTGCCCCTCCTGCCTGTCGGGCAAGACCAATCTCTGCACGGCCATCCGCAACACCCAGGGCCAGGGTCTGATGCCGGACGGCACGACCCGTTTCTCCATGCTGGACGGCACGCCCATCTATCACTACATGGGCTGCTCGACCTTCGCCAATCACACGGTGCTGCCGGAGATCGCGCTGGCGAAGGTGCGCGATGATGCCCCCTTCGACAAGATCTGCTACATCGGCTGCGGCGTGACCACCGGCATCGGCGCGGTCATCAATACCGCCGGGGTGGAAGTCGGCGCGACGGCTGCGGTATTCGGGCTCGGCGGCATCGGCCTGAACGTCATCCAGGGGCTGCGCATGGCCGGGGCCGACATGATCATCGGTGTCGACCTGAACGATGCGAAGGCCGAGATGGCGCGCAAGTTCGGCATGACCCACTTCATCAATCCCGCGAAGCTCGATCGCCCGGTGGCCCAGGCCATCGTCGAGCTCACGAAGACCGACGCCGACCAGATCGGCGGGGTGGATTACTCATTCGACGCCACCGGTAACGTGCAGGTGATGCGTGATGCCCTGGAGTGCTCGCATCGGGGCTGGGGGGTGTCGGTGATCATCGGCGTGGCGCCGGCCGGGGCCGAGATCTCCACCCGGCCGTTCCAGCTGGTGACGGGTCGGGTGTGGAAGGGCACGGCCTTCGGCGGCGCCAAGGGTCGGACCGACGTGCCGAAGTTTGTCGATTGGTACATGAACGGCAAGATCGAGATCGACCCCATGATCACCCACAAGCTCAGCCTCGAGCAGATCAACGAGGGCTTCGAGCTGATGCACCAGGGCAAGTCGATCCGGGCGGTGGTGGAATACTGACATGCGAGTTCTGTTCATCAGCCTGCTGGTCTGTCTTGTTACTGCTGGCGCGTTTGCGACGGATGCCCCACAAGGCCTGGTCCCCGCGGATTACCACGAGTTCGTGTTCGTCAGTGATCCGCAGATT
>RECU01000076.1 GCA_007693855.1 Gammaproteobacteria bacterium | reverse complement strand
AGCGGAGGCGGTGGCGGTGGTCGGTGCGCTAGCCAACCTATCTCAGCACACATGAAGCCCTTGGTGAGAAACCCGCGAGTGCGCCGGGTACGACACCGCACAGACGTGTCGGGTGCCCCTCTCTAAAGTTTGAGTCTGACGCGTCAACCGACCGGTTGAAGTGAAGGCGAAAAACACCGTTGCAAGGGGAGTTCGTGATGACGATTGGAACCGTTCTATTGATCGTGTTGATCCTGGTCCTGGTGGGCGTGTTGCCGACCTGGCCACACAGCAGAAACTGGGGTTACGCTCCGGGCGGTGTGATTGGTGCTGTGCTCGTCGTGTTACTTATCCTGGTATTGACCGGAAATCTCTGACGGCGCGCTTCTGCGCCGACAGCACTTGGAGGCCGTGTGTGGCTTCAATGATGGACTCGCACTGTCGAGATCCTTGAGGAGAATCAATATGTCAGCACAAACCATCCTGGTCGCCGCGGCGGCTGTCATCATGCTCGCCGTATCGGGCTGCGCAGTGACTCGTGGTCAGCAAAGCGTCGGCGAGTACGTTGATGACGCGGCGATTACCACCGCAGTCAAGGCCAGACACGCCCAGAGCCGGGAGGTGGCGGCGACGTCGATCGGCGTTGAAACGCTGGACGGCACCGTCATGCTGTCGGGATTCGCGACCAGCGCCAACGAGCGATCGATGGCGGAGTCGCTCGCTCGGGAAGTCAATGGGGTCAAGGCGATCGAGAACCAGATCGTCGTCAGGCGGCCATAGTCGCCGGCAGAGCCTGCCGTAAGACGGAGTGCTTCCCTGATGGGGGGCTCGGAGAGGTCTCCGGGCCCCCTTTTTCATGTCACTGTCGCTGGGTTCAGGGTGACCTCGACCAGGTGCTCGCGGCGGTCATCGGTGAGTGGAATACGCGCGTCCGGCCGCTCGACGCCGTCCACTGTCACCCGGGTGGAGGGCTGCAGCGCGGCGCCACGCCGGACCGTGATGTGGTAGACGGTATCCCGATACCGGTAATGGATCTTGTATGACGGCCAGTCACTGGGGATGCATGGTGCGATGCGCAGGTGGTCGACCTCCAGGTTGAGCCCCAGCAGTGTTTCCACCGTCAAGCGGTACATCCAGCCGGCAGCGCCGGTGTACCAGGTCCAGCCGCCACGTCCCGTATGGGGCGCTACGCCATAGATATCTGCACACATGACATAAGGTTCCACGCGGTAGCGTGCAATAGCCTCCGGGGTGCTGCCGTGGTGGACCGGGTTCAGCAGAGCGAAGAGCTCCCAGGCGCGCTCGGTCTCGCCCATCAGCGCGAACGCCATCGTAGTCCAGATCGCGGCGTGCGTGTATTGCCCGCCGTTCTCCCTGACGCCGGGGATGTAGCCCTTGATGTAGCCGGGCTCCAGCGGTGAGGTGTCGAACGGCGGGTCGAGCAGCTGTATGAGCTGCTGATCGCGGCGCACCAGATGCTGGTCGACCGCCGTCATCGCCTGCCGCGCGCGTGCGGGGTTGCCAGCACCGGAGATGACCGCCCAGCTTTGGCTGATCGAGTCGATCTGGCATTCCTCGTTGCTGGCCGACCCCAAGGGTGTCCCGTCGTCGAACCAGGCGCGTCGATACCATGCGCCGTCCCAGGCATGGGCCTCGATGTTGTCGCGCAGCTCCGCCGCATGCGTCGAACACAGCTCGGCAAACGCGGCATCCTCACGGTCGCGGGCGATATCGGCAAACAGCTCGAGGTTCTCCAGCAGGAACCATGCGAGCCACACGCTTTCACCCTTGCCGCCATGGCCGACGAGGTTCATGCCGTCGTTCCAGTCACCGCAGCCCATCAGCGGCAGACCATGGGTCCCGAAGCGCAGCCCGTGCCGCAGGGCGCGTACGCAGTGCTCATACAGGCTTGCAGTCTCGGCCGATTTCTGGGGCTGGTCGTAATAGGCTTCTTCCTCGGCATACAGTTCACGACCTTCAAGAAAAGGCACGGACTCATCGAGGACACCGGTATCGCCTGTGGTGCGTACGTAACGACAGGTGGCATAGGGCAGCCACAGGTAGTCGTCGGAGAAGTGTGTGCGTACACCCTGTCCGTTGGGTGGGTGCCACCAGTGCTGGACGTCGCCCTTGGTGAACTGGCGCGCGGCGTGCCGGAGCAGTTGCTCGCGGGCAAGCCAGGGCGTGGCATGAATCAGCGCCATGGTGTCCTGTAGCTGATCGCGAAAACCGTAGGCGCCACCGGATTGATAATAGCCGGATCGCCCCCAGAGCCTGCATGACAGGGTCTGATAGACAAGCCAGCCATTCGCCAGCACGTTGAGCGCGGCGTCAGGGGTGTCGACTTTCACCGTGCCGAGGGTGCGGTTCCAGTACTCCCAGACCCCCTCCAGGGCCTGACGTGCGCCGCCGGTGCCACCAAAGCGCTGGATCAGGCCATGCGCTTCGGCGGCGTCACCTGCCGCTCCGAGAATGAATACGACTTCACGCGCTTGTCCGGCCGCCAGTTCGATTGTCGTCTGGATCGCAGCACAGGCGTCGAGTCCTGCCCCTGTGCGCCCTGAAAGACGGCCACGGCGCATCGCGGCTGGCTGCGCCAGCGAACCGTTACGGCCGATGAACTCTGCACGATTGCCACTCACGCTGCGCTCGTGCTCATTGACGTGAGCGAACACCACCCGGTCGGCGCATTCACGCCCGTAGGCGTTACGCGCGAATATCGCGCCTGTCTGCACATCGGTGGCGGTGACGATGTGCATCTGGTTGGTATGCCGCCATTCGCCCAGCACGAGTTCCCAGTAGCCGGTCAGCGATAGACGCCTTGTGCGTTTCGAGGCGTTACGCAGCTTGACCACCACGAATTTGACCGGGGCATCCATGGCCACGTACGTGTGTAGCTGAGAATCGATGCCGGCTTCGTAATGCTCGAACACGCTGTAGCCGAACCCGTGCCGACACACGTAGCCGGAGCGACCGCGCGCCGGCAGGGGGGTGGGTGACCAGTAGGCGCCGCTTTCCTCATCGCGCAGATAGATGGCCTCGCCTGAGACATCCGAGAGTGGGTCGTTGTGCCAGGGGGTGAGTCTGAATTCGTGCGCGTTTTCCACCCAGGTGTAGGCACTGCCACTTTCGCTGACCACCGTGCCGATATGCGGGCTGGCGATGACGTTGACCCAGGGCGCAGGCGTGTTCTCGCCCGGCTCGAGGGTCACGACGTATTCGTGGCCATCCGCGGTGAAACCGCCCAATCCGTTGCTGAAGATCCGCTCCCGCCTGGCCAGGGGGACGGTGGGCTCTTCATACCCCTCTAATGTCGCTACCAGCGGTGCCGGCATCCTGTCCGCAGGAACACGTCGGCTGACCTGCTCGTTGAGCGTTTCCGTGCTGTCATTGAGGACGATCCGTGCCACGCTCTGCAGTAGCACACGCTCATCTTCGGCGAGTTCCTCGGCGCGTCGGACGAAGACGCCTCCCGGCTGGTCAAGCCACTGTGCGTCCGGCCCCGAGTTGATCAGCCCCATGATCCGCTCCTGCAGCAGCGCACGATACCCGGAGAAATCCTCATTGAGAATCACCAGGTCGACCGCCAGACCTTTCAGGCGCCAATAGGCATGCGCCTGCAGGACCTCCTTGAGCAGCCCAAGGCGATTGATGTCGCCCAGGTGCATCAATACGATGGGCAGATCGCCGGAAATTGCGAAGCGCCACAGTCTGGTCTGCCCCAAGGTATTGCGGGCAATGTTTTCTGCGGAAGTGCGGCGCAAGGCATTGGCGAAGACGACGGAATTGGCGATTCTGCCGAAGACCTGTGCATCGGCCTGGGTGGCATTGATATGCCGCAATACCTCCTGGCTCTGAAACCAGGCCAGCTCGAATGCGCGTTCGACAAAGTGACGGTCGCAGTATTTTTCGACCAGTGCCAGGGCTGCTGCACGCGTATCCGCCACGCCGGAGATGATTTGAACGACGGCGGAGGCGTCGGGCGACAGGGTGATCGTGCGCCGAATCGAGACGATCGGGTCGAGGACAGGACCATCGGTATTCGACAGGGCTTGAGGTCCCGCGCGTGCGTCGAGCGCCAGCGGGTTCGCGACCGTACGACCGCGTCCAATGAACCTGGCGCGATCGGTCTCAAAGGACGGCGCGTCCGCGGTGGCGCCCGGTGCGGCGAGCAGATGAAACATCCAGGGGACCTGCTCTCCGGGTGTACGCGGTCGCCGCGTGCACAGGATGGCCTGGCAGCCGGAAAGGATCTCGGTCTGCACGAACAGATTGTTGAAACTGCGATGGGCCAAGTCGGCATTGAGGGGCGCGAGGACCACTTCGGCGTAGCTCGTCACCTCCATATGGCGGTTTCGCGACGAGGTGTTGGTGAGTGTGATACGCCGGATTTCCACGTCATCTTCGGGAGATACCGTGATTTCGGTGTGTGTTTCGATATCCTGGTCGCGTCGTCGATACTCTGCGCGCGCCTGGACGAAAATGGCCTCGTAATGGTCGGCGGGGGTCAATGTGGGTTGGTGGGCCACCGACCAGACGTCCTTGCTGTCGCGATCCCGCAGGTAGACGAAGGTCCCCCAGTTGTCGGTGATCGCATCTTCCCGCCAGCGCGTAATGGCAAGTTCACCCCAGCGGCTGGTACTGCCCCCGGTATGGGTGGCCATGACGTGGTAGCGGCCGTTCGAGATCAAGTGGATTTCCGGCAGGCGGGTATCCAGTTCGGTGAACACCCGCATGGTCGATCGGGTGTCGGCACTCGGTGGGCGGGCGGCGGCAGTCACCTCAGCGGCATGGGGGTGCAGGGTGGGCCCCTTTCGCGGCAGCCGCTCCTGCAGCAGCAGTTCGGTCGCTCGAGACAACGGGTCTGACATGAAGCGACGCTGCATGGGTTTTTCAAGCAGCACATGGGCCAGGGCCAGCAGGCTCATTCCCTGGTGATGGGCCATGAAGGAATGCACGATGGCATGGGCTTTGCCGTGCGGAACCCGTGTTGGCGTGTAGTCGATGGCCTCGTAAAAGCCATAGGCGCCCAGAAAGCCGTGATCCGCCATCGCCTGCAGGTTGTCGCAGGCGGCTTTCGGAGCCACCATCAGTGCGAGTGCACTGGCATAGGGGGCGATCACCAGTTCATCCCCGAGGCCGCGTTTGAACCCCAGGCCGGGCACACCAAATGCCCGGTACTGATACACCTGATGGGTGTCCGTGCCGTTGTAGCCCGATTCGGAGATCCCCCAGGGTACCGCTCGTTGCCGGCCGTACTCGATCTGGCGTGCGACCGCCGCTTTACAGGTTTGGTCCAGGAGGGTATCGGGATAGTTGGGCATGATCAGTAGCGGCATCAGGTACTCGAACATCGAGCCGCTCCAGGAGATCAGGCAGACCTCGCCGCCATGGCTGGTGAGCAGGCGCCCGAGTGCAAACCAGTGCTTTTGCGGCAACTGGCCCTGCGCGATCAGCAGGAAACTCGCGATACGCGCTTCCGACGCAAGCAGGTCGTAACAGGACGGATCATGTCGTCGCTCGCCGACGTCGTACCCGATCGCCAGCAGGTTGCGCTCGGCATCGTAGAGAAATGTGAAATCCATGGTCGCCAGGTCATCACAGCGTGCGATGAGACTGTCGATGTGGTCGCATTGGGCCTCCGGGCGCAGGCCCATCGGGGCCAGGTCGTCGCGCAGCGCCTGCAGCTGCTGATCAAAGGCGCGTACCCATACCGACAGTTCGTCGCCGAGACCAGCCTGGTGGGGCAGCGTGTCGGCGAGCCTGCCACCGATGGACTGCAGCGTATCCAGTATGTGGTGAGCGTCGCCTGACGCGTCTATCGACCCGTCCTGCAGGAGGGCGTCGAGGCGTTGCTGCAGCAAGGCCGTTCGGTCTGCCAGTTCGCTCACGGCGGGTGCCGGGTGCAGGGTCGTGGTGGGCAGATGCGCCACGAGTACGGCGAGGGTGTCCTGAAGGCCTTTCAGGCTATGGACTGACAGCACCGGCAGCAGCTTGAGTTCCGCCAGTCCCGCCTGCAGCGTCAGGAGGCTTCCCGCAAGATTGCCGCTGTCGACGGAGGAGATGTATTCGGGGCAGAGAGGCTGCAGCGTGCGTGTGTCATACCAGTTGTAGAAATGACCTCGGTAGCGCGCGAGCTTTTCCATCGTGGTGAGCGTGTTGTCGATGCGTTTCAGGCATTCCCCGACGGTGAGGTAGCCGAAATCCACTGCCGCGAGATGGGCCAGTAGCGACATGCCGATATTGGTCGGCGAAGTACGCGAGGCAATCGCTGGCGCTGGGTGTGCCTGGAAGTTGTCCGGGGGCAGCCAGTGATCCTGCGGGCCGACGAAGTCGGCGAAATAGCGCCAGGTACGCCGCGCCGTGGTGCGCAGGAATGCGTCCTGATCGGCGGTCAGCGCGGGGCTTGAGACCGTGGCCGGTCGACTGATCCACCAGCCTGCGAATGGCGAGATGAACCAGAGCCCAAGCAGGGGTATGGCCGCAGCCCATGCGTGGCCGGTGAACACCAGCAGCGTAGCCAAGGCCGCGGAGAACACCGGGCCGATCCACATTTCCCTGACGAAGTCGACGAGCGAATGTCGAGCATTACGGCGCGCATACGCAGGGAGATGCCAGAGGAGCAGACCGCGTCGGGTGAACAGCATGCGCACGCCCGAGTTCAGGATCGCGCCGAGCGCGATGCGGGTGTCGTAGGGCAGAAACGTGAGTGTCAGCAGGCCGTGCATCAGTGGCCGTCTGGCCGCATTCCCGGTCGATTTAAGATGGACTCGCCAGTCTCGATCCGCAGGCTTGCGGACAAGCTCGGCCAGGGTGGACAGCGCCGGGGGCAGGAGAACCACCACCACGACCAGCGCACTCCACAGCACTGCAGAGCCCAGGCCCAGGAGCCAGCCACCCGCAAGCAGCGCCAGCAGTGCTGGTGCCACAAGGCTGCGCCGCAGGTTGTCCAGCAGTTTCCACCGCGACAGCGCGGACAGCGGATTCGGCACTCGCCGTGCCTTTCCATCGTCGGACGGGCCCGGTACCCGTGATAGCAGCCAGCCGCTCAGTTGCCAGTCGCCGCGAATCCAGCGATGGCGTCGGCTGGCCTCCTGCGTGAGGGTGGCAGGGTAGTCTTCGATGAGCTCGACGTCGGTCACCAGCGCAGAGCGCGCGTGGCCGCTCTCCAGCAGGTCGTGACTGAGGATGAGGTTCTGCGGAAAGCGACCGGAAACGGCCTGGCGGAAGGCATCGACATCATAGATGCCTTTGCCAATGAAAGAGCCTTCGCCGAACAGGTCCTGATAGACGTCGGATACTTCCCGGGTATACGGATCGATACCCGACTCGCCTGAATACAGCCGGGAAAAGCGCGACCTGCCGGCGCTGGTGAGACTGATCGAAGCACGCGGCTGCAGGATCGCGTAGCCTTCGACGATACGGCCATTCTCGACATCGAAGACCGGGCGGTTGAGGGGATGCGCCAGGTTACCGATCAGGGTACGGGCGGCGTCGCGTGGAAGCTGGGTATCGGTGTCCAGCGTGATGACATACCGGATGGATTTCAGCAATAGCGCCTCACCTACGACCTCCGAGAATGCGGAGCGGCCGTGTCCCCGCAGCAGGGCGTTGAATTCCTCGAGTTTTCCGCGCTTACGCTCGTAGCCCATCCACACGCCTTCGAACGGATTCCACCGTCGCGGGCGATGAAAAAGATAAAAGATGCACGGACGATCTTCGCTGTAGCGTGCGTTCAGGGCTGCCACCCCGCTGCGGGCGTGCGCGAGCAGTGCGTCATCTTCTGGAAGGGTCTCTTCGGGGGCGTCGACGAAATCTGTCAGCAGGCCAAAGAAAAGGTTTCGCTCGCGGTTCCCCAGGTAGCGGATTTCCATGGCCTCGAGAAGGGCGTCGATCTCCTGCGGACTGGTGAGCAAAGTGGGGGTGATCACCATACTTCGATGGCGGTCGGGGATCCCTCTGGTGAAATCCATTCGCGGGAGGATGTCGGGTGGCAGCAGCCCGGTGACCAGCAGGTTCATCAGTGCAATGGCCAACGAAGAAGTGGCGATGACCAGCGGAAGCATGAGGGCCCACAGCCGTTTGTCAGTGAGGTCAAACCCGCCCGCTGCTGGCACAGCCAGGGTGACTGACAGTGCCGTCAGCACCAGGATCGGGCAGAGATACAGGAACAGGTGCAGTCTGGGTTGTGAATGTCGGATACGGGATGCCCACGTCGGCCGACAGCCCACGGCCTGTTCCAGCAGCCGACGTCCTGGCCCGATCAGGTAATAGCCGACATGCGTGTGGCGATCACTGGCGCCGCCTGCGGCAGCCTGGGCCAGCTTGATTGCCTCCTCGGCGACGACCGATTCTCGGGCTGTGCAGCGACGAGCCGTTCTTTCGATCACATGCCGGTAGCGGTCGCGGGTGGCGAAATCCTGGTCGGCATAACTGCCCATCGGATCCTGGCGAAGGATCTGCTCCACGGCGCTGAGTGATTCAACGAACAGACTCCAGTCCGCAGTGCCGATGAAACGCAGGCTGCCGATGCTGTTGGCGATGGAAATCTGGTTGGTGGCGGCAGTTCGTCCGGCCGCGTCCGACAGCCCTGAGGCGGTGACCCCTTGCTCGACAAGTTTGTTCTCGACCCAGGCCTGCACGAAGGCCATGGCGGGGCCTTGCGCCTGCAGGCGGTCGTAGAATTCCTCGACGAATGCTGCGGTCAGCGGGACATCAGCCTGGGCGAAGTCAGCGAGCAGGTGAATCAGCTGGGTCGAGTCGCTTTCGACAGCAGCGAGCATTCGGTTCGCCCAGGTCAGTGCGGCATCGCGCTCTTCGCGACGCCTGGCGATACGTACACCGACGCGGCGCAGGTTATCCAGCAGCGCCAGTTTCAGCATGATCGGAAAGGCCCACAGCTCCCCCAACTGCAGGGGCTCGACGCTTTGATAGGCGGCGATGAACTGGGCGACGTTGTCGCTGTCGACGCGGCCATCCATGTGAGAGATCAGTTCCAGCGCCAGATCGTAGATCCGCGGAAACCCGGTCAGTGGCCCCTGCGCAAGCTGTGGCAGTTGTCGGCTGTAGCGGCGGGGAAGATGGCGACGTACCAGGCGGATCTGCTGCTCGATCAGATAGAAGTTGTCCAGCAGCCAGGCTTCGGCGGATGCCACAGGCTGTTCCCGAGTGACAGCCGCAGTGACGATGTCGTAGGCGCCCAGCAGGATACGTTCGTTTTCAGCCAGGCGTGGGAGCAGCTTGTCCGGCCCGGGGTGTTGCAGGGTTTTATGCTGGCTGGCGAGGATGAGTGCGTGGCGCTTCAGCTGCTCCATGCTGAACAGCTCCGAGCGGAGCAAATCGGCGTCGCGATCCCGACCCGGCGCAGTGCGGGCATCCGAGGAACGGCCAAGGGCGTGGGGGTTGATGAGTCGCTCCTTGTGGCTGGGGTGATCGTCTGTGTCGCGGTGACGATCGGCGTATCTGTGCGTGCGATGAGTCCCTGGGCGCGGTGCTGACCGGGCACGGTCGAGGGGTTCCGGCTCGATGCGCGCACACGTCACCGTACGATGACTGTTGTCGGCGCGATGCACTGTTCGAAACCGAACGGACAGTCTGGTGTCGGTGTGGATTTTCGGGGAAGAGCGCTACGACGCTACCTTTGGAGGGGCCGGCGCGTCATACGTTGGACACCGTACCGAAAGGATGCACAGAGTCTTCTACTGTTGAGCGGTCGCTTTGACACAGGGTTGCAAAGGAGATTGATCATGAAGACATTCACAAAGCTCGCGGCATGTGCGCTGGTCGCCCCACTGACGCTGGGCGCCACCGCCGCCTACGCACAGGAGCGCCCAGCCGAGCGAGAACGTGCGCAGGAGCAGCGAGAAGCCCAGAAACCGGCTGATCAGCGGCGAGCAGCCGAAGGCACACAGCGTCCGGACCAGCAGCGCCGGGAGATGGCCGGTCAGGCGGACAAGATGGGTCGCGCTGGTCCAGCCGCCAGCAAGACACCGCTGACGGCTGCGCCGGCCAATGCCTTTCACTCAGACTGGCTCGTGGGGCAGGACATCGAGTCGCACACCGGTGATGAGAATATCGGCACCATCAAGGACCTGGTCGTCGGGGAAGATGGGCGGATCGTCGCGGTGATTGTGGGCATGGGTGGAATTCTCGGAATGGGCGAAAAGGAAGTTGCGATTCCCTGGGATTCGTTCCATCACAGCAAGGACGAAAAAGGTGACAGTCACTTCACGACCAGCCTGACGCAGGCGGCGCTTCAGAACGCTCCTGAGTATGACCGGAACGACGATTAGTTCATCCCGGCCGCATGGCCGGGCCCAGGGTGTCTCGGGCGGGGCCGGACAGCATCACTGCTGAGATCCGCGTGTGAGGCTAGCGGGCCTCGTCGGCAGTGTCATCGGTGCCACGGCGGCGCAGGGCAGAGACCAGGATGCGCCCCCCCTGCACCAATTGCCCGCGCAGCAGGCCCCAGTCCTGAGCGTCGCGCCGAGCGCGCTGGCAGCGCAGGAGGCGGACCCGATCGGCCTCGGGCAGTTCGAACAGCAGGGCCGCCCACAGCGCGTCATCGACGTTGTAGCTGCGCTCCGGCGCGGCGCACACCGGGATGACGGTGGCCACCTCCACGCCAAGGTCCGTGGCCGCCGCCGCCACTGCGTCGGCAATCTGTGTGGCCTTCGCCCCGGCGGGAGGGTCGAGAACATAGGGCGGCGCCCACTCGCGCAACGGGCGCAGCCGGTCGATATGGGTCAGGGCCACGACCAGCGGCGGCGCACGCCGCGCCGGATCTGCCCAGGCGCGCCGAAACCGGTCGAGCTGCGCTCGCTCCTCGGCCCGGTCGGGTCGGTTTGCCGCCGTGACCCAGAGCACCAGATCCGCGTCCAGCCCCGCCGCCTCCAGGCTTGCGACGCCGACCTCCGCGGTCTCGTGGCCCCCGGCATCAAAGCCCGGGGTGTCAAACACCAGCGCCCGGAGCTGCTCGTCACGCTCGAGTCGGTAGCGGGTGATCTCGGCGGTCGATCCGGGGATGACGTCGGTGGCCGCGACCAGTTCGCCGAACAGCGCATTGACCAGGCTCGACTTGCCCGCGTTGGCCCGCCCGAGCAGGACAATCCTGAGCGGCTCCAGCAACGCCGCCCGGGTGATGTCAGCCTGGGCAAGGTCCTCCAGGGCGCCAGGCGTTGCCGCCTCAAGCGGGCGTCCGTCGTCGAGATGCACCAGTCGACCATACAGCTCGATGGCGTGGTAGCCGATCTTGCGGATGTACTCGCCGAGCAGCCAGCGCTGGACGTTGTGTGAGCCCGCCTGGACCACCTGACCGAGCAGCAGGTCGCCGAGGATCTGCCGCAGCAGCGCCTGCGGCATGAAGTACAGCTGCAGCACCTTGATGAAGGGCTTGAACTCGTCGTAGCGGCCTTTCAGCGTGCGTGCCCCGAAGGCCTGTGCCAGCGTGATTCGATGGCTGCCGGGGATGTTCTCGGTGACCTGCAGTCGCAGTTCGCGGGCGGCCCGCTCGATGACCATCAGGGTGTCGGGGAGGGTCATCTCTGCCAGCGGGCGTGTCGAGTGCGGGTGCAAATGCCCCGCCACCAGCCTCAGGATCTGCTCGGCGAGCTGCAGGAGACGGGCGGGCTCATCCAGAGGCCAGTCCTCCAGCGTCGCCTCCTCCGCCTGCTGCTGCACGCGTTCCCAGCATGTCTGCGCCTGTTTCGGCCAGGCGCCGCCCGGCTCGGTACGCACCTCGTCCAGCGCCGCCGCTTCCCGGCGACCCGCCAGCCAGTGGCACAGCCAGGACACTGCCAATGCCGCCAGCCCGGCGGCCAGCCACCAGACGCCGAAAGCAGACTGGATCAGCCACACCACGCCCAGCGCGGGCAGCGCGAGCAGGGGCAGCAGGGTGAAGACTCCGGCGAGCAGCCGCAGCCGGCCGAACTGGTCGAGCAGGGTCTTCATCGGCCCGGCCCTGCAGTCCGGGCCGTCATCTGCGCCTGCAGCACCGCCCGCCCCTCGCGCAACGCCTCCCGGTAAACCTCGCGCAGGGTCTCGGCCGGGACTGCGCGCCCGTCGCGCTTGCGGGCGAGGTAATAACATGCCGCCTTGCCGAGACCGAAGGTGATCGCGCCGCTGGCCAGCACGCCCCAGGCCACACCGGCGGTCTGACCCCAGACCGGTATCAGTTTCACGAGGCTGCGGCCCAGTGCGCGGCCACCGTAGGTCACGACGAACCCGGTGCCCAGCGCGCCGAAAAATTCGCGGGTGTTGCGCCGGGTCCATGACATGCCGTAGGTCTCCGCCAGGGCATAGAGCATGCCGGCCTGGACACTGGGCACGAGCACCAGGTCGGCGACCGGCACGCCGCCCACCACGCCGCCCGCCAGGCTGTAGCCCATCACCTTGGGATGGGCCGCGCGTGCAAAGACATCGGCCACCGTCGGGTCGGCCATGACGCGCGTCCGCAGGTCCAGGAACATCGCCTGCTCGATCGCGTCCCACAGGGCCTCTGCGCCGTAGTGCTCCGGTTCGAAGCCATCCTCCGGCAGGGTGAAGTCCACGGGCACCCAGGCGATGTCGCCAGCGCCGGGCAGCCCTGCGAACGCCTCGCGTTGCGCCAGCAGCAGGCGTCGCAGCGCATCGGGTACGCGTTGCGGCCAGTCGGGGCTGGCGAAGGGGTAGGGCAGGGGGTGGGCGTCGTCGTCCGGGTAGGCGGCATGCAGGCAGGTCTGGACAATGATCACCGGCCATTCCGGATGGCGCTTGCGGATGCCGCGCAGCGCCTCGAGTACAGCGCGCGGTCGGGTCTCCGTCACCCGGACCACCACGAGCAGGACATGTGCGCGTGACTCGCACAGGGCGATGTCCTCTGCGGGGTCGTAGGCCACCTCGCCGAGGCCGCGGGTGTCGAGGAAACTCAGCACCGGCGCCTCGCTGGGGAAGGCGTAGAGGTCCGAGCGCCGGGTACACGGCCTGAAGCCGTTGCCGATCTCGACGGCCGTATTGCCCGTGAGCGCACGGATGATTGAAGTCTTGCCGGCCTGGGTCGCACCCAGCAGCCACACTACCGGCGGCGGCTGTGTCTCGGCCGCCTGCGCCAGCGCCGCCTCGACCCGGCTCGGATCGGTGGCCGCCGCACCGATGGCGTGCTTGAGCCTGCTCCAGGTGCCCATCTGTGTATCCTAGCGCTCGTCGTTCATCAGTGCCTTCAGTCGGTACACCACATCCAGCGCTTCGCGCGGTGAGAGCCCGTCAGGCTCGATGTCCGCCAGCGCTTCGCGCAGGGCCTGGGCGTCTTCATCCGGCGGCGGCGAGAGCGGCAGTTGCCCCTGCAGTGTCTCGGTGGCCTGCCCGACGGCAGGGGTCTGTCCGGCCTCCAGGCGTGCGAGGTGCCGCCGCGCCTCGGCAATCACCGCCGGGGGCACGCCCGCCAGCGCGGCCACCTGCAGACCGTAGCTCATCTTCGCCGGCCCCTCGCGCACGGCGTGCATGAAGATCAGGCGGTCGCCGTGTTCGGTGGCATCGAGATGCACGTTGCTGCAGGCGGGCAGTTCCGCGGCGAGCTCGGTGAGCTCGAAATAATGCGTGGCGAACAGGGTGAAGCAGCGCAGCTTCCGGCCGATGTGCCGCGCCGCCGCCCAGGCCAGCGAAAGGCCGTCGAAGGTCGAGGTGCCGCGGCCCACTTCATCCATGATCACCAGACTCGACGCGGTGGCGTTGTTCAGGATGTTGGCCGTCTCGGTCATCTCGACCATGAAGGTCGAGCGGCCGCCGGCCAGGTCGTCGGAGGCGCCGATGCGCGTGAAGATCCGGTCCAGTGGTCCGATCACCGCGGCCTCGGCCGGCACGAAGCTGCCGATATGGGCGAGGATTGCGATCAGCGCCGTCTGGCGCATGTAGGTCGACTTGCCGCCCATGTTCGGACCGGTAATGACGAGCATCCGCCGCGCCTCCTCCAGGGCCAGGTCGTTGGGCACGAAGGGCGTCTCGAGCACGGCTTCCACCACCGGATGTCGTCCGGCCCGATAGCTGAAACGCGGCTCGTCGACCAGCCGCGGCGCGCGGAAATCCAGCGTGTCGGCACGCTCGGCCAGGGTGGTCAGCAGATCGATCTCAGCGAGCGCGGTAAAGGTCTGCTGCAGCGAGGCGAGCGTCTCGTTCAGGGTGTCCAGGAGCCCCTCGTAGAGGAGCTTTTCACGCGCCAGGGCCCGCTCCCTCGCCGACAGCGCCCGGTCCTCGAAGCTTTTCAACTCGGGCGTGATGAAGCGCTCGGCGCCCTTGAGTGTCTGGCGGCGCTGGTAGTCTTCCGGTGCGTTGCGGGCGGCAGCCTTGCTGATCTCGATGTAGTAGCCGTGGACGCGGTTGTAGCCGACCTTGAGTGTGCTGATGCCGCTGCGGCTGCGTTCGCGCTGCTCGAGCTCCAGCAGATAGGCGTCGGCGTTTTCTCCGAGCTGGCGCAGCTCGTCCAGGGCCTCGTCGAAGCCCTCGGCGATCACACCGCCGTCGCGCATCAGCACCGGCGGGCTGTCCACCAGGGCACGGGCGAGGTGTGCCGCGAGCGCCGGATGCGGGTCGCACTGGCTGGCGAGCACGCTCAGCCGGGGAGAGTCGATGGGGGTGAGTGCGGCCAGCAGCCCGGGCAGGCGCGCGAGCGCATCGCGCAGGTGGGCGAGGTCGCGCGGGCGGGCCGAGCGCAGCGCGATGCGGGCGAGGATGCGCTCGATGTCGCCCAGCCCCTGGAGGCAGTCGTGCAGACCGACATGGCGGCGGTCGTCGACCAGCGCGCCGATGGCGTGGAGGCGGTGTTCACGGATCTCGCGGGCGCGCAGCGGGCGCTGCAGCCAGCGGCGCAGCAGCCGGCTGCCCATGGCCGTGGCGTTGCGATCGAGCAGCCCGGCGAGGGTGTGCTCGTCGCGGCCGGCCAGGCTGTGCTCGAGCTCCAGATTGCGCCGGGTCGCCGCGTCCATCACCAGCGCCTCCTCGCGGCGCTCCGTGATCAGCCCGCGCAGGTGCGGGACGGCGCTGCGCTGGGTGTCGTGGACGTACTGCAGCAGGCCGCCGGCCGCCTGCTGGGCCCGCGCCAGCTGCTCACAGCCATAGCCGGAGAGATCCCGGGTGCCGAACTGCCGGCAGAGCTGGCGATGCGCGCTGTCGCGATCGAAATGCCAGGGCGGGCGGGTACGCAGGCCGGGGCGGGCCGCCAGCCACCCGGGCAATGACAGGCTGTCCGGGACCAGCAGCTCGGCGGGCTGCAGGCGTTCGAGCTCGGCCTGCAGCGCCTCGGTGCCCGCGGTTTCCAGCACGCGGAATTCGCCGCTGCCGAGTTCCAGCCAGGCGAGCCCGGCCTGCTCCCCGTCCAGCACCAGCGCGGCGAGGTAGTTGTCACGGCGTTCGTCGAGCAGCGCCTCGTCGGTCAGGGTGCCGGGGGTGACGATGCGCACGACCTTGCGCTCGACAGGCCCCTTCGAGGTGGCCGGGTCACCGACCTGCTCGCAGATCGCCACCGACTCCCCCAGTCGCAGCAGCTTGGCCAGGTAGCCCTCGACGGCATGCACCGGCACCCCGGCCATGGGGATCGGCTCGCCGGCCGACTTGCCGCGCGTGGTCAGGGTGATGTCGATGAGCCCGGCGGCGCGGCGCGCGTCGTCGTAGAACAGCTCGTAGAAATCCCCCATCCGGTAGAACAGCAGCACCTCCGGATGCTCGGCCTTGATGCGCAGGAACTGCTGCATCATGGGCGTGTGGGTTGCAACAGTAGTTGGGTCGGTCATTGAACCGTGCTGCGAGACGACGAGTGCGGCGCTGGCACCGGAACGTCGCTTACGTGCTCCGCTGCTGTCTTGTTCACTTGAGTTTCCAGGTGGCCGCACAGCTCCAACAGCGTATCGAACGGAGGAGCGCCGCTCAGCATCACTTCATCGGCGAGCATGGCAGCATAGTCCTCAGCGAGTGCGTTTCTCGCTTCGCCCTCGGGAACGATCTTCAGACGTCCTGTTGTCGCTGCTGAATAGTCAATGAGTGTGCCTTTGGCATCCTTTTCGATGAAAAAGCGGGACTTGTGATTGACGACAGCCGATGCGACTGCGCGATCGGCGATAGCGTCCGCAAAATAGGCGCTTCGCGTGATCGCGGCAAGATCGTACCAGTGACGAGCGTATCGATCGCCACGGATTCGGCCCTGTGCGCAATACACATGCGCTGCCGTGGCTTTTTCCCAAAATGTTCGCGCCAGGGTCATCACCAGCGGAGTGGCGGCAGGGAACGTCACCCCCGGGACGTGTCCGGCCATATCGCATGCGGCCGGCAGGACTTGATGGGGTTCACCAGTGGCGCGGCCACCGAACTCCAGCAACACGACCGGTGCAACGTACCCTGTCCCTTGGGCTACATCGGGATAGCGCAGCAGCAGCTTGTTGTCGTGTACTGCAATTGTCGCATCCAGTCCGTCCCGTTCCAACGCGGTCTGAATGACCGGTTGTACGTGTCCCTCAATCCAGCTCGGCAGGCGTTGTCGCACGGTTTTCGTCCACTTGCTGGCCTGGCTACGGCTGGTGGGCAGTTGATCACCCGCACCGATGAGGTCCGGGATCAAACTGCGAATGTCGTAGGTGAGGTCGATATCTTCCGAAAAGCGGTCGATGACCTTGTAGACTTTGGATAGGGAGGTACCGCCCTTGAAGGTCAGGTCAGTGGCGAGTGGTGACTCGAACAGGGCGCGCAGCATCCAGACCACCCATACATCCTTTTCAAGCAGGTGCGACGGCCGCCCCGTCTGTTCGCGTGCATATTCCAATGCTTCGCGCCGGTCCTCATGGCTGAGATCGAAAAAGTATTCAGCCATGGGCAGCCTCGCGGCCGATCGCTTGCGCCATCCAGGACGGTAACGCTGCCCGGCCGGACACCAGCGTCTGCCATTCCGACTCGGGCAAATTGCGCCGCAAGGTGCTCAGCGAGCGATTCGCGTGGTTGGGCCCCATCCAGGCCAGCGCCCGCACCGCCGCGCCGGCCGGTCCGGCGCCAAGTGCCAGCATCCAGCGGGGAGCGTGTTTGACCAGCACTTCCGAGCGGCCGAGCTTGAGTTTCCGACTGCGTCCGGAAGTGAGGTAGACCTCGCGGGTCGGAACTTGTTGTGTCAGCCCGAGGGCGTTGGCGGCGCTGGCACCATGCGGTACGACGAGTTCACCGCTCTGGACGGCCAGTGCCTCGACGACTTTCTCCGGCGCTGGGGCGCGGCTGCCGAAACGGCTGGCAACCGGGGCGACGTAGGCGCCGCGCGCTACACGCAAAAGTTTGTGTTCTTTGGCCAGGCGCGAAAACGCCTGATCGACCGCCGCACGGGTTCCCAGGTGCAGAAACTCCTTGGGCGACAGGACGCCGCCCTCGGGGAGCGCGCGCGCGTGCAGCAGGATTGTCTCCGGAAGTGAATTCATTGGATCGTGCCTCGATGTAAGAATTATAGTCTTTTTTCTGACATCGTGGAAGGCAAGGCGGCCGTGTCGCCGGAGGTGCGAGGGCGGGACAGAATCATGCAGATCCTGTGCAGCGCCCCTCGTCGCCGCCGACGGATTGCCGCATCATCGCGGCATGCGCATCCTGCATGTCGAAACCGGGCGCCATCTCTACGGCGGCGCGCGCCAGGCGCTGTGGCTGGCCGAGGCCCTCGCCGGCCACGGCTGTGAAAGTGTGTTCGTCTGCACCCGCGGCTCGGAAGTGGCCATGGCGGCCGCCGGCCGGGTCGAGACCTGGCCGCTGCGCTGGCAGGGTGAGGCGGATCTGCTCGCGCTGCCGCGGTTGCTGTCCGCGGTGCGCCGTTTTCGTCCGGACCTGCTGCATGCGCACGGCCGTCGTGGTGCAGATCTCTACACGGCGGGGGCGGCGGCATGGACTGGCGTGCCGGCGCTGGTCACCCGGCGGGTCGACCGCCCGGAGCGCGGCCGGCTGGCGCGCTGGAAGTATCGACAGTATCGCCGGGTGGTCGTGCTCTCGCGCGCGATCGCGGCCGCGCTGGAGGCAGGCGTCGGCGCGGCCCTGCCTCCGCGGGTGCTCATCCCCAGCGCCGTGGATACCGTGCGCTACCGCCCGGATGATGGGGCCCGTGCCCGGCTGGCAAGTGCCTTCGAACTGCCTGACGGCGCGCCGGTGATCGCGATGGCCGCGCAGCTCATTCCGCGCAAGGGCCACGCGCTGCTGCTCGAGGCCCTGCCGCGCGTGTGGGCCTGCCACCCAACGCTGACCTGCCTGTTGTTCGGGCGCGGCGCGGGCCACGCGGCGCTGGCCGGTGAGATCGCCGCCCGGGGCTGGACTGAGCGGGTGCGACTCGTCGGCTGGCGGGCCGACCTCGCGGCGCTGCTTCCGGCGCTCGATGTGCTGGTGCATCCGGCGCTCGCCGAGGGCCTGGGACTGATCCTGCTGGAGGCCGGTGCCTGCGGTGTGCCGGTGGTGGCCTCCGCTGCCGGGGGCATCCCGGAGGTGGTGGTCGACGGCGAGACCGGCCTGCTGGTGCCCCCGGGCGATGCGCCCGCACTGGCCGGGGCGCTGCTACGCGTGCTCGACGACCGCACGCTGGCGCGCAGCCTCGGGGCGGCTGCCAGACGGCGGGTGGCCACGCGCTTTTCCATCCCCGCCATGGCCGAGTCGTATGCCAGACTGTACCGCGACATCCTGGAGGAGGCCGCAGCCCCGTGACCGTTGCCGATGACTCGACCCTGTACGCCCTGGCCCGTGATCTTGGCGCGCAACTGCTGGCCCACGGCGCCACCGTGGCCACCGCGGAATCCTGCACCGGCGGCTGGATCGGCAAGGTGCTGACCGATGTGCCCGGCAGTTCGGCCTGGTTCGGCTGGGGGGTGATCAGCTACGCCAACGCGGCCAAGACGGCGCTGCTGGGGGTGTCGCCGGCGCTGCTTGAGCGCCACGGCGCGGTCAGCCGTGAGGTGGTCGAGGCCATGGTCGGCGGCGCGCTTGCCGCCAGCGGCGCCGAGCATGCGCTGGCCGTCAGTGGGGTCGCGGGCCCGGACGGCGGTACGCCGGAGAAACCCGTCGGTACCGTCTGGTTCGCCTGGCAGGAGCGGGGCGAGGCGGCACCCCGCAGCGAGTGCCGGCAGCTTGCCGGGGATCGTGAGGCGGTACGTCGCGAGACCGTGCGCCATGCGCTGGCCCAGTTGCTCGGTCGCCTGGATGCGCCCGCCCGCGCGGACTGACCGTTTGCGGCTGTTTTTCGCGCTATGGCCCGAGGACGCCGTGCGCCAGTCGCTGGCGCAGGCCGCGCGCGAGCTTCGCGGGTGTCCCGGGCGCGCCGTGCCACCGGCGAATTTTCACCTGACCCTGGCGTTCCTGGCCGACGTGTCCCCCGAGCGCCTGCCGGCGCTGCATGCGCTGGGCGATCGGCTGGTGCTGCCGGCGTTCACGCTCACCCTCGACCGCTGGGGCAGCTTCCCCGGCCCGGGGGTGCTGTGGTTGGGGCCCTCGGCGGTGCCGCAGGCCCTGGTGAGCTTCGAGCAGGTCTTGTGGGCCGAGCTGTCAGTGCTGGGGTTCCGGCGTGATCATCCGGGCTTCGTCCCGCATGTCACGTTGCGCCGGCGCGCCGGCCGGGCGGTGCCCGCCAGCGCCCCCGCGGCCGTGCGCTGGCGCGTCGGCGGCTGGGCGCTGGTGCGCTCGACCCGCGACACCGGCGCATCGGCCTATACCCCCGAGCGGTGGTGGCCGACTGGGCCAAACTCCGCAGGTCCCCGGGATTTGCCGGCTGCGGGGCTGCCTGATTCATGAAATAATCCCCTGACATCGGCACACCGGCAGCGGGAAGAATTCAAGCTCATGGATGAAAACAGGAAAAAAGCACTGGCAGCGGCCCTGGGGCAGATCGAGAAGCAGTTCGGCAAGGGCTCGGTCATGCGCATGGGCGACGCCGGGCCGACGCGGGATATTTCCGTTATCTCCACCGGCTCGCTCGGGCTGGACGTGGCGCTGGGGGTTGGCGGACTGCCCAAGGGGCGGGTCGTGGAGATCTACGGCCCCGAGTCTTCCGGCAAGACCACACTGACGCTGCAGGTCATTGCCGAGTGCCAGAAGCACGGTGGCACGGCGGCCTTTGTCGATGCCGAGCATGCGCTCGATCCGCAGTACGCCGAAAAACTCGGCGTGAATGTCGACGAGCTGCTGGTCTCCCAGCCGGATACCGGTGAGCAGGCGCTGGAAATCACCGACATGCTGGTGCGCTCGGGCGCGGTGGACGTGGTGGTGGTCGACTCGGTGGCGGCGCTCACGCCCAAGGCGGAGATCGAGGGCGAGATGGGCGACTCGCACGTCGGCCTGCAGGCCCGGCTGATGAGCCAGGCCCTGCGCAAGCTCACTGGCAACATCAAGCGCACCAACTGCATGGTGATCTTCATCAACCAGATCCGCATGAAGATCGGCGTGATGTTCGGCAGCCCGGAAACCACCAC
>RECU01000039.1 GCA_007693855.1 Gammaproteobacteria bacterium | reverse complement strand
GCGGTACTGGTCGTTGTCCCGATAACTGGCCGTGAGCTCGCCCACGGCCGGCATGCGCGCGATCGGCGTCTGCATCAGCCCCGCGCCACCGAAGTCCCCCTGGGAGGGCCGGGGCGGCGCGAGCGGCGTGCTGAACAGGCTTGTGATCGGTGCCGGCTCGGCGTCGGCCAAGGACGGTGCCGCGGGCCAGGTCAGCGCGCCGGCGGCGACAACCCACGGCAGCAGGACGAGCCCGCGCGTCGCTCGCGCCCGATGATGGCTCATCGTGAACGCTCCGCCACCGCCGGCGCTTGAGCCGCCGCAGGCGGCTGGGCCGCATACAGCGCGGCCAGGGCCTCATTCAGCGGCGCCAGCTCGCCACGCCGCCAGGCCCGACCCGCCAGCCCGACCACCACTGTCGCACCGGGCAGCGGCAGCGCAAACTCGCGGTTCCAGGCCGCGACCGCCACCTGGCGCAGCGTGCCCTCCGGCTGCACCAGCCAGACATGATCGCGCTCCGCGCCCGCGGCCAAAGGCTCGCTGGCGAGATAAGCCGCCACCGTCCGGCCTGGCACATAGCCACGCTCTCCCGGATGCACGGCCATGCCGGCAAGCGACAGCGTTTCCGGCCGGCTTGCCCGCAGCAGGCGGTACTCGCCTGGAGGCAGCAGAACATCCAGCGACGGTGTCACCCGCAGGCGGTCAAGATCCAGCACCACGGGCAGCATCTCCCCAGGGGGCGCCGGGGGCAGGGTGTCGATCAACGCGCGTGCGGCCTGGGCGCGTGGCCCCTCATCACGCTGCTCGGCGGCCTCGGCGAATGCTTCCAGCTGTTCGATCAGCCGCGTCCGTGCCGCGTGCGCCGCGTCCTGGGCCGTCGCGCTGCTCCGATAAAGCCGAAGCCCCGGCCACCAGGCGTCGCCATCGGCCGTGGCGCGCGACACCACTTCAGAGAGCCGCTGTGGACCGGGTGGCAGCGCGAGGATCGCGCCGTCGTCCAGTCTCACCTGCACCTGGTCGGTGGCCAATGCCGCCTCGGGCGCCAGCGTCTCCACCGCATGGACCGGCGCGGCCGGCCCGGCCTCACGCACCACCACCAGGGTCAGTGGGGGCTGCTCCGGATGCACGTGCTGGCGGCTCTTCACGATCTGGCCGCGCGCATCGAAGTAGTACCAGTTCGAGTACTCGATCCCGACTGGGCGGATGTTCACCCGCTCCTCGATCCGGCGCAGCTCACGGCGATCCTCCGGTCGAAGCTCGATGCTGGTCATCCCATGATCGCGGAACCGTGCCTTGGCCAGGAAGCCGGCCCCGTGGCTGGCGTTCCAGTCCAGGGTGCTCTGCCATTCCCGTCCGTCGAGCTGCGCCGGGTCGCTGACCTCTGCCAGCGGATCGGGTTCGGCCGAGGCGGTGAACTGGCGGTCAACCGGCAGGCCCAGCGTCCGCACCACGCGCCCATGGCGCAGGATCAGCATCTCGTTGCCCGCGGACACCCATTTGTCCTCGCCGTGTTCCTGCCAGCCCAGCACCAGCACGGACTGCGCCGCCGCGCCCAGCCGCGCCTCCATGTAGGCAAATGGCGTGTTCGCCAGCATCTCCTCGCTGACCGTGGCATCGCTGGGCTTGGTGAAGAAACCGCGGACGACATCGGCATAGATGTCGGTGGTGGTGCCGGCGGCGCAGCCGTTCAGCGCGAACGCGGCGGTCAGGATAGCTGCCGCGGTGCGCGGCGAGGTGGCGAAGTGCGTCGGTGTCCGTCCCGGCAAGATGGCGATTCCGTTGCAGCGGCGAATACGCGGCAGATAGTACCGCATCGCTGCAGATCAGCCACAAAAAAACAGGCCGCCCGGAGGCGGCCTGTTTTCTGTTACTGCAATATTGCCTACGGCAGCACGGTCACAGTCGTGGTCACGATGGGACCGTCAGGACCGGGGACCGTAATAGTGACCGTGGTGGTCACCGGCGGCTCCGGGTCGGGATCCGGGTCCGGATCAGGATCCGGCGGCGGCTGCGGTGCCGGCGGTGGCAGCACATCGATGCTGCTGCCGCGCGAGTTGGCGATCACGGCGATGGCCACTGCCGTGGCCGCGCCAAAGGTTACCGCGGCAGGGACGCTGATTGCGCCCGCGCCAGCGGTGCGTGCCTGGGCGCCTGCGGGCGACCCCTGCGCATGTGCGGACATGCTCACCGCACCCAGCGCGAGGGCCACTGCGGCCCCGAGCGCAACGTGTCGTGCTGCCATTTGCAGTACTCCTAGTTGAAAATAACCAGCGGTAAAGTTACCCGGCCCCCGGCCACGCTGTCAAACCTCATTCGTGATCCGATTCACATTGCTCGCCTTTATATGTCTCTGGATGCGTCCGGCCGGCGCGTGGGGCAGAATCGCCGATGTGAACCGTGTTCCCGTCAAGCTTCGCACCGTATTCATGTCGGCGGTGGTGCTCGCCCTGGCGGCGCTGTGCCTGCCGCCCGCCCAGGCCGCCCCCTGGATTGCCCCGGGCGACACCTGGCTGCGCGCCGACATCCAGCTGCTGGCCGATGCCGGCGTTATCCAGCGCCCGGTGAATACGTGGCCGATATCGCTGCCGGATATTGCCCAGGACATCGCCGGCGTCGACATGCCCGCCACGCTGGATGCCGCCGAGCAGGCGGCGCTGGTGCGACTGCGCCGCCTGCTGCGCGCGGAAATGCGCGTCGGCGAGCGCCGCTACAGCGCGCGGCTGGGCCTCGCGGCCTCGCCAGATCGCGTGCGCGGGTTCGCAGATACCCCGCGCGGCGAGCTCGAGGCAGAGGTCGCCAGCGAATACACCGGCGAGCGCGTGGCCTTGCGCGTGCAAGCCCAGGTCGTGCAGCGCGACCGCGCCGACGACCGGCGCCTGCGCCCCGATGGCACGGCCGCAGGCGTGGTGGCCGGCAACTGGATGGCGACCGCCGGCTGGCAGGCGCGCCACTGGGGCCCGGGCTGGAGCGGCAGCCTGGTGCTGGGCAACGCCACGCGTCCCATTCCCGGGGTGGCCGTGCAGCGCCTGCATTCCGAGCCGTTCGAGTGGCCTGTGCTCGAGTGGCTGGGCCCCTGGAGCCTCACGGCCTTTGCCGGCCGGGTCGAGGGCTTCAGCCTGGAAGATATCGCGCCCGAGGAGCCTGCCGCCGGCGCGGTGCAGACCAGAACGAACAGCACGCTGGTCGCCGCGCGCGCGGCCGCACGCCCTGTGCAGTCCCTCGAGGTGGGCGTATCGGCCGCGCGGCTGACGGATGACAGCGGCAACCGGCTCTCGGCCATCGACGTCCGTTGGCAGCCGCGCCTGCCCGGCTTCAATTTCGCCGCTTACGGTCAGGTCGCCCGCGAGCAGGGTTCGGGGGAGATTCCGGCCGGGAATACGGCGCTGGTCGGCGTCGAGCACTGGGGGCGCAGCGACCGGCTCGGCGGCAACTGGCGCGCCGTGGTCGAACATGCAGACACGGCCTGTAACGGCCTGGTCGGCGGCAGCACTACGTTCGGCTGCAGCTATGCGCACGAGCGCTACGCGCCGGGCTACCGCCACCGCGGCCGCCCGATCGCCCATGGGGCGGATGCCGACGCGCGGCTGACGACGGTGGCCGTGCAGCTGCGACGGGATGTGGGCGATGATTTTCAGGTGCGCGCGCGTTTCGGCCGACTGGATCGCGGCGATCTTGCCGCGACTGGGGATGGGCTCAACAGCGTTACCGACGGCCGGGCGCGCTTCACCGATCTCGAGGCGAGCTTCCGCCGAGATGCCCAGGTCGGCACGCTGGAGCTCGGCGTGGGTTATCAACGCCTGGCCATGGATGATGGCCGAAGTCGCAACGACCTGCGCGGGTTCGTGGGTTTCATGGTGCAGTTTTGATGAATCGGGCGGCGATAATCGCGCTCGCGCGCCGAAACGGGGGATGAGCCTGCCCTCGCCGCGACTTTTTAAGGTAACCTTCCGGCCAAACCGCTCACACGTGACATAACGACCGTGCCGATTCGTCTATATCCGCTCCTAGCCAGTCTGCTGTTCGCCTTGTTGGTCTCTACCGCCTCGATGCTCCCCGCGCAGGCCCAGTTGGAGGGGCTGTCGTCCGAGCAGCGGCGCATGATCGAGCAGCTGCCGGCGGACCAGCGCCGTGAAGTGATGCGTCGGCTGGAGCAGGAGCGCGGCAGCCAGCGCCAGGCTCGGCCGGAGTTTCCGGAGGTGGTGAGGCGCGATAGTGACCGCGATCGGAGAGGCGACGACGAGTTCACCCGCGAGCCTGTGGACCCGGACGAGGCGCGGAGAATCCGCCCCGGCGACACCCTCGTGCTCGGCTTCACAATACCCAACGCTGGGGCCCAGCGTGATGAGCGTGAGCGCCGCGAACAACGCATCCGCCGCCTGGAAAACGCCAATCCCTACGAGATCGACGACCTCGGCCGGATACCGCTGCCGGGCGTCGGCCTGATCCGAATCGCCGGGCTGACCGCCGAAGAAGCCATCACTCGGCTGAGCGCGGAAGAAGATCTCCGGAACCTGACCATCACACTCACTCGCCTGCCGCTGCAGGCCGTGGGCATCGACGAACTCAAGCCCTTCGGCTACGACCTCTTCGAAGGCGTGCCCAGCACCTTCGCCCCGGTCAGTGATATTCCCATTCCTGCCGAGTACCTGCTCGGCCCGGGCGATGTACTCCGCGCCCAACTGT
>RECU01000051.1 GCA_007693855.1 Gammaproteobacteria bacterium | reverse complement strand
ACCCAGACCTCGAGCCCCCGGTACTCGATCTGGGTCTGCGCCCCGCTCTGCTGGCTCTCGCTGATCGGGCGATCCTCGACCAGCGGGCGGCCGATCAGGTCGTAGTCGTGCTCGATCCAGTAGACCGGATCGCCGGTCAGGTAGGGCTGGGTCGCGAGCGCCAGGCGCCCGAAGCCGTCGTAGCGCTGCTCGCGCCGCGCCAGGCGAAGCCCCACCCCCTGGTCCACCGCCACCTTCCACTGCGCGCCCACCGGGCGGCCGTAGCGGTCGCGGTAGCTCACCGACTCGCTGCCATCGGAGCCGGTGGCCGTGATCGAGAAGCGCGAGTGCTGGGCGAAGCAGCTGCCGCAGGTGGCGTAGGCCAGCTGGGTGTGGGTGCCGTCGGGGCGATCCTCGCGGGTCAGGCGCCCGAACACGTCGTACTCCCAGCTGGTGGTCAGCCCGTCCACGCGGGTGTGCGAGAGCTCCACGCCGAGCAGGTAGTCGTAGGTCCGGCTGACGGTAAGGGGGGACTCCCCGCTCCCGGTCATCGCCAGGGTCTCGCTGGTCGGCCACTGCTGGTGGCTGTCGTAGCCAAAGGTGGTCTGGCGCTGTGCCGGGCCGCCGGAGACCGCCCGCTGGGTCAGGGTGGCGAGGTTGCCGTAGCTGTTGTAGGTGAAGTTGGTGCGCTGGCGCAGCGAGGAGGCTACACCGGCGGTAGTGTCATCGCGCCGGGTCAGCCGGCAGGTTGTGGTGTTGTAAGTGGTCTGCTCAGTGCGCGTGTGGCTGACGCCGCCGCGCACGGCCGTGTACGCCGTCACGTTGGGCAGCGCCGTGCACCAGCTCCCCGACCCCAGCGCGGTCTGCACGGTGTGCCAGCTCGTGACCGTGCGCTCCTCGCGGCGCACCTCGAAGTTGCTTGCATCCTTGAAGCTCGTCACCTCGCCGGTCAGCCGCCCCCAGGTGGTGTCGAACGTGCGGGTGATGTCGATGCGCCGCACCAGCTGGCCGTTCAACGGCCCCCCGACTTCACGTTCCTGAATCGCCGTGGCGGTTTTTCGAAGAAAGTGGCGCTGCGGCTGGCCGCTGTGACTCCATGTCGTCTTGGCCCAGGTGTGATCGGCCCGCCGGATCAGCGGCCCCGAGGCGCTGGTCTGGCGAAGCTCCTCGCGGTCGATCAGGCCTGTGAACGGCCAGTCCTGGCGGTAGCGGGTGTGCTGGACCACTCCATTGCGGGTATCGGTGGTGCGCACGCTCCTGAACCCAAGGAAGCCGTAGCCACGGTTGTGCCAGCGGGCCCCCACGTAGGCATGGGTGAAGCTCGCGGTCCCGCCGGCCCCGTCGCTGACGCTGTGCGCGGTGACCACGTGGATGGGCTTCTGCAGCAGCCGCACATCGGGCAGCGAGGGCGACTCGCCGGCCTGGGAATAGGCCGCGCTGGTGGAGATCGGCTCGTGGGTGACGGTCGTCTCGTTGCCCAGGCCGTCGGTGATCTTGGTGATCACATCGGCCAGCACGGTGTTGTGGGTGTGCAGCCGCCAGGTGCCGTCCCTGGCCACCAGGATGTCGCGCACGCCGTTGCCGGCGATGTCCGCGGTGCGCACGGTCCCGCTGCCGGCGCCGGTGCTGGCGAGGTTGATGGGGGATGAGTTCAGGCCCGTGCCGGTCGAGCGGTAGATCCGCAGCTGGTTGCCGTCCGGGATGATCAGATCCTCGCGGCCATTGCCGTTATAGTCGGCGACAATCGCCCGCACCGCGGAACCTGTGCTCGCGCTAATTCCCGAACTGGCAGGCGCAGTAAACACCCCACCTTGAGAGGCACTTATCTGCCACTGACCACCGGGTTGCTGCGTGTACGCGAATACGGCACTAGCTAAACCGTCGCCTGCAAGATCCATAGTCCGTAGAACGTCGATACTCGACTGGAGACATGAGCCGAAGGAGACACCGGGAGCCAACGCCCCAGGCACAGATCGATACATGACGAAATCACAGGTCTCATTGACGTTCCACGTGTACCAATCAAACTCCCACTGGTAATACGTGCCGAAGATATCTGCACGGCCGTCCGCGTTGGCGTCGACAGTACTGCTGCCCCAGACCGATGAATAACTTCCGGAGTTGCCCGAGCCATTGTTAAGGAATACCAAGAGGGTTTGTGCGGAAGCCAGGCCTGCGCCCGTGTTTCGATACCAGCGCATTTCTGTATCGGTCGAGAACAAGACATCCGCGAGTCCGTCGCCGTCCTTGTCCTGAACAATGACCGTGTCGGGATTGATCACTGCCCGCTGCGTATTGATCACCGTAAACTGCTGCCCCGGCGTCAGCGATCCGGTGGACTGATAGATCAGCCAGGTGCCGCCGGTCCCCGGGACCAGCAGATCGGCCCGCCCGTCGCCGTTGTAGTCGATGATGCGCGTGTGCTCGGGCGAGGGGGCAGCGAGGCCTGTGTTGATCGGCGCTCCCAGCGTACCGTTGCTCGCCGGGATCACATGCCAGCGCAGCGTCCCCGAGACGCTGATCGGCACGAACAGATCATCGCGACCGTTGCCGTTGAAGTCCCCGATCAGCGCATGCTCGTGACCCTGGCTGGTACGCCCGGTGTTGCTCTGGCTGCCCCAGCCCGCCACCCCGTTCTGCCACTCGAAGGTGGTCGCCGGCAGGCAGGTGCTCGCGCGGCAGAGCTCGATGCTCTGCACCTGGCTGCGCTGGGTGCCGGTGCCGACCGGCGTGGTGTAGGCGACGTTGTAGCGGTGGATCTCCTGGCCCTGGAAACTCACCGTCACCCGCTGCAGGCGCTTCGTCGTGTCGGAGCGCTGGCCATACACCCAGGCGGTGCGCTGATCAGCCGTCGGGCGGGTCTCCCAGGTGAACTCCGCCTTGTAGCGCGCCGCGAGGAAGGGGTTGGCGTTGCTGCTCCACTCGATGCGCTCAGGCACGATCTCGCGCTGTGCGCTCGTGACCGTCTTGGTGTAGAAGAAGTTGATGCGGTTGCCGAAGCGGTCCTGGATGTGGCTGATGTACCAGCGCTCGGGCGTGGCGTCGCTGGGGCTCAGGTTGAACCGCGACTCGGGCGTCTGGCCGAAGAAGCTTCGCAGACCGTTGCCGTGATCGATGTAGAAATGCTCGGGCGAGCCGTTGATGTTGCCGACCGAGACCACGCGCTCGAAGGTGTCGCGCTCGAAGCGGTACTGGGTGTTGTTCGCCCCGTAGGTGCCGGAGGTGGCGATCAGCCGCTCGCCCTCCAGGCAGAAGCGGTCGCCCTGGGCGTGGTCCCAGACACCGAGCTGGCTTCCGTCCTGGGCAAAGGTGCGCGGGCAGCGCTCGATCGTGCGAATGCCGGCAAGATCCCAGCGCATGCCGAGGTGGCCATCGCCGCTGCGGTGGCCGTAGACCAGGGCGAGCTCCGGGGCGAGCCCGCCGGCCGCCTCGGGGGTGAAGATCGGGATGGTGTAGGTGGACTCGCCCGTCTGCGAGACGGCGAAGCTGCCTGGCAGCGTGCCGGGAATCTGGGCGTGGGCGGCGTGGCCGACCCCGAGAAGCGTGATCAGCGCCAGCCAGCGACGGGCGCCTTCAAGTGGCTTGGCTTGGCTTGGCTTGGCTTGGCTTGGCTTGGCTTGGCTTGGCTTGGCTTGGCGAAGACTCCCCGCCGCGGTGATCAATCGTCAAGTCCCTGGAGACCTTCGCCATCGACTGCATCACCGCCACCTCGCCTGGGCCGGTCGACACCGGCTGGGAAGCGCCGGCGCGGTGGGAAACAAATCCCTCCGAATCGAGCCGCTGTCAAGCGAAATGTTCTGGTCCGGACAATGCCCCGGCTGTAGGGGAGATGTCGGAGGCGCGTCATCGTGAACCTTCCAGACCGCGCGGTCTGGACAATACGCGGTGTGAAAATCAGCACTTGGCGCGCCCGGTGGATCCTCTGTCGCGTCAGCACCCGCGTCGGAAACCGACAGCGCTGCTGGTAAACTGAATGCAGACCAGCCCCTCATCGAGCAGCGCAAATACAAGCCATCTGCGCAAGATGACAGCCCCTCTCGTTCGAGCGGATAGGGTCATCACCAGCCATGGAGGTTGCCGGTGCGACTCTCTTCCATCATGGGCGGCGCACGGTACGCCAGGACACGGGTTGGCGGGTTTGCGCGACAGGTGAGGTGTCGTCTCGCAGCGGCAGCAGGGCCTCGATCGCCTCGACGTACACGGTGAGCTTCGGCCACTGGTGGTGGGCATAGTGCATCGCCTTGCCCAGCGCCGAGCGCGGCAGTGCCACCCCGATCCGGGCGAGCTGGATGTCGAGCTGCTCGGAGACCTTCTCGCTGATGGGGATCAGGGTGCCACGGCAGTCAGCGCAGGGGCCTTCGCCCGGCTCGATCTCGTGGAGGATCTCCACGCGCGGGAAGGCCTTCGGCAGGGGGCGGCGATCGAGACCAGGTCGTTGATGGCCTTTCGCATATCGACCGGCTCGCGCAGGTGGATGCGTACATCCCCTGATGGGCGGATCACGGCAGGCGGCCCGCAGCCAGAACCAGCGCCTCGAGCTGTTCTGGCTCAAGCTCGCCGTGGCACGCCAGGCGTACGCCATTGGGCAACAGCAAGCTTACGGCTGAGGGCCGGCGCGGTCAGCGTCGAGTCCATCACCCGCACGAAGCCTGAAGGACGCTCCGAGGCCTGGGGCTTGAGCCCCGCCGAGCGGGCGTACTCGGCCAGGGGACCATGAGAAGCAGGGAGCTTGTGTCAGCCAGGCTCAGCCGAAAAGGGCGCCGGTAATGCATCGCTTACGTTCATCAAGCGCTCGTTTCCGTACGAACTTTATTCCCCATTCTTTCCGTTCACAGCTGTGGGGATAGGGCAGGCGCTATTCCACCGTCACCGACTTGGCGAGATTCCTGGGCTGGTCGACGTCCGTGCCCTTGAGCACGGCGACATGGTAGGCCAGCAGCTGCAGCGGAATGGTGTAGAGCAGCGGCGCCTGCAGCGGCTCGGCGTGCGCTGGAAGGCGGATCACGGTGACGCCCGGTGAGGATTCGAAGGTCACCCGCGGGTCGGCGAATACGAACAGCTGGCCGCCACGGGCACGCACTTCCTCGAGGTTGGACTTCAGCTTCTCGAGCAGCTCGTTGTTCGGCGCCACGGTCACCACCGGCATGTCCTCGTCGACCAGTGCCAGCGGACCGTGCTTGAGCTCGCCGGCGGCATAGGCCTCGGCGTGGATGTAGGAGATCTCCTTGAGCTTCAGGGCGCCTTCCATCGCCACCGGGTTCAGCGCACCGCGGCCGAGAAACAGCGCGTGATGCTTGTCGACAAAGGCTTCCGCGAGATCGGCGATGGTTTCATCCAGCGCGAGCGTCTGCTCGATCATGCCCGGGAGCTCAGCAAGCTGGGTGGTGAGCGCACGCTCGGTTTCCGGACTCGTGCCGTTGGCGGCGGCCAGCGCCAGGGTCAGCAGCGCCAGTGCCGCCAGCTGGGTGGTGAAGGCCTTGGTGGAGGCGACCCCGATCTCGGGGCCGGCCTCGGTCATCAGGCACATCTCCGCTTCCCGGACCAGAGAGCTTTCGGGCACGTTGCAGATGGCGAGCGTCGAGAGATAGCCCAGGGTTTTGGCCAGGCGCAGTGCCGCCAGCGTATCGGCGGTTTCGCCGGACTGCGAGATCGCAATGAACAGGGTATCCGGTGGCACCACCGGTGAGCGATAGCGGTATTCGCTGGCGATCTCGACACTCACGGGCAGGCGGCAGAGCTCTTCGAGCTGATAGCGTGCGGTGAGGCCGGCGTGATAGCTGGTACCGCAGGCGACGATATGCACCTGGCGTATGCGTGGCAGCAGTGCCGCGGCGTTGGCGCCGAAGGCCTCCGGTCGCACACGTCCGCCCTCGATTCGCCCGGCCAACGTGCGCGCGACAGCTGCCGCCTGCTCGTGGATCTCCTTCTGCATGTAATGGCGGAAGCGTCCGCGCTCGACCGCATCGGCGGCAAGTTCGCTCTCGCGGACCGGCCGCTCGACGGGCTGGCCTGCGGCATCGAATACTTCGATAGACGTCCGTCGCACGACTGCAAGATCACCCTCCTCGAGGAAGATGAACCGGCGGGTCACCGGCAGCAGGGCGGCCACATCCGAGGCAATGAAGTTCTCGCCCAGGCCAAGGCCGATGACCACCGGGCAGCCGGCGCGCGCCGCGACCAGGGTGTCGGGCTCCGCGACGCTCATGGCGACCAGGGCGTAGGCACCGTCAAGCTCGGCGACGGTGTCGCGCACCGCCGTGACCAGGTCGGCGCTGCCGCGGCGATGCTGTTCGATGCGATGGGCGATCACCTCGGTGTCGGTGTCGGAGGTGAACGTGAAGCCGAGGCGCTGCAGGTCCTCACGCAACAACGCGTGGTTCTCGATGATGCCGTTGTGCACCACGGCCACCGAGGGCGCCGAGACATGCGGATGGGCATTGTCTTCGGTCGGGGCGCCGTGGGTGGCCCAGCGGGTATGCGCGATGCCAACGGGGCCGGACACCGGGGCCGCAGCGAGGGCGGCTTCGAGCTCGCGGACCTTGCCGACACGCCGCCGCCGGGCCAGCCCGCCGTCCTGGACCACCGCCAGGCCGGCAGAATCGTAGCCCCGGTACTCGAGCCGCCGCAGGCCCTCCAGCAGAATCGGGACGACGTTGCGTTCAGCGATGGCTCCGACGATGCCGCACATGGAGGCCTCCGGTGATCTCAGTGGTCCTCGCCGGACCGCTGCTTGGTGGGCCGCTGCCAATGGCGCAGCGTGGTCTGGCGCGCACGCGCCAGGGTGAGTTGGTGGGGCGGGGCGTTCTTGCTGATGGTCGACCCCGCCCCGATGGTCGCGCCCGGCCCGATTTCCACGGGCGCAACCAGTTCCACGCCCGAGCCGATGAACGCGCCGTCACCGATCACGGTGCGATGCTTGTTGGCGCCGTCGTAGTTGCAGGTGATGGTGCCGGCGCCGATGTTCGCGTCCCGCCCCACGTCGGTGTCACCGACATAGCTCAGGTGATTCGCCTTGGCGCCTTCGGCCAGGCGGCTGTTCTTGACCTCGACGAAATTGCCGATCTTCACCCGCTCGGCGAGCTCGCTGCCCGGCCGGACACGCGCATAGGGCCCGAGCTGACAGTCCGTGCCGCAGCGCATCCCCTCGAGCAGCGAAAATGCGTGTACCACCGTACCCGCGCCGAGGCAGACATCGCGCAACACGACATTGGGGCCGATGTGGACACCGTCACCGAGTTCGACGCGGCCCTCGAGCGTGACATTGGCATCCAGGAACACATCCTGGCCGACCGTGACCTCGCCCCGCACGTCGAGGCGTGCCGGATCGGCGAGGATCGCCCCCTGATCGAGCAGTGCGGCGGCGATTCGGCGCCGCAGCGCCGATTCGGCCGCGGCGAGCTGGGCGCGAGTGTTGATGCCGGCCACCTCGTCGGCGTCTGCAGCGCGCACGCCGGCGACGCTCACGCCCTCGGCCACCGCCATGGCGATGATGTCGGTGAGATAGTACTCGCCCTGGGCATTGTCATTGCCGAGACGCGAGAGCCAGCCCCGCAGTCGTCCGGCCGGCGCCGCGATGACGCCAGTATTGACTTCACGCACGGCGCGGGTGGCGGCATCGGCATCGCGCTCCTCGACAATGGCGGCAACAGCACCCGACGAATCGCGGACGATGCGGCCGTAGCCGGTGGGATCCGGCAGTTCGACGGACAGGACACCGACACCCTCACCGGTGCCTTGCAGCAGCGCCTCCAAAGTGGCGGCACGCAGCAGGGGCACGTCGCCGCACAGGACCAGCACCAGGTGGTCCTCCGGAATCCCGGGCATCGCCTGGGCCACGGCGTGGCCCGTGCCCAGGCGCTGGGCCTGCTCGACCCAGCGGAGCTCTGCGCGCTCGGCAAAGTGACGTCGCACCGCCTCGCCGCCATGGCCATAGACCACATGGGTCGCGGCGGGGCGCAGCGCCTCGGCGCAGTGGAGAACGTGGTCGAGCAAGGTGCGACCGGCCAGCGGCTGGAGGACCTTTGGCAGCGGCGAGCGCATGCGTTTACCCGCGCCGGCGGCGAGCACGACCACGCTCAGCGAAGTGACTGGATTCATGGACAGGATGTTAGCCCAGACGCCGGCGCTTCGCGTGGGGCGAGATCACAGCCCGACTGACCGGTGGGCAGGCCGCCCTCCAGGGGAGGCCTCAGCGCAGGTCCCTGCCCTTGAGCTTCTGCGCCGCCTGATAGCGCGCGGCGGCCTCGACCAGCTCCTGCTGAGCCTGCGCGAGATCGATGCCTTCCGGGCGGTCGGCGAGGATCTGCTCGGCGTGCTGTTTGGCCTCCAGCGCGGCGGCCTCGTCGAGCTCGTCGGCGCGCATGGCGGTTTCCGCCAGGATCGTCACCAGGTGGCCCTGGATCTCAAGAATACCGCCGGTGACGAAGAACAGCCGCTCTTCGCCGTCGGCGGCCTGCACGCGGACCTCGCCGGGCACCAGTGTGGTCAGCAACGGGGCATGACGCGGCGCAATACCGATCTCGCCCTCGCGTGCAGGGGCGAAGACCATTGCAGCGTCGCCCTCGAAGAGCTCGCCTTCGGCGCTGACGATGTCGACGTGAATGCTGGCCATGATGCGGAACTCCGCTTACTGGATGGTCTTGGCCTTCTCGACGGCTTCGTCGATGGTGCCGACCATGTAGAAGGCCTGCTCGGGCAGGTGATCGTACTCGCCGTTGACGATTCCCTGGAAGCCACGGATCGTCTCCTTGAGCGAGACGTACTTGCCTGGCGACCCGGTGAACACCTCGGCCACGAAGAACGGCTGCGAGAGGTAGCGCTGAATCTTGCGGGCGCGCCCCACCAGCTGCTTGTCTTCCTCGGAGAGCTCGTCCATGCCGAGGATGGCGATGATGTCCTGCAGCTCCTTGTAGCGCTGCAGCACTTTCTGTACGGCACGCGCGGTGTCGTAATGCTCCTGGCCGACCACCAGCGGATCGAGCTGGCGGGACGTGGAGTCCAGCGGATCGACGGCCGGGTAGATGCCGAGCTCGGCGATCTGGCGCGACAGCACGACGGTGGCATCAAGATGCGCGAACGTAGTGGCGGGCGAGGGGTCGGTGAGGTCATCCGCCGGCACGTACACCGCCTGGATCGAGGTGATCGACCCGGTCTTGGTGGAGGTGATGCGCTCCTGCAGCACGCCCATCTCTTCGGCCAGCGTCGGCTGGTAGCCCACGGCCGAGGGCATGCGTCCGAGCAGCGCCGAGACCTCGGTGCCGGCGAGCGTGTAGCGGTAGATGTTGTCGATGAACATCAGCACGTCGCGGCCTTCGTCGCGGAAGTACTCGGCCATGGTGAGACCGGTCAGCGCCACGCGCAGGCGGTTGCCGGGCGGCTCGTTCATCTGGCCGAACACCAGCGCCACCTTGTCGAGAACGTTGGACTCCTTCATCTCGTAGTAGAAGTCGTTGCCCTCGCGGGTACGCTCGCCGACGCCAGCGAACACCGAGTAACCCGAGTGCTCGATGGCGATGTTGCGGATCAGCTCGAGCATGTTGACGGTCTTGCCGACACCGGCACCGCCGAACAGGCCCACCTTGCCGCCCTTGGCGAAGGGGCAGAGCAGATCGATGACCTTGATCCCGGTCTCGAGCAGTTCCTGGCCACCAGCCTGGTCTTCGAAGGCCGGGGCCGCGCGGTGGATGGCCCACTGCTCATCGCACTCGACCTCACCGACGTTATCCAGGGGTTCACCGAGCACGTTCATGATGCGGCCCAGCGTGCCCTTGCCCACAGGCACGGAGATCGGCTTGCCGGTATTGGTGACGGGAAGACCGCGCTTCAGGCCCTCGGAGGCGCCCATGGCGATGGTACGCACCACGCCGTCGCCGAGCTGCTGTTGCACCTCCAGCGTCAGGTTGGCCTCTTCGATCCTCAGCGCGTCGTAGATTTTCGGGATGGCGTCGCGCGGGAATTCCACGTCGACCACGGCGCCAATGATCTGCACGGTTTTTCCGGTGCTCATGAACTCGATTCCTCTCGATTTCTGCTCAGACGGCGGCGGCGCCACCGACGATTTCTGCAAGTTCCTTGGTGATCGCGGCCTGACGCGCCTTGTTGTACTGGAGTTGCAGACGACCGATCAGATCTCCGGCGTTGTCGGTCGCGCTCTTCATCGCGACCATGCGGGCGGCCTGCTCACACGCGCCGTTTTCGACCACTGCGCGGTAGATCTGCGACTCGATGTAGCGCTCCAGGATGGTGTCCAGCAGCGCTTCAGGCGAGGGCTCGTAGATGTAGTCCCAGTACTTCGGCAGCTCTTCCCGGTCGGCGATGTCGACCGGCAGAACGGTGTTGATTTCGGGCTTCTGGCTCATGGTGTTCACGAACACGTTATGCGCCAGGAACAACCGGTCGAGTCGCCCTTCGGTATAGCCATCCAGCATCACGCGCATGGCGCCGATCAGGTCTGCCATGCCCGGCGTCTCGCCCAGGTGCGTGGTGGCGGCGACGATATTGACGTCGAGCCGGCGGAAAAACGCGACGGCCTTGGCGCCGATGAGGCACAGCTCCACCTCGATGCCCTGGTCAGCCCAGCCCTTGATTTCGGGCACCAGCCGCCGGAACAGGTTGACGTTGAGCCCCCCCGCGAGCCCGCGGTCGGTGCTGACGATGACGTAGCCCACGCGCCGCGCTTCCCGGCGGACCAGGTAGGGGTGGGTGTAGTCCGGATCCACTTCCATCAAATGGCCGATCACCCGCTGGATACGCTGGGCATACGGGCGGCCCGCCTCCATGCGGTCCTGCGCCTTGCGCATCTTGCTGGCGGCAACCATTTCCATGGCCTTGGTGATCTTCTGCGTGTTTTTCACGCTCTTGATCTTGCCGCGAATTTCCTTGGTACCGGACATGGCGTTCCCGTGGTCGGCTGGCGGGCTGTGGGCTTACCAGGCGCCGTTGGCTTTGAAATCGCCGATAGCCTGCTTGAGGCCGGAGGCAATATCATCGTTGTAGTCGCCGGACTCGTTGATCCGCTCGAAAAGTTCGCCGAAGTTGGCGCGCACATGCGCATGCATGGCCCGCTCGCACTCGACGATCTTCTCGACCTCGACGTCATCGAAGAAGCCTTCGTTCACTGCAAACAGCGAGACCGCCATTTCGGCGACCGACAGCGGCGAATACTGCGGCTGCTTCATGAGCTCGGTGACGCGGCGACCACGGTCCAGCTGACGGCGGGTGGCAGCGTCGAGGTCCGAGGCGAACTGCGCGAAGGCGGCAAGTTCGCGGAACTGGGCCAGCGCCAGTCGCACACCACCGCCGAGTTTCTTGATGATTTTCGTCTGCGCGGCACCGCCGACACGCGACACCGACAGGCCGGCGTTGATGGCAGGCCGGATACCGGCATTGAACAGATCGGTCTCGAGGTAGATCTGTCCGTCGGTGATGGAGATCACGTTGGTCGGCACGAATGCCGAGACGTCACCGGCCTGGGTCTCGATGATCGGCAGGGCCGTCAGTGAGCCGGTCTTGCCCTTGACCTCACCATTGGTGGCGGCTTCGACGTAGTCTGCGTTCACGCGGGCCGCACGCTCGAGCAGGCGCGAGTGCAGGTAGAACACGTCACCCGGATAGGCCTCGCGACCTGGTGGGCGTTTCAGCAGCAGCGAAACCTGGCGGTAGGCCCAGGCCTGCTTGGTCAGATCGTCGTAGATGATCAGGGCATCTTCGCCGCGGTCACGGAAATACTCACCCATGGCGCACCCGGCGTAGGGGGCGATGTACTGCATGGCCGCCGACATCGAGGCAGACGCGGACACCACGATGGTGTGCTCCATCGCGCCTTCTTCCTCGAGCTTGCGGACCACGTTGGCCACGGAAGAATTCTTCTGGCCGACAGCGACATAGATGCACTTGATGCCGGTGCCTTTCTGATTGATGATCGCGTCGACCGCGACGGCCGTCTTGCCGGTCTGGCGGTCACCGATGATCAGCTCACGCTGGCCGCGGCCAACGGGCACCATCGCGTCGATGGCCTTGAGGCCGGTCTGCACCGGCTGCGACACCGACTGTCGATCGATCACGCCCGGGGCGATTTTCTCGATCGGCGACATCACCGTGTCGCCCTGGAGCGGCCCCTTGCCGTCGATCGGCAGCCCGAGGGAGTCGACAACCCGGCCCAGCAGCGCTTCCCCGGTCGGCACTTCGAGGATTCGCCCGGTGGTCTTGACCTCGTTACCCTCGGAAATGTGCTGGTAGTTGCCAAGAATGACCGCGCCCACCGAGTCCTGCTCGAGGTTCAGCGCCATGCCGTAGGTTTCGCCCGGAAACTCGAGCATCTCGCCGTACGCCACGCCGCGCAGACCATGGATGCGCACGATACCGTCGGTGACGCCGATCACGGTGCCGACATCACGTGCTTCAGCCGCCGCATCGAACTTCTCGATACGTTCCTTGATCAGTTGGCTGATTTCAGAAGCCTTCAAGGCCATGGTGAATTCCTCGGGAATTTAGCGAATGAGTGAGGTCGCGAGCTTGGCGAGCCGGCTCTTGAGCGATGCGTCGATCACCAGATCATCAGCGCGAATGACGGCGCCGCCCAGCAGTGCCGGGTCGACATTGACCGACAGGCGTACGGTACGTCCCAGGCGAGCCTCCAGGGCGGACGTGATGGCCGCCTGCGTCGACTCGTCCACCTCGCTGGCCGCGACCATGGTCACGTCCATCGTGTTTTCTTCCTTGTGGCGGTGCGCCTCGAACAGCGCCGCGATCTCCGGAAGCACTGTGAGGCGGTCATTTTCCGCCAGCAACTTCAGGAAATTCGCGCCCTGCTCTGCCGACAGAACCTCGCCGGCCACCGGGTCGGCGGCCGTGGCGATCTCAAGGACAAAAGCTGTACGTTCGCCATCGGTCAGACGCGGGCTGTCCAGCCAGGCCTGGAGGCCTTCATCTGCCAGCGCGGCAGACAGCACCGAGAGCGCGGCCGACCACTGCGCGAGCTCGCCCCGCTCGCGCGCGACCTGGAACAGGGCGCTGGCATAGGGGCGGGCGACGGTTGTGTGATCAGCCATGACGAGCCTCAGATCTGGGCGGCGAGCTTGTCGAGGATGTCACGATGCTTGCCGGCATCGATCTCGCGACCAAGGATTTTCTCGGCACTGGTGATGGCAATCTCAGCCACCTGACCACGAAGCTCGTCTCTGGCGCGCGAGATCTCCTGTTCGATCTCGGCGCGAGCGGCTGTGAGCTGACGCTCGCGCTCGCGCTCGCCATCGGACTTCGCCTCGGCTTCGATATTGGCCGCGCGCCGGTTGGCCTGTTCCAGGATTTCGGCCGCCTGGTCACGCGCAGCGCGCACCAGCGAATCGGCTTGCGTACTGGCCTCTTCGAGCTCGCTCTTGCCGCGCTCCGCGGCAGCCAGGCCGTCGGCGATTTTTGCGCGCCGCTCGGCCATGGCCTTGACGAGCGGCGGCCACACCAACTTCATCGTCACCCAGATGAAGACGAAGAAAGAGATGCCCTGCGCGATGAGGGTGCCTAGACTGACTTGCACGTTGCAGCTCCCGTAATGAAGGTCGGGCCGAACGGATCAGGACCGTCAACCGCCGGTGATCGCACCGAGCAGCGGATTGCCGAACATCAGCAGTGCAGCGAACGCAACCCCGATGATCGACAGCGCGTCGAGCAGACCGGCGATGATGAACATACGCACCTGCAGCATGGCAGCCAGCTCGGGCTGACGTGCGGCCGCTTCGATGAACTTGCCGCCCAGCAGGGCGAAGCCGATACCGGTGCCAAGGGCCGCGGCGGCGAAGATCAGACCGACGGCGATCGCCGTGTTGGCCTGGACCTGGGCGATAAGCGCTAGGGTTTCCATTGTGCCTCCTGGATGTGCGCGTTCAGAATGTTAAAGACAAACGTGAAAGAGGTGCAGCGAGTAATGCGCCTAGTGCTTCTCGTAGGCCAGGCTGAGATACACGATCGTCAGCGTCATGAAGAGAAAGGCCTGGAGCGGCACAACAAGAATGTGGAACACGGCCCAGGCGCTGCCCGGCACGAACAGAATCCATGCTGGCAACAGGGCGATGAGCACAAAGATGAGCTCCGCCGCATACAGGTTGCCGAACAGGCGCATGGCCAGCGACACGGGCTTGGCCAGCAGCTCGACGACGTTGAGCAGCAGATTGGGAATCCACAGCAACGGGTGGGAGCCGAACGGATGCGTCAGCAGTTCCTTGCCGTAACCGCCGAAGCCCTTGCCCTTGATGCTGTACACGATGATCAGCAGCAGCACCGAGATGGACAGCGCGAACGGTGCGTTGATGTCCGCGGAAGGCACGATGCGGGTGTACTCGAAGCCGAACACCAGGTAGGCAAACATCGGCACCCAGTCGACGGGAATCAGGTCGAGGAAATTCCACAGCAGCACCCAGACAAAGATGGTCAAGGCCAGGGGGCCGATGAAGTCCCGCGGCCCGTGGAACGTCTCCTTCACGGAGTTATCCACCCAGTCGACCAGCATTTCGACGAAATTCTGCATCTTGCCCGGGATCCCGGCCGTCGCGGTGCGGGCACCGAGCCAGAGCACGGTCACGAAAAAGATGCCCGTGAGCCAGGAAAAGAACAGGGTATCGACATGCAACGTCCAGATCCCTTCTCCAACCGAGAAGTTGGTCAGGTGGTGCAAGACGTATTCAGAGGCGCTCGGATTTTCGCTGGCCATGATCCCGGAGACGTTCCCTGTCGACTGCGCTCGAGTCGAATGTCCAAAGCAAGGCCACCCAGTACACGACCAACGTGGCCATGTAGGTGGTCACCAGAGGCACGAACACGTGCCCGAAATACCGTGCCGCGACCATGAACAGCATCGCGGCCATCACTAGCTTGAAAGCCTCTGCCCGGTAGAACGCCGCTGCGAGTTCCCGCGGCGGCGAGGCCGGACTGCGGGCAAACACCCGCAGGGCGAACCGAAGGCTCAGCAGCGCACTGGCAAGGCCACCGCAGAGCGCAGCGATGCCACTCTCCAGCCCTGCCAGCGACCAGACAACCGCGCCGACCACCCCGACCAGAACCTGCCAGACGACGATGCGAGCGGGGATGGACTGCATGGCACCTGTGTTTTTGCCCTGCCGTCCTGTCCGAGGCGCGGCAGTATATAGACTTTGTTGCACTGCTTCAATTCTCGGTTCAAGACCGACCGGGAGGCTCAACGGAAGTGGCGCAGGATACCCTCGAGCTCCTCGACGCTATGGTAGCTGATGACCAGGCGTCCAGCCCCGCCCTTGCCATGTTGCAGGTGGACTTTGGCACCCAGCCGGTCCGCCAGATCCGTCTCCAGCCGGGCAATGTCGGGATCCGGTCGCGGCGCGGGTGCCGGTGCCTCGCCTTTCTGCAGGCGCCGGGCCAGCTGCTCGGTAGCGCGGACCGACAGCTGGTTGCGGGCCACCTGACGAGCGGCTTCCCGCTGGGCGCCGGGTGGCAGACCCAGCAGGGCGCGCGCATGGCCCATCTCGAGTTCGCGACGCTCCAGCCGCTCCTTGACCTCCTGGTCGAGCTCCAGCAGCCGCAACAGGTTGCTGACCGCGACACGCGAGCGGCCCACCGCCGTGGCGGCGGCCTGATGGGTCATGTCGAATTCCTCGATGAGGCGGGACAGGGCACGCGCCTCCTCCAGGGGATTGAGGTTCTCCCGCTGGATGTTCTCGATCAGCGCCATGGCGACGGCCGCCTCGTCCGGCACCTCACGAATCAAGGCAGGGATCTCGCCAAGGCCGGCGATCTGGGCCGCCCGCCAACGCCGTTCCCCGGCGATGATTTCATAGCGCACGCCCGTCGCGGTCGCCGGTATCGGGCGCACGACGATAGGCTGCACCACCCCCTGGGCGGCGATCGACTGGGCCAGCTCCTCGAGGGTCTCGGTGCGCATGTCGCTGCGTGGCTGATAGCGACCGCGCTGCAGGTGCTCGACCGGAATGCGCTTGAGTTCGCCGTCTACCGAGGCATCGGCGACGGTCTCGTCAACACGCTGACCCGGACCACCCAACAGCGCATCCAGGCCGCGGCCGAGACGTTTTTTCCTGGTTGTCATCGCTCAGCCCGTCTGCTCAGCAGGGAAGGCGCGGCATTGTAGCAGAGCGCAGCGGCGCTCAGGCCGCGCCGCCGGCCGCGCGCCGGCGATCGTCCTCGCGGCGGTTGATCTCGCCCGCCAACGCCAGATACGCGAGCGCGCCGCGCGAGTACTTGTCGTGATAGAGCGCCGGTTTACCGAAGCTCGGGGCCTCGGCAAGGCGCACGTTGCGCGGAATGACGGTACGGTAGACCTTGTCGCGAAAATGCTGGATGAGCTGCGCCGAGACCTCGTTGGAGAGGTTGTTGCGTGGGTCGAACATCGTGCGCAGCAGGCCTTCGATCTGGAGACCGGGGTTCACGCTGTCGCGGATCTGCTCGATAGTGCGGACCAGCGCGGACAACCCCTCGAGAGCGTAGTACTCGCACTGCATCGGAATCAGTACGCCGTCGGCGGCGGTCAGGGCGTTCAGCGTCAACATGTTGATCGACGGCGGGCAGTCCACGAGGATGTAGTCGTAGTCGCCGCGGATGGGCTCCAGAGCCTTGCGCAGGCGCAGTTCCCGGCCGATCTCCTGCAACAGCTGGACCTCGGCGGTGGTGAGATCGTCATTCCCGGGAAGCAGCCGGAATCCGCCCTCCTCGAGGTCAAGCACGGTCTCGGCGGCCGTCGCGTCGCCCAGCAGGACGTCGCAGCTGGTGCGCTCGAGCTCGTTCTTGACCACGCCGCAGCCCATGGTGGCATTGCCCTGCGGGTCCAGGTCGACCAGCAGGACCCTCCGGCGTGTCGCGGCCAGGGAGGCGGCCAAATTGATGGCGGTGGTGGTCTTGCCCACGCCGCCCTTCTGATTGGCCACCGCAATGATTCTTGTCATGTTCGTTCCCGCAGTGGAGCGTCTGTCGACCCCGACGCGAGACGCAGCCTGACGAGGTGGCGCGCCTCGTGCAAGCCGGGGACCTCGACGGGTTCCACCTGGATCAGCCATTCGGTGGCGAGCGCCTCGAGCTCAGCCGCCGGATCTCGTCCCTTCATCATCAGGATCTCCCCGCCCGGCGCCAGCAGATGCCGGCAACTGGCGGCGAACCGCGCGGCCGGAGCGTAGGCGCGGCCGACGACGGTATCAAAGCCGGAGGTCGGCCGGTAGTCCTCGACCCGCGACTGCACCGCGCGGGCATGCCGGAGCGCGAAGGTCCGCAGTGCGTGTTCCACGAAGCGGATCTTTTTGCCATTGCTGTCGAGCAGCGTGTACTCGCGGTCTGGATCGACCAGGGCCAGGACCAGCCCGGGGAACCCCGCACCGGTCCCGACATCGATGATCCGCGGGCCGGCAAGGGCGGGCAGCACACTCAGGCTGTCGAGCAGGTGATGGGTGATCATCTCACCGCGATCTCGCACGGCGGTGAGATTGTAGGCGCGGTTCCAGCGGGCAAGCTCGTCGAGGAGCGTGAGCAACTGATCCGCGGTCCCGGTGTTCAGCCGAACATGCAGCCTGGCGGCAGCGGCCACCAGGTGTTCCTGTTCCGCCAGCCTGTCCGCCATCACCTTGCCCTTTCCATTCGGTGTCGCATACGCGCAAAAAAAACCCCGGCCGAAGCCGGGGTTCATGGCGCTGTGTGGCGCCGTCAATCCACGATGAAGCTCAGCACCACCCGGCGGTTACGGGCGCGGCCCTCGTCGGTGTCGTTGCTCGCCACCGGGCGTTCCTCGCCATAGCCGCGAGCCGTCAGGTTACCCGGTGACACGCCACCGGCAATCAGATACTCGCGTACCGCCTGGGCACGGCGCTCCGAGAGCTGCTGGTTGTAGGCCGCACTGCCCCGGCTGTCCGTGTGGCCCTGAACTTCCACACGCAGGAATGGATAGAGCAGCAGGATTTCCACCGCCTCGTCGAGGATACGCTGCGAACTGGGCAGCAGGCGTGAGGAGTCGAACTCGAAATTCACCCCCTGCAGCTCGATCTCCAGCGCACACCCATCCTCATCCACCGGCTGGCCCGGTCGGGGCTCTGGGCAGGGACGCTCAGGTGCTGCCGGCGGCGGCGGCGGCGGCGGGGGTGCCGGGGCTGGCTCGGGGGGTGGTGCCGGTGCCCGGGCGGGCGCCGGTGCCGCGGCGGGAGGCCCGCCAAACCCCAGCGTGAAGCCCAGGCTGATCAGGCCATCTGTCAGCCCCGGCGACGAGGCATCTCCACGCAAGCGGTACTCACCACGCAGCGAGACGGTATCCGAGGCCCGCAGCAGGATACCGGCCGCCGCCGAGAACTGCGCGCCGTTTCGCCGTGCCGTGCCGTCCTGGTCGGTGCGCAGCCAGCCGCCGCCGGCCAGCAGATAAGGCGACCAGCTGGCTTCCGAGTTGAAGCGCCGGATCACATCGACCCCGAGCCCCCACTGGTCACCAGGCTGAAGACCCTTGAAGTCGTGATACTGGAAGACACTCTCGACCAGCCAGTCACGCTCGAGCACATAGCCCAAGCCGATCTGGCCACCCCGGATGCCGTTGTCGACCAGCCGGTCATCGTCGGCCTTCATGTACGTGAGCATCGGCGAGACGTACCAGCTCCCGGGCTGTGTTCCGGCAGCCTGTACGCTGCCGGCCAGCGCGCAGGCGGCCACGGCCAGAACTGCACCAACCGTTTTCATCATGACTCTCCCAGTGTGGGCGTCGTCGGAATTGTTGCACCACAACAACGCGTGATGGCGTTCTAATCGGGCTAATGTATCGTAAGAGCCACGAATTCGTCCACTGGCATGCTGCCCAGCGTCGCAACCTCCTCGCAGACCGCCTGTAACCGCCCTGCACGCGCCTCCCCGAGATGGCGAGCCGCGCTGACGGCGAACTTTTCGCGCAACAGCGGCAGGCCCTCACCGCGGCGATCGCGATGCCCCAGCGGCGCGGTGATCGCCACCCGGTCGGTACAGCGGCCATCCTGGAAGAACACCTGCACGGCATTGCCGATATGGCGTTTTTCCGGGTCATGGTAGGCGGCCGTGAACGCCGCATGCTCGCGAACAACCATGCGCTCGCGCAGCGCATCAAGACGTGGATCGGCCGCAACGGCATCCTCGTAGTCTTCCGCGCGCAGGCGCCCGAACAGCAACGCGACCGCCACCATGTACTGCAGGCAATGATCGCGATCCGCCGGATTGTGCAGTGGCCCGGTCTTGTCGATGATCCGTCGGCCGGCCGCCTGCGTCTCCAGCACCACCCGCTCGATCGACCCCAGCCTGCCCGCGACCTGCGGGTGCAGACGCAGCGCCGCTTCCACGGCCGTCTGGCCATGGAACTCCGCCGGATAGGCGATCTTGAACAGGATATTTTCCATCACGTAACAGCCGAAGGGTCGCGGCAGGCTCAGCGCTTGACCTGAGAACAGCACGTCACAGAACCCCCACTGCGCCGCGCTCAGCGCTGACGGGCAGACCGTTTCGCCGCTGCGCGCGAGCAGTGCAAGGCGCACGCCACGCGCGGTGGCATCGCCGGCGGCCCAGCTCTTCCGCGGGCTGGTGTTTGGCGCGTGCCGATAGGCGCGCAGCGCACCGCCGTCTAGAAAAGCGTGCGACAGCGCCGCGATAAGCTGTTCCCGATCACAGCCGAGCAGCACACCGGCCATGGCAGTGGAGGCGATGCGCACCAGCAGCACATGGTCGAGCCCGACCTCGTTGAAGCTGTTCTCCAGCGCGAGCACCCCCTGGATTTCGTGGGCCTTGATCATGGCGGTCAGAACGTCGCCCATCACCGGCACCGCCTGCGCCTGGTCGCGGGCCCGCCGCGCCAGATAGTCGGCGACACCAAGAATCGCGCCGAGGTTGTCCGACGGATGCCCCCACTCGGCCGCAAGCCAGGTGTCGTTGAAGTCCAGCCAGCGAACCAGCGCACCGATATTGAACGCCGCCTGCACCGGGTCGAGTTCATAGGGCGTGCCCGGCACGCGGGCACCCCCCGGCAGCGTCGCGCCGGGGACCACCGGGCCGAGCAGGCGGGTGCAGGCCGGATGCTCGAGGGCCTGGAAGGCGCAGGCGAGGCTGTCCATCAGGCAATACCGCGCCGTGTCGAGCGCCAGATCGCTGACCGCCAGTGGCGCGAGCGCGTAGTCTGCGATGGCGACCAGGAGCTCGTCCGGGGCAGGGCGCGCCGCAGATCGGGGGTCAACAGCTGCCATGCAGGCCTCCGGATCGCCGTGCGGTCATCTGCCCTGGACGACGCTCAGCTGCGCTCGTCGATAGGCACGAACTCGAGATTTTCCGGACCGGTGTAGTTGGCGCTCGGACGGATGATCTTGCCGTCCACACGCTGCTCCATGACATGGGCGCCCCAGCCGGTGGTGCGCGCGATCACGAACAGCGGTGTGAACATCGCCGTCGGCACACCCATCTGGTTATAGGACACCGCCGAGAACCAGTCGAGGTTCGGGAACATCTTCTTGACGTCCCACATCACCGACTCGAGACGCTCGGCGATGGCGAACATCTTCAAATCGCCCGATTCCTCGGACAGGCTCCGCGCGACCCGCTTGATCACCTCGTTGCGCGGATCACCGGTGGTGTAGACCGGGTGGCCGAAACCGATGATGACCTCCTTGCGCCCGACGCGTTCGCGCACATCGGCTTCGGCCTCGTCCGGGTCGGCATAGCGCTGCTGGATCTCGAAGGCCACCTCGTTGGCGCCGCCGTGCTTCGGCCCCCGCAGCGCGCCGATCGCCCCGGTGATGCACGAGTACATGTCCGAACCGGTCCCCGCGATGACTCTCGCCGCAAAGGTCGAGGCGTTGAACTCATGCTCGGCGTACAGAATCAGCGAGATATGCATGGCTTTCACCCAGCTCTCGGGCGGGCGGCGGCCGTGCAACAGATGCAGGAAATGACCGCCGATGGAGTCGTCGTCGGTCTCGACCGCGATGCGCTTGCCGTTGTGGCTGTAGTGATACCAGTAGGCCAGCATGGAGCCGAGACAGGCGATCAACCGGTCGCAGATCTCGCGCGCGCCGGCGGCATTGTGATCGTCCTTTTCCGGCAACACGCAGCCCAGCGCCGAGACGCCGGTGCGCATGACATCCATCGGATGACTGGCAGCCGGCAGCTGCTCGAGCGCATTGCGCACCACGGCCGGCAGACCGCGCAGGGTCGCCAGCCGGCGCTTGTAATTCGCGAGCTCGGCGCGCGTCGGCAGCTTGCCGTGAATCAGCAGGTAGGCGATTTCCTCGAATTCACAGCGCTCGGCGACGTCGAGGATGTCATAGCCGCGGTAGTGCAGATCGTTACCGGTACGCCCGACGGTGCACAGCGCGGTGTTGCCGGCCGCCACACCCGACAGGGCTACGGATTTCTTGGGCTTGGGAAGCTGCGATTCACTCATGTCAAGATTCTCCTGGGCAGGCGAGGCGCATTCAGCGTGAGCCGAACAGCTCGTCCAGCTTGTTCTCGTAATCGTGGTAACCGAGGACGTCGTACAGCTCGGCGCGGGTCTGCATGCGCTCGACGACGGCCTGCTGACCCCCATCGCGCCGGATGGCGGCGAACACCGCCTCGGCCGCGGCACTCATCGCCCGGAACGCCGACAGCGGATAGAGCACCAGGCCGACGCCGGCGTCACCAAGCTCGGCCACGGTGAACAGCGGCGTCTTGCCGAACTCGGTGATGTTCGCCAGCACCGGCACACGCACCTTGGCGGTGAACTCCCGGTACTCCTCCAGCGTCGTCAACGCCTCGGCAAAAATCATGTCCGCGCCGGCGTCCACGTAGGCCAGGGCGCGGTCCACCGCGGCCTGCTGGCCCTCGACCGCGTGCGCATCGGTGCGCGCCATGATCACGAACTCCGGATCGTCGCGGCCGTCCGCAGCCGCCTTGATGCGGTCGACCATCTCCTCGGCCGGCACCAGCGCCTTGCCCGGCCGGTGGCCACAGCGTTTGGCGTTGACCTGATCCTCGAGGTGACAGCCTGCCGCGCCGGCCCGGACGAGCTCGCGGATGCTGCGCGAAATCATGAACGCGTGGCCCCAACCGGTATCGGCATCCACCAGCAGCGGCAGCCCGGTCGCACCGGTGATCCGGCGTACGTCCTCGCAGACGTCTGTCAGGGTGGTCATGGCCAGGTCGGGCAGACCGAAAGAGGCGTTGGCCACGCCCGCGCCCGAGAGGTAGATCGCACGGAAGCCGGCTCGCTCGGCAAGCAGGGCACTGTAGGCATTGACGGTGCCTACCACCTGGAGCGGCCGCTCCTCGACTAGCGCGCGGCGCAGACGGGCGCCGGCTGACGACGCATCGGACATGGTCGGTAACTCCTTGTAAGCAGGCGCCGCAGGCAACGGCGCACAGGGTTGGCCGTGGGCTCGTTCAGTTGCCACGGCGGGACGGATTCTAGACCAGCGGGTGACCGGTTCCCAAATCGGGGCGCGCGCACGCTAGCGGTGGCGCCACTCCGGCGGGCGCCGCGCGAGGAACGCGTCAATGCCCTCGGCGGCGTCTTCGGCGAGCATGTTGCGTACCATCAACGCCGAGGTGTAGTCATAGGCGCGGTCCAGCGGCAGCTCCAGCTGGCGCCGGAAGCCTTCCTTGCCGATGCCGACCGCGAGACGCGAGTGCGCAGCCACCTTGCTGGCGAGCACCGCCACCTCGCGCTCGAGGCAATCGGCGGGCACGGCGCGGTTGATCAGGCCGACCCGCGCGGCCTCGGCAGCCGAGAGGCTGTCCCCCGTCAGCAGCATCTCCATGGCGACCTTGGCGGGCACGGCACGCGTCAACGCCACCATGGGGGTCGAACAGAACAGACCGATCCGCACCCCTGGGGTGGCGAAATCAGCGCTCTCCGCCGCGATCGCCAGATCACAGCTCGCCACCAGCTGGCAGCCGGCGGCCGTCGCCGTACCCTGGACGCAGGCGATCACCGGTTGCGGCAGTGACTGGATGGCCAGCATGAGCTCACTGCAGGCGGTGAAGATCTCGCGCGCAGCCAGCGGATCGCGCGACTCGGCGAGTTCGCGCAGATCATGGCCGGCACAGAACACCGGCCCGGCCGCGGCCAGCACCACCACACCGAGGGTGCGCTCCCGCGAGATCCCGGCCAGCGCTGTCCGCAGCGCGGTAATCATGGCCAGCGACAGCGGATTCCGGCGCTCCGGCCGGTTCAGCGTCAGGCGGCAGACCGCGCCGTCGTCATGACGCAGCAGCAGGGGTGGCGAGTCGCCTTCAGCGGCCATCAGGCGACTCTCCACCGATCCGGACCAGCGTCCGGCCCACCACGCCGGCGGCGAGATAGGCCTCGAAGCAGGCCCCCAGGCCATCGAGACCCACCTCGGCGGTGACGATGTCCTCGAGGTGGCGTGGCCGCAGATCCTCTGCGAGCCTCGTCCAGATGTCCACGCGGAGCGCGCGCGGGGTCTCCACCGAGTTGATGCCGAGCAGGTTCACCCCCCGCAGGATAAACGGCATCACCGTGGTCTCCAGGCCGGCGCCAGCAGCCAGCCCGATGCTGGCGATACTGCCGAAAAACCCGGTGCAGCGGGTCAGCCAGGCCAGCCAGGCACCGCCGAGATTGTCGACCGCACCGGCGAAGCGAATCGACTCCAGCGGCCGGCTGCCGGGATCGATATCGTCGCGCAGCAGCACCTCGCTGGCGCCGAGCCCTCGCAGGTAATCCGCCGCGGCCGCCTTGCCGGTCACTGCGTGGACCTCGAAACCCAGCCCGGCGAGCATGTCGATGGCCAGACTACCGACGCCGCCGGTCGCCCCGGTGACCGCGATCGGTCCGCCTGCCGGACGCTGACCCATCCGCTGCAACTGGTGGACGGCCAGCGCCGCGGTGAAGCCCGCAGTGCCGATGGCCATCGCGTCGCGTGCGCTGAGGCCCTCGGGCAGCGGGATCACGATGTCGGCAGGCGCCCGGAGCAACTCGGCAAAGCCTCCGTCGAGGGTCTCCCCCAGGCCACCACCGGTGATCACGACCTCGTCACCCGGTGAAAAACGCGGGTCGCTCGAGTCGACCACCCGGCCGGCCGCATCGATGCCGCCGTTCAGCGACGGCCGCCGCAGTATCCTGCCAGCGCCGGTGGCCGCCAGCGCGTCCTTGAAATTGATGTCGGACCACTGCACACGCACCAGCACCTCACCCTCGGTGAGTGCCGCAACACTCATCCGCTCCAGCCCGGCCCGCACACTTCTGCCTTCCTGATGGATGCGATACGCCCGGAAATCGTTCATGCTCACCTCCGTAGTCGAGCCAACGAGTGTAGAGGGAGTTTCAGCGGCATGCACAAGGATGCGCAGGCCAGCCCCCGCATCGCACTGGTGCTGGGTGACCAGCTGTCACGCGACAGCGCGGCACTCGCCGCCATCGACCGCGATCGCGACGTGGTGGTGATGATCGAGACGGCCGGAGAGGCCACGCACGTCTGGACCCACAGGCAGCGCATCGCGCTGTTCCTCGCCGCCATGCGCCACCACCGCGAATGGCTGCGTGGCGAAGGCTACCGGGTCGATTACACCTCGCTGGTCGACGCCTGTGCTGGCCTCGCCGAAGGTGTGACGGCTGCCATCGGACGCCACGAAGCCGCTGAGGTGATCATGCTGGAAGCTGGCGAGTGGCGGGTCCAGTGCGCCATTGCCGAGGCCTGTGCGGCTGCGGACGTGAGCCTCAGCGTGCTCGAGGACACGCACTTCCTGGTGACGCGTGAGGGCTTTGCCCGGCACGCCAAGGGTCGACGGCAGCTGCGGATGGAGTATTTCTACCGCGAGCAGCGCCGCCACCATGCGGTCCTGATGGAGGGTGATCAGCCTGCCGGGGGGCGCTGGAACTTCGACCAAGACAATCGCGCGGCGCTGCCGCGCTCAGGCCCCGAGCATCTCCCCACACCCCCCGCATTCCCTCCCGACGCGCTCACGCGCGAGGTACTGGACGAGGTCGCCGCAGGCTTCCCCGATCACCCCGGCGCACTCGAGGACTTCGACTGGCCGGTGACGCCGGAGCAGGCGGAAGTCGCGCTCGAGGATTTCATCCGACACCGGCTGGCCGGCTTCGGGCGCTACCAGGACGCGATGTGGACGGACGAACCATTCCTGTGGCACAGCCTCATCGCCACCAGCCTGAACCTCAAGCTGCTCGATCCCCGCCAGGCGCTGCGCGCTGCCGAGCAGGCGTGGCGCGAGGGTGCGGCGGAACTGGCGGCGGTCGAGGGCTTTATCCGCCAGATCCTGGGCTGGCGGGAATTCATGCGCGGCGTGTACTGGCTGCACATGCCGGAATACGCCAGGCTGAATCATTTCGGCCATTCGCGACCCCTGCCCGACTGGTTCTGGACCGGCGACACCGAGCTCAGGTGCCTGTCCGAGGTGATCGGCCAGACCCTGCGTTACGGTTACGCCCACCACATCCAGCGGCTGATGGTGCTCGGCAACTTCGCCGTGCTCGCCGAACTTGATCCGCGCGCAGTCGACGCCTGGTTCCTGGCGGTCTATGTCGATGCCGTCGAGTGGGTGCAACTGCCGAACACCACCGGGATGGCGCTGTTCGCCGATGGGGGCATCGTGGGGTCCAAGCCCTATATCGCCAGTGGCGCGTATACGTCGCGCATGAGCAATTACTGCCAGGGCTGCCGCTTCGACCCGAAACTGCGCAGCGGGGATCGCGCCTGTCCGATCACGCGCCTGTACTGGCGTTTCCTGGACCGGCACCGCGAGGCGCTGTCGCGCAATCCCCGGATGGCCCAGGTCATCCGTAATCTGGACCGCTGGGACGGGGAGACGCGCGAGGCGATCATCGCCTCGGCGGAGGCCTATCTGGCGACCTTGACCGCCGCGCCAGCCCAGCCCGGGACAGCGCGACGCCCGGCGTTTTCGCGCGCGACCTAGCGTCCGGCGATCCGACGGGGAGTGGTGGTGACCAGCCCGGGCTGCGCGGCATAGAACGCCGCGAGATCACGCATGTCTTCATCGCTCAGGGCCATCACCTGGCCGGCCATGATGGCATTCTGGCGCTCACCACTGCGGTACTGGCGCAGTGAATGGAACAGGTAGCTCTCGTGCTGGCCAGCAAGCGTCGGCCACTCGGGATTGGTACTCACGCCGTTGGCGCCGTGGCAGGCCGCACAGACCGCGGACTTTTCCCGGCCGCGCTCGACGCGCGGACCGCTGCGCGGCGTTCCCGTCTCGAGCTCCGCGGCACCGGCGAAAAAGGCCGCCATGTCGCGCTTGTCCTGGTCGCTGAAGGTGGCCGCCTGAGCGTACATGGTGGCATGACTGCGACGGCGTTCGGCATATTCGACCAGCGAAAGATACAGCGACTCCGCGTGCTGTCCGCCAAGTCTCGGCACCCGGTAGGTCGGGAAGGCATTGCGATAGCCTTCGATGCCATGGCAACCGAGGCAGGTGTTCGCGAGCACCGCGCCGCGGCTGGCATCGCCTTCGGCATAAGCGGGCGTGCCAGACACGCCGGCTGCCAGGAACAGTGCGCCAATCAGCGCGCCAAGCGAGAATCTATGGGATCGGGCCACGCCGTCAGTCCTCCATGCAGGCTGTCCCGGCCCGGGACAGTCCTGTCTCGGGCGGGTCGTACGGGGCCGTAATGGTAGGCTGAGACCGCGCGGATTGCCAGTTGCCGGACACTGTCCCATAGTGACGTTCGGCCGCGCTAAGGCGCCAGGCGGCGTCGCCGCGGCGGGTGGCTACGGGAGGGGTCATGATGCTGCGCCTGGTCGCGCTCGCAAGCCTGGTCGCGCTGGCTGTGCTGGCCGCCCCCGCGGCGGTGGGTCTGCTGCTCGAACACCAGCTGGGCCGGGAACTGGTCCGACTGGAGGCCCGTCAGCCCGGCCTCACGGTCAGCCGGGCGGAATTTCGCCGCGGCTGGTGGCAGTCGGAGAGCCGCCAGGTGCTGGTGTTCGACAACGCGCGGCGGATCGCGCATGACGGCTGGCCTGCGGCCTGGTCCGTGCCCCGGTTCGAACTCGAGGTCGTCTCCCGCCATCGCCACGGACCGCTGGCCGGAGGGGTCCCCCGGCCGGCATTGGCCCAGGTCGAGTCACAGTTCACGCTGGGCGACCTCGCCGGCAGCACGCGGATCAGCGGTGCGGCGCGCTCACGCCTGGCGTGGCTCGGCGGCATTGAGAGCCGCGTGATCGTGCAGCCGCTGGCGCTGGATTTTACCGAAGCCTACGGCGGGCTGGACCTGTTCGGCGGCGAGTTCACCCTGATGATCGACCGGGAGTTTCAGACATGGGTGCTCGAAGGGCGGCTGCCGGGCGGGGAACTGCGCAGCGCCGAGGGCAGCCTCGCGCTGGATGACGGCAGGCTGGCGCTGCGGGTGCACCGGGAGGGGCGCGCCGGGCACTGGCAGGCTGCCCTGCGCCTGGACACGGCGCGTTTGCGCGCGTGGAGCCGGCGCGCACCCCGTGGACAGACCTTCGGGCGCAACCTGACGCTGGAATTGGCCGCCGCGCGCGTTGAGGATCGGCTGACACTGGCCGCCACCGCTGGCGCCGCCTCGCTCTCACTGCTCGGACGGGAGTCACGCGGGTTGTCCGCCCGGCTGGGGGCAGACGGCCTGTCGCTCGCCGCCCTGCAGGCATTGGCCGGCGGCGAGCCCTCGGCGCAGCCGTTGCTCACGGCCGACGGGCGACTCACGCTCGACCCGCTGCGTGCCGAACTGCACTACGGGCAGCTCGACGGCACCCTGACGCTGGAGATGCCGCCGCGCAGCAGGGGCGCCACGGACAGCGATCATCCGCAGGCGTGGCTGGACGGCGCCAGCCTCTACAGCCGCTGGCACCTGCCCGCGGGGCTCGTCGACCTTGCCCAGCGGCAGACAGCTCTGGCGGCGTCGGTGCGGGCCCTGCGTGAACAGCAGGTGCTGGTCCCCACCGACGACGACAGCTACCCGGTCGAAGCACGCTACCGCGACGGCCTGCTGTCGATCAACGGGGTCGACCTGCAGCGGCTGATGGGCGCGGTGACCGCCGTCCCGGCCAGCCGTCCGGACAACGCTGGCGTGCCCTGAGCCTGTCAGGCCGCCTCACCCCGATCGATTGCCGCGCGCACGCGCTCGGCCTCGTGGCAGGCCACCAGGCTAGCGCCCAGTTGGCGGAGCACCGGCACCTCCTCCGCACAACGTGCGACCACGTGGGGGCAGCGGGTACGGAAGGTGCAGCCTGAAGGCGGGTCCACCGGCGAGGGCAGATCGCCCTGCAGCGGTCGATAGGCCTTGTTTCTTTCACGGTCCGGATCCGGAATCGGCACGGACCGGATCAGCGCCTGGGTGTAGGGGTGCATCGGTCGCTCGTACAGGGCTACGCGGTCCGAGATCTCCACCACCCGGCCGAGGTACATCACCATGATGCGATGACTGATGTGGCGGACCACCGCCAGGTCATGCGCGATGAAGATCAGTGCCAGGTTCATCTCGGCCTGGATGTCCATCAGCAGATTGACGATCTGCGCCTGGATCGAGACATCCAGCGCGCTGACCGGCTCGTCGCACACCACCAGTTCCGGCTCCAGCACCAGTGCCCGCGCGATCCCGATACGCTGGCACTGCCCCCCCGAGAACTCGTGCGGATAGCGGTTGATGATCTGTGGACCCAGCCCGACCCGCGTCAGCATGCGCGAGACACGCTCGCGGATCTCCTTGCGCGGTGTGCGCGGGTAGTGGGTGTGCAGGGGCTCGGCGACGATGTCGCCCACCGTCATGCGCGGGTTGAGTGACGCCAAGGGATCCTGGAAGATCACCTGCATGTCGCGCCGGCGGGTCCGCATCGCCAGGCGGTCGAGGAGGGTGATGTCGTCGCCGAGCAGGCTGATCCGTCCGCTGGTCGCCGGCACCAGGCGCAGGACGGCGCGCGCCAGGGTCGACTTGCCACACCCGGACTCGCCGACCACGCCCAGTGTCTCACCGGGCCGGAGGACCAGATCGACCCCATCGACGGCCTTGAGCAGCGGCGCCGGGGCGAACAGTGAGGGCGGGATCAGGCGAAAGTGTACGCGCAGGTCGCTGACATCGAGCAGCGGTGGCGCGGTCAGATCCGGCTCGGACCGGACAATGCCGTCGGCGGGCGCTGCAGCACCCGCGTCTTCAGCCGGGTCGCTGGCCGCCGCCGCGCGGGCAGCACCCGAGGGATCGACGGTCGCCAGCCGGCGGATTTCCTGCTCATCCAGTCGGGGCACCGCAGCCAGCAACGCGCGGGTGTAGGCGTGCTGCGGCCGGTAGAAGATGTCGCGGACCTCGCCGGATTCCATCTCCTGGCCGCCGTTCATCACCAGCACGCGTTCGCACAACCCGGCGACCACGCCAAGATCATGGGTGATCAGGATGATCGCAGTGCCGAACTCCCGGCGTACCTCACGCATGAGGTCGAGAATCTGGGCCTGGACCGTGACATCCAGGGCTGTGGTGGGTTCGTCGGCGATGAGCAGGTCGGGACGACAGAGCAGCGCCGAGGCAATCATCACCCGCTGACGCATGCCGCCGGAGAACTCGTGCGGATACATGTCGATACGCCGGCCGGCTTCCGGAATACGCACCGCCTCCAGCATCTCGACGCAGCGGCTGCGCGCGGCGCGGCGGCTGAGGCCTTCGTGGTGGATGAGCACCTGCGCCATCTGGTCGAACACGGTCATGTAGGGGTTCATGGAGGTCATCGGATCCTGAAAGATCATCGAGATCTTCCGGCCGCGGATGGCCCGTAACTGCGATACCGGCATGCCCACCAGTTCTTCGCCGCGGTAGCGCACCGAGCCCTCGATCCGGCCGTTGGCCGCCAGCAGGCCCATGACCGCCATCATCGTCTGGCTCTTGCCTGATCCGGATTCGCCAACGATGCCCAGGGTCTCCCCGGCCTCCATCGCGAAAGACAGATCACGCACGGCGTGCACCTCGCCATCGGGCGTATGGAACCGCACGTTGAGTTGCTCGACGGTCAGCAGAGACATGGCAGACTCTCCGGCCCGGTCACCCGGGCGCGCCGTTCAGCGGTCCTTCGGATCAAGCGCATCGCGCAACCCGTCGCCGACAAAATTGAAACAGAACAGCGTGGTGGCCAGAAACACCGCCGGGAAGACCAGCATCCAGGGTGCGGTCTCCATCTCCTGCGCGCCCTCGTTGACCAGCGCGCCCCAGGAGGTCATGGGCTCCTGCACACCCAGGCCAAGAAAGCTCAGGAAACTCTCGACCAGGATCACCTGCGGAATGGTGAGCGTGACATAGACGGCCACCACCCCCAGCAGATTGGGGACAATATGGCGGCGGATGATGTTGAAGGTCGACACCCCCTGGGCCTCGGCGGCCTCGACGAATTCCTTGCGTTTCAGCGAGAGGGTCTGGCCGCGGACAATACGGGCCATGTCCAGCCAGTTGATCGCACCGATCGCGACAAAAATCAGGATGATGTTCCGCCCGAAAAAAACCATCAGCAGGATCACGAAAAACATGAACGGCATGGCGTAGAGAATATCGACGATGCGCATCATCACGTGGTCCACACGACCCCCGAGATAGCCTGCCGTCGCGCCATAGCTGATGCCGATGATCAGACTGACCAGAGTGGCCACGATGCCGATCATCAGGGAGATCCTGCCACCATGGAGGGTGCGCACGAACAGATCCCGTCCGAGCGCATCCGTGCCGAAAATATGCCGGGATGCCCAGTCGGGACCGATCGAGATGTTGTCCCAGTCGGTCTGGGCATAGGTATAGGGCGACAGCCAGGGCCCGATCACCACCAGCACCGCCATGAACGCGATGAGGCAGGCCGAGAGCATGGCCGCCCGGTTCTTCCGCAGCACGTTCCAGGCGTCGACCCAGAGACTGCGGCCTTTCACCTCGGTGGCGAAAGTCCCTTCAGCCGATGGCACCCCCATCCCCGGCCGCATCATCAGTACTTCACCTTCGGGTCCAGCCAGGCGTAGAACAGGTCGACCACGAGGTTGAACAGGATGATCAGCACGCCATAGAACACCACCACGCCCATCACCAGCGTGTAGTCACGATTGAGCGCGCCCTGCACGAAATACCGCCCCAGCCCGGGCACACCGAAGATCTGCTCGATCACCACCGAACCGGTGATCACCGCCGCTGTGGCGGGCCCGAGATAGGACATCACCGGCAGCAGCGCCGGTTTCAGGGCATAACGCAGAATCACGGTGCGCTCAGGCAATCCCTGGGCCCGCGCCGTGCGAACGAAATTGCTGCGCAGCACCTCGATCATGCTGCCGCGCGTGAGCCTCGAGATATAGGCCACCTGGGGCAGGGCCAGGGCGATGACCGGCAGCAGCATGTGATTCCAGGCGCCACCGCCCCAGCCACCGGCAGGCAACCAGCCGAGAGTGACCGCGAACAGCAGGATGAGGAGCGGCGCCATCACAAAATTCGGAATCGAGATGCCGGTCATGGAGACCGCCATGACGGTGTAGTCGGTGCGGGTGTTCTGGCGCAGCGCGGCGATGGTGCCGACCGTCACGCCGATGAGCAGAGCCAGCAGGATCGCGCTGCCGCCGAGGCGCAGCGACACCGGAAAACCGGTGCCGATGAGTTCGGTGACCGTGAAGTCCTTGTACTGGAACGACGGCCCGAAATCACCTCGCAGCAAGCCCCCGAGGTAGCGGGCGAACTGCTGGTAAAGCGGCTCGTCGAGGTGATAGGCGGCGCGCAGATTGGCCTCGATTTCCGGCGGCAGTGCGCGCTCGGTATCGAACGGCCCGCCGGGCGCGACCCGGATCATGAAAAACGCCAGGGCGATCAGGATGAGCAGGGTGGGAATCGCGCCCAGCAACCGCGACAGGGTATAACGCAGCACGCGCCGTGCCTCAGTGCTTCAGGATGTAGAGATCGCGAGAATAGATGTAGTCCTGTATGTGCGGCCGGTAGCCGCCGACCCAGGGCTTCACCACCCGCTTGGTCACGTAGAAGTAGATCGGGATCAGCGGCATCTCCCGCAGCAGCTCCCGCTCGGCGGCCTGCAGGTACTCGGCGCGCTGGGCAGGATCCCGCTCGGCGGCTGCGCGGGCGAGCAGCTCGTCGTAGGGCGCATGCTCCCAGCCGGAATCGTTCATCGCGCTGGTCGAGTGCATCAGTTCGGCGAACGAGAAGGCATCGTTATAGTCGCCGATCCAGCCGGCACGGAAGACCTGGGTCGTCTGCTTGGAACGGCGCGTCTCCAGATAGACCTTCCACTCCTCGTTGACCAGTTCCGTCTGGATTCCGAGCACCTCGTTCCACATCGACGAAATGGCCACGGCGATCGTCCGGTGGTTCTCGTGGGTGTTGTAGAGGATCTGCAGGCGCAGCGGCTCCTCGGTACTGTAGCCGGCTTCCGCGTAGAGCTGACGGGCCTCGGCCTCGCGCTCGGCCTGGGTCCAGGTGGCCCACTCCGGCGTCTGCTGGACGTAACCCTGCACTGCCGGCACATAGCCATAGGCGGGAATCTCGCCTGCACCGGTGATCTGCGAGGTCAGGCGCTCGCGGTTGATGGCCAGATACAGGGCCTGGCGCAGCGCCGGATTGTCCAGGAACGGCTGGCGGGTGACATTCAGGCCGTAATAGTAGACCCCCAGGTAGTCGGAGATGACCAGCTCGTCAGGCAGGTTGTCGCGGATCCAGCGCAGCTGGCGAAACGGCAGGTCATAGGTCATGTCGAGCTCGTTGGCGCGGTAGCGCTGCAGCTCGGTCGACTGGTTTTCGATCGGGTAGTACCACACCTCTTCCAGGCGCACGTTGTCGGCGTCCCAGTAGTGCGGGTTGCGCAGCAGCTGGATGTGCGACTGCACGACCCAGTCCGCCAGCTGGAAGGCCCCATTGGAGACCAGTCGCCCGGGCCGGGCCCAGCGATCGCCATAGGTCTCCACCGTGGCCCGATGAACGGGGAAGGCCGCGGAATGCGCCAGGACCCCCAGGAAGTACGGCGTTGGATCCCCGAGGGTGATTTCCAGGGTCCGCGGATCGAGCGCGCGCACGCCGAGATCCTCGGGCGGCCGCTCGCCGGCGATGACTGCCGCGGCGTTCTCGATCGGGTGGAGGATGATGCCGTAATTCGACAACGTGGCGGGGTCGACCGAGCGGCGCAGGCTGTACTCGAAATCCGCTGCCGTCACCGGATCGCCGTTCGACCAGCGGGCGTTGTCGCGCAGGTGAAAGGTATACACCAGGCCGTCCTCGCTGACCTCCCAGGACTCGGCGACACCAGGGACGATCTCGCCGTCCGCGCCGCTTGACGTCAACCCTTCGTAGAGATCCCGCTGCAGATTGCTCTCAGGCACTCCCTCGCTCTTGTGCGGATCGAGAGACTGGGGCTCGGCGCCATTGCCGCGTCGGAGTACCTGGCGCTCTGCAAGTTCGCTGCCGCTTTCACCGCCGATCGGCACCGCGGCCCGCCCGCCAGGGCCGTCCCCACTGCCGCAGGCTGCCACCAGGGCCGTGGACAGGGCCACAACGGCAAGGCTACGCAACACGCGCGAGTGGGCAATCATGCACTGACTCCTGGCTGTGGCGCGGCCGGCAGGGCCGGCGCGGGAAAAACACCCTATCACAGGCGAGGCGCGCTTACGGCACCGCGCGCCGGCGCTCACCACCCACGCCGTCGCTGGGCCGGCGGGCGTATTTCTTCAGATGAATGAGCAACAGCGAAATCGCCGCCGGCGTCACGCCCGAAATACGCGAGGCCTGTCCGATATCGACTGGCCTGAGCCGCGAGAGTTTCTCACGGACCTCGTTGGACAGCCCACGGACGTCGGCGTAGTCAAGCTCGGCAGGCAGCGGCGTGGTCTGCTGTCGGCGGCTGCGGGCGATCTCCGCCTGCTGGCGGGCGATGTAGCCCTCGTAGCGCGTCCGGATCTCGACCTGGGCGCCGACCTGCTCGGCCACCTCGGCATGCAGGCCCTGCGGCGCTGGCGGCTCGCCGACAGCCGGCAGGGCGGTGAGCAGTGCATAGTCGACGCCGGGCCGGCGCAGAAGCTCGAGCGCATGGACCTCCCGTGACAGGCCACCACCAAGCGCGCGGGCCAGCGGCGTGTCGGCCGGCACGTCGCCGGGACGCAGCAGCAGGGCACGCAGCCGTGCCGTTTCGGCGTCGACCGCGGCCTGCTTGGCCGTGAAGACGGCCCAGCGCAGCTCATCGACCAAGCCGAGGTCGCGCCCGCGCGGCGTCAGGCGCGCATCGGCATTGTCCTCGCGCAGCATCAGACGATGCTCGGCACGACTGGTAAACATGCGATAAGGCTCGCTGGTGCCGCGGGTGATGAGGTCGTCGACCAGCACCCCGAGATAGGCCTCGTCGCGGGCCGGCGTCCAGCTCGCGCCGCCGCCGACCGCGCGCGCGGCGTTCAGCCCGGCCAGCAGGCCCTGCGCGGCGGCCTCCTCGTACCCGGTGGTGCCGTTGATCTGGCCGGCGAAATACAGACCACGGATGAAGCGCGTCTCCAGCGTCGGCGTCAGATCGCGCGGATCGAAGAAATCGTATTCGATGGCATAGCCGGGCCGGGTGATGTGAGCCCGCTCGAAGCCCGGGATGCTGCGGACAAACGCGAGCTGCACCTCGAACGGCAGGCTGGTTGAGATGCCGTTCGGATAGAGTTCGCGGGTGGACAGCCCCTCGGGCTCGACGAAAATCTGGTGTGCGTCACGCTCGGCGAAGCGCTGGACCTTGTCCTCGACCGACGGGCAGTAGCGCGGGCCGGTGCCCTCGATCTGCCCGGTAACCATCGGTGAGCGGTGCAGCGCGCCGCGGATGATCTCGTGGGTCTCGGCCGTCGTGCGGGTGATCCAGCAGGGCACCTGCCGCGGGTGATCGCTGCGCCGTCCCATGAACGAGAACACCGGCACCGGGCTGTCCCCTGGCTGGGCTTCGAGCCGGTCGAAATCCACCGTACTGCCATCGATACGCGGCGGCGTACCGGTCTTCAGCCGGCCGACGCGGAAGGGCAACTCGCGCAGCCGGGCCGCCAGGCGGTTCGACGGCGCATCGCCGGCGCGGCCGCCGGCATACTGTGACTCGCCGATATGCAGGCGTCCCCCGAGAAAGGTGCCGACGGTGAGCACCACCGCGGCGGCCCTGAACTCCAGGCCCATCTGCGTGACCACACCATGGATGCGTCCGTCCGTGACCAGCAGATCGTCCACCCCCTGCTGGAACAGGCTGAGCCCCGGCTGGGCCTCGAGCATCCCGCGGATGGCGTTGCGGTAGAGCACGCGGTCGGCCTGGGCGCGCGTGGCGCGCACCGCCGGACCCTTGCTTGCGTTCAGGGTGCGGAACTGGATGCCCGCGGCGTCGATGGCCCGGGCCATGGCGCCACCGAGCGCATCGATCTCGCGGGTGAGATGACCCTTGCCGATGCCGCCAATGGCGGGGTTGCAGCTCATCTGGCCGAGGGTGTCGAGGCTCTGGGTCAGCAGCAGGGTGCGCGCGCCCACCCGCGCCGCGGCCAGCGCTGCCTCGGTGCCGGCATGTCCGCCGCCAACCACGATCACGTCGTAGTGCCCGTCCATCGGGGGCCTCCACGGAGCTGTTACAGTGACAGGAAACCCGAAAGTCTAGCACCGCGACCGGCGACAGGCGCGACCTGTGTCGTGTTCACGCCCGGCGGTTGCCCCTACAATGCCGGCCCCATGGACTGGTTGCAGGCAATCGTGCTCGCCATCGTGCAGGGAATCACCGAATTCCTGCCGATCTCCAGTGCCGCCCACCTGATCCTGGTGCCCGTGCTCACGCCCTGGGAGGATCAGGGACTGGCGTTCGACGTGGCCCTGCACGTGGGCAGCCTGGTGGCGGTGGTCTGGTATTTCCGCAAGGAGCTCTCCGGCATGGCCGTGGACTGGGTGGGTTCGCTGCGCGGGCGCGGGCTGACCTCGGATGCCAGGCTCGCCTGGGCGGTCGGCCTGGGCACCATCCCCGTTGGCCTCGCGGGGCTGGCCTTCCGCGAGCAGGTCGAGGTGCTGCTGCGCTCACCGGTGGTGCTCGCGACCTCGCTGATCGCCTTCGGGCTGCTGCTGGGCTGGGCCGACTGGCGCTGGCGAGGCCGCAAGACCGAGTACGACATCGGCTGGCGCGAGGTGGCGGTGATAGCCTTCGCCCAGGCGCTGGCGCTGATCCCGGGGACCTCGCGCTCGGGGATCACCATGACCGCAGCGCTGTTCGTCGGCATGAGCCGCGAGGGCGCCTCACGGTTTTCGTTCCTGTTGTCGATTCCCGTGATCTTCCTCGCCGGTGCGCTGGAGGCGCGCACGCTGATGGCCATGTCTGCCGACATCGACTGGCTCATGCTCGGCGTGGCGACGGTGGTCTCCGGCATCAGCGCCTACCTGTGCATCCATTACTTCCTGGCGTTCATTCGCCGGATCGGCATGCAGCCGTTCGTGGTCTACCGGGTGGTGCTGGGGGTCATCCTGCTGTCGATCTTCTGGCGGCCGTTCGCCTGAGCCAAAGCTGGGCCGGCGGAGTTCAAGCGCGCCTGCTCATCCACCATGCAAACCCCAATGCGGCAAGATTCATCCAGATCGAGTACACCGCCGCAGGGCCGATCAGCGCGGGCTCGTTGAGCACACTGAAGGCGATGAAAATCGCCAGTGCAGCGTTCTGCAGGCCGGTCTCCATGGCCACGGCGGTGCGCCGTGGCGGCGAAAGCCGCGCCACACGCGCCAGCAGCCAGCCCATGCTCATCACCAGCAGATTCAGCACGATCACGGGCGCCAGCAGTCCCAGCACCTGCTGGCTGAGCAGCGCCCAGGCCGAGAGGGCGGCGTAGACCACGATCGCCGCGAACACGACCAGTGCGACCCGGCCGAGGATCGGCTCGAGGCGCCGGGCGAGGACCGGCAAGGTCTGGCGCACCGCCAGGCCCAGCAGGACCGGCAGGGTGGTGGTCAGAAACAGGCGCAGGACAGTGTTGCCCAGGGGCAGCTCGCGGGTGCTGCCGTCGCCCACCAACACGATCCCCAGGTTCACCACGACGGGTACGGTCAGCGCCCCGAGCAGGCTGCTGATCGCCGTCAGCGTCACCGAAAGGGCGGTGTCTCCGCGGGCCAGATGGGTCAGGAAATTGCTGGTCGGGCCGCCCGGGCAGGCCAGCAGCAGCATGAAGCCCACGGCGATCACAGGCGCCTGGGGCCAGGCGAACAGGAACGCAAGGCCCAGCAACGGCATCAGTACGATCTGTCCCGCCAGCCCGACACCGACGGCCCAGGGTGCCTCGATCACGCGGCGGAAATCCGCCAGGGTCAGCGTCAGCCCCATGGCGAAGAGGATGAGGCCAAGTCCCAGGGGCAGCAGGACCTGGTTGATGGTTGCAGTGTCCAAGGTCTGAAACTCCAGTAGCGGCGGCCGCTGCGGGCAGTGCTCAGCCCATCAGCCCTTCGCGACGATAGAACAGGGTCGCCAGCCAGGTGACGAGCCCGCCCAGCGCGAGCGTACTGACAACGGAGATGGCCGCGAAACCGGGATCGAGCGGCTCGTTGCGGATCAACGCGGTCATCAGCAGATGCTGGCTGAGACTGGGGACGGTCATGAGCAGCGCACTGGGCTTGACCGAGAGAAACGCGGCAAAGAGGATCGGCAGCGTGGGCACCACGATCAGCACGCCGACGTAGGTCTGAGCTTCCTTGTAGGTTTTGGTGAAGGAGGCGACCAGCGTCATCAGTGCCGCCCCGAGCAGCACGAACGGTGCCATCAGCAGGAAGCCCAGCAACACCACCTGCGGCCCGAAGTTGGCGCTCATGCCGAGCTCCTCGAGAGAGACGAACGACAGCCCGATGGCGAAGGCCACCAGCGTGATCACCAGCGAGAGCAGCATGTAACAGCAGGTTGCCAGAATCTTGCCCAGCAGCAGCGTACTGCGGGTGACCGGCAGCGTCAGCAGTGGCTCGAGACTCCCCCGCTCACGCTCCCCCGCAGTGGCATCGATCGCCAGATACAAGCCGCCCATGAGCATCGCGGCCAGCAGAAAGTAGGTGATCATGCCGAGCAGCAGCGCCGCGCGCCCGGTCGCCGTGGAGACGTCCACGTCATCGATCACCAGCGGCCGCAGGACCTCGGGGCTGACTCCGCGGGCCTGCAGACGCAGGGCGCGCAGCTGCCCGCTGTAGGCATTGAGGGCGCCGCGAGCGCGGTTCACGTTACGTGCGGCGCGCTGGGCCGAGGCATCCTGGATGAGCTGGACGCGGGCCGGCAGACCGGCCTGAAAGCGCTCGCCGAAGGCCGGATCGATCACCAGCACGACGTCCTGTCGACCAGCCTGGACCGCCTCCCGCGCGCCAGCCAGATCACCCTCCCAGCGCTCGACCTCGAAACCGTTGCGACCGAGAAAGGCGATGAGGTTCGGGGCATGCTCGGCCCCGATCACCGGCAGTGACACGGGACGTTCGACGTCGGAGACCGTCTGCTGGATCACCACCGAGATCAGCACCGCGAACAGCAGCGGACCAAACAGCGGACCAAACAGCAGCGCCGAGGCCAGGGTGCGGCGGTCACGCGCGTTGTCGAGCAGCTCCTTGCCGACGACCGTCCAGAGCATCTTCAAGCGCGTTCCCCCACATCCGAAATGGCGCGCACGAAAACTTCCTCGAGGTCGGCTTCGGCATAGCGCCGGCGCAACTCATCGGGCGTCCCGCTGGCCGCCACCTGCCCATGGGCGATGATGACGATGCGGTCGCACAGGGCGGCGACCTCCTGCATCACGTGACTCGACAGCAGCACGCAGCGGCCCTGGTCGCGCAGGCGGAGAATCAGCTGGCGCAGGGCGCGCGTCGCCATCACGTCCAGCCCGTTGGTCGGCTCATCGAGCAGCACGTGCTGGGGGTCATGGACCAGTGCCCGGGCCAGCGCCACCCGGGTGCGCTGGCCCTGGGAGAAGCCCTTGGTGCGCCGATCGATGAACTCGCCGAGATCCAGAAGACGGGTGATCTCGTCGATGCGCCGCGTCAGCGCCGCGCCTTCCAGCCCATGCAAGCGGCCGTAGTAGGCGATATTTTCCCGCGCTGTAAGCTGGGGATAGAGCCCGGCGCCGTGCGGCATGGCGCCCATGCTGCGGCGGACGGCCAATGCCTCGGTCACCACATCCCGCCCGCCAATCCGGGCCCGACCCTGATCGGGTTTGAGCACCGTGTACAGCACCCGCAGGGTAGTCGACTTGCCGGCGCCGTTCGGGCCAAGCAGCCCGGTGATCCTGCCGTCTTCGGCCGCAAAACTGACCGAGCGGACCGCCTCGACCTTGCCGAAGCGCTTGGAGATCCCGTCGACTTCGATCATGGTGAGGGGCCGGTGAAATCGAGAAAAAACGGTGCAGGCGCGAGGTCGGCCACGCAGTCGGCCGCCAGCGACTCGGGATCGGCGTCGCTGACGAAGCGCGCCATCACCCGGGGTAGACATCCGCGCCCGGCCAGGCCATGGCCCTGGCCGGGCGCGACGAGATGGCGGGCACGGGTGAGCGTCGCCATGACCCGCTCGCCGTAGGCCGGCGGGGTGATCGGATCGAGTTCGCCGGAGAGCACCAGGGTCGGGACGTCCCCGGACAGCGGCTCGTGCAGATCATCGTCGAGCAGACCGGCCGGCCAGTGTTGGCAGATGCGCGCGAGCATGCGCAGCTGCTGGTCGCCGAGATACGTCTCGCGCAGCGGCGCGAGCAAGGCTTCGTCGACCGTGACGCGGGGGAGATCCTCGGTGCAGACCACGGCGTTATGCATGCCCATTGCCAGCATCTCGTCCAGCTGGCCGAGCACCATGTCGACCTGCGCCCGCAGCGGCGTCAGGTGCCCTTCGGCTGCCTGGCTGATGAGCAGCGGCAGCAGCGCCACGGTTTCCGGGGCATAGCTCAACAGCCGCAACGTGGCGCGGACGTCCATGGCGGTCAGTGTGCGCTCGACGGCGTGGCCGCGCAGCGGATCGGCAAGCACCAGCGTTGCCGGCGCCTGTTCGAGGCTGTCGAGCAGCTCGCCAAGGCGGGAGTCGAGTGCAGGAAAACGCTCGGCACAGGCCGGGGTGTCGGCGCAGCGCGCGAACATGGCGTCGAGACTCTGCTGGGCGAACGGCGCGATATCCGGCCCGAGCGGCACATCGGCGGGCACGACGGCATCGAGGATGAGGGTTCGGGTACGCTCGGGAAAGCGGCGGGCGTAATGCTGCGCGACCCGGGTGCCGTAGGACACGCCATAGACATTGAGCGACGGTATGCCCAGGCGCTCACGCACGATGTCCAGATCACGCACCGCCGCGCTGGTGGTGAAGTGCCTGGGATCGGCCGGCAGCATTGCCAGGCAGTCGGCCACCAGTTGCGGCAGGGACTCCTCGGCGAGCTCGAGCGCCGCCGGATCATCGGGGAGATCACAGTCCAGGCGCAGGCTTCGGCCGGTGCCACGCTGGTCGACCACCAGAATGTCGCGGTCGCGCTGGATACGCCCGAAAGCGCCGGCCAGTGCGGCAAAGAACTCGCTCGACGCCTGCCCCGGTCCACCGGCGATTACCGTCAAGGGATCGGGCTTCGGGTTGGGCGTGAGCGCCGGCACGCGGGCCACGAACAGCTCGAGGCGTTCGCTCCCAGGGTCGGTGTGGTCGAGGGGCACGGCAATGCGGGTGCAGCGGGCGCCGATGGTCGGCTGTCCGGGCCCGGCCTCCAGGCGGCAGTCCTCGAAGGCAGGCGCAGCCGTCGCCACCGTCGGGCCGAGCAACCCCAGCAGCACCGCCGGGAGCAGTCGAAGAAAGGTCATCGGGGCGCCCCCGAGCGAAACGGAGCGCCATGGTACACAGCCCTGGCGCAAGGGTGCCAGCGTCCCCGACCCGGGGTCAGCGGCCGAGCATGGGAATGATCAGCAGCATTGCGGCCGCCGTGATCGTGAACATCCCGAGCAGATTCAGCCAGAAGCCAGCGCGCGCCATCTGCGCGATCGTGACCTGGCCGGAGCCGAACACGATGGCATTTGGCGGCGTGGCGACCGGCAGCATGAAGGCGAAGCTCGCGGCAATCGCCGCGGGCACGGTCAGCTCCCAGGCCGACAGGCCTAAGGCCGGCGCGATGGCGGCGAGGATCGGGACCAGGGTGGCGGTGGTCGCGGTGTTGCTGGTGAGTTCGGTCAGAAAGATCACCAGCGCCACCACGCCGAGCAGGATGAGGACCAGCGGCAGACCGCCCAGACCCGCGGCGGCGGCGCCGATGAAGCCGCTGACGCCATAGCGGTCCATCGCCGCGCCCAGGGAAAGACCACCGCCGAAAAGAATCAACAGGCCCCAGGGAATCCGCGCGGCGTACTCCCAGTCGAGCAGGCGCCCGCCCTTGCCACGGCCGTCGGCAATCACGAACAGCGCCAGCGCGGCGCCGATGGCGATGGCCGAATCGTTGAGACCAGCGAAGGGCTGGAGGCTGCCCAACGCCAGCGGCTGCAGCAGCGGCCGGGTCATCCACAGCGCAACCGTGATGAAGAACACCACGGCGACACGGCGTTCTGCCGGGCTGAGCGGCCCCAACTCGCGCAAGGCCGCAGCGACCATGTCGGCAACCCCCTCCACCGCCTGTCCGTCGAGGCGGTAGACCCCGCGCGTCAGCACCCACCAGGACAGGGGCAGGAACACCGCGACCAGCGGCACGGCAAACAGCATCCAGCCCACGAAGCTGATCTGCAGGTCGTACTGCGACTGCAGAAACGACACCACGAATACATTGGGGGCCGTACCGATGATGGTACCGACCCCTCCGATCGTGGCTGCATAGGCCGTGCCGAGCAACAGGCAGAGCGCGAAGTTGCGCGTGGCAGGACCCTCGTCCTGGCGCTCGGCCATCAGCGCGATGACGCTCAGGATGACCGGGAGCAGCATCATGGTCGTGGCCGTGTTGGTCACCCACATGCTGATGACTGCCGCGATCAGCATGAACGCGAGCACGATACGCGACGGCGAGGTGCCCACCCGCAATAGCGACAGATAGGCCAGCCGTCGATGCAGATTCCATTTCTGCAGCGCCTGGGCCAGCATGAAGCCGCCGAGAAACAGGTAGATCAGTTCATGGGCATACGGTGAGGCCGCCTCGCGCATTGGCATGCCACCGAGCACGGGGAACAGCACCAGCGGCAGCAGCGCCGTGGCGTAAACGGACACGGCTTCCGTCATCCACCACACCGCCATCCAGACTGCCGCGGCCGCCGCCACCCGACCCGTCCAGGGCAAAGCGATGGTCTCACCGGCGGCATCGACATAAGCCTCCGGCATCAGCCAGAGGGTCAGCAGGGCAAGCGCCGGGCCGGCGGCAAGCCCCGCCGAGCGCACACGCCGCGCGCTCAAGAGGCGCGCGGCTCAGGCGGTCTGGGGCAGGACATAGTCGGCATACCGCTCGCGCAGTGTGAGTTTCGACACCTTGCCGGTGGCCGTCAGCGGCAGTTCCTCGGCGAACTCGACGGCATCCGGAATCATCCAGTCGGCCACCCGCCCGGAGAAATGCGCCAGCAGCTCAGCCGGCGCAGGGCGCTCACCGGCGATCGGCACGATGATCAGCAGCGGACGTTCATCCCATTTGGGATGATGCACGCCGATCACCGCGGCGGCCGCCACCTGCGGATGGGACATGGCGATGTTTTCCAGTTCTATGGAACTGATCCATTCCCCGCCGGACTTGATGACATCCTTGGTGCGGTCGGTGATGGTCATGTAGCCGCGCGGGTCGATGGTGGCGACATCCCCAGTATCGAACCAGCCGTCCGCGTCGTGGGCCTCGCTGTGATCCATGCGGTAGTAGCCGCGGCAGACCCACGGACCGCGAATCTTCAGCGCCCCGAACGCCTTGCCGTCCCAGGGCAAGGTCTCGCCCTGGCCGTCGACGATCTTGAGTTCCACGCCAAATACCGGGCGCCCCTGGCTGGCCCGGATGAAATCCTGGTCTTCGGGCGGAAGCTCGGCAAAATTGGCCGGCGGGATGTTCGCCGTGCCCAACGGACTGGTCTCGGTCATGCCCCAGGCGTGCAGCGTCCAGACGCCCTGCTCGTCCTCGAAGGCTTTCATCAGCGCCAGCGGGCAGGCCGAGCCGCCGACGGCGATGTTCTTGAGGGTTTTCAGCCGCCGCCCGGAACTGCGCAGGTAGTTGAGCAGGCCCTGCCACACCGTCGGGACCCCGAGTGCAGCCGTCACCCCCTCGTCGTCCATCAACCTGGCCAGCGTCTCGCCGTCACCCATTTTCGGGCCGGGCATGACCAGCTTGATCCCCAGCATGGTGGCCAGGTAGGGCACCCCCCAGGCATTCACATGGAACATCGGCACCACCGGCAGGACCGTGTCGTCGCGCGTGATGCGCAGGGCGTCGGGCAGGCCGGCGGCATAGGCGTGCAGGACCAGCGCGCGGTGACTGTAGAGCACGCCTTTCGGGTTCCCGGTGGTGCCGGAGGTGTAACACAGCACCGCGGCCGCGTCTTCGTCGAGTGTCGGCCAGTCGTACCGGGCCTCGCTGTCCGCCACCAGGGTCTCGTAGCAGAGCAGCCCCGGAAGCGAGCTCTCCGGCATCGCCTCGGCAGAGGTCAGCACCACCACGTGTTCCAGCATCGGGAGCTTGGGTTTCAGCTTCTCGATCAGCGGCAGAAACATCGGATCGGTGAACAGCACCCGATCCTCCGCGTGGTTGAAAATCCACACCAGCTGCTCGGCGAACAGGCGCGGGTTGACCGTATGGCAGATCGCGCCCGAACAGGAAATGCCGAAATAGAGCTCCAGGTGGCGGTAGTCGTTCCAGGCCAGGGTGGCGACCCTGTCACCGCGGGTCACGCCCAGGCGCTCCAGCGCGTTGGCCACCCGTCGCGCCCGCGCGAAGCAGTCTGCGAACCGGTAGCGGTGCAGCGGCGCGTCCGCGGTGACCGAGACGATTTCCTGGTCACCGTGCAGCCGCTCCGAGTGCCGCATCAGCGCGGTAATGGTCAGCGGCACATCCATCATCAGTCCCTGCATCTCAGCCCTCCCCCAAGAGATTGATCGACCGCGCCGATGCTACCCCAGAACCCCCTGGTGCGGTCACGCAGCCCGGCTATTTGCCAATACAGAAACTCGAGAAGATCTCGCCCAGGAGATCGTCGCTGGTGACTTCGCCGGTGACCGCACCGAGTTCGACCTGGGCAAGACGCAGCTCCTCGGCCAGCAGTTCGCCGGCGCGAAAGGCTTCCAGCTGGTGCAGGCCCTCATCAAGGTGACCGCGCGCGCGGGCAAGGGCGTCGAGGTGGCGACGGCGGGCAGTGATGGTGGTGGTGGCGTCCTCGCCGAGGCCGGCGGCCTCGGCGAGTGCGGTACGCAGGCCCTCGAGACCGGCACCGGTGAGCGCCGACACGGCCACCGTGTTCGCACACCGCGGCTCGAGCCCCGGCGGATGACCGAGATCGAGCTTGTTCAGGACCAGCGTATACGCCAGGCCCTCGGGCAGCTCGGCACGCAGCGCCGCGCACTCGGCGTCGTCGGTGGTGCTGCCGTCGACCACCAGCAGGGCATGGTCGGCGCGGGCCAGCTCGCCACGGGCGCGTCGCACGCCCTCGCGTTCAACGACATCGCTGGTGTCACGCAGCCCGGCGGTGTCGACGATGTTCAGCGGCATGCCACCGATGAGGATCTGTTCACGCAGGATGTCTCGGGTGGTCCCGGCGACCGGCGTGACGATGGCGGCGTCGCTGCCGGCCAGCGCATTCAACAGGCTGGACTTCCCGGCGTTGGGGGGTCCGGCAATCACCACGCTGAAGCCTTCGGCAAGGAGACGGCCCTGACGGACGGCGGCGGCAAGCGCATCGAAGCGGCGCTGCACGCCGGCAAGACCCTCGCGCAGGGCGGCGTCGTCGAGAAAATCAAGCTCTTCATCCGGAAAGTCGATCGCCGCCTCGACGTAGACGCGCACCCGGGTGAGCGCCGCCACCAGCGCATGCACCTGCCGGGAGAACTCGCCGTCGAGCGAGCGCAACGCGGCCCGGGCCGCCTGGACGCTGCGGCTGGCCACGAGATCGGCGATCGCCTCGGCCTGGACGAGGTCGATACGATCGTTAAGGAAGGCGCGCAGGGAAAACTCCCCGGGTTCGGCCAGCCGGGTGCCGAGTTCCAGCAGCCGGGCGAGCAGCAGGTCGCAGATGACCGGGCTGCCATGGCCCTGGAACTCGACCACGTCTTCACCGGTAAACGAGGCAGGCGCCGGGAAATACACCACCAGACCTTCATCGAGCGGCTCGCCGGTGGCGTCACGGAACCGGCTGAACACCGCGCGCCGGGGCACAGGTGCACGGCCCGTGACCGCGCGCACGATGGCCGGTGCCGCGGGCCCCGAGACCCTGACGATGGCGATGCCGCCACGACCGGGCGGCGTGGCGATCGCGGCGATGGTGTCACGCGCTGGACTCACCACCGGCCCCCCTCCGGCGCGGTCGCTGGTGATGCTGTGGATGCGCTCACCGGCGCCGCGCTCAGGCCTTGCTGTCGCGCTCGATCACGTGGTTGATGCGCCACTGCTGCAGGGCGGAAAGTAACGTGTTGGTCAGCCAGTAGAGCACCAGTCCCGCCGGGAAGAAGGCGAAGAACACCGTGAAGATGATCGGCAGCACCTGCATGATCTTGGCCTGGACCGGATCCGGTGGCGCCGGGTTCAGCCGCTGCTGGAACCACATCGCCGCACCCATCATCAGTGGCAGGATGAAGAACGGGTCGCGCGAGGACAGATCGGTGATCCACAGTGCGAAGGGCGCCTGGCGCATTTCAACGCTTTCGAGCAGCACCCAGTAGAAGGCGAAGAAGAACGGCATCTGGATCAGGATGGGCAGACAGCCCGCCGCGGGATTCACTTTCTCGCGCTTGTAGAGATCCATCATCGCCTTGGACAGCGCCTGCCGGTCATCCTTGTAGCGTTCCTGCAAGGCCTTGAGGCGCGGCTGCAGCTTGCGCATCTTCGCCATCGAACGCCCGCTGAGCGCGGTCAGTTTCCAGAAGGCGAGCTTGATGAGCACGGTCACCAGGATGATGGCCAGGCCCCAGTTCTGGACGAAGTCGTGGGTACGGTCGATCAGCCAGAACAGCGGTTCGGAGAGAATGGTCAGGACACCGTAGTCCACGGTCTTGTGAAGACCATCCGCCGTCTGGCGGAGCTGGCTCTGCAGCTTCGGACCAACGAACAGGCGATTGGTGAAGCTCGCCGTGGTGCCCGGGGCGACCTGGCTGATCGGTTCCACGGCGGACACCGTGAATACGCCGTCGCGTGCCGTGGCCCGATAGTTGACGAGGATGCCCGGCGTGGGCACGGCGGCGGCGAGGAAATGGTGCTGGATGGCGGCCAGCCAGCCGTTTTCGACGGCCTGGGTCACCGGCGTACTGTGCAGATCCGAGATGTTCAGCTTGTCGTAGGAGCGGCCGTTGAACAGCACCGGCCCGGAGAACGAGTAGGACTCCACCGAGAACATGGAGCGGCGCGGCGGCACATGGCGGCGTTGCAGCTGCAGATAGGGCGCGCCGGCCCAGGATTCAGTGCTTTCATTGACCAGCCGCTGCTCCAGATCGACCCGGTACTGGCCGCGGCGGAAGGTGTAGATCTTGTAGCCGCGGATGCCGTCACCGTTCTGCCAGCGCAGGATGACAGTCAATTCATTCTGGCCAGGGGCGAGACGGTATTCCGTGCGATCGGATTCGAACTGGGCCAGATGATTGGGTTCAGGGCCGTCGCCAAGTCGGCGCAGACCGGTCTGAAACACGAAGCGACGCTCCGGTTCGGCGCTGAGCAGGCGGATGGGGTTGTCCGGCTCATCCTTTCGCAGCGGATAGCGCGGCAGGTCGGCGCGGACAAGATCACCCCCACGCAGCGCGATGTCGACGTCGAGAACGTCGGTCACCACCCGGATCGTCGCGCCGAGATCGAGCATCTCGTCGGCGGCCGGCGCACCGGCGGTGAGCGCCGGAAGATCGGTATCGGCCAATGCGGGAAGCTCCGGATCATCCGGTGCGCGGATCGGTGCCTGGGCGGCGTCCTCGATGGTGGTCGGCTGCGGCTGCTGGGCCCCGTAGTCCTCGACCCAGGTACGCCACGTGATCCATAGAATGATGGCCAGGCCTAGCCAGAGAAAAAGCCGCTGGTTATCCATGTCTGCTGCTGTCTTCCCTGCACCGTCGGTTCGTTTCAACCCAGAGTGCGTCGAGCGCGCGACGCAGTTCCAGATCTTGATGGCCCGTGATCCCCGGTCGCGTCAGCACCACGATATCCACCGCGGGGAGCTCTGCCTGCGCATGCCGGAAAGACTCCCGGACCAGGCGCTTGATGCGATTGCGATCCACCGCGCGCCTGGCGGATTTACGCGACACCGCCATGCCAAGCCGCGCAAAGCCTACCGTGTTGGCCCTGGCGAGAACAGTGATGTGTTGTCGACCGAAGCGCCGGGCGCCGGAGAAGACCCGTGCGTAATCTGCCGCTGTCAGCAGTCGGTAACGCCTGGGGAAGGCCCGCGAAACAGGTTTGCCGGTGTCCCCCGGAACTGCAGACGCCGCCTCAGGCCGGTCAGATTCCCCGCCCGCTGTGCGATCGCTCAGGGCGTGAGTCGCTTGCGGCCTTTTGCGCGACGGCGATTGATGACCTTGCGGCCATTTTTGGTCGCCATGCGAGCCCGGAAGCCGTGGGTCCGTGCGCGGCGCTTTTTGCCGGGCTGGTAGGTCCGTTTCATGATTAAACGCATCCGTGGTCGGAAATGCCCGTAAAACAGGCATATGGGCTGGAAATTTCGAGCCGGAAATCGTACCGGGGGGCGCTGTCCCAAGTCAAGCGAAATGCGCATGGGCGGGCTGTGGATAACTCTTTGGCGCGCGGGTAGACTTGCGGCCCGGCAACGCATGCAGCGTGCCAGCGCTTGATGACAGGGGAGCAAAGTGCAGGCGTCACTTTGGACACGGTGTGTACGGCAGCTTGAGGCGGAGTTGCCGGAACAGCAGGTAAACACGTGGATCCGCCCCCTGCAGGCGGTCGAGTCGGGCGAGGAACTGCGTCTTTTGGCGCCGAACAGATTCGTCGTCGACTGGCTGGAACAGCATCTGGCGGCGCGCATCCGTGAGGTCGCCGCAACCCTGCCAGGCGGCGAGCACGCGCGCATCGTCATCGAGGTGGGGACACGGGCCGTCGCGTCCGGAGCGCCGACGGCGGCGGCCCATGAGCAGACGCCGGTGGCGTCGCGGCAGCCGGCGATGCTGGGCAGCCGCCTCAATCCAAGTTTCACGTTCACCAATTTTGTCGAGGGCAAAAGCAACCAGCTGGCGCGCGCCGCAGCCAGTCAGATTGCCGAAAACCCGGGTCGCGCGTACAACCCGCTGTTCATCTACGGCGGCGTGGGGCTCGGCAAGACGCACCTGATGCACAGTGTCGGCAATGCCATGCTGGACCGTGATCCATCAGCGCGGATCGCGTACGTTCACTCCGAGCGCTTCGTCGGGGATATGGTCAAGGGTTTGCAGCACAACACCATCAGCGAGTTCAAGCGGGCGTATCGCTCACTGGATGCGCTGTTGATCGACGACATCCAGTTTTTCGCCGGAAAGGAACGCTCTCAGGAAGAGTTTTTCCATACTTTCAATGCCTTGTTGGAAGGGCAGCGACAGATCATCCTCACCTGTGATCGCTATCCGAAGGAGGTAGACGGGCTGGAAGAGCGGCTTAAATCGCGATTCGGATGGGGGCTGACCGTAGCCATCGAGCCACCGGAGCTCGAGACCAGTGTCGCCATTCTCAAATCCAAGGCTCACGCCGAAGGCTACCCGGTGCCAGACGAGGTGGCGTTTTTCATTGCCCAGCGAATCCGCTCGAATGTCCGCGAGCTTGAAGGGGCCCTGCGACGGGTCATCGCCAATTCGAAGTTCACGGGTCGCCCAGTCACCCTGGATTTCACCAAGGAGGCGTTGCGTGATCTGCTGGCCTTGCAGGATCGCCTGGTCACCATCGAGAACATCCAGAAGACGGTGGCTGAATACTTCAAGATCCGGGTGGCAGACCTGCTGTCAAAGCGTCGCAGCCGCTCCATCACCCGCCCAAGACAGATCGCCATGGCGCTGGCCAAGGAACTGACCCGCCATAGCCTGCCGGAAATCGGTGATGCCTTTGGCGGCCGAGACCATACGACAGTGCTGCACGCCTGTCGTAAAGTCAAAGAGTTACGGGAGACTGACGGCCGTGTCAGTGAAGATTATCAGAACCTGTTGAGAACCTTGACGGGGTGAGGTGGAGAAGCTGTGGATAAGTGGCTGCAGGGTTTCGATGAACAGCTTATCCACAGGGGATGAAGCTGCGATACGCCCTGCTATACAGTCGATAGGGGCGCATAATGGACTGTATTCGATGAGGAAACCCGAATCATCCACAGCGGCGCCGTAGCCTAATAACTATAGACAAGAATTCCTAATAAACATTTATATCTATACCGGGTGACACGATGAAGTTGACCGTCCAGAGAGAAACCCTGCTGAAGCCAGTGCAGGCCGTCATCGGCGTCGTCGAACGCCGTCAGACCATGCCGATCCTGGCCAATGTGATGATCAGGGCCCACAGCGGACGACTCGAGATCACCGCGACAGACCTCGAAGTCGAGCTGGTTGCCAGTACCCCGCTGGAGATTGAAACCGAAGGCGAAATCACGGTGCCAGGGCGGAAGTTGCTGGACATCTGCCGGGCGCTGCCGGAGGCCGCAGAGCTCAGGCTTGAGGTGAGCGGCGATAAGCTGGGCGTGCGGTCAGGGCGCAGCAGGTTCAGCCTGTCCACGTTGCCGGCAAGCGAGTTTCCGGTGATCGAGGAGGTCAAGGGCAGGCAGCGTCTGCAGGTGGCCCAGGATCGGGTCAGGCGGTTGCTGGAGAAGACCCAGTTCGCGATGGCCCAGCAGGATGTGCGCTATTACCTGAACGGGATGCTGCTCGAGGTCGATGGCCATACCTTGCGGGCCGTAGCCACCGATGGTCATCGCCTCGCGCTGTGTGAGGTGGAACTGGATGTGGCTGCCGCTGACGCGCAGCAGGTGATCGTGCCCCGGAAAGGCGTGCTGGAGCTGCAGCGCCTGCTGGACGGTGAGGGCGATCTGGAACTGACCATCGGGAGCAGTCACGTCAGGGTGGAGATCGACGGAATTCGCTTCACATCGAAGCTGATCGATGGACGTTTCCCGGAGTACGGGCGGGTTATCCCGAAAGATCCGGACAATCGCCTGCTCGCCACGCGGGATGAGCTGCGACAGGCGCTGCAGCGAACGGCAATCCTGTCCAACGAGAAATACCGGGGCATCCGCTTGAGCCTGCAGCCGGAGACGCTGGTGATCCAGGCGCATAATCCTGAGCAGGAAGAGGCCGAGGAACAGGTCGGTGTGGAGTATCAGGGTCAGGCGATGGAAGTCGGCTTCAATGTGAATTACCTGCTCGACGCGCTGGGCGCGACGGATGGTGAGCGGGTGCAGGTGGGGCTGGCTGACAGCAGTTCGAGTTGCCTGATCCATTCGCCGGATTCGCAGACGACGAAGTTCGTTGTCATGCCGATGCGGCTCTAGGGGGAGCGTTTGGGGGGGCCGGGCCGGGAGTCTGGGGCGGACGCGTCAGCTGGGTTGATCGGTGCGAAGCCCGCGGCGCCGCGGCTGCTGAGTGTCAGCATCCGGAATTTTCGCTGCATTACCGCCGCGGAGCTGGAGCTCGATAGCGAGTGCAGCGTGGTGACGGGCCCGAATGCCTCGGGGAAGACCAGCTTGCTTGAGGCGTTGTTCTTTTTGGGCCGGGGGCGCTCGTTCCGCGCCGCGCACAGTGGCGAATTGATCCAGCATGGTGAGCGATCGTTTCTGGTGAGCAGTGCCGTGGGTGCGCGGTTGCCCGGGACGCGGGTCGGGGTAGCTTACGAGCGGGATGCGTTCCGGGTAAGAATCGGCGGGGAAGATCGGCGAAGGCTCGCGGATTTGGCGGCGTGGGTGCCGGTATCGGTGATCGATCCAGAGGTGCATGCGCTGGTGGACGGTCCGCCGGAGCAGCGCAGGCGATTCGTGGATTGGGGAGTGTTCCACGTGGAACCTTCGTTCGGGGAAACCTGGCGGCGGTACCAGCGCGCCCTGCGCCAGCGCAACGCAGCGTTGCGGGGCGCCTCGGCGCGACAGGCGGTTCGCGCCTGGAACGACACCGTGGCTGAGCTGGGTGAGCAACTGGGCGGCGCTCGGGAGCGGTATCTGGCGGCGGCATCGCCGGGGCTCCAACGGTTGGCGTCCGAACTGGTGGGTCGGCCGGTGAGCTGTCGGTATCAGCGTGGCTGGTCGCGGGATAAGAGTCTGGCCCAAGCCTTGACCGACGGTCTGGAACGGGATCTGGAGCAGGGGGCCACCCAGTCCGGGCCGCATCGCGCCGACCTGATCCTGGATGTGGCTGAACGGGGCGCGCGGCGGCAGGTCAGCCGGGGTCAGCAGAAGTTGCTGGCGAGCGCACTGGTGTTGGGGCAGGTGCGGGATATCGCGGCGGCGCAGGCGCATCGACCGCTCCTGCTCCTCGACGATCCGGCGGCGGAGCTGGACGCGGCGGCGCAGCGCCGGCTCCTCTCAGCGGTACGCGATTCCGGCGTGCAGCGGGTGGTCACGGCCCTTGACCCCGCCGTGGCCAGTGTCCTGGGAGCACACACTCTGTTCCACGTGGAACAGGGTGCCGTCTCCCGGGTGTTACAATCGGAAACTTAACCTGTTTTGGAACAGCGCCGATGACCACCCCGACCTACGATTCCAGAAACATCAAGGTCCTGAAAGGCCTTGAGGCGGTCCGCAAACGGCCCGGCATGTACATCGGTGACACCGATGACGGCACTGGCCTGCACCACATGGTGTTCGAGGTCGTCGACAACTCCATCGACGAAGCCCTCGCGGGCTACTGTTCCCGAGTCACCGTCACGCTGCACGCCGATGACTCCGTGACTGTGACCGATGATGGCCGCGGCATTCCCGTGGACATGCATCCGGAGGAGGGTAGATCCGCTGCCGAAGTCATCATGACGGTCCTGCACGCGGGCGGTAAGTTCGATGACAACTCCTACAAGGTTTCGGGTGGCCTGCACGGTGTGGGCATTTCCGTCGTCAACGCACTGTCGGAACAATTGGAACTGACGATTCACCGGGACGGCAAGGTACATCGCCAGGAATTCCGCATGGGCGAGCCGGTCTCCCCGCTGGCCGTGCTAGGCCCGACCGAAAAAACCGGCACGTTGATCCGTTTCAAGCCCAGCGAGACCATTTTTTCCGACACGACTTACCACTTCGATATCCTCGCCAAGCGTCTGCGGGAGCTGTCCTTTCTGAACTCCGGCGTGCGGATCGAGCTTCACGACGAGCGCGAGGATCACCGCGAAGTCTTTGAATACGAAGGCGGTATCCGAGCTTTCGTCCAGCATCTGAATCGGAACAAGACCCCCGTTCACGACACCGTCCTGCATTTCTCGGCCGAGCGGGATGGCACGACCGTCGAGGTCGCGCTGCAGTGGAATGATGGCTACCAGGAAAACATGTTCTGCTTCACGAACAATATTCCGCAGCGTGATGGCGGCACCCACCTGTCCGGCTTCCGCAGCGCCTTGACCCGCACTCTCAACGGCTACATCGAGCGCGAGCAACTCGCCAAACGCGAAAAGGTGTCACCCACCGGCGATGACGCCCGCGAGGGCCTCACCGCGGTGTTGTCGGTGAAGGTGCCTGATCCGAAATTCTCCTCCCAGACCAAAGACAAGCTGGTGTCCTCAGAGGTCAAGGCCGTGGTCGAATCGGCGTTTTCCGAGGCTCTGGAGGAGTTTCTGCTCGAACATCCGCCGCAGGCCAAGGCCATCGTCGCCAAGATCATCGACGCGGCGCGGGCCCGCGAGGCCGCGCGCAAGGCCCGCGAGATGACCCGCCGCAAGGGCGCGCTGGACATCGCCGGTCTGCCGGGCAAACTGGCCGATTGTCAGGAAAAGGATCCGGCGCTCTCGGAAATCTTCCTGGTCGAGGGGGATTCCGCCGGCGGATCTGCTAAACAGGGCCGTGACCGCCGCTACCAGGCCATTCTTCCCCTCAAAGGCAAGATCCTCAACGTCGAGAAGGCCCGTTTCGACAAAATGCTGGCGTCGGCGGAAGTCGGTACCCTGATCACCGCGCTGGGCTGCGGTATCGGCAAGGACGAGTTTGATCCCGACAAGCTTCGTTATCACCGCATCATCATCATGACTGACGCCGATGTCGACGGCTCGCACATCCGCACCCTGCTGCTCACGTTCTTTTACCGGCAGATGCCCGAACTGATCGAACGTGGCCACGTCTACATCGCGCAGCCGCCGCTTTACAAGGTCAAACGTGGCAAGCAGGAGTACTACGTCAAGGACGATAACGAGCTCAACCGGCTGCTGCTGAGTACGGCACTGGAGAATGCCAGCCTGCACGTGACGGCCGATGCGCCGGCCATTTCGTCGGAGGCGCTGGAACAACTGGCCTCGCGTTACATGGAAGTCAACGCCATCATCCAGCGCTGGGGCCGCCGCTATGACGAGCGCCTGCTGCGCGAATTGCTCTGGTTGCCACCGATGACCGGGGATCGCGTCGATGCGCCGGAGGCGCTCACGGCCTGGGTCACGGAGCTCTCGTCCCGTCTGTCGGTCGTCAATGGTAGCGATGCCACTTATACCGTTGATTTAATTATAGATTCAGAAAATCCAGCAGCGTATCAGCTGGTCGTTACACGATTGCATCACGGGGTGGCGACGCAACGCCTGATCCAGCGGGAATTCTTCGAGTCTGCCGAGTACCGGCGCATCGCCGCTGTGGGCCGTGAAATGTCCGAGCTCATTGGCGCGGGCGCGCATGTCCAACGGGGCGAACACCGCCAGCCGGTGGCAAGTTTCCCCGAGGCAGTGAACTGGCTGATGGACCAGGCCAAGCGTGGGCAACACATCCAGCGCTACAAGGGTCTGGGCGAAATGAACCCCGATCAGCTCTGGGACACTACCGTGAATCCCGACACCCGGCGACTCATGCAGGTCAAGATCGAGGACGCCGTATCGGCCGACGAGATCTTCACCACGCTGATGGGTGATCACGTCGAACCGCGACGCGAATTCATCGAACGCAACGCCCTGTCGGTGGCCAACCTGGACGTCTGATTCCGGCCCGGCCTCGCGCGCGCCCCGGTTGGCCCGGCGCGGGGCGAGGCCAGCAGAGACTGCTTGGCTGTTCGTCAGGTGATCACGCGGCTGTGCCCGGGCTGCCGCTGACGCGGCCTTGGAGGTATGGTCAGCATCTGGGGGCGGCCACAGTCGGCTGAAGCCCGAGCATTCAGGGGAGTATCCATGACCAGATCCATTCGCCTCAACCGCCGTGATGCGCTCCGCCTGAGCGCCGGTGGCGCCGCCGCGCTGATGGCACCGTCGGCGTTGGCCTCTTCTGTGATCCTCGCGCCGGACGGTGGACCCACCGGCGGCGCCTCGCTGCCCTACCGCGATCCCATCTGGAACCGCGACGCGTTTGCGCGGTTGCAGGGCAACCTCAACTCCGATGAGCAGAAGGTCGGCTGGTACTCCGGCAAGGTCATGGGCGTGCGCGATGGTGAGCCCCTCCGGGAGCTGTTCGGCTTCGAAGGCTTTTCGGTGTCCCGGCTGCTCGAGCAGGAGGACGGCAGCTGGCGCAAGCTTCTCCGGGAGGTCGGCTTCTATCGCGATCTGCGCTCGGGCGAGCTGCTCGATGAGTGGACCAACGTCTATACCGGCGAAACCGTTCGCGTGGTCCCGGTCGCCAATGATCCGTTCAATTTCACCATCAGCCAGTTCGTGCCGCAGCCGCCCGACTACGGCGGCCTCAATCCCGTCGAGCTGCCGCCGATCCCCCTGATCCTGCCGTGGCGGGAAATGGGCGACAAGGTGCTGCTCACCACCGACATCCACCTCTTCTATCCCAGCGCGCTCCAGCCGGATGAGTGGCCGCGTGAGTCACCGGGCCCGATGACCCGGGTCTCCGAGCTGTTCCGCTACATCATCGACAAGGACAAGCTCGCCGACCCCGACCTCACCTCCATCGAGTACTTCGGCGCCTGGAACCGCGTGACGCCGTGGCTGCCGTGGATGCTGATGGACCAGGCCCCGGGACACATCATGTACATGTGCGACATGGGCGCCTTTGGGACGTCCTTCGACCTGATTCCGGACGATGTGCTTGCGCGCGCCGAGGCCATGGACCCGAAATGGCTGGAAGCGCCCTTTGAAGACTACGGCCCGTCGCTCTCCAGTCTCGAGAACTACGCCTTGACCGAAACGCCGGCCCCGCCGCGCGAGGCCCCCGCCGACAACGGCGAGTGATCCTCAGGGCACTGCTGCTCGGCGCGGGCCTGGCCATCCTGCCAGGCCCGCTGCCGCAGGCAGCGGACGCGGTGCTCGACCCTCCGGTCGAGGTCCACCGCGTGGCGCTGTCCCCGCCCGGACAGGATCGGCAAATGCCGCTGCGTATCGTCTTGCCTGCCGGCGATGGCCCTTGGCCGGTCGTGGTGTTCTCGCATGGCGCCAATTCCTCCGCAGAGCTCTACGCCCCGGTGCTGGATGCGTGGGCGGCGGCCGGTCTCGCCGTCCTCGCGCCAACGCATATCGACTCCGAGTCGCTGGCGCTGGGTCTGACCCCTGCAGACGCCGGGCGCATGCTGCGCACGCGTGTGGAGGAGGTCAGCTGGCTGCTGGGCGAACTTGATGGGGTGGCTGCCGCCGTCGGTCTCCCGGGGCGGTTCGCTGCTGATCGCCGGGCGGTGGCCGGGCATTCACTGGGCGTGATGATCTCGGCGATCGCGGCCGGGCTCCCATGGCGTGATCTCGCGACCGGTGAGCTGCGCCACGATGGCGTTTCCGGCCTCCTGGCACTGGTCAGTCTGCACGGGGTCGGTCGATTGCCGGTGCTCGACGATGCGGGCTGGCAGCGCCTGGACTTGCCCGTGTTCGCGGTGGCGGGCACGAATGACCCGGGCCTCACCGGCGATGGCGTGGAGCGTCCCTGGCATTGGCGTCTGGGCGCCTACGATCTGCCACGCTCAGGCCGTGGCCATGCCTTGGTGATTACCGACGGGGACCATTACCTGGGTGGCCTGATCGGCCGCCCGATGCCCGATACGCCGCCCGATCGTGTGGGGCTGGAGACGGTCAACCGTCTGAGCGCGCTGTTTCTGCGCGCCACCCTGGCTGACGATGCCACTGCCGAGGCGGCGCTCGACATCCTGCCGCGGGATTACGCTGAAGGCTTCCGGCTGGAGAGCCGCTGAGCTGGTGGCTCGGCCTTGGGCAATCCGGTCAACTCCGCGACCCGGCTTTCTATCCAGTCCTGCACCTCGGCCGTGACCTCGCGGGGATCACGGTCGGCCGTCGCTATCGGCGGGCCGATCACCACCCGGACCGTCCCGGGACGCTTGATCAGCCCACGCCTCGGCCAGACCACCCCAGCGTTGTGCGCCACGGGCACCACTGGCAGGCCGTTGGCCTGCGCGAGCAGCACGCCACTCATCCCGTAGCGCCGCGTCTGCCCCACCGCCGTGCGCGTGCCCTCGGGGAAAATCATGACCCACAGGCCATCCCGAAGCCGTTGGGTCCCCTGGCGCACCACCTGGTCGACCGCACTGCGTCCCGCTCTGCGGTCGATCGCGATGGGTTTCAGCCATTTCATGGCCCAGCCGAAGACCGGAATCCACATGAGTTCGCGCTTCAGTACCCAGCATTGCGGCGGAAATATGCACAGCTCCGCCAGGGTCTCAAAGGCCGAACTGTGTTTCAGCAGCACCACCGTATTGCGTTCAGGCAGGTGCTCGAGACCTGCCACCTCGCAGCGGATGCCGCACAGCCAGCGGCCCAGGGTCAACACGGTCTGGCACCAGCCACGCGCCACCGCGAAGGCACCACGATGGGACACTGCCCCGACGACCAGCACGCCCAGCGCAAACGGAATCCACGACAGCAGCACCCAGGCGGTGAACAGCAACGACCCCGGCAGATAACGCAGACGGTCCATCCGCGGCCACCGCCTAGCCCGGCAGCCGGCTGAAGTCGGCCACCCTGCAGAATGCTTCTCGCAGACTCGCGAGCAGGCTGAGTCTGCGCGCGCGAACCGCCGGCTCCTCGGCCATCACCATGATGTCCTCGAAGAAGCGATCCACCGGCTCGCGCAACCGTGCAAGCAGCGCCAGCAACTGATCGTAATCGCGTGCCGCTGCTGCCGCCTCGAGGCCTGGGCCGAGGGCCTGCAGCCGAGCGGCCAGTGCACCCTCGGCGTCCGCCGGCCGGCTGTCGGGCGCCTCGTCCGCAACCACGGTCTCGCCGCTCTCCGCGGCTTTGCGCAACAGGTTCGCCACGCGCTTGTTGGCCGCTGCAAGGCTCGCCGCGGCCTCCTGCTGCAGAAACCTCTTCAGTGCAGCCAGTCGCCGATGCACATCCAGTGGTGAGGCCGGCCGCAGCGCCAGCACGGCGTCCAACATCTCCGCGGTGATCTCGCCGCCAGGGACGGTATCCGCGTAGTAGGCGCGCAGCCGCTCCATGATGTAGTCGTACAGCTCGTCCGCGAGGCCTGGCGCCACGGCGACCGGCTGGCGCGCCAGCGCAGCCCCAAGCGCGCGTGTGAGATCCAGATCGATTTCGCCCTCGATGAGGATCCGCAGCAGCCCTACAGCCGCACGGCGCAGCCCGAAAGGATCGCGAGTGCCGCTGGGCCGTTGGCCGATCGCAAAAATGCCGGCCAGGGTGTCGAGCTTGTCGGCCAGCGCCAGCGTCTGCCCTGTCCGCGTGGCTGGCAGCCGGTCGCCCGCAAACCGCGGCAGGTACTGTTCCTCGATGGCGGCCGCGACGTCCGCGGGTTCGCCATCCAGCGCGGCATACTCCCGACCCATCCGGCCCTGCAGTTCCGGGAACTCGCCGACCATCTCGGTCACGAGGTCGCATTTGGCGAGCTGCGCGGCGTGCTCGGCCATGGCGGTATCGCCGCCGGTGGCGAGCGCGATCTCGTGGGCCGCGGCCGCCACGCGCAGGCTCTTGTCGCGAACAGAGCCCAGATCATGCTGAAACACCACAGCATCGAGTGCCGGGACGCGGCTGGCCAGCGTCTGCGCCCGGTCCTGGCGATAAAAAAACGCCGCATCCGCCAGTCGCGGACGAACCACCCGCTCGTTGCCGGCGCGCACCTGCGCAGGCTCGCGGCTCTCGATGTTCGCCACCGCGATGAACGCCGGCAACAGCGCGCCGTCTGCGCCGCGCAGCGGCAGATACCGCTGGTGTCCCTGCAGGGTGGCGATCAGCACCTCATCCGGCAGCTCAAGGAATGCGGGATCGAAACGCCCGATCACCGGCACCGGCCACTCCACCAGCGCGGTGATCTCGTCGAGCAGCGCCTCGTCGGCGACCAGCGTCCCCTGTGCTTCTCTCGCGGCCGCCTGGCAGGCTTCCAGCAACCGCCGTCGGCGTTCTGTCAGCGATGCGACCACCCGGCCCTCCGCTTCCAGCCGCCGCACGTACTCGTCTGGCGTGGCCAGTTCCAGCGCCGCCGGTGCCATGAAACGGTGGCCGTAGGTCACCCGTCCGGCCGGCAGCCCGAACAACTCTCCCGGTATGACCTCAGTGCCGTGCAGCATGATGATCCAGTGAACCGGTCGTGCAAACTCCGCTGTGCCTGCACCCCAGCGCATCCGCTTCGGCACGGGCAGCTCGTCGACCACCTTTGCCACCATCGCCGGCAGCAGCACAGCCGCGCTTTCACCCGCAGCCACCGCCCGGTGAACCAGCCAGCTGCCGCGATCGGTCTCCAGCTGGGCAAGCGCCGTCACCGGCACGCCGCAGCTCTCGGCGAAGGCCTGAGCGGCACGCGTCGGCTGGCCGTCGGCGTCGAAGGCGATACGCACCGGGGGTCCGCGTTTCTCGACCTCGCGGTCGGGCTGGGCGCTGGCCAGTGCCTCGACCACCACGGCCAGTCGCCGCGGCGTGGCGTATTCGTGCATGGCGCCATGGCCCAGCCCTGCATCGCCCAGCGCGGCGCCCAGCCCCTCCCGCAGCGCACCGGCCAGGGCGCCCAGCGCTCGCGGTGGCAATTCCTCGGTGCCGATCTCCAGCAGGAAATCGGCGCAGTCGACGGTGGGTTCAGTCATGGGACGCCACCTTCAGCAACGGAAAGCCGATGGCCTCACGGCTCTCGTAATAGCGCTGGGCCACCGCCCTGGCCATGGCGCGAACGCGCAGGATGTAGCGTTGCCGCTCGGTGACCGAGATCGCCCGGCGCGCGTCGAGCAGATTGAAATGGTGAGAGGCCTTCAGCACCTGTTCGTAGGCGGGCAGCGCCAGCCCTTGCGCCACCAGCGCCTCGCAGGCCGCCTCATTCTCGTCGAACCGGGCGAACAGACCGCGGGTGTCAGCATGCTCGAAGTTGTAGCGCGACTGCTCGACCTCGTTCTGATGATAGACGTCGCCATAGCTCACCGGCCCTTCCGGCCCGTCTGCCCAGCGAAGGTCGTAGACGCTCTCCACGCCCTGCAGGTACATGGCGATGCGCTCGAGCCCGTAGGTGATTTCACCGGTGACCGGCCGGCAGTCCAGGCCACCGACCTGCTGGAAGTAGGTGAATTGCGTGACTTCCATGCCGTTGAGCCAGATTTCCCAGCCCAGTCCCCAGGCGCCCAGGGTCGGCGACTCCCAGTTGTCCTCGACCAGGCGCACGTCGTGCACCTGGGGGTCAATGCCCAGCGCCCGCAACGAATCAAGATAGCGTTCCACGATGTCCGCCGGCGAGGGCTTCAGCACCACCTGGAATTGGTAATAGTGCTGCAGTCGAAACGGATTTTCCCCGTAGCGTCCGTCAGTCGGCCGGCGGCTGGGCTGGACGTAGGCGGCGCGCCAGGGCTCCGGCCCCAGGCTGCGCAGGAAGGTGGCGGCATGGAAGGTGCCCGCACCCATTTCCATGTCGTAGGGCTGGAGCACGACGCAGCCCTGGTCGGCCCAATACCGCTGCAGCGTCAGGATCAGCTCCTGAAAAGTCCGTGGTGCGCCCTCTAGACCCGGGTCGCTCATCTACCGTTCTCCCGCAGGCCTCCGTCCTGCGGAGCCTGCTCAACATCCCCCGGCCCGCATTGGGCGCCACGGGCAATCGCAAAGCCGCAGCAGTATACCGGCGTCCGCGGGGTCGGCCCACCGCCTGTCCATGCACTATCGTGGTGCCCCAGTCTGGCGCATGCGCACACAATCAGTGCATGATGGGCGCAGGTGGTGCGCCTCGGGCTCCAGAAATCAGTCAGATAGCCTGAAACGTGCACTGGCATGATCCATGCACTCTTTGAGTGCCCGAGGTGCCCGGCCGGCCGGCCGAACCTTTGTCACGATAAAAGCACTCACATATTGGAGGTAATGACCATGGGTCCCGCTGAAGTACTCGGCATGATGAAGGAAAAAGAGGTCAAGTTCGTTGACCTGCGGTTCACGGACACCAAGGGTAAGGAGCAGCATGTCACCGTGCCGGCCCACACGGTGGATGAGGAACTGTTCGAAGACGGCAAGATGTTCGACGGTTCGTCGATCGCCGGCTGGAAGGCGATCAACGAGTCCGACATGATCCTCATGCCGGACGCAGAAACCGCGGTCCTCGACATCTTCGCCGAGGAACTGACCCTGAACCTGCGCTGCGACGTCATCGAGCCGTCGACCATGCAGGGGTATGCGCGTGATCCGCGCTCCTGTGCCAAGCGCGCCGAGGCCTACCTGAACTCCAGCGGTATTGCCGACGCCGCGTTCTTCGGCCCTGAAAACGAATTCTTCGTGTTCGATGATGTCCGTTGGGCGTCCGACATCAGCGGTTCGCACTACAAGATCGATTCCTCCGAAGCCGGCTGGAACTCAGAGAAGGTTTTCGCGGACGGCAACCTCGGCCACCGGCCGACGGTCAAGGGCGGCTACTTCCCCGTGCCCCCGGTCGATTCACTGCACGATATCCGCTCGGCCATGTGTCTTGCCCTCGAGGAAATGGGCGTGATGACCGAGGTGCACCACCATGAGGTCGCCACCGCCGGGCAGTGCGAGATCGGCGCCCGATTCAACTCGCTGGTCAAGAAGGCCGACGAGGTGCAGATCCTCAAGTATGTCGTGCAGAACGTCGCCCACAGCTACGGCAAGACGGCTACCTTCATGCCGAAGCCGCTGGTGGGTGATAACGGCAACGGCATGCATGTCCACCAGTCGCTGTCCAAGGATGGCAAGAACCTGTTCACCGGCGACGGCTATGGTGGCCTCTCGGAAACCGCGCTGTACTACATCGGCGGCATCATCAAGCACGCCCGTGCCATCAATGCCTTTACCAATGCCAGCACCAACAGCTACAAGCGCCTGGTGCCCGGCTTCGAGGCCCCGGTGATCCTGGCCTACTCCGCGCGCAACCGCTCCGCGTCAATCCGCGTGCCCTATATCGCCAACCCGAAAGGCCGCCGCATTGAAGTGCGCTTCCCGGACTCCACCGCCAACCCGTACTACGCCTTCACGGCGCTGTTGATGGCCGGCCTGGACGGCATTCGTAACAAGATCCACCCTGGCGATGCCATGGACAAGGATCTCTACGACCTGCCGCCGGAAGAGGAGAAGAACCTGGCCACGGTGTGCTTCTCGCTCGACCAGGCGCTCGAGGCTCTCGACAAGGACCGCGAGTTCCTCAAGCACGGCGACGTGATGACCGACGAGCTCATCGACGGCTACATCGCGCTGAAGAGTGCAGACGTTCAGCGGCTGCGCATGACGACCCACCCGGTCGAGTTCGACCTCTACTACAGCCTGTAAGCGATGGCGGGCACGGCGAGATGCCGTGCCCGCCTGGCTGTCGCCATGGGGGAGTTCGCGGTATGCTCTGCGCATGCGCGTGATTTCCTGCATCGTTCTGGTCTTCTGGTCGGTGGTGGCACTCGCCCAGGGTACGGCGTATCGCTGGGTCGACGAGGAAGGCGTGGTCCACTTTTCGGACCGGCCTCGCGAGGGCGCCGAGGAAGTACGGCTTGGTCGGCCTCCGGGGTTCAGCCCGCCCGCGATCCCGCGTGCACCGCGTCCTGCGACACCCACCCCGCCCGCGGACCCCGAAACGGCCTACGAGTCGCTGGAGATCATCCAGCCTGGCCAGGAAGAAACGCTTTGGAACATCGGCGGGATCCTGAATGTGAGCGTGCGCACGCGCCCTGCACTGCGCGCCGATCACCGCCTGCAGGTGGTCTACGACGGCCAGGCCCTCGAGCCGCTGCCGGCGGGTGTCACCAGCTTCGAGCTTACGGACGTCTGGCGCGGCGAGCATACGCTGAAGGCCACGATTGTGAATGCCGATGGGCAGGTTCTGGCCGAGAGCCCATCCCGCACGTTCTACGTGCAGCAGACCTCCATCCAGCAGCCTCAGCGCCAACGCCCCTAGGTCGACTTCCGTTGCCGTCGGTCCCGGGCCTCGGCTCCTCGGGGGCGTGACCCATGGCCAGTCCGCTCAGCGCGCCCCCGCCGGAACTGCTGTCTCTGCTCGATCACCTGGGCACCAGCGTCCTGCTGGTCACCGCCTCTGATGAGCTGTTGTATCTGAATGCCGCGGCTGAAGATCTGCTCGGCACCAGCGCGCAGCGCGCGCTCGGGCAGTCCTTGCGTCAGCTGCTCGGTCCTGGCGCCGACACCCTGCCGGCGTTGCTCGCGCGGGCCGCGGCTGCCGACCAGACCTTTTCCCGGCGTGAGGTGCTGCTGGAGGGTGTGACTGGCGAGGCGACCGTAGTCGACTGCCGCGTCACTCCGGTCACCGGCAACGCGGGCGGTGAGCCCCATCTGCTGGTGGAACTGCACGACGAGACGCCACGGCTGCGGATTCGCCGCGACGCCATGCTGCGGGCCCAGCGCGACGTCAGTCGCCAGATCATTCTCCAGCTTGCCCACGAGATCAAGAATCCACTTGGCGGCCTGCGGGGTGCGGCGCAACTGCTCGAGCGGGCGCTCCCGGATCCCGCCCTTGCGGAATACACCCAGGTGATCATCGCCGAGGCGGATCGCCTGAAAACGCTGGTCGACGATCTGTTGGGCCCAGGCCGGCACCCGGATCCGCAGTCACTCAATGTCCACGAACTTCTGCAGCACGTCTACCGGCTGGTGGCCGCCGAGGCCCCGGCCGATGTGCAGGTGCTGCGGGATTACGATCCCAGTCTTCCGCCCCTGCGCCTGGATCGCTCGCAGATGATCCAGGCGTTTCTCAATCTCGCCAAGAATGCCCTGGAAGCCGTCGGCCGCGAGGGCACCATCGTGCTGCGCACCCGCGCGCGCAGCAATGTCACACTCGGGGGCATCCGCCACCGTCTGGTGGCAAGCATCGAGATCGAAGACGACGGCCCGGGCGTGACCGAGGAGTTGCAGGAGACGATTTTCTACCCACTGGTCACCGGTCGGGACGCAGGCACCGGTCTCGGCCTGCCGCTGGCCCAGGAGCTGGTGAATCGGCATGGTGGCCTGATCGAATTCGACAGCCGGCCGGGGCGCACCGTCTTCCGCGTGGGCCTGCCGATCCATGAGGAGGCTGCACATGAGCACTGACTCCCTGCGCGTATGGGTGGTCGACGACGATGAATCCGTGCGGTGGGTTCTGACCCGCGCGCTGGAGCAGGCCGGTATGACCCCGCGCGCCTTCGAGCGCGCCGACGCCCTGCTCGCAGCCCTCGCTGAAGACAGTCCGGACGTGCTGGTCACCGACATCCGCATGCCCGACATGAGCGGCCTCGCATTGATGGAACGGCTGCAGCGGGAGCGCCACCGATTCCCGGTGATCGTCGTCACCGCCTATTCGGACCTGGACAGCGCGGTTTCCGCCTATCGAGGGGGTGCCTTCGAGTATCTGCCGAAGCCCTTCGATATCGACGAGGCGGTCGAACTGGTTCAGCGCGCTGCCGCGGCAGGCAACGCCGGCGTCGACGCCGGCGAGCCGGTCACCGGCTATCCCTCGATCATCGGGCGCGCGCCGGCCATGCAGGATGTCTTCCGCGCCATCGGCCGCCTGGCCAACGCGACCATGACCGTGCTGATCACCGGCGAATCCGGCACCGGCAAGGAGCTGGTCGCCCGCGCGCTCCATGACAACAGCCCGCGCGCCGCGGCCCCGTTCATCGCCCTCAATACCTCGGCCATTCCCTCCGAGCTCCTCGAGTCCGAGCTGTTCGGTCACGAAAAAGGCGCCTTCACCGGCGCTGAGTCGCGCCGCATCGGCCGCTTCGAACAGGCCGATGGCGGCACCCTGTTCCTCGATGAGATCGGTGACATGTCCCCGGCCCTGCAGACGCGCTTGCTGCGAGTGCTTGCCGAGCGCGAGTTCTACCGGGTCGGCGGCCAGACCGCGATCAAGGTCGATGTGCGCGTGATCGCGGCGACCCATCGCGACCTCGCCCGCGCCGTCGCCGACGGAGTGTTCCGCGAGGACCTGTTCCACCGGTTGAATGTCATGCGCATCCAGGTCCCGCCGCTGCGCGAGCGTCGCGAGGACATCCCGGCGCTGCTGCGCCATTATCTCGCGCGTGCCGCCGATGAACTGAGTTGCGCCCCGAAACGCCTGTCGCTCGAGGCCGAGCGCACCTTGAGCGCCTTCGACTGGCCCGGCAACGTGCGCGAACTGGTCAACGCCTGCCGGCGCCTGACGGTCCTCGCGCCGGGCAGCGAGATTCGCGCTGAGGATATTCCTGCTGAATTCGGTGGCCAGGGCCAGCACGGAGCGCCTGCGGCCGACTGGACCGAGGGGCTGGCGACCTGGGCCGCGGACGCCCTTGGCGCCGGCCACGCCGGCTTGCTCAACGATGCGCTCCCGGCGCTTGAGCGCACGCTGATCCGGGTGACGCTCCAGCATGTCAGAGGCCGCCGCCAGGATGCCGCGCGGCTGCTCGGCTGGGGGCGGAATACCCTGACGCGAAAAATGCGGGAGCTGGGGTTGGACTAGGATTTCGGCATCCCGC
>RECU01000063.1 GCA_007693855.1 Gammaproteobacteria bacterium | reverse complement strand
AGCAGGATGGCCAGCACCATGGCGGTGATCGCCAGCTCCAGCGTGGCCGGCAGCCGGGCGAAGATCAGCTGGATCGACGGTATGTTGAACACGAAGGAGGTGCCCAGATCGCCGCGGATGGCATTGCCGATGAAGGTCAGGTACTGCAGTGGCAGCGGACGATCCAGCCCGAGGCTTACGATCGCGGCATCGAGTTCCGCACCGGTGGCGTCGTCAGGCAGCAGGATGGCTGCCGGATTGCCGACCGCATAGATGCCGATGAACACCACCAGCGAGACGGCCAGCAGCACGCCGGCAGACTGCATGAACCGGCGGATCAGGAAGGCAAGCATGCGGGGGGGACTCCGGAAATGAGCAGGTCCGGGTCGGGCGGCTGCGAGGCAAGCGTCATGCCCCGCAGCCGCCAGCCACCCTCGGGCAGATCAGAAGGACTTGAACAGACGTACGTACCAGTGTGCGCCCCGTGCGTCGTAGGTGTAGATGTCGAAGTTGATGGGCGCATTGGCACGTGATGCCGGCGGAGAACGGTCGGTCACATTGTCGATGCCGAGCGTGACGCTGGCATCGAACTGGTCGAGGTTATAAACGAACTGCAGGTCATGATAGATGATCGAGCCGTGCCTGCCACCGTTGACGGGGTTATTCGGTACATCTGTCGAGCTGCCGATATAGCGGCCGCGCCAGCCGGCTTCAAATGGGCCCTGGCTCCAGCGCAGCGAGCCTGTGCCCTTCCAGTGAGGCAATGTGCTGCGCGCCCTGTCGCCCAGCCCCGCGCGTTCCTCTACCACCACGCTGCCGTCTGGCTGTGGAACTTTGTTGATGAAATGGATCAGCCGCGAGGCGTCAAATACGGTGGTGAAATCACCAATTGGCGTCGTGAACCCATAGCGGACGGTGAAGTCCACGCCCTCGACCTCGACCGCAGCGAAGTTGCTGACCGACTGCAGCAGGCGCAGCACCTCGCCGGTGGTCGGGTCGCGCTGAACCAGGTTGCAGTTGGCCCCGCCCTGGTTGGCGCAGGCCGAGAGGATGGCCTGGGCACTGCGGAAGGCGATCGCATCCTCGATGTCGATCTTGAACCAGTCGATGGAGAACGACAGGCCTTCGACGAACCGCGGTGTAAGGACCAGGCCTACGCTGACGGTCTCAGCCGTCTCGGCGAGCAGGTCCGGATTGCCACCGGTGAGACCGCGAATCAGGCCTGATCCGAAGTTCGCCTGGTTGTAGGTGGTGGGTACACCGGCACAGCCGGGCAGGCCCGCGCCGCCGCCGTTGCAGGGATCAATGGCCGGGAAGTTGGTTTCACGACCGCCCTGGAAGAGTTCCAGGATGGACGGTGCGCGGAACCCCTCCGACCACGTACCGCGCAGCAGCACGTCCTCGATCGGCCGCCAGGCCAGACCCAGCTTGCTGGTAGTCTCACTGCCGAAGGTGCTGTAGTCGGAGTGGCGGACCGCGGCGCTCAGGTCCAGCCGGTTGAACCCCGGCGTGTCGGCGAGCAGCGGGATGTCGAACTCGAGGAAGGCCTCCTTGACGTTGTAGCTGCCCGAGGTGCCGTCGCGCGGTGCACCCGAGGTGCGGTTGGTGGTCACGAACTGCGCCGGCAGGTTGACGCCTTCGTCCGGGCGGTCGAGACCCGTCTCGCGACGGAACTCCACGCCAGAGGCGACGCCGAGGGGGCCTGCCGGCAACTCCACCAGCGACCCGGTGACGTTGAAGCCGGCATTGATCATCGTGGTGCGGTGTTCATCGCGTGCCGTCTGACGGATGTAGTCGGCCATCTCCGGGGTGATGGTGCCGAAGATGTTCAGCGGCACGCAGTTGTTGGCAACACAGCGGTCGTTGGGACCCAGCGCCAGCGCAATGCGGTCGAACACGACCTGGTTCAGCGAGATGAACGTCGCCTCGTTCTGCGAGTAGGAGCCGAAGGCGTCCCAGAGCCAGTCGCGCGAGAAGACATTGACGTTTCCTTCAAAGCCCGTCAGCACGCGCAGCGTCTTGACGTCCTGATTGTTGCTGCGGTTGCCGACATCATCGAGCCAGCGTTGCAACCGCAGGTTGGTGCCGCCGGCAAAGTCCACATCGAAGGGGTTGAACGGATGATCTGCGGGGATGGTGTAGCCCTGGGCACCCGTGATGTTCAGCGGAAACGGTGAGAACAGCTGACTCGATTGCCGCCGGTTGAACAGCGCCTCGGTATACATGGTGGTGCTGCTGGTCAGCTCGCTGGTGACGCGGCCGAACAGGCCGATGCGCTCACTGGGGCCGCCAAGGTAGAGACCCTGTGCCAGCGGATTGAAGTCGTCATCAGGCAAGCTGGCGAGACGGAAGTCACCGGGCGCCGTCCCTGCCGCGCCGGGAATCCGCGTCAGGCGCTGCGCGCCCGTAGTCAGGCCCGGCAGCGCGAAGAGTCCGCGCGGACTGACGGGTGGCGAGGTCAGCGGGACGGACGTCCTGGTTGTCAGCCGCCGGTCGGTGGTGAAGATCGGCTCGACATCGACGTAGTTGGCCGACAGCAGGATGGAGCTGCGTTCGAACTGGTTGCCGTAGACCAGCTGCAGGCCCAGATTGCGACCGTCCGAGCGTGATGTCTGGCCACCGGTGAAAGTGGCCTCTAGCCCGTCGACGTCGCGGCGGGTGCGGATATTGATGACGCCGGAGATGGCATCGGCGCCGTAAATGGCGGAGGCGCCATCCTTGAGGACTTCGACGGAGTCCACGATGCCCATCGGGATGGTGTTGAGGTCGACGAAGTCGCGAAAACCCCGACCGCCCACCGCGTTGATCCAGCGTCGGCCATCGACCAGCACCAGCGTGCGGTTGCCGCTGCCCTCGACACTGCCGAGGTAGCGCAGGTTTGCGGAGCTGACACCAAACGAGGTGCCCTGCGTGCCGTTGGAGTTCAGGCTGACACCGGCGGCCGGCAGCGACTGCAGGATCTGCCCGATGCCCAGCGGCGCGACCGCGGCGATATCGTCCTGGGTGATCGTGGTCAGCGGCCCCACCGAATCCATGTCGCGACGCACAATGCGCGAGCCGGTGACGACGACTTCGTCAATGGTCCTGGTTGTGGTGTCCTGCGCAACCGCCGAGACGCTCAGCCCGGTTGCTGCGACCGGCAACAGTGCTGCCCGCACCGCCAGCCTGCTCAGGGACAGTCTTCCGGTATACTTCCTGCGGTTCGCCATGAAATCTTCTCCCCGGTAATGATTGTGGCTGCAAACAGACAGCCTGAGTGTTTCAGCGTTTTCCCGAGTCTAGGAACGGCATGCCGAAGTCCGCAAGATTATTGGCTTTGTTGATCAGGCCATACGCTGGCGGTATGGGGTGAACCGGTGAAGCTCAGCCTGCGCAGTCTCGAGGGCTTTCGCGAGATCATCCGCATGGGTTCGGTGACCGCTGCGGCCAAGCGACTGGGCTTGAGTCAGCCTGCGGTCAGTCGGCTGCTGGCACAGCTCGAGCAGGAGCTGGGTTTCGCCATCTTCCACCGTGAGAAGGGCAGGCTGGTACCAACACCTCAGGCGATGCTGCTGTTCGAGGAGGTGGACCTTGCCTTCGTGGGCCTGGACCGGATCGCAAGTCTGGCCGCGAACATGCAGCAGCTCGATGCAGGCCACCTGCGGGTCGTTGCCGTGCCGAGTTTTGCCGAGGGGCCGCTGGTCGGGATCATCGCAGGTTTCATGGAGTCGCGACCCAAGGTGCAGCTGTCGCTGGACTCACGCAGCCGGCCCTCGATCATCAACCTGGTCTCCACGCGCAGTGTGGATTGCGGTTTCGGCAAACTGCCTGTCGAGCATCCCGGCATCACCGTGCGGCCCCTGCAGGTGGCCACGACCGTGTGCGCGGTACCCGAGGGGCATCGGCTGGCGGACAAGCGGTCTCTGGGTGCGGGGGATCTCGACGGTGAGCCGCTGATCCTGATCGGGCGTGGCGGCGAGACGCGCATGCGCATCGAGGAGGCGTTTCGTGAGGCGCGCGTGCGTCCATCGATTCGCCTGGAGACTCACCATGTCGGCGCCGCGTGTGCGTTTTCCGGGGCCGGGGTGGGCATTGCCCTGGTCAGCGATCTGCTGGCGCAGCGCTACGTGGATACGGGCATTGTGCTCGTGCCGTTTCGTCCGAAGATTCTCCAGGAGTACGTGTTCATGACGCCCGCCGGAGTCGGGGAAACGAGGCTCGCCGATGCGTTCTACGACCATTGTCGCGAAGCGATGAAGGGCGGTCCGGGCAGGCGCGCCGTGGAGCGCAAGCGCAAGGTCAGGGATGCGGCGACGACCGAACGCTGAGCAGAAAAGCCCACCGACGCATCGCGCCGGTGGGCCTTGCCAGGTTCAGGCCAGCAGCCTGGCAGCAGCTAGCGCTGTCGTGTCCGGCGCCGTCTCCAGAGTATGCTCATGCCGGCCAGGCCCGCGAGCACCCAGAGTGTCGGATCCAGCGGTGAAGGCTGGCCCGACACGCTGCAGCCGGTGCTCAGCTCACGCGGCGGCGGGGGCGGCGGCGGGGGCGGGGCGGTGATGGTGTAGTCACCGGCACGCGGACCCGAGAACTCGCCATCGGCGAACGCCCGCGCCGTCAGGGTCGAGCTGGAGGTGATCTCCACCGTGCCACCGCTCGGTACGTTGGCAGAGGTGTCGTCCGGGTCCGAGCCGTCGAGGGTGTAGTAAATCACCGCACCATCGGTCGACGAGGACAGCGTCACCGTCACCGAATCGACGAAGGACCCGGGCGGCGGGCTGAACGTTGGCGTGGCCACGCCGGCAGCAACGCTGACATCATCGATAGCCACGGCCCGTGTAAACTCGCCGGGGCCATCGCCTGCAGCGTTGGTCCGGTCACGTGCCCGAATGCTGAGCAGCGCATGGGTGGCGTCCGCGTACTCGCCAGGTCCGCGGCTGGTGCCAGCGACCAGTGGCAGCCACTCGCCGGCCTCGCCATCAAGCACGAAGTCTTCCCGGATACGCAGTCCGCTCGCGGCTTCCGTCGTGCAGCTGTCGTCGGTGAAGAAATCCACGTTGACGCGGATCTGCAGCTCCGGGTCCGGGCGCTGCGTGAGCGCGAACAGTGAGGGCCGGATGTCCGCCCCGTCCAGGGAGAAACACTGGTCGAGACCGTTCAGGCCGAAGTTGCCGGTCAGCGTTTCGAAGTAGAACACGTTGTCGCCGGAGAGCGCGAAAGTTGTCGGGCCGACCGCAGCCTTCAGGTCCGCGTCGCCGCCGCGGTTGACGACCCAGCCGCCGCCGGTGACCAGCGGGGCGCCGTCGAACAGCGGAGCATGCGTGAAACTGCCGTTGATCACGCGGTCCACGCCGCCCTGCACGACCCGGATGTCGTCCAGTCGCAGGCTGACATTGGTCCGGCCACCATCCGGCCTGTCGCGTGCGCGCATGCTGAGGTTCATAAAGCGCGTGCCGTCCGGGATGTCTGCTGTGGTGTAACGCAGATTGGGTTCCTGATCAGGGGTGCGCACGATCCACTGGTTGCCGTCGTCGGCGCCCAGCGTGAAGTCGACATTGTCGTTCGGGCGTGCGCCGCCATCGCTCAGGCGGTTGCCGCCGGCGTCGAGTGCCTGGGCCTCCAGGCAGTCCTCGAGGTTCGCGTAGAAGTTGGGATTGACGCGGATGCCCAGCGCGGTGGCGTCCACGGTGGGCGTGTCGGCAAACACCGAGTAGCTGATCTCCAGCGCCTCGGCGTCGGTCACCGCGACGCACTGCTCGAACTTGCTGTCGCCGAAGCCCCTGGTAATGGGTGCCTCGTACAGCCAGTAACCACCGCTGGTCGCAGCGCCTGCGGCGTCATAGACCACCGAGCCGCCGCTCACCGTGGCAGTGACGTACCAGCCGGGTGGGCCTTCGCTCTGGTCGTAACCTGCAGTCGAGCCGTCCTGAGGGGGATCGTATTCCGCGAAATTGCCGTTGAGTAATGCGGCCGAGGCGCTGGCGGAGTAGGCGAGCGCCATGGCCAGGGCCAATGGTGTGAGTCGTTTCATGATGAAGAGTCCTCGCCTGAATCAGAATTCGTATTGGAAGCGGGCGCCATACACCCAGCCGTCATCCTTGAACACGTCGCGCTCGCCCTCGAGATACATGACGTTGAACTTGAAGATGACTTCCGGGTTCAGGTACCAGTTGAGGCCTGCCGTCCAGTGCTCGAGCTTCTGCCCGCGACCTGGCCGGGTGTGCTCCAGTGAGTCCGCCATCGAATAGCGCACCGCCGCCTCCCAGGCACCCCAGCCCCCCTCACGCAGCGAGAAATTCCGGTTCGGGGTGACCCGGCCGAAATCGCCCGAGAAGGCGCGATAGTTGCTGTGCTCACCGGTCAGGAAGTAACTCCCCTGGACGTACCAGCCTTTCTGGGTGAGGGAGCTTTCGGATGTGGCGTTGGCGCCGAGCGCGCGGACCAGCGCGTCGCGGTCAAGATCGATGTCGACCCAGATGTACTCGCCCTGCATCGACCATGGGCCGCGACCGGCGGCGAGTTCCAGGCCGTAGCGGGTGAACTTGCTGACGCCTTCGAGATCGTCACGGCCGATCAGACGCGCGTCGATGGCGCGGGCGCCCTCGCGGGTGCGCAACCGCACCGACTCATAGAGGTTGGTGGCCTTGTTGACGGCATTACGCCGCTGGTTGACCGCCGCGCCGATGTGCACGTAGTTGTTGCCGTCCAGATACGGCGCGCCGGTCAGGCGCCCGGACAGCGCCCAGCCCTCTTCGACGTCACGGTTAAAGGCAGTGCCGCCACCGAAAACGCCGAAGGCGCCATACCAGTTCGGCTGAATCGTCTCGTACATGATGCCGGGCTCGCGATTGACCTTGTAGGCATCCGAGGCGGCGGAGCGCTCCATGAAGGTGATGCGCCGCGAGCTCGTCGCGTACTCCAGGCCGAAGGGCTCCTTGAAGTGGCCGAAAGCCAGGCGCCCATGGGGCATCAGGTAGGCGATGTAGGCGTTGGCCAGGCCGACTTCCTCATCCGAGAAGTCGACTTCGAGCTGCCATTCCCAGTCGTTGTGCATGATGCCCAGCGCACCGAGGCGCAGGCGCCGGAAGCGGCTGCCGTAGCTCGGGAAGGGGTTGCCCTGGCGCGCGACGTTCTGGATGTCGCTGCCGAAATCGACCCGTTCCACGTCGTACTGGAGACGGCCACGGATGCTGAAGCGGTCGCGGCCGTCGGCTGAGTCGATCGCCAGGCGTCGGACGCGGATCGCCGGCTCGTCATCGGTGAAGGGCTCGACCGGATCGTACTGCACGTCACTGCGCACCGGGGTCTCCAGCGCCGAGGGCTGTGGCTCGGCCACCTCGGCACGAATGGCCTCGGCCTCCTGCTGGGTGAGGATGCCCTTGGCGACCAGGATCTCGATCAGCCGGTCGGTCTCCGGTGAGGCCAGCGCGGGCGCGCTGACCGCCATGCTGCCCATCAGGGCGGCGACCGCCAGCCCCAGTGTTCGCGATGTTTTCATGGGTTACCCCTTGCTTCTACGGTGGGTTTTTCTAAGGGCTGCGCCAGTCGCGAGCGGCACAACCGGAACGATTTGAAGCCGCCGCCGTATACTGGCGCGGCCCGCTGTTGCAGAAAGGATGCGGTGTTGTCATTTGCCAACGTGCAGACCGTAACAATGCCGTGTGACAGAACGGTGACAGGCGCGTCGTGACGGCCTGGTGGCGCGATCCCTGGTGGTGGACCGCCTGCGTGCTGGGCATTGCGGTGGTGTTCGGCGCCCGGCTGGTGTTCGGCGCCGGGGCGGGGCCTGCATGGACGGCCCTGCTGCTGTTCGGTCTGGTCTACCCGGTGCTTGAGGAGCTGGTCTTTCGCGGCCTGCTGCAGCCCTGGCTGCTCCGGCGCACGGCCGCCCGGGCCGCCGGCCCGCTGACGCTGGCCAATCTGCTGACCAGCGTGCTGTTCTCGCTCGCCCATCTGCCGCTTCGCGGTGCGGTGCATGCCACCCTCGTCTTTGCGCCGTCGCTGGTGTTCGGCCTGTTCCGCGATCGTCACGACAGTGTGCTGCCGGCAATCGGCCTGCACGTGATATGGAACGTGGCCGTCCTGCTGCTGCTGGGGGAGCCTCCCATGGGTGCTGCCGGGGGGTAAATCAGGGCTTGCCCCTACCGCGTCTCGGTAGAGCGCAATCCGGCGGCTTGTTCTGTGCGTCGCCGCCCGCTATGTTGCAGCCAGGCTCATGCACGCCGGCCCCCGGGCACGCACCCGCGGGCCCACTGGGGGGAGAAGACACCATGTCCGCCGAGCGCGTTCCGGTCGACCCGGCCCTGTTCACCTGGCCCGACGAGGCGCCGAGGCTGCTGGGCAGCGAATGCCACGACTGCGGCACCATTGTCTTCCCGGCGCAGACCAGTTGCCCCGCCTGCTGCAGCGACCGGGTCGCGCAGCGCAGGCTGGGCACGCGCGGGCGGCTGTGGACCTGGACCATCCAGTCGTTTCCGCCCAAGCTGCCGTATGCCGGCCCGGCCACGCCCGACCGCTTCCGCCCCTACGGTGTGGGCTACGTGGAGCTGCCCGGCGAGACCCGCGTGGAGGCCCCGCTGACGGTGGCTGATCCCGCACAGCTGGCGATCGGCATGGAGATGGAACTGACGTTTGTGCCGCTGACCACCGACGCGGCAGGCCGGGAAGTGGTGACCTTCGCCTTCCGTCCGCTGGCTGCAGATGGCGAGGAGGGCTGACATGGACGTGGCAATCATCGGCATCGGCATCCACCCCTTTGGACGGACCGAGGGGGTGTCCGGGCTGGAGCAGGGCGTCCACGCCGCCCGCGAGGCGCTGGCGGACGCCAGCCTGCAGTGGCGCGATATCCAGTGCGCCTTCGGCGGCAGCACCAGCGCCGGCAATGCCGACACCATGGTCAATCGTCTGGGGCTGACGGGGCTGTCGTTCATCAACGTGGCCAACGGCTGCGCCACCGGGGGCAGCGCACTGGCGGCGGCGGTAGCCGCGATCCGCTCCGGCGAGCACGACATCGCCATGGCGGTGGGCTTCGACAAGCATCCGCGGGGGGCTTTCGAGGTCAATCCGGCCGACTGGGGCCTGGGCCAGTGGTACGGCGAGGTGGGACTCGCGCTGACCACCCAGTTCTTCGCCATGAAGATCCAGAAGTACATGCACGATCATGGTCTCACCGAGGATGCGCTGATCCGGGTGGCCGAGAAGGCCTTCCGCAACGCCGAGCACAACCCTTACGCCTGGCGCCGTCGGCCGGTGTCCTATGAGGAGATCGCCAGCTCCCCGATGGTCAGCCACCCGCTGCGCAAGTACATGTTCTGCTCGCCGAGTGAGGGCGCCGTGGCGCTGGTACTCTGCCGGGGTGATCTGGTGCGCCGGCTGGGGCGTACGCCGATTTACGTCAAGGCCGTGAGCATGCGCACCCGTCACTTCGGCTCCTTCGAGGTGTTCAGCCCCTGTCAGGCGCTCGAACAGGCACCAAGCCCGTCGGTGACCGCCTCGCGTGCAGCCTTCGAGGCGGCGGGCCTGGGCCCGGAGGACATCGACATCGCCCAGCTGCAGGACACCGAGTCCGGCGCCGAAATCATGCACATGGCCGAGAATGGCTTCTGTGCCGATGGCGAGCAGGCGCGCATGCTGCGCGAGGGCGAGACCGAGATCGGGGGTCGCCTGCCGGTGAATACCGACGGCGGCTGCCTGGCCAACGGCGAGCCGATCGGCGCCTCGGGCCTGCGCCAGGTCTATGAGAACGTCCTGCAGCTGCGCGGCGCGGCGGGGCCGCGGCAGGTGCCGGGGCGCCCGCGGGTCGGCTACTCACATGTCTATGGCGCGCCCGGGGTCAGCGCAGTGGCCATCCTGCAGCGCTGAGCCAGGTGTGCTCGGGCCGCGTATTGGTCCAGCAGGCACGGCCGCGTGGCGCCCGGCCGCGCAACGGCGGATAATTCGCGTATGAAACTGCAGCAGCTGCGCTATGTCCTGGCGGTCGCCGAGAACGGCCTGAACATCACGGCCGCCGCCGAGCGGCTGCACACCTCCCAGCCGGCGGTCAGCAAGCAGATCCGCCAGCTCGAGGACGAGCTGGGCCTGAAGCTGTTCATCCGCCGCGGCAAGAGCCTGACCGAGATCACGGTGGAGGGCCGGGAGGTGATCGAGCGCGCCGCGGTCATCCTGCGCGAGGCCGAGAACATCCGGCGCATCGCCCAGAACATCAACAAGGACAACCGCGGCCTGCTGTCCATCGGCACCACGCACACCCAGGCCCGCTACGTGCTGCCGCGGGCCATCGCCAAGTTCCGGGCGGACTACCCCGACGTCTCGCTCAGCCTGCACCAGGGGACCTCGGAGCAGCTCGCCGACATGGTCGAGGCCAAGCGCGTGGAGTTCGTGATCGCCACCGGTGGCGATGAACTGTTCCCCAACCTCCTGCGCCTGCCCTGCTATCGCTGGGACCGGGTGATCCTGGTGCCGGCGGACCATCCGCTGACCCGGCTCGAGCGGCCCGCGACGCTGCAGGATCTCGCCGAGTATCCGCTGGTGACCTACGTCTTCTCCGAGCGTGGCGAGTCGTCGTTTCGCAGCGCCTTCGAGCGTCAGGGGCTGACGCCGGAGGTGGTGTTCACTGCGCGCGATGCCGACGTCATCAAGACTTACGTGCGCCTTGGCATGGGCGTGGGGGTGGTGGCGGCGATGGCGGTCGACCCGGCCGACAAGGAACTGGTGGCGCTCAGCGCCGCCGGCCTGTTCCCGCGGGTGACGACCTGGATCGGTTTCCGTCCGGAGACCGTGCTGCGGGATTTCATGTACGACTTCATCGCCGGCTTCGCCGCGCACCTCGATCCCTGGGCTGTCCGGCGGCTCGTGCAGGCCGAAAACGAAGAGGTCCGGCAAGCCCTGCTGGACGAGTTCGTGCTGCCGCGCCGGGGCGCCGACGGCGCCTTGCTGCCCATCATCGAGCGCTGAGGGTCAGCGCAGTTCGGCGAGCGCCTTGCGCAGGTCACTGCGCACGCTGGCCACGTCCTGGTAGCGCGCCTTGGGGGCTTTTTCCAGCAGCCGCGCGAGCACCGGCTGCAGTGGCCGCCACGGGGCTGGCAACTCCGGGACCGGTGCGTGCACATGCTGATCGAGAATCGCCGGCACGTTGGCGGCGCGGAACGGCTTCTCGCCGGTGAGCAGCTCGAACAGCAGGATGCCGCAGCTGTAGAGATCGCTGCGCTCGTCGGTCTCGTTGCCCTCGGCCTGTTCCGGGCTCATGTAATAGGGGGTGCCGTGGACTTCGCCCGCGATGGTGAGGTTGACGAAGTCGCTGACCTGTCGAGCCAGGCCGAAGTCGATGAGCGCCACGCGATCCTTATCCCGCAGCATCACGTTAGAGGGCTTGATGTCACGGTGCACGATGCCGGCCTCATGGACCAGCTGCAGCGCGTCGAGCAGCGCGCCGAAAAGCTGCAGGCCTGCCTCCGCACCGAGCCCCCGACGCATGTGCTGGCGCAGGTCGCCGCGCGGGAAATACTCCATGGCGATGTAGCAGTGGTGCCGATTCGCCTTGAACTCGAAGATCCCGGCGACCGCGGGATGATTGAAATACGAGATCAGATTGAACTCGCGGGCGAAGCGCTGGTATTCCGGATCCAGGGTAAGCGCGCCTTCCTCGGCGCAGAGCGTCTTCAGCACGACCTGGCGCTCGAGCTCGCGGCTGCGGGCCAGGAACACGGCGCGGCGTCCACTGTAATCCAGGCAGTCCAGCAGTTCGTAGCCGTACGGGCGCACACCCATGTGGGCGGCAGTCCGCCTGGCCTTGCGGGTGAGCTCGGTGGCGCCCGAGTTCGGGTCGCCCAGCAGCCGCTGGATCCTGCCGATCAGCAGTTCGCGGCTGAGCAGTTCCTGTGGCAGGTAGTCGGCAGCCCCCGCCGCCATGGTCTGCACGGCCGTGTACTCGCTGCCGCAGTCGGCCACGATCACGATCGGCGGGTGCAGCCCGCCATCGCGGATCTGTTCCAGCCAGCGCAGCCCACCGTCATCCCACAGCCGGCTGTTGGAGGCGAAATCGCAGCCGGTGAGGATCAGGTCGTAGCCGTGCAGGGCATGGAGTTTGCGCGCGAGCATCGGCCCCGAATCGTTGCAGGCGGTGATGGTGGCCGCCGGCCATTCACGCATGATGTAGCGTGACAGGGTGGCGCGCAGGGTCTGGTCACCGGCAGCGATGAGGACGCGCAGGCGATCGGGAGCGCTGACCGAGGCCGGCGCTGCGACGGTGGATTGAAGATTGACGGCCATGGCCACGGTGCTGCTCCGCGCTGCTCGCGGGGCGGGAAGTCGCCACGCGCACCCGCCACGCTAGCAGAGCAGGGAAGCGGCGCCGTGATGCCGGTCACAGCGCCTGCCGTGGCCTCAGTCGTCGATCAGGAAACTGCGAAGCTGGTCAGACCGCGAGGGGTGACGCAGCTTGCGCAGCGCCTTCGCCTCTATCTGACGGATACGCTCACGGGTGACATCGAACTGTTTGCCGACCTCCTCGAGGGTGTGGTCGGTGTTCATGTCGATGCCGAAGCGCATGCGCAGCACCTTGGCCTCGCGCGGCGTCAGGCCGGCGAGTACCGAGTGGGTGGTCTCGCGCAGGCCCTCGACCGTCGCCGCATCGATCGGCGAGGCGGCTGTGGTGTCTTCGATGAAATCGCCGAGGTGCGAGTCTTCGTCGTCCCCGATGGGCGTCTCCATGGAGATCGGCTCCTTGGCGATCTTCAGGACCTTGCGCACCTTGTCCTCGGGCATGTCCATGCGCTCGGCCAGCTCCTCGGGCGTGGGCTCGCGGCCCATCTCCTGGAGCATCTGGCGGCTGATGCGATTGAGCTTGTTGATGGTCTCGATCATGTGCACCGGGATACGAATGGTGCGGGCCTGGTCGGCAATCGAACGCGTGATGGCCTGGCGGATCCACCAGGTCGCATAGGTCGAGAACTTGTAGCCCCGCCGGTATTCGAACTTGTCCACCGCCTTCATCAGACCGATGTTGCCCTCCTGGATGAGGTCCAGGAACTGCAGCCCGCGGTTGGTGTATTTCTTGGCGATGGAGATCACCAGGCGCAGGTTGGCCTCGACCATTTCCTTCTTGGCGCGGCGCGCCTTGGCCTCGCCGATCGACATCTGCCGGTTGATCTCCTTGATCTCGGCGATCGACAGGTGAGCCTCGGTCTCCAGTTTGGCGAGCTTCTTCTGGCGACGGATGATTTCGTCTTTCAGCTTGCCGAGCTGGGAGGAATGCTTGCGCTTGGCCCGGATGTGCTTCTCGACCCACTCGAGGTTGGTCTCGTTTTTCGGGAAGCTGTTGATGAAGTCCTTGCGCGGCATGCCGGCATCGCGCACGCAGATGGCCATCACCTCACGCTCGAGGCTGCGGACCTGGCCGACGGTCTCGCGCAGGTCATGCACCATCAGCTCGAACAGCTTGGGCGCCAGCTTGAACTCCATGAACGTGGCGGTGACGGCCTCGCGCGCCTTGCGCGTGGACGCATGACGCATGCCATGGCGGTTCAGTGCGTTGACCAGCTTCTTGAGGTCTGCGGCCAGCGCCACCATGCGCGTTTCGGTTTCCACCGGGTCGGCGCCGGTATCGACCGGTTCGTCGCTGTCGGCGTCGTCGTCATCGTCGTCGTCGTCATCGTCGCTGGCGGCCTTGCCCTTGGCGCCTTTCTTGCCCGCGTCTTTCTTGTCCTTGTCGGCCTTGGGACCCTTGCCAGAGGCCTCATCATCGTTCTTCGGGGTGTTCGGCGAGGCGATCTCGTCGGGCGCATTCGGGTCGATGATGCCGGTGACCAGATCCTGCAGGCGGGTCTCGCCGCTTCGCACGCCCTCATAGGCGCTCAGCAAGGTATTGATGGTGCCTGGGAAGTGCGACAGCGCCACCCGGACCTGATCCAGCCCTTCCTCGATGCGCTTGGCAATCCGGATCTCGCCTTCGCGGGTGAGCAGTTCCACCGAGCCCATCTCGCGCATATACATGCGCACCGGATCGGTGGTGCGGCCGAACTCGCTGTCGACGGTGGCGAGCGCTGCTGCGGCTTCCTCGGCGGCGTCATCGTCGCTGGAGACCGCCGCATCGGAGAGCAGCAGTTCCTCGGCATCCGGCGCCTTTTCGTGCACCGTGATGCCCATGTCGTTGATCATGTTCACGATGTCCTCGATCTGTTCCGGATCGACGATATCGTTGGGCAGGTGGTCGTTGACCTCTGCGTAGGTCAGGTAGCCCTGCTCCTTGCCCTTGGCAATGAGGAGCTTGAGTTCCGACTGGCGCGCTTCGGTCAGCTGACTTAGGTTTTCGGACAAGGGGAAGACCTCCCATGCGGACGGGGGCAAACTGTCAAGTATATGCTTTGAGTCGAAACGTTTCCAGAAGTTCGTGGAGTGGGCCGCGACGCGGTGGCTAGCGGCCGCTGGCCGCGATCAGCGCCCGCAGTTCAGCCTTCTCGGCCTCTTCCAGGGCGCCGCTGCGTGCGCTCAGTTCTTCGATACGCGCCCGGCGGGCCTCGACGGCCAGCCGCTGCATGATGTCGCGGTATTCGTCCGCCGCGGCATCATCATCGACCAGCAGTTCGGTGTCCAGCAGCCGGCCGAGGTGGCGGCCCTCGGGATGCTCGCGCCAGTGCTCCAGCAGCATCGCCGGGGTGATCCGGGGGTGCGCCCGGATGTCCTCGATCACCGCCTGCAGCAGTGCCGCCCCCGGGCGATCCAGGGTGGCCAGGAAGTCGGGATCCGGCCCCTCCAGTGCGGCCCGCGGACAATGCAGCAGTCGCAGCAGCGCCTGGCGCACGAGGCTCGCGCGGCCGCTTCGCGGGCGCGGGCGGGCGGGGGGGCGCCGGTCCGCCGGTCCGCCGCCTGCGCCCTGGTCGCCCGCCGCCAGCAGTTTCTCCAGCCGGGCCGCACCCAGTCCGACCGTGGCGGCGAGTTTCTCCAGCAACAGCTCGCGGTACACCCCTGGCGGCAGTCGCGCCAGCAGCGGGCGGGCCTGCTCGGCGAGTCGGGCGCGGCCGTCCACCGTGTCGGTATCGACCGCCTGGGCCAGCCGCTCGACCAGAAAATCCGACAGCGGCTGGACCTGTGACAAGCGTGCCTCGAAGGCGTTGGCGCCCTCGCGCGCCACCAGCGAGTCGGGGTCCTCGCCCTCCGGCAGGAACAGAAAGCCGATCTGTCGGCCCTCGCGGGCTTCAGGCAGGGCGTTCTCGAGCGCCCGCCAGGCGGCAGCCCGGCCGGCGCGGTCGCCGTCGAAGCAGAACACCACCTCGTCGGCAACGCGGAACAGCCGGGCCAGCTGCTCGGAGGTGGTCGCCGTACCCAGCGTGGCCACCGCGTAGGCGATCCCGTGGCGGGCCAGGCCGATCACGTCCATGTAACCCTCAACCACCACCAGCCGCGTCACCTGGCGCAGCGCCTGGCGCGCCTCATACAGACCGTAAAGCTCGCGGCCCTTGTGGAACACCGGTGTCTCGGGTGAGTTCAGGTACTTGGGCTCGCCTTCGCCGAGCACCCGGGCGCCGAAGCCGATCACGCGGCCACGCAGATCGCGGATCGGGAACATGATGCGCCCCCGGAAGCGGTCATAGCGGCGGCCGCGCTCGTTCTCGGTGAGCAGGCCGACCTCAAGCAGCGCCTGCTCGGCGTCCGGTCCGCCGCCGAGGCGCTGCTGGATCGTGTCCCAGGCATCGGGCGCATAGCCGAGGTGAAAGCGTGCCGCGGTGGGGCCGTCGATGCCACGGCCCTTCAGGTAGGCTACGGCGTCGGCGGAGTCCTTCAGCAGTTCCCGGTAAATCCTCGCCGCCTGGGCGAGGAGCTCGTGATGAGACCGCTGCACCCGGGCCGCCGGGCTGTCTTCCCGTGGCACCTCCAGCCCGACCATCCCGGCGAGCTCCTCGACCGCCTCGACGAAGGGCAGGCGGTCGTGCTCCATCAGAAATCCCAGTGCTGTGCCGTGGGCGCCGCAGCCGAAGCAATGGTAGAAGCCCTTGTCAGGGCTGATCGTGAAGGATGGGGTTTTTTCGTTGTGGAACGGGCACAGCGCCTTGTATTCGCGCCCGGCCTTTTTCAGCTGCAGGCGGCTGCCGAGCACCTCGATGATGTCGGCGCGTGCGAGCAGCTCGTCGATGAAGGCCTGTGGGATGCGTCCGCTCATGCTGACAGCCTGCATGCGGGATCGCTCAGTGTACCGCGCGGCGGGCGCGCGGGCGCAAGGGGCGCTCGCCGGTGGTGCAGCGGCGGGGGCGGCCGGCCGCTCAGCCGGCCAGGCGCGCCTTGACGCGCTGGCTGACCTGCCCCATGTCGGCACGCCCGGCGGCGCGCTGCTTGAGCAGGCCCATCACCTGACCCATGTCCCGCACCGAGGCCGCGCCGGTCTCGGCGATCGCGGCCTCGACCAGGGCGTCGATCTCGGTGTCGGTCAGTTGCGCGGGCAGGTAGGCGGAGAGCAGGTCGATCTCGGCGCGTTCCTTGGCCGCGAGATCCTCGCGCTGGCCGCGCTCGTACTGGGCGGCGGATTCACGCCGCTGCTTGATCATCTTCTCGAGCGTGGCGAGTTCCTGCGCCTCGTCGAGTTCGATGCGCTCGTCCACCTCGCGCTGCTTGATCGCGGCGAGCGCCATCCGCAGCACGACCAGCCGCGCCTTGTCGCCGGCGCGCAAGGCGGTCTTGACGTCGTCGTTGAGTTGGCTTTTGAGGCTCATGTCACGGCCTCGACGCAGGTGTGCGTCTCGCGGAGATCAATACAGGCGGGTGCGACGGCCCTGCTCGCGCGACAGCTTCTTCAGGTGGCGCTTCACGGCAGCGGCTTTCTTGCGCTTACGCTCCTGCGTGGGCTTCTCGTAGTACTCGCGGCGACGCAGTTCGGTGAGCACGCCAGCCTTTTCGCAGGCACGCTTGAACCGCCGCAATGCGGCATCGAAATGCTCGCTTTCTTTGACGCGAACGCTCGGCATCTTGACCTCGTATCCCAGAGCCCCTGCGGGGCAGAAAAATAAAACTGACCGGCCGGACGCCATCAGGCGACCCGCTCGGGCCAGCGACAAAGGGCGGAAAGCTTACTGCCTCCGCGCTACAATTGCAAAATTGCGTGACCCCCGCGCCATCGCCCTCGGAAAGGTGCCCGCCATGCGCGTGCTTGGCATTGAAACCAGCTGTGACGAGACCGGCGTCGCCCTCTGCGCCCGCGACGCCGACGGCGCCGTGCGCCTGCTCGCCCATCAGCTGTTCAGTCAGGTCGACCTGCATGCGGCCTTCGGCGGGGTCGTGCCCGAGCTCGCCTCCCGCGACCACCTGCGCCGGCTGGTGCCGCTGGTGCGGGCCACCTTTGCCGAGGCTGGCGTGGCCGAAGGCGAGGTGGACGCTGTGGCCTATACCGCCGGGCCCGGCCTGGTCGGGGCGCTGATGGTGGGCGCCGGGGTGGCCAGCGCGCTGGCCTATGCCTGGGGCGTGCCGGCGCTCCCGGTGCACCACATGGAAGGACACCTGCTGGCGCCGCTGCTCGAGGACCCGGCGCCGACCATGCCGTTTCTTGCCCTGCTGGTCTCCGGGGGGCACAGCATGCTGGTGCGGGTCGACGGCGTCGGGCGCTACACCACCCTGGGCGACACGCTGGATGACGCGGCGGGTGAGGCCTTCGACAAGACCGCCAAGCTGCTGGGCCTGCCCTATCCCGGTGGCCCACGGCTGGCGGTGCTGGCCGAGGAGGGCGATCCGAAGCGCTACCGTCTGCCGCGGCCCATGCTCGACCGGCCGGGACTGGATTTCAGCTTTTCGGGGCTGAAAACCGCCGTGATGCTGGCCGTGCGAGAGGCCGCCGGCGACGATGGCACCCTCGCGCCGCAGACCCGCGCCGACATCGCCGCCTCGTTTCAGGCCGCGGTGGTCGATACCCTGGTCGCGCGCAGCCTCAAGGCCCTCAAGCAGACCGGGCTCGAGCGGCTGGTGGTGGCCGGCGGAGTGGGGGCCAACCGCGAACTGCGCCGTCGGCTGGCCGAGGAGGTCGCCTCGCGGGGCGGGGCCGTCTATTATCCGCGGCCGGCCTTCTGTACCGACAACGGCGCGATGATCGCCCTGGCGGGCCTGTGCCGGCTGGGAGACGCCACGGCCGACCTGCCGACGATGCAGGCGCGGCCGCGCTGGAAACTCGACGAGCTCGCGCCGCCGCGCGAGGCCCATGTCCACCACTGACGCAGGGAAGCTACAGCCGTATGGACATCATTTATCTCAGGGGGCTCCAGGTGGAGGCCGTGATAGGGATCTGGGACTGGGAGCGCAAGGTGCGCCAGACCATTGCCATCGATCTCGAGTTCGCCACCAAGGCCCGCGATGCCGCCGCCACCGATCGCATCGAGGACGCGCTGAACTATCACGACGTCGCCCAGCGGCTGATCGCCTTCATCGAGGCGTCGGAATTCCGCCTGGTCGAGACCCTGGCCGAGGCGCTGGCGCGGATCATGATCACCGAGTTCGGCGTGAAGTGGGTGAAGCTCAGCGTCGGCAAGCCCGGTGCCGTGCGCGGCGCGCGCGAAGTGGGCGTGATCATCGAGCGTCGCGATGGCGACTTCGACGGTTGAGGTCTTCATCGGCCTCGGCAGCAATGCTCGCCCGGTCGGGCACCTGAAACACGCCTGCCTCGCGCTCGGGGAAGTGCTCGAGGACATGCGCGCCTCCGAGGTCTACGCGAGCGAGGCCATTGGCGGCGGCGCGGCGTATCTGAACATGGTGGTGCGGGGGCGCACGACGCTTGCACCCGAGGCGCTGATCGCCACCCTGAAAACCATCGAGCAGGCCACCGGGCGTGTGCGCGGCCAGCCCGAAGTCACCCTCGATCTCGACCTGCTGTGTTATGGCGACCTGGTCAGCGCGCCGCTGCGGCTGCCGCGGCGTGATGTGCTCGAATACGCCTTCGTGCTGCGTCCGCTCGCCGACCTCGCGCCCGACCACCGTCATCCCCTGACCGGCCAGCGCTTCGTCGAGCACTGGCGCGAGGCGTCGGCTGGCATGGCCGACTTGACACGCCGGGGCCGGCTGGAGACGCTGGCTGAAGCGCCTGGCGCCCATGGAGATGAGCGATGATCCGCCATGCAGTATCACTGACGATGTGTGTCCTTCTGCTGAGTGGCTGTGGCGGCGGAAGTGGCGGCGAGTCGGCGCCACCGCCTATCGGCGGGGGGGGCGGTGGTGGCGGCGCGGCCACCGGGTGCACCAGCCTGCAGGAGCGCCAGTTCGTGCTCAGCGAGATGCGCACGAAATACCTCTACAACGATCTGCTGCCCGAGGGGGCCACGGCTTCCAGTCGGTCCACCGCCCAGGAGTTGCTCAGCTTCCTGGTCGAGCCCGCCCGGGTGCAGCGCAAGCGAGGCGCGCGCTTCAGCTTTCTGACCACCATCGCCGAGGACAACGCCTTCATCCAGTCCGGCGCCTTTGCCGGGTTCGGCTTCGGCTCGCGGCCGGAGGGCGGTGGCATGCGAATCACCTTCGTGGTCCAGGGCAGTCCGGCCGAGGCGGCCGGGTTCGAGCGCGGCCAGGTGATCCTGAGTATCAATGGGCAGCCGGTCACCAACTCGTCCGAGCTTCAGCAAGCCGCCGGGCCGCCCGACGTCGGGCTCCAGCGCACCTTCCGCATCCGTCGACTTGACGGCAGCGAGTTCGAAGTCACCGTGGCCAAGGCCGAGGTGGACACCGTGCCGATCCCGACCCATCAGGTCTTTGCGCAGCCGGGCACGCCGGGGATCGCCTACATCGATTTTCGGGCCTTCATCCGGACGGCCGATACGGCGCTGAATACTCTGTTCCAGGAGTTCCGGGAAGCGGGAATTACCGATTACGTGATCGACCTCCGCTACAACGGTGGCGGCCTGGTCAGTACCGCGGAGCTGCTCGGCGATCTGCTGGGGGGGCTTGCGGCCCAGGGCGAGGTCTACTACCAGATCCGCTTCAATCCGGCGCGCTCTGCCTTGAACGAGGAATACCGATTCGAACCCCTGCCACAGACGGTCATGCCCGCGCGTATCGTCTTCATCACCTCGCGTGGTAGCGCGTCGGCCAGCGAACTGCTGCTCAATGGCCTCGAGCCCCATCTCGAGGTCGCCATGGTCGGCGACCGGACCTTTGGGAAACCGGTGGGGCAGGAGGGCTTCGATTCGACGGCCTGTGGCCTGAGGTTGCGTCCGATCAGCTTCGATATCGCGAATGCCGATGGCCGCGCCGACTACTTCGGCGGCCTGCCGGTCGATGGTGCGCCGGTACTGTGCAGGGCCGCGGACGACCTCGACTTCGCGCTCGGTGATCCGGACGAGGCCTCGCTGCGTACTGCACTGGACTACCTCGCCACGGGGGCCTGCCCGACCGGGACCCTGGCGATGCCGGCGATGGCGCCAGCCCGCGCGCTGGAGGAGGCGCCCACCTGGCTGCCGCGCACCCCGGCCGAGTTCTACATTGGCGCCTATTGAAAGACGTGCTGAGGTGAACACGTGAGTTCGACCGAGCTGGAGCAGCGGCTGACCGACCTCGAAGGCCGCTATGCCTTTCTGGACGATCTGGTGAACCAGCTCGACGGCGTGATCATCCGCCAGCAGGACCGCATCGATGATCTCCAGGCGCAGCTTCAGCGCCTGCGCCAGCTGCTCGAGCGTGCGCAGGCCGGTGAGGCGGGCCCGGGCGACGAGCGCCCCCCGCACTACTAGCGCCCCGGTCGGGCTAGAGCTTTCTCACCCGGAAGCGTCGCCCCTTGATCTTTCCGGCCTGCAGTGCCTTGAGGGCGCGATCCGCCTGCTCGCGGTGCACGGCCACGAAGGCCCGCGTGGCCAGGATGTCGATCTTGCCGATGTGCTGGGCGGCCAGCCCGGCCTCGCCGGTCAGGGCCCCCAGGAGGTCGCCCGGGCGAAGCTTGTCACTGCGCCCGCCCTCGATCCGCAAGGTGCGCATCTCGGCGCGGGGAATGGGCGCTGCGTCGCCGTCCGCGGGTGGGATCTTCGCCCATGGCAGGGGCATGCCCAGGTGCTCGCCCAGCCGCAATGCCCGCGGCATTTCCCGGGCGGCGACCAGGCTCAGGGCCAGCCCGGTATTGCCTGCCCGGGCGGTCCGCCCGATGCGGTGCACGTAGACATCCGGATCGCCCGGCAACTCGTAGTTCACCACGCAGGCCAGCGCCTTGACGTCGAGCCCGCGGGCGGCGACATCGCTGGCCACGAGCACGTTCAGGCTGCCATTGGCGAACCGGATGAGCACCTCGTCGCGCTCGCGCTGCTCGAGTTTCCCGTGCAGCGCGGCGGTGGCGAACCCCTTGATCTGCAGGGCGTCGCACAGCGTGTCGGCATCGTCGCGGGTATTGCAGAACACCACGGTCGAGGCCGGCTGGTGCCGCTGCAGCAGGGCGGCCAGCGCCGCGGGTTTGTCGCGGGTGTCGACCTCATGAAACCACTGGGCGATCTCCGGCTGGCTCACGGCACCCTCTACGCTCACCTCCAGCGGTGAGCGCAGGGCCGCGCGCGCGATCTGTCTCACGGACTCGGGCCAGGTGGCCGAGAACAGCAGCGTCTGGCGCTCGCGCGGCAGCTGCCCGATGATCTCCTCGAGGATCTCCTCGAAGCCCATGTCGAGCATGCGGTCGGCTTCATCCAGGACCAGGGTGGCGATGTCCGCCGCGGAAAGCGCCTGCCGCCGCAGCAGGTCGGCCACGCGCCCCGGCGTGCCGACGACGATGTGCGGGGCGTGCGTCAACGAGGCGAGCTGAGGGCCCAGCGGCACGCCGCCGGTGAGCAGCAGCAGCTTGACGTTCGGAATGGCCATGGCCAGTCGGCGCACTTCGCGTGCCACCTGGTCTGCCAGCTCACGGGTGGGACAGAGCACCAGCGCCTGGGTGCGCACGCCGCCCACGTCCAGCCGCTGCAGCAGGCCCAGGCCGAAGGCCGCCGTCTTGCCGCTGCCGGTGGGCGCCTGGGCGATCACGTCACGCCCGGCCAGGATGGCCGGCAGCGTCTCGGCCTGCACCGCGGTGGGCTCGGTGTAGCCCGCGGCATCGATCGCCTCGCGCAGGGCGGGGAGCAGCGGCAGACTGGCGAACAGGTTCATCCCCTAGCCTCGCACGCAGGCTGCCCTGGATGCAAAGGCAGGCCGGCGCTACCAGTTCAGGCTGCGGCCACCGTCAACGGCAATCACCTGCCCGGTGATGTAGGGCGCATCGCGGGTCAGGAACAGGATGGTGCGGGCGATGTCGCTCGGCTCGCCGACGCGCTTCAGGGGCACACGCCGCAGAATGCCTGCCTTGAGCTTGTCGCTCATGCCGTCGTCGGGCCAGAGGATCGCTCCCGGGGCCACGCCGTTGACGCGCACGTCCGGACCGAGATCCTTGGCCAGCGTCAGCGTCAGCATCACCAGGCCGGCCTTGGCCGGGCCGTACACGGTGTGATCACGCAGCGGGCGTTGGGCGTGGATATCGACCATGTTGACGATGCTGCCGCGCGCGGCCTTGAGATGGGGCAGGGCCGCCTGCGAGAGGAACAGCGGTGCCTTCAGATTGCTGCCCATCAGGTCGTCCCACTGCGCCTCGGTGACGGTGCCGAGGGGCGTGGGATAGAAGCTCGAGGCGTTGTTGATCAGCACATCGAGCCGGCCGGCGTGCTTGATCAGTTGCTCGACCATGCCGGGCAGCGCGGCGGTATCGAGGATGTCGGCCTGCAGCAGCAGCGTCGAATCGGCCCGCCGGGCCTCGAGCTTCGCCTGCAGCTTCTCGGCCTCGGCAGCCGAGCCGCGATAGTGAATGGCGATGTTGGCGCCAGCGGCATGCAGGGTGTCGGCGACGACCGCACCAATGCGCTTGGCCGCACCCGTGATCAGTGCCCACTTGCCGTCAAGCGGGATCGGGGGAGTCAGTTCGCTCATGAGAAAAACTTTCCAGCGTTACCACAGGGCACCGGCGCGCGCCGGCGGGATGCAAGGGTACACTACGGTCTGGTCTACGCCACGGATTCGGCCGTGTCCCGCGCGACGTTACCCCCCAGGACATCCTCTGCAGCGGCCCTGCCGCCGCCCGAACCCGACGCGCTGGCGCATGGAGAACGTGTGCGTGCGCACCTCGTCGCCGCACTTCAGGCGGCCGGCGGCTGGCTGAGCTTTGCGCGGTACATGGAGCTTGCGCTCTACGCGCCGGGGCTTGGGTATTACAGCGCCGGCAGCACCAAGCTGGGGCCGGCAGGCGACTTCATCACGGCGCCTGAGCTCACGCCCCTGTTCGGCCAGGCGCTGGCACGCCAGCTCGCGCCGCTGCTGCAGGCGCTGGCGCGCCCGGTGCTGCTGGAGCCCGGGGCCGGAACCGGCGCGCTGGCCGCCTCGCTGCTGCCGGCCCTGGCCGAACTCGATGCCCTGCCGACGCGCTATCTCGTGCTCGAGCCCAGTGCCGAGCTCGCCGCCCGCCAGCGTGCCCGCCTGGCCGAGCGCCTGCCGGCACCCCTGCTCGCGCGGGTGGCCTGGGTGCAGTCACCCCCTGAGGGGGAGGCGGCCGGCATCCTGGTGGCCAACGAGGTGCTCGACGCCCTGCCGGTCGAGCGCTTCCGTGTCAGCGCCGAGGGTCCGCTGCAGTTGGGGGTGGCGCTGGATGAGGCCGGGGGGTTCTGCTGGCGCACCGCACCGTTCGATCCGGCGTTCGCCGCGAGCGTGCGCGCACAGCTTGGCGAGGCACTGGACGGGCTGCCTGCGGGGGCCGAGGGCGAGTTCTGTCCGCTGCTTGCGCCCTGGCTGGCGACGCTGCTTGGGGGGTTCGAGCGCGGCGCGGCGCTGTTCATCGATTACGGACTGCCGCGGGCCGAGCTGTATCTGCCCGAGCGCACGGGCGGCACGCTGCGCTGCCATTACCGGCAGCGCGCCCACGACGATCCGCTGGTCCTGCCCGGGCTGCAGGACATCACCGCCTGGGTGGATTTCACCGCCGTGGCCGAGGCCGCGGTGGCGGCTGGCTGGGAGGTGGCGGGCTTCACCACCCAGGCGCATTACCTGCTCGATGGCGGGCTCGAGGGCCTGCTGCCGGAGGCGGGGGCTGGCGACGCTTCGGCGCTGCAGGCCCTGCAGGCGGTGAAGACCCTGGTACTGCCCGGCGAGATGGGGGAGCGCTTTCGTGTGATGGCGCTGGTGCGTGGCCTGGAGACGACCCCGCCCGGGTTCGGGTTGCGGGATCTGCGCGACCGGCTGTGAGCGATCGGCGTTGACCGGGTGTGGCCCCGGCTCCGGCCCTGGCTCCGGCGGCGAGCTCAGAGCCGCTGGTCGGCGAGACGTTCGCTGATGGCGTGCACGCGCCGCGCGTGCAGCGCGTCGCCCAGGGCCTTGCCCTGCAGGCCGTCGGCGAGCAGTGCCTTGGCCTGAACTTCACCAGCGGCACGCGCCGCCGCCTGGATCAGGGCCGCCTGCGGGTAAGGGTCGAACTCAAGCCCGGTGCGCCCGCGGGCGTCGGCCTCGCAGGCCAGCAGGAAATCCTCCAGCAGTTCCGGTCGCCGCAGGCCGTCGACGGCCTCAATCATCTTCAGCAGCGTCTGCGGCCGCAGTTCGTGGGCGCGATGCACCAGGCCGTGGTAGCGCGAGACCTTCACCGCGAGATCACGATGCGCGTTGGGCACGCGCAGCCGATCACACAGCGCGTGGGTCAGGCGCACGCTGGCCTCCTCATGCCCGCGGTGGCTGGGCCAGATCGCCGGGTCGGTTTCGCCCTTGCCCAGGTCGTGGCACAGGGCGGCAAAGCGCACGGTGGTCTTGGGCGAGAGCAGCGCGGCCTGTTCCATCACCATCAGGAAGTGCACACCGGTGTCGATTTCGGGGTGCCAGCGCTCGGGTTGTGGCACGCCGAACAGCGCCTCGATCTCCGGGAAGATCCGGGCCAGCGCGCCGCAGGCCCGCAGCACTTCGAAGAACACCTGGGGCGAGTCCTCGCCAAGCGCCCGGTGGGTTTCCTGCCAGACCCGCTCGGGCACCAGCGCATCGACCTCGCCGTCGACCACCATGGCCTGCATCAGCGCCAGGGTCTCGTCGGCGACCCTGAAACCCAGCGGGGCGAAGCGGGCGGCAAAGCGGGCCACCCGCAGGATGCGAACCGGGTCTTCGATGAAGGCAGGCGAGACGTGTCGCAGCAACCGGGCCTGGAGGTCGCGCTGGCCGCCCCAGGGGTCGATCACGCGGCCGTCAGCAGCCATGGCCATGGCGTTGATGGTCAGGTCGCGGCGCGCCAGGTCCTCCTCCAGCGTCACGGTCTCGGCGCAGTCGAACTCGAAGCCGTGGTAGCCCGGCGCGGTCTTGCGCTCGGTGCGGGCCAGCGCGTACTCCTCGCCGGTGTCCGGATGCAGGAACACTGGAAAATCGCGGCCGACCTGCTTGAAGCCACGCGCGCGCAGCGCCTCGGGCCGGGCGCCGACAACCACCCAGTCGGTCTCGACCACGGGCCGGCCGAGCAGCCGGTCGCGCACCGCGCCGCCGACCTGGTAGATCTCCATCGAGGGGTTTTCCATCCCGCCATTATCGCAGAGCCGCGTGCTATCGTCGGTGACCATGCGCACGCCCGGCCTGCTGATCCTTCTGCTGATCGCCCTGCTGCCGCTCGGCGGCTGCTATTACATGCAGGCGGCCAGTGGCCACCTGGCGCTGATGCGCGCCGCCGAGCCCATCGACCGGGTGTTGGCCGATCCTGGCATCGATACAGAGCTTACCCGTGCGCTCGAACAGGCCCAGGCGATCCGTCGCTTCGCGGTCGAGACGCTGGGTCTGCCCGACAATGCCAGCTACACCCGCTATGCCGACCTGGGTCGTGAGGCGGTGGTGTGGAATGTGGTCGCGGTTCCGGAGTTTTCCCTGGCACCGAAAATCTGGTGTTTCCCGGTCGCGGGCTGTCTCAGCTACCGGGGCTACTTCAGCGAGCAGCGGGCCCGGCGGCACGCGACCCGCCTGGCGGCCGAGGGCTACCATGTGCAGGTCGGCCAGGTCGCCGCCTACTCGACGCTCGGGCGGTTTGCCGACCCGCTGCTGAACACCATGGTCAGTCGCGGCGAGACCTACCTCGCCGGCATCATCTTCCATGAGCTCGCCCACCAGCAGCTGTATATCGCCGATGACACGCGCTTCAACGAGGCCTACGCCACGGCGGTCGAGGAGCACGGCACGCGCCTGTGGCTGACACACACCGGGCAGGCGGCGGCCCTGGCCGACTACGAGCGGCTGCTGGCACGTCGCGGCGTGCTCGATGCGCTGCTGGAGCGCCAGCGTGAGCGCCTCGCCGCCCTCTATGCCAGTGGCCTGTCCGCCGAGGAGATGCGCCAGGCCGAGGCCGAGGCGTTCCAGCAGCTCCGCCTGGACTACGCTGAACAGCGTGCCGACTGGGTCGAAGGCCCGACGTTCGACGGGTTCTTCGCCCGGCCGCTGAACAACGCCCACCTGCTGGCGGTGGCCACCTATCGCGACCTGGTGCCGGCCTTCCATCGCCTGATCGCACTGTCCGCGGACATGCCCGACTTCCACGCCAGGGCGGCCGAACTCGGCGCCCTGGCGCCGGAGGCCCGACACGCCGCGCTGGCGGCCCTGCTGGAGGGCGACCTGCGGCTAGCGGCGTGCCGAGGCGCGCAGATCGCTCAGGCGTCGGCGCTCGGTGTCGCGGCGCAGGTAGCGGGGTGCGACGGTCTCCAGTGACCGTGGCCGCAGCCCCAGCGCCTCGAAACCCGAGTCGCTGCACACGCTGTTGACCGTCAGCGAGCGGTCGTTGTCGGTGGAGAAGGGTTTGCCAGGCACGAAGTCCATGATCCGTGCCTGCAGTCGCGAGGCCCAGTCCGGCAGGCCGACAATCGCCCGGCGCCGTTCCAGGGTGTCGGCCACATAGGTGACCAGTTCACGCAGCGTGTAGATGGTTGGCCCGCAGAGCTGGTAGGTCTGGCCCCAGGTGTCGGCATCCTCGAGGCAGCGCACCATGGCCTCGACCACGTCCTCCACATATACCGGCGCAAAGCGGGCGTCCGGCCGCGCCAGCGGCAGCACCGGCAGGAACCGGAGCAGCCCGGCGAAGCGGTTGAGGAAGCTGTCGTTCGGCCCGAAGATCACCGAGGGCTGGAAGATCGTCCAGGCGAGGTCCGGGCCGCATTCTTCGCGCACCACCTGCTCGGCCTCGCCCTTGCTGCGCAGGTAATGGCTTGGCCCGCGCTCGGCATTGGCCTTGAGCGCGCTCATGTGCAGCAGCCGCCGGACGCCGGCCTCGCGGGCGGCATGCACGACGGTGCGGGCGAACTCGGTATGCGCGCGGCGAAAGCCCGAGCCATCGCGCCCACGTTCGTTCAGGATGCCGACCAGGTTGATCACCACGTCGCAGCCGCGCAGCCGCGCTGCCAGCCGGTCGCGATCGTGCGGATCGTCCTGGACCAGGGTCAGGCTGGGCAGCACCAGCAGATGCCGTCCGCCTTCGCGATAGCGGCTGGGGACCAGCAGACTGTGGCCGTCGCGCGCGAGACGTGTCGCCAGGCGGGTGCCGAGGAAGCCGGTGCCGCCAAGAATGCAGATGGATTTTTCAGACATGCCGGAATTATAGGCCAGCCGGTGGGACGTCGCGCATGATCTCCGCGAGCGCGAGCTCCTCGCCGGTCAGCCGCCAGTGGAAGATCGCTTTGCTGGCCATGACCCGGTGGACGTAGGTCCGTGTTTCGTCGAAGGGAATCAGTTCGATCCAGGCATCGGCCGGCAGAGCCGTGTCCGGCAGCCAGCGTTGCACCCGCGTCGGTCCCGCGTTGTAGGCTGCCGTGGCCAGCACGAAATGCTGGTCGAAGCGCGCCAGCATGCGTTCCAGATAGCGGGTCCCCAGGCGGATATTGGTGTCCGGATCGATGAGCGTCGCCAGGCCCTGGAAGGGCAGGCGCAGCTCGCGGGCGACCTCGCGGCCGGTGGCCGGCATCAGCTGCATGAGTCCGACCGCGCCGGCCGGTGAGGCGATGTCGGGCACGAACAGGCTCTCATTGCGCGCCACGCCGATCGTCCATGGACTGGGCAGCCGCGCCTGGGCCGCGGTCTCGCTGAAGCGCTCCTGCCAGGCCAGCGGGTAGCGGATTTCGAGGTCATCCATCAGCCCCGCGCGTGCCGCGGTCGCGATGGCACGCGAGTGCCAGCCCCACTCATGCGCCAGCAGGGCCGCCTGGGCGAGCGCCTCCGGGGGTAGATCGGCGATGGCGCGGGCCCAGGCGCTGCGCCCGCGGCTGTCCAAGCCGACCTTGAACAGTTCGCGCGCGTGGATGAACTCGGGGCGCGCCTCCAGTGCCAGGCGCAACCGCAGATCGACCGGCGTGGGACGATGCTGCAGGGCTTTGGGGCGGCCACTGCGCTCGGCGGCGAGAAAGCCGTAGAGATTGCGTTCGTCGGCCACTTGCCGGAAGGCTGCGGCGGCCTGCTCGGGCTGCGCCAGCGCCTCCAGCGCGCGGCCGCGCCAGAAGCTCAGTGCGGTGTCATCCTCGGGCGTGGTGGTGGCGTCCAGCGCGCCGGCCCAGTCGCCCTCGCGCAGCGCCAGGCGCAGCCGCCAGTGACGGACCTCGAGATCGACCGCCGCACCGGGTAGCGCTGCCAGCAGAGTGTCGGCGTTCGGGCGATTGCGCCGGGCACCCGCCAGCGCGATGCGCCGGCCGACCTCGTCGGCATCGGCGGTGGCGTAGTGTGGCGCCAGGCGCTGCCAGTGGTTGAACGCCAGTTCCGTGTCGCGCGCGGCCAGCACCAGCAGCCCATAGCGCACCCGCGCCCACTCGGCGTCGCGGTCTGAAGATTCCGGGTACCCGCCCAGACGCGCTGCGGGGTCCTCCTGCATCGCCTCCCAGCGCTCGACCAGCCGGAGGTCCTCGGCGGGCAGCGAGCGGGCGAGGAAGCGCGCGAGCTGGAACTGCCGGGCCTCGATGGCCAACGCCATCCGCTCGCGCACGGCGGCCTCGTCGAGATGACCGTCGCGGCGCAGGCGCGCGAACACCGGGTCACAGTCCTCCGGCTGGCTGATGCCCACCCGCCACAACGCCAGTGCGCGCTCGTGCCAGCCCTCCGTGAGGCCGGTGGCGAGCTCGGCGCGCGCGGCCAGGCAGCGCAGCCGCGCACTCTCCGAGCCGCCAAGCCGGTGATACACCTCGAGATACCCCGGCCAGTCTTCGCGGCTGGCCAGCACCGAGAGCCAGCGCAGCATGAGTTCTCGGCCCGAAGGATGCCCGGGGTAACGGTCCAGGTAGGCCAGCAGTTCGTCGCGGCTGCGCTGCGAGACCGTGGCGCGCAGCCAGGCGCCACGAAGCTCGGGATAGAGTACATAGTCCTCGAGCAGCGCCAGGCTGGGCTCGATCCGCGCCCACTGGCCGCGCTCGGCATGGGGCCAGGCCTCGCGGAAGGCTGCGCGCTGGGCCTCGAGCAGCAGCAGGGGGTCAGCGTCGGCGATCGCCGACGCTGCGGGCGCGCAGATCATCAACGCCGCCGCGAGCAGTCGCAGGCGGCGAAGTGGCGGGGTGGCGTGCCATGGCGCGTTCACCCCGCCAGTGTAGCAGTGCCGCAGGTGTCGCGGCGCAGCACTCAGCGGATCGGCACGAGCAGATTCTGGTTGCCGCGTCGCACCCGCAGGATCACCGCTCCGGAGCCCTCGATCGCCGTCTGCAGCTCGGCCAGGTTACGCACCCGGTTGCGGTTCACCGCGAGGATGATGTCGCCGTTGCGCAGCCCCCGCTGGGCGGCTGGGGTGCCGTCAGCCACCTCGGTGACCAGCACGCCATCCTGGCCGATGTAGTTCGGCCGCGCCGAGGTGTAGTTGGAGAACTGCGCGCCCTCGAGTGCGGGATCAATGCTGCCGGCATCACCGCTCTCAATTTCCGCGGTCCCGGCCTCCTGCAGCGTGGCGGTCAGGTTCACGCGCTGCCCGTCGCGGATGAGACCCAGGCGCACTTCTTCGCCCACCCGCTTCATGCCGATGGTGTTGCGCAGCTGGTTGGGATCGTCGACACGGCGGTCGTTGACCGAAATGATGACATCGTCGATCTGCACGCCCGCCTGCTCGGCGGCCGAGCCCGGGCTGACCTGCACGACCAGGGCGCCACGCGCCTCGTCGAGCCCATAGGCCTCGGCGGTGCTTTGTGTCACCGGGAAGATGTTCACGCCCAGCAGGCCGCGGCGGACTTCGCCGAACTCGAGGATCTGGTCCATGATGGCCTGGGCCATGTTCACCGGAATGGCGAAGCCGATGCCGATATTGCCGCCGCCACGGGCGGCAAAGATCGCCGTATTGATACCGATGAGTTCACCGCGCAGGTTGACCAGCGCGCCCCCGGAGTTGCCGGGGTTGATTGAGGCATCGGTCTGGATGAAGTCCTCGTAGCCCTCCGGGTTCAGGCCCGAGCGCCCGAGGGCGCTGACGATACCGGAGGTGACGGTGTGGGCCAGGCCGAAGGGATTGCCGATGGCCACCACGAAGTCGCCTACGCGCGATTCGTCGGAATCGGCCACGCGAATGGCCTTGAGGCCATTGCTGTCGACCTTGAGTACCGCGATGTCCGACCCGCGGTCGGAGCCGACGACCTCGGCCTTGAGTTCGCGGCCGTCGACCAGCGTGATGGTGATTTCCTCGGCATTCTGGATGACGTGGTGGTTGGTCAGCAGGTAGCCCTGTTCGGCATCCACGATCACCCCGGAGCCTGCGCTCTGGAAGCGCCGCCGCTGGCCCGGGCCTTCTTCGGGCATGCCGAAGAAGCGCCGGAAGAACGGGTCTTCCATGAACGGGTTGCGGACTTCCACGCTGCCGCGGACCGCGATGTTGACGACCGCTGGCGAGACTTCCTCGATCATCGGCGCCAGGCTGGGCAGGCGTTCGCCGGAGACGTCCAGCGGCAGTGCGGCCGTCGCCTGCGACGGGGCCAGCGCGGCGGCGCCCGCCACGGTCAGCGCGAGCAGCGGCAGCAGCAGGCGGTTGGGGCGCGGTCGGCAGGCGGTTCGAACTGTGTTCATGGCAACCCTCTGATGAGACGGCGGATTCAAACGGGCGACGCGGACATCCGCTGGCCACCGCCCGTGCGTGTTCAGGACCGGTCCGAGGCGCAATAGTTCCAGCGCCTCACCCCAGGGCCCCAGTTCAGGGGGCTATGAGGGCGGAGGTGTCGGCTTTCAACCCCATCGGCCGCGACCGGGGGGGGCTCCCACCCGGCTGGCGGGGCGCGGGCTGTGGATCAAGGTGTGGACAAGCGGTGCGTGGCAGGTGGAGAACCTGTGCGTTAGCAGCCACAAGATCTTGTGTCTGGTCGCAGGGCGGACCGGCCCCGCCGATAATCCGGAATGCCCCGGAAAAACGCGCCTATTGTCGAAGTAATCAATTGTTTTTGTTAGAGTAAACCCTTTATTTTCTGGTTTTACAAAAGCCTTGACACTCCCCGGACTGGGGCCTACAGTTCAGGCACAGGGCACAATATCTTGTGTTCCAGGGGTCACCACAAAGAATCATCCCGCTCGCAGTGGCTGCAGGGTCGCGCGGGCACAGCGGGACAGACGCCCGTTCCGCCGCCGGACAGCTTGTCAGCGTCCGGCCCGGGCCAGCCAGGGGAGCCAGTGTCGAATCATGAAGATCGCCGTGAAGATGGATACACCACCGAGTGCCGAGATCCCGTTTCAGGAAGCCTCGCTCGATATCTGGGAAAAGAAGTACCGTCTCGCCACCAAGGACGGTACCCCGGTAGACCGCAGCATCCAGGACACCTACGCCCGCGTGGCCCGTGCCCTGGCGGATGTCGAGGCGCCGGAGGTGCGGGAATACTGGTATGAGCGGTTTGTCTGGGCGCTGCAGCGCGGGGCGATTCCCGCCGGCCGCATCACCTCCAACGCCGGGGCGCTGGCGCACAAGCCGGCCACCTCCACGATCAACTGCACGGTCTCCGGCACCATCGAGGATTCGATGGATGACATCCTGAACAAGGTGCACGAGGCCGGGCTCACGCTGAAGGCCGGCTGCGGTATCGGCTACGAGTTCTCCACCCTGCGGCCGCGCGGGGCCTATGTTTCGGGTGCCGGTGCGTACACCTCCGGGCCGCTGTCGTTCATGGATATCTACGATCGCATGTGTTTCACCGTGTCCTCGGCCGGTGGCCGGCGCGGCGCGCAGATGGGCACGTTCGACGTGGGCCATCCGGATGCCCTGGACTTCGTTCGGGCCAAGCGGGAAGACGGCCGGCTGCGCCAGTTCAACCTCTCGCTGCTGATCACCGACGAATTCATGCAGGCGGTGCGCGAGGATCAGCCCTGGCGCCTGGCCTTTCCGGTGACCGAGGCAGAGGTGCGTCAGGAGTCGCTGGATCTCGCCGACGAAGAGACCTTCGTCTGGCGCGAGTGGCCAGGGGAAGACCGACGCTACGCCCGCAACGAGGTCGGTCTGGTGGCCTGCAAGGTGTACCGGACGGTGCCGGCGCGGCGGGTGTGGGACGTCATCATGGCCTCGACCTACGATTTCGCCGAGCCGGGCTTCGTGCTGATCGATCGGGTCAACGAGATGAACAACAACTGGTGGTGCGAGGACATCCGCGCCACCAACCCCTGCGTCACGGCTGATACCTGGGTGAATACGGGCGAGGGTCCGCGGCAGGTCGGTGAGCTGCTCGGTCGCCGCTTCAGTGTGCGCGTCGACGGGCGGCTGCATGACACCACCGAGGCCGGCTTCTTCCAGACCGGGATCCGCGAAGTCCTGCGGCTGGAGACTGCCGAGGGGCATACTTTACGGCTGACGCCGGATCATCGCGTGCGGCGCGTGACGGGCTTCGCAGCCGGTCAGCCCGTGACCGCCTGGTGTGAGGCCGGTGAGCTGCGCCGGGGCGACCGGGTGCTGCTGCAGGATCATCGTCACAACCCGTACTGGACCGGTGAGCTTTCAGAGGATGAAGGCTATCTGTTGGGCATGCTCGTCAGTCGCGGGCGCGTCGAGCAGGAGCAGGCCTGGCTGTCGCTGTGGCGCACCCCCGTGGCGGCGAATGCCCCGTATGCCGGCATTGCCGGCAGCGTGCGCGGCATCATGGGTCGGGTGACCGACGCGGCCAAGGCCCTGACCGGCGGCACCGGGTTTGTGGGCTGGCAGGAAGTGCCTGAGCGCGGTGAATACCGTCTGGCTGTGCCCGGGCTCTCCGGCCTGGCACGTCGTCTGGGGCTTGCGGCCGGCAGCGGCGAGGTGTCGGCGGCTGTGGAGCGCACCTCAAGCCGTTTCCATGCCGGCTTCCTGCGTGCGTGGTTCGACGTGCGCGGCCGTCTCGAGGAGCGCGACGGCCAGCTGCAGCTCGTGCTGCTGGGCGGCAATGATGTCAACCTCGGCCACGATGGCCCGTCGTTGGGCGCGCTGCAGCGTATGCTGCAGCGGCTCGGGGTGATCGCGTCGGTCGATGCCCAGGCGGGCCAGCTGATGCTTCGTGGCAGCAATCTTGCCGAGTTCGCCCGGCGCATTGGATTCGCCGACACCGAGCGCCAGCAGCGGCTCGAGAGCTGGCTGGCCGCGGCCGGCGAGACGCTCTACCAGGAACGTTTCATCGCACGGGTCAGCGCCCTGGTCACCGACGGCGTGGCAGAGGTCTACGACGTCCAGGTGCCTGGGGTGAACTGCTTCGATGGCAACGGCCTGCATGCGCACAACTGCGGCGAACAGCCGCTGCCGCCTTACGGTTCCTGCCTGCTTGGCTCGGTCAACCTGACCAAGTTCGTCATCGATCCGTTCACGGACAAGGCACGGTTCGACTGGGAGCAGTATCGCGATGTCGTCCGGGTGTTCACGCGCATGCTCGATAACGTCGTGGAGATCAACGGCCTGCCGCTCGGCCGCCAGCGCGAGGAAATCACCCGCAAGCGCCGCCACGGCATGGGCTTCCTCGGGCTCGGTTCGACCATCACCATGATGACCATGAAATATGGCTCGCGCTCCTCGGTGGCATTCACCCAGAATGTCTCGCGCGAAATGGCCCTGGCCGGCTGGGAGACGGCACTCGAGCTGGCCCGCGAAAAAGGCCCGGCGCCGATCATGCTCGAGGAGTTCACGGTCACCCCGGAGATGCTGCGCAAGCGCCCGGAGATGGTGCGGGACGGCTACCAGCCAGGCGATCGTATCCCGGGGCGCATCCTGCACTCCCGCTACAGCCGCTACATGCAGCGGGTGGCGGACGCCGCGCCCGAGCTGGTCGACCAGCTGGCCGAGGTCGGCGCCCGGTTCACGCACCACAGTTCGATCGCGCCCACCGGTACGATCTCGCTGTCGCTGGCCAACAATGCCTCCAACGGCATCGAGCCGAGCTTCGCGCACCACTATTTCCGCAACGTGATCCGTGAGGGGCGCAAGAGCAAGGAGCGGGTGGACGTGTTCTCCTTCGAGCTGCTGGCCTACCGGCACCTGATCAATCCGAAGGCGATGCCGTTTTCCGACAAGCCCGAGGAACAGCTGCCCGAGTATTTCACGGTGGCCGACGATGTCACCCCGACCCAGCATGTCGACATCCAGGCGGCTGCACAGCTGTGGGTGGACTCCTCGATCTCGAAGACGGCCAACGTGCCGACAGACTACGACTACGAGGATTTCAAGGACATCTACATGTATGCCTACGAGCAGGGTCTCAAGGGCTGCACCACCTTCCGCTTCAATCCCGAGGCGTTCCAGGGCGTGCTGGTGAAGGAGTCCGATCTCAAGAACACCACCTACGTGTTCACTCTGGAAGACGGCAGCGAAGTCAAGGTCCGCGGCGACGAGGAGATCGAATACGACGGTGAAGTGCATACCGCCGCGAATCTCTACGATGCGCTCAAGGAAGGGTATTACGGCAAGTTCTGATCGGCCGCGGCCGACAAGCAGGGGGAAGCGTTCCCATGACGCGTATCAAGATCGACAGGAAAATCATCAACTACGGCGTGCAGAAGCCGGAGGCCGAGCAGGCAGACAAGGTGCCGGCGGTCGAGGTCAGCGCCGCGGCCGGCACGCCAGCGCCGGCCGCGTCTGCGCCCGCCCAGACGGAGGCGCAGAAGGAATCCGCCAAGGTCATCCGGATGCACGAGAAGCTCGAGCGTCCGGAAGTGCTCATCGGCTCGACCTACAAGGTCAAGACGCCGGTGTCGGACCATGCCATGTACGTGACCATCAACGACATCATTCTCAACGAAGGTACGGAGCACGAGCAGCGTCGCCCCTTCGAGATTTTCATCAACTCGAAGAATCTCGACCATTACCAGTGGATCGTGGCGTTGACGCGCATCATGTCGGCGGTGTTCCGCAAGGGTGGCGACGTGACCTTCATCGTCGACGAGCTCAAGGCCGTGTTCGATCCGCGTGGCGGCTACTGGCAGCCGGGCGGCAAGTTCATGCCCTCGCTGATCGCCGAGCTGGGTCACATCGTCGAGAAGCACCTGGTCACCATCGGGCTGTTGCGCCCGCAGGGCCTGGATGAGCATCAGAAACGGCTGATCGAACAGAAACGCCAGGAGTTCGAGGCGGCCACCAGTCAGCAGGACGCCTTTGCAAAGAGCGAGTTCCCCGAGGGTGCGCAACTCTGCACGAAGTGCAACACGGTGGCGGTCGTCATGATGGACGGCTGCATGACCTGTCTGAACTGCGGCGATTCGAAGTGCGGATGAGCTGACGCCCCGCGGTTTTTCCGGGCGCACCTTGCGCATACTCTACATCACGCTGTCCTACCTGCTGACCCCGGTGCTGATCGGGGTCATTCTCTGGCGGGGGCGCCGGAACCGCGGCTATTGGAAGCACCTCGGGCAACGCTTCGGCCTGGGGCGCCGGTTATCGCGCCCGGGGGCGATCTGGGTGCACGCGGTCTCGGTCGGCGAAGTGCAGGCTGCGGCATCGCTGGTGCGGGCGCTGCAGCGTCAGTACCCCGACCGGCCCCTGGTCATCACCTCGATGACGCCGACCGGCGCGGCCCGCGCCACGGCGCTGTTCGGTAGCAGTGTCGATCGTCGCTTCGTGCCCTATGACCTTCCGGGGTCCGTGCGCCGTTTCTTTGATCGGGTGCGCCCGGACCTCGCCATCATCATGGAGACCGAGCTCTGGCCCAACCTGTTCAACGAGTGTGGACGCAGGGGGATACCCCTGGTACTGGCCAGTGCACGGATCTCACCGCGCTCGGTGGGACGCTACCGGCGACTGGTCAGCCTGTTTCGCGAAACCCTGTCGCATGGCATCGTGATCGCCGCGCAGAGCCAGGCCGACGCGGAGCGCTTCCAGTCGGTGGGCGCCCCGGCCGCACGCACCCACGTCACCGGTAACCTCAAGTTCGACTACGAGTTGCCCGAGGAGGTGCGCCAGCTTGGGCGCGAGTTCAGGGCCGCGCAGGCCGGCGCGCGGCCGGTGTGGGTGGCGGCAAGTACCCATGCCGGCGAAGAGGCGATCGCGCTGGCCGCCCATCGGCAGGTGCTGCGCCAGTTTCCGGAGGCCGTGCTGCTGCTGGTCCCGCGTCATCCCGAGCGCTTCGGTCCCGTGGCCGAGTGGCTGGAGCGTGAGGGCATCGGGTATGTCCGTCGCAGCAGCGGCCACCGGCTGCGCCCGGCGCAGGCGGTGTTCCTGGGCGATACCCTGGGTGAACTGATGACCTTTTATGCCGCCTCGGACGTCGCCCTGGTCGCCGGCAGCCTGGTGCCGATCGGGGGGCACAACCTGCTCGAACCGGCCTCGCTCGGCCTGCCGGTGCTGGTCGGACCGCACACCTTCAACAGCGAGGACATCGCTCGGCAATTCCTGGCCGAAGGGGCTGCGCGCGAGGTTCGCGACGCCGACACGCTGGCACTGGCAGTCATGGCGCTGCTGGCCGACCGGTCGGCCCGCGACGCCATGGGCGAGCGGGGTCGTGCGGTGGTGGAGGGAAACCGCGGGGCGCTGGTGCGGCTGCTCGGGCTGATCGAGCCGCTGCTCGAGGCGGCGCCGTCGCGCGAGCGCTGAGCGCTTCTCAGCGCTCCAGCCAGCTGTCCACTTCCTCGAGGTCCTGCAGGGCGAGAATGCCCGAGGAGCGCTTGAGGCGAAGCACGTTCACGATGTAGTCGTAGCGGCTGCGCGCATAGGTGGTCTCCGCATCGAACAGGCGCCGGCGCGCATCGAGCACGTCAACCGTGGTGCGGGTGCCGACCTCGAACCCGGTCTCGGTGGCCTCCAGCGCGGTGCGCGATGAGGTCACTGCCTGTTCGAGAGCGCGCACCCGGCTGATCTCCGTGACCACACCCATGTAGGCGTCACGGGCCTGGCGTTCGGTCTGGCGGGACACCCGATCCACGGCTTCGCGGGCCGCTCGGTGGCGGAACACGGCTTCACGCACCTGCGAGGACGTGCCGCCACCGCTGAACAGCGGCACGCGTAACTGGATGGAAATGCTGTCGGATTGTGAGTCGCTGTCGAAGGGTGTGGTCGGACCGCCGTTGTTGGACCGGTCGGCGCGCGTGGTGACATCGCTGCGGCTGGCGACCAGATCGAGTGTCGGGTAGTGACCGGTGCGGCGGATGCGCACGTCGTCGCTGGCGATTTCAGAGGCGATCCGGGTGGCCACGAGTTCCAGGTTCTGCGCCAGTGCCGTGTCCACCCAGGCGCTTTCCGAAGCCGGTGACGGCGGCACCAGGGGCAGCTCGTCGCGCGGGGCAGCCAGGCGGGTGACGTGCTCCCCGGTCAGCTCGCGCAGCGCTTCCCGGGCCGAGGCCAGCACCCGCTGGGCGGCAATTTCGTCGGCCACGGAACGGTCGAATGCGGCTTGGGCTTCCTGGACGTCGGTAATGGCGATCAGGCCGACTTCGAAGCGCGTCTGCGCCTGCTCCAGCTGACGCTCGATCGCCCGCTGCGTTGCCTGGGCGGCGCCGAGGGTGTCCTGCGCCGCCAGCACCTCGAAGTAGGCTTCCGATACGCGCAGCATGAGATCCTGCTTGGCGGCCTCGAATTCGGTTTCCGCCCGGGCGATGCGCTTGTCGCTCTGGCGGAAATTGATCCACTGGTCCCAGCGGAACAGGGTCTGGCGCAACTCGATCTGCCAGTTGGTCGTGCGGGCATCCTGTTCGAAGGCCGTTTCGATGGTCTGGAGTTCGTTCTCGATCGGGTTGAAATTGAGGAATCGCTGGCTGCCCTCGGCATCGCTCCAGCTGCGCGAGGCGGTGCCGGTGATCTGCGGCAGCATGGCGGCCCGCGCCTGCGGTCGGGTTTCCAGTTCTGCCTGGTAAATGGCTTCGGCTTCGCGGATCCGTGGATCGCTCTGCAGGGCACGCTGGTAGATGTCCAGCAGGCGCTCCTCAGCCTGGACCGGGCAGGCGACGGCGATCAGCGCGAGAGCAACAGGCGCAAGGGCGACAGGGGCGAGGAGCCGGGAAAGCATGAGCAATGTCCTGCAAGTCAGGTGTTGTGGTCTACTATAACACTACATCAGTAGACCGAAAAGGGTTCAATAGACCGTCAGTGTCGTATCGACGGTCTCGGCCCACTCGTTGATGCCGCCGGCGAGATTGTAGATGTCCTCGAAGCCCTGCTGCTGCAGATACTGCACGATCTGGCCGCTACGTCCGCCGCTGCGACACAGCACGACCAGCGGGCGCTCGCGGTCCAGTTCGCTCATTCGGCCCGGCACTTCCCCCATGGGAATGTGAATGGCGTTGGGCAGACGGGAGACCTCGAGTTCGTGATCCTCGCGCACATCGATCATGACCACGCGGCCTTCGCGTTCGTCCTCTTCGCTCCAGCGCTGGCGGTACTGGACTGGCGTGAGTTCCTTCATACACTGCTGACCTTGAACATTCAGAACTGGAATCGGGGCGGGCGCAACGCGTTGCGCAGTGGTGGCACGACGGTTTCAAACAGGGACTCTTCCAGCCATTCGCCGGTCGCGGTCTTCTGGATGAGGCGGGCGTCCATGACCGGGGCCTGCCCGACGATGCAGAACAGTCGACCACCAGGGTTCAGCCAGTCGACAAAGCGCTCGTCGAACTGCGGCAACGAGCCCGTCAGGGCGATCGCGTCGAACGTCTCGCTCGGCCGGAAACTGAAAACATCGGCCGTCTGCAGTCGCGCCGCAGTCTTGCCGAGGGCGGCCAGCCGGGGCCCGGCTGCAATGACAAAGTCATCGTGGATGTCCAGGCTGAGCACCGAGCCTGCCAGACTTGCCAGACAGGCGGTGATGAAGCCACTGCCGGTGCCGATCTCGAGGACGCTGTCCTCCGGCGACAGGGCCAGGGCCTGCAACATGCGGCCTTCGATCTTTGGCGCCATCATCTCCTCGCCGTGGGCGAGGGGTATCGGGGCGTCGGCGAAGGCCAGGTCCTGGTAGGCCTCGGGGACGAACTGCTCACGTGGTACGCTGCGCATTGCGGCGATCACGCGCTCGTCGAGGACTTCCCAGGCACGAATCTGCTGGCCCAGCATCTGTTCCCGGGCAAGCTCAATGCTCGTCATCATGGCTCCAGGCACTGGATTGAGGTCCGGTAAGGGTACGGAGAACGCCTCACCGGTACAAGGCAAAGCCTCGGATCCGGGCAGGCATATTATGGTGAAAGCACGGCGCCGACGAGCCGGCCATCGGCTATTCTGCAACGTTGGTCCGAGTGCACGCAGGCCCCTTCCAGGGAGGCTGTGGTCTCCCGGGGGTACGCAGCTCGCCGGTTCGCCGGCCAGACGGGACATGCTTCATGCCAGAGCGCGGGCGAACAGCAGCTGGGACAGGCCAGGCATGAGCGAGCTGCCCTTGCTCGGCTTGGCGGTGGCGGCCGGCGGTGTGGCCGTTGCGCTGGCAGTGGCCCTGGTGACCGCGCGCAGGCGCAGGCAGAGTGACTTGTCGGCGCTGGCGGCAGCGGTCGAGCGGGTCGTGGCCGGCGAGGGCGCAGCCGACCTCAGACCTCGCGATGATCCCGCATTCGATACGGCAGTCGTCGCCGTCCAGCGGCTGGCCGCCCAGCGTGCCCGCAGCGACCAGGCGGAGCGCGGCGCGGACTGGCGCACGCTCGAGCCCTGGCTCACGGCGCAACCGGAGGTGGTGCTGGTACACACCGAGGACAGTGTGGTGTTCGCCAACGACGCAGCGAAGCTGCAGCTCGGTGCTGAGGCCGCGACGCCGGTCGGCCGTCCGTTCATCGATCTGGTACGACCAGCCTGGCGGGCCTCCACGCGCCGCATGTTGGCCGATCTGCCCACTGAAGGCCCCGCGTCGGCGCCGCAGAAACTCGAGGTACAGCTCTCCGGCAGCGGCGACGAGCCTCTGACCGTCGAACTGGCCTGCCAACGGATCACGCACGACGGCGTGCCGGCGGTGCTCACCGTGGCCCGCGACATCGGCTGGCGCAAGGGGCTTGATGCCGGTCTGCAGCGCGGCCGCCTGCAGGCCCGGCTGACCCTCGATTCGATTGGCGAGGGGGTGATCACTACGGATCCCGACGGCCAGATCGTCTACATGAACGAGGCTGCGGAGCAATTGCTCGGGGTGGCGCGCAGCGCGGCGGCGGGCCGCGGACTGGTGGATCTCGTTGCGCTGATCGACGAGGTCGATCGCAAGTCCCTGGGCGACCCCGTGGCGCGCAGCCTGAGCGAGCGACGGCGGGTCAATCTGGGCCGCCGCGCCGTGCTGCTGTCCAAGACCGGCACGCGCGAATGCTCCGTCGAACTGACCGCCTCGCCGCTGCGCGATCCGGCGGGTCAGCTCACCGGCTGTGTGGTGGTGCTGCACGACGTCACCGAGATGCGAAGGCTGACCCGGCAGATGTCCTATCAGGCCAGCCATGACGCTCTGACCGGCCTGCTGAACCGCCACGAGTTCCAGCGGCGCCTGGAAGAGGCGCTGGTCTCCGCGCGCTCCGAGGACGGTTCGCATGTGCTGTGCTATCTCGACCTCGACCGGTTCAAGGCGGTCAACGACACCTGCGGTCACGTGGCAGGCGACAACATGCTCCGGGAGCTCTCCGGGCTGATTCGCGAGGAGGTCCGCGACTCGGACTCCGTGGCCCGCCTCGGCGGCGACGAGTTCGGCATGCTGCTGGTCGGCTGTCCGTTGGAGAAGGCCCGTCAGATCGCCGAGGATGTCTGCCAGGCGGTGGCCGGCTACCGCTTCGTCTGGCAGAACAAGATCTTCAATGTCGGCGTGTCCGTGGGCCTGGTTCAGATCGGCAAGGAGAGCGGCAGTCTGGAGGATGTCCTCTCGGCGGCGGACTCCGCCTGTTACGTGGCCAAACAGCAGGGCCGCGGCCGCGTGCACGTCTACTCCGCGCGCGACGAGGCGCTGGCCCGGCAGCGTGGCGAGATCCAGTGGCTGCAGAAAATCCAGGCGGCGCTCAAGGAGGGACGCTTCGAGCTGTACACACAGGCCATCATCGCCCTGGGCGGGCGAGTGGCGCAGGGGCCGGCCGTCGAGGTGCTGTTGCGCCTGCGTGACGACAGCGGCGCCGCCATCCCCCCGGGTCAGTTCATGGCCTCGGCCGAACGTTACCACCTGATGACGCATATCGATCGCTGGGTGGTACAGACTACGCTCGCGGCCATCAGCAGCGGCGCGTTGCGTCTGCCCGACCGGCGCAGTTGCAGCATCAACCTGTCGGGCCAGACGCTGGGCGACGAGGGGTTTCTGGAGTTCGTCGTCGAATGTCTCGATCACACGGGGGTTTCGCCCGAACAGCTGTGTTTCGAAATTCCGGAAATCTCGGTGATCGGCAACCTCGACCATGCCCGTCGGTTCATCAATGTGCTGCATGGCATGGGCTGTCGCTTCGCGCTGGACGACTTCGGTAGTGGCATGGGCTCGTTTGCGAACCTGAAGAGCCTGTCGCTGGACTATCTGAAGATCGATGGCACCTTCACGCGCGATCTGGACGAGGACACCGTCCACCGCGCCATGGTCAGCGCGGTCGTCGAGCTGGGCCGCACGCTGAAGTTCCAGGTGGTCGCCGAGCAGCTCGAGGATCAGGAGGCCTTCGAGGCGGTCCGAAGTCTGGGCGTGGATTTTGCCCAGGGCTATATCGTCTCACGGCCCGAGCCCATGGCCCGGGCCCCCGCAGCCTAAAGCCGCTCCTCGATCGGCAGCACCACCGCCTCGGTGCCACGGTGGGCTTCGCGGGCATCGCGAAAGGCCCTGAGGTCATTCATCAGGGCGGGTAGCGCCTCGTCTTCGACCAGGGCCTGTACGACCGTGAAGTTGCCCGGAAACACCTGCGTTCCGAAGTGCTTCCCGCGGGGGTCGCGGCCGTGTACCCGCGGGTAGCGGGCGTAATTGCGGATGGCATGCTGATCCAGCAAGGCCTCGATCTCGTCCATGTATTCGAACGGAAAACTCAGGTGGACGAATTTCATGCGCCAGCCTCCTGCCGGCTACTGCCGCTCGGCGGTGTCGCCATCCGCTTGCGCCAGAGCGCCTCGAACTGCCGGAGATAGGTGTAGAGCACGGGGACGACCACCAGCGTCAGCAGCGTCGAGCTGAACAGTCCGGCGGCAACCGCGACGCCGAGCGGCGCCCTGACCTCGCCACCCGCGCCGAACCCGAAGGCGATGGGCATCATGCCGAGGATGGTCGAGATGGCGGTCATGAGCACCGGGCGCAGACGCGTGGTGCCGGCTTCGAGCGCGGCCTCCATGGGCGCGCGGCCGCGGGCCACCAGCACGTTGGTGTAGTCGATCAGCAGGATGCTGTTCTTGGTCACCAACCCCATGAGCATGATGATGCCGATGAAGACATACACGCTGATCGGCATGCCCAGCAGCCAGAGGGAGCCGAAGGCGCCCACCGTGGCCAGCGGCAGTGCGGCCATGATGGTCAGTGGCAGGGCGAAGGATTCGAACTGTGCGGCCAGCACCAGGTAGATGAAGACGATCGAGAGCGCGAAGGCGATCGTCAGATAGAAAAACGATTCCGCGAAATCCTCCGCCTGGCCGGAGAAGGCGTACTCCACGCCGATCGGCAGTTCCCGCTCGACATACTGGGCCAGGACGTCGGTGGCGTCGCCGAGGACCACGCCGGGCGGCGTGCTCGCGCTGATCGTGGCGGCGCGCATGCGGTTGTAGCGGTTGATGGTGCTCGGGCCGACTGCTTCGGTGAGGGTGACCAGGTTGTCGATCGGCACCAGTCCATCGCCGTTTCGCAGGTAGATGTTGCGCAGCACCTCGGGGGTGAGGTTGCCGCGGCCGGCGATGTCGAGGATCACGTCATAGCGCTTGGCGTCACGCTCGACCTGGGAGATCGGACCCTCCGCCATCAGATAGCGCAGGGTGTCGGCCACCTGCATTGCGGACAGGCCGGCCTCACTGATGCGGTCGCGGTCGAGATCGACCTGGATTTCCGGCGTGTTGAAGCGCAGGTTGGTGCGCACGCCGACGAACTTGTCGCGGCGCTCGCCCATCCAGGCCATCAACTGGTCCTGCGCGGCACCGAGCACCTCGAGATCCGGGTGCTGCAGGATCAGCTCGATCGGCTGGCCAGCGAGGCCGCCGGGCCCGAATTCGAACACGAAGGCCCGGCCATCGGGAATACGCGCCAGTCGCTCGCGCATGTCCTGCATGATCTCGACCTGGTGGCGATCGCGATCATGGCGCGGGGTGAGGGACAGAAACACCACGCCCGTGTTCGGGTTGCCAGGCCCCCCGGCACCCAGCCCGATGCCGACGAACTGGTGCAGGACCTCGGGCATGTCCGCGAGCATGGCCTCAATGCGGCCTGCAAAGCGATCGGTTTCCTGCAGCGTGGCACCCTCCGGGGCCTCGAAGCTGATGATGAATCCTGCACGGTCCGGGGAGGGGGCAAACTCCGCCGGGCTGTTGATCAGCGCGACAATGCCGACCACGAAGGCGCCGGCGCCGATGGCCACCGTCAGCAGCCGGCGCCGCAGCGCGGCGGCCAGCAGTCGCGTGTAGCCGCGTTCCAGTTGCGCGAAGCTGCGCTCAGACCACGCGAACAGCCGGCTTTGGGGCGGATTGCGGTCGAGCAGCAGCGCGCAGAGCATCGGGGTCAAGGTGAGCGCCACGAAGGTCGAGGCGAACACCGTCGCCGTCACGGTGATGCCGAATTCGAGGAAGAACTGCCCGATGATGCCGCCGGAAAAGGCCACCGGCAGAAAGACCGCCGCCAGGGCCAGCGAGTTGGCGATGTTCGGGAACGCGACTTCGGTGGTGCCGATGCGTGCGGCAGGCTCGCGCTCGGCGCCTTCCTCGCGGTGGCGCTGCGTGCGCTCGAGCACCACGATCGCATCGTCGACGACGATGCCGACCACCAGGATCAGCGCCAGCATGGTGACCTGGTTGATCGAGAACCCCAGGGCGTTGATGACCGCGAAGCCTGCCAGCAGCGCCGCCGGAATGGCCACGGCGGCCACCAGCGTGCCCTTGAAGGTCCGCAGGAAAATCAGCACCACCAGCACCACCAGGGTGGTGGCGAGGAAGATGGTGGTGATCAGATCGCGGATGCTTTCCTCGACGAACTCGGTGTCGTCGCTCGAGATCGTGTAGCGCAGCCCCGCGGGAAACTCCGGGCCGAGCACCTCAAGTGCGTCGCGCACCGCGCTGGACATCGCCACCGCATTCGCGCCGGACTGCTTGATGATGCCCATGCCGACGGTCGCCTCGCCGGCAAAGCGGGCCACCTGTCGGTCGTTCTGCACATCGTCGATGGCCTGGCCGACATCCCCGATGCGCACCGGTGCACCGTTGACGGTGGTGATCACCAGGTCGTTGATCGGGCCGGCGTCGGCAAACTGCCCGCGGGTGTTGATGCGAAATTCGCGGGTGGCGCCCTGGACGCGTCCGGTCGGGATGCTGATGTTGTTGGCCTGGATGGTGTTGACCACATCCTGGACGGTGAGCTGATGGGCGGCCAGGCGTTCCGGGTCCAGGCGCACGCGGGCGGCGTAGCGGCGCGCGCCGCCGACGATGATCTGCCCGACCCCCGGCAGACTCTCGAGGCGTGCCTTAAGGACGTCCTCGGTGTAGCGCGTGAGCTGGACGCGGTCCCAGCGCTCGTCACCCTGGATGGCCACCCACATGATCGGCTGAGCATCCAGATCGAGTTTGCGCACGATCGGTGCTTCGGCATCGCGCGGCAGACGCCGGCGGACGCGATCGACGGCATCGCGCACGTCCTGGGTGGCCAGTTCCAGGTCGCGTGACAGATCGAACACCACCACGATGCTGCCAACATCCTGCCGCGCCTCGGAGCGCAGCTGGCGGATGCCCTCGATGGTGTTGATCTCCTCCTCGATGATGTCGATGATTTCGCTTTCGATCACCTCCGGGGCGGCGCCCGGCAGGGCGACATTCACGCTGACCACCGGGAATTCCACATCCGGGTTTTCCTGCACCGGCATCTGCAGGTAGCCGTAGCCGCCGAAGATCGCCAGCACCAGGAAAATGACCGTGGTGAAGACGGGGCGCTTGATGCAGAAATTCCAGATCATGCTGGCCTCTCCTGCTCAGCGGGTGTTGGCCGACTGGGCGTCGCTGACGACTTCGACACGCGTGCCATCACTGACGCGCTGGTGGCCAAGGCGGACCACCTGCTCGCCAGCCGCCAGTCCCTCGACGATGCTGACCATGCCGTTGTCGCGCAGCCCCGTGCGCACTTCGCGGCGCACCGCCCGACCGTCCTCGACGACGAACACGATGAACCCGTCGCGCGTGCCGATCAGCGCCTCCTCGGGCAGGACCGGCAGATCGTCGCGGCGCTCGACGATGACCCGCGCGGTGGCGAAGCCGCCCGGGCGCAGCCGGCCCTCGGGGTTGGCGATGGTGGCACGCAGCCCGAGGGTGCGGCTGCGCTCATCGACGCTTGGGCTGATGACGTCGAGTTCGGCGGCGAAGCGTTCGCCGGGAAAGCTCGCGACCGTGATCTCCACCTCGTCCTCCAGCGAGATCCGGCCGGCGTAGCGCTCAGGGATACTGAAGCTCATGTGCAGGGGGTCGGCCCGGTACAGTGTGGCGATGCGCCGACCCGCCTCCACGAAGGCCCCCTCGTCGACCTGCTGCTCGGAGATTTCCCCGGCAAAGGGCGCGCGCAGCGTCATCTCGGCCATCTGCTCGCGCAGGGCCGCGATGTCGGCTTCCAGGCCGCGCACGTCCGCCTGGGCGGCCTGCATGTCCGTGAAGGCCTGCTCGTAGTCGCCTTCGGAAATCTGGCGCTGGGCGCGCAGCGTTTCGGCCCGCGCGTGCACCCGCTCGGCGTTGCGGGCCCGGCTGACAGCCGCGGCCAGCGCGGCTTCGCGCGAGTTCAGCTGTTCGCGCAGGCGTGCGTCGCGCAACTCCACCAGCACCTGACCCGCCTCGACGCGGCCGCCCTCGCGGAAGGCCAGCAGGGTGATGCGCCCGCCCACTTCGGGGCTGATGTCGATTTCCGCGCTGGCGCGCAGGGTACCCACGCCGCGCACGGCCTCGGTGATCACGCGGGTCTCGGCCCGGACCGTCTCCACCACGGCAGCGGGGGGCGGACCGTTTTCCGGCGTGTCCGCGCCGCCCAGCCAGGCGCGCGCCACGATGAGGACCAGGATCAGACCGACCACGATCGCAAGCAGGCGGGGCCATCGACGACGGTTGGGCGGGGAGGTGTCGTGCTGATTCGACATGTGTGACCTGTACAAGCTAGTGGCCGACATCCGTCGACGGCGAGCCCCCCGCGTCAAAGCATACGCGCTCGGTCGCGGTCAGGGAGCGAGGTGTGGTGCCTATGTTACCGTCCGCGCCGCCTGCCGGTCATGGACGTTCCCGATATACGCAGCGCCCCCCGGCGTGGATTCAGCCGGCGGGCGTGTCGCCTCCCGGCGGTGTCAGCCGAGACGGCGGCGCACCGGCACACCCTTGATCGTCGCGTAGCGCGGCAGGCCGCGCCGGTAGGGCGGGTAGGCCTCGCCGACGATCAACGGGGCGAGATAACGGCGGCAGGCGGCGGTGATACCGAAACCGTCCCGGCGGATGAAGCTGCGCGGCAGCATTTTCTCGCGGTTGGCGACGCGCGCCAGCGGGGCGACGCCGATGCGCCAGCGGTATGGGGAGTCCGCGCGTCGCTCGATCGTCGGCATGACGGCCGTCTGGCCTTCGAGGGCGAGTTCCACGGCGGCGCGCCCTACGGCGTAGGCCTGTTCCTCGTCCACGGCCGAGGCGATGTGGCGGGCGGAACGCTGCAGGTAATCGGCGATCGCGTAGTGGTATTTGTAGCCGAGTTCGTCCTTGACCATGGCGGCGAGCACCTGGCCGACACCGCCGAGCTGCACGTGTCCGAAGGCATCGCGCGTGCCGGCATCGGCCAGGAACCGGCCGTCGGCATAGCGCGCGCCCTCCGAGGCGACGATCACGCAGTAGTCGTTGCGCTCCACGCTCTGGCGGACTTTGGCCAGGAAGGCGGCCTGGTCGAAGGGGACCTCCGGAAACAGGATGAGGTGCGGCGGGTCGTCCCGGCCCTCGCCGGCCAGCCCGCCGGCCGCGGCGATCCAGCCGGCATGCCGGCCCATGACCTCAAGGATGAAGACCTTGGTGGAGGTGCGCGACATGCTGCGGACATCCAAGGCCGCCTCCAGCGTGGAGATGGCGACGTACTTCGCCACCGAACCGAAGCCGGGGCAGTTGTCGGTGATCGGCAGGTCGTTGTCGACCGTCTTCGGCACGCCGATACAGGCGATCGGATGGCCCAGGCGGGTGGACAGCTGGCTGACCTTGTGGGCCGTGTCCATCGAATCATTGCCGCCGTTATAGAGAAAATAGCCGATGTCATGCGCACGGAAGACTTCGATCAGCCGCTCGTACTCCGCCGCGCTCTCCTCGAGCCCCTTGAGCTTGAAGCGCGCGGAGCCGAACGCCGCGCCCGGGGTGTGGCGCAGGGCGGCGATGGTCGAGGCGCTCTCCCGGAACACGTCGATCATGTCCTCCTCCAGCGCGCCGATAATGCCGTTGCGCCCCGCGTAGACCCGCCCGATGCGGTCGCGGTGTCGGCGGGCGGTCTCGATCACCCCGCAGGCGGTGGCGTTGATCACGGCGGTCGGGCCGCCGGACTGGGCGTAGAAGAGGTTTTTTCGCTTGGCCATGGGCACACCGTTCGGCTGATGAGGGTCGCGGGAGCGTGCCACCATGGTACCGAAACTGGCCGCACGACCGCAGCCGGTATCCGCGATGTTTGACCGTTCAGGCGGCACGCTATAGCCTTTGGCGCCCTCGAGGTGGCGACTCGGGCCAATCGGCCTGTCCAGGGGTTACATCATTATGCGTATCGTCATGCTGGGTGCGCCGGGTTCCGGCAAGGGCACCCAGGCCCAGAAGATCATGGCCGAGCGGGGAATTCCGCAGATCTCCACCGGCGACCTGCTGCGCGCGGCCGTGTCGTCCGGCAGCGAACTTGGCCGCCGGGCCAAGGCGGCCATGGATGCCGGCGAGCTGGTGTCGGACGACATCGTGCTCGGCATCATTCGTGAGCGGCTCAGCAGCCCCGACGCGGCCAACGGGTTCATCCTCGATGGGTATCCCCGCAATGGCGCCCAGGCCGAAGCGCTGGACCGGGTGTTGGAGGATATTGGTCAGTCGCTGGATGCGGCCGTGTTGATGCAGGTGGATTTCGACATCCTGGTCAAGCGCGTCACCGGCCGGCGGAGCTGCTCGAAAACGGGAAAACTGCTGAACATCCATTTCTCGCCGCAGAGCGAGATCGACGCGTGTCTGGAGGCGGGTGGCGAGCTGCTGCAGCGCGCCGATGACAACGAGGATACCGTGGCCACACGTCTCGAGGTTTACCGCTCGCAGACCGAGCCGCTGATCGAGTTCTATCGCGCTCGGGGGCTGCTTAGGACTGTCGATGCCGTGGGGGACGTCGACGAGGTCTATCGGCGCGTTCTCGAAGCGGTGGGCGAGGCCTGACGGGCGCTTGCGCGGGCCAGCAGGCCGGCGCGCTACACGGCAGCCAGCAGCTGCCGACCGATCACCTCCAGCCGCCAGCCGACAAACGGTCGTCCCGTCGGCGTGCCGCGCACGGCCGAGGTGAGCTCCGCGCGCGTGGCCAGCACCTCGGGTTCCAGGTCGAGCTGGTCGGCCAGCTCGCGCGCCAGCGAGGCGAGGCGCGCCAGGGTCTTCTTTTCGGCATCGTCGAGCGGCGCCGGGTCGGTCTCCTCCGGCGCCGACACCGGAATCCCGGTCACCACTTCGAGCAGCGCATCACCGCGGCGCCGGACCAGTCCCGGCGGCAGTCCCGGGACGGCGTCGAGGGCGGCGCGATCCTCCGGCAGCGCGTCGGCCAGGGCCAGCAGCTGCTCATCGCTCAATACCCAGCGGCGCGGGCGGTCCAGCCGCTCGGCCGTGACTTCGCGCCAGGCCGCCAGGGCACGGGCCGCTGCGCGGGCGCGGCCCTGCAGGCGGCGCAGGCCCTTGACCCGCTGCCAGGCCGTCTCTGGCGGGTTTTCGTAGAGCGCCGGATTCAGCAGGGACTCGCAGTCCTCCGCCGCCCAGGCCGCTCGGCCGCGGCGCTCGAGTTCGGCGCCGAGCTGCGCATGCAGTTCGGGGAGATAGCGGACGTCATCGCCAGCATAGGCGAGCTTGGCCGCGGCGAGGGGGCGTCGTGACCAGTCGGTGCGGGCATGGCTCTTGTCCAGCTGCACGCCGAGCAGCCGCTCCACCAGCCCGGCGTAGCCCAGCTGGGCGGGGTGGCCGAGCAGCGCGGCGGCCACCTGGGTGTCGAACAGGCTCGCAGGCAGGGCGCCGGTGTGCTGGCGGATCAGTTCGAGATCCTGGCGGGCGGCATGCATCAGCATCAGCGGTCGCTCGCGCAGTACGACCTGCCAGAACCGGGTGAGCTCGAGGCCTGCCAGCGGGTCGATGCAGGCCACCTCGCCGGGCATGCCGACCTGTAGCAGACACAGCTGGGCAAAATAGGTCGACTCGCGCAGGAACTCGGTGTCGAGCGCCACCACGGGTGCGGCGTCCAGCCGTCCGATCAATGGCTCAAGCGCCTCCTGGGTGGCCAGCAGCGCAGGCACGCTGCCCGGCGGAACATCAGACGTTTCGGTCATGCGCGCGCACTCTCGGCGGCCGGCGGGCGGGCTACGCTATCATGCGGACCCCCGCGGAAGACAGGTTCCCCCGGCATGTGGCCACTGCTTCAGCTGTTCATCGACATCGCGTTTCATCGGCGCGGGCCTGAGGATGTTCCGTCTGCGGGGCTGCTGCTGGGCCTGGTCCTGGTGACGGCGACCGCCGTCCAGGTGATCTCGCTCATGGCGCTGGGTAACCTGTTTCCCCGAGCCGCAGCGGAGACTGCCATGCATCTCGCGCTGACCTTCGGGGCCTACGCGCTGGTGCTGCGCTGGCGGGGCCACGGCGCGCGGTTTCGCCAGACGGCCACGGCGCTGCTCGGCACGGCCACGCTGCTCGGGTTGGTGATGCTGCCGGTGGTGACCTGGCTCGATGCCGGCATCCGCGCCGAGGCTGTGCCGCCACTCGCGCTGCTGGCGTTCTTCGCGCTGATGGTGTGGTCGATCGACATCACCGGTTTCGTGCTCTCGCGCGCGCTCGGGGCGCATTACGCGGTCGGCGTGCTGCTTGCGCTGGCTGTCATCATCCTCGACACCAGCGTGCGCCGCCAATGGCTGTTACCGGCCTGACACGCCGCGATTGACCTTGCCCCGGCCAGGCGGCAGTCTGCCAGCCTGCCATCGCGACAGGATTGCGCATGCATCTGCACCTTCTCGGCGTCTGCGGTACGTTCATGGGCGGGCTCGCCGCGCTCGCCAAGGCCGCGGGCCACACCGTGACCGGGGCCGACCAGAACGTCTATCCCCCGATGAGCACCCAGCTGCGCAAGCTTGGCGTGCGCATTCACGAAGGCTACGATGCGGGGCAGGTGCCGGAGAGCGTGGATCGCGTGGTCGTCGGCAACGTCATGCGTCGCGGCCAGCCGGTGATCGAGGAGTTGCTGGACAGTGGTCGGGCTTACGAGTCCGGCCCGGCCTGGCTGGCGCGCCACGTGCTCGCCGGGCGCTGGGTGCTGGCGGTCGCCGGCACGCATGGCAAGACCACCACGGCGAGCATGCTGGCCTGGATTCTGGAGTACGCCGGGTTGTCTCCAGGGTTTCTGATCGGTGGCGTGCCGCGCAATTTCGGCATCTCCGCGCGCCTGGGCGAAGGCCGTTTCTTCGTGATCGAGGCGGATGAATACGACACGGCATTTTTCGACAAGCGCGCCAAGTTCGTGCATTACCGGCCGCGCACCCTGGCCATCACCAACATCGAGTACGACCACGCCGATATCTATCGCGACGTCGATGCCATTCTCTGGCAGTTCCACCAGCTGATGCGCACCCTGCCGGGCAGGGGGCTGGTGATCGCCAACGCTGCCGATGCGAATATCGAGCGCATGCTGGAGATGGGCTGCTGGACGCCGCCGGAACGTTTCACCACCGAGGCGCAGAGGCAGGCCGACTGGCACGGGGGCTATGAACTTGTCGGCGCGAAATCGCGCTTCGCGGTGAGCGTCGCCGGCCAGCCGGCGGGTACAGCGGTGTGGGCGCTGGCAGGGCAGCACAATCTGCAGAACGCGCTGGCTGCCGTGGCCGCCGCCCGCCACGCGGGCGTACCGGTGGACACGGCGCTGAAGGCGCTGGCGGAGTTCCAGGGGGTGCGTCGGCGGCTCGAGCGGCGTGGCCGCTTCCAGGGCGTGACACTGTATGACGACTTCGCTCATCATCCCACGGCGATCCGGGAAACCCTCGCCGCCCTGCGCAGCCAGCAGCCGGACCGGCGCCTGGTGGCGGTGCTGGAGCCACGCTCCAACACCATGCGCCAGGGCGCTCATGTCGGGGCGCTGGCCGGGGCGCTGGAGGCCGCCGACCGGGTGCACCTCTTCCGGCCACCCGAGCTGGGCTGGACGCCGGCGGAGGCGCTTGCGGCACTCGGCGAGCGGCTCGTGGTGACTGACGATGTCGATGCGCTGGTGGCACGCCTGGCCGACGAACTGGTGGAGGGTGACGAGGTGGTGATCATGTCCAACGGCGCGTTCGGGGGCTTGCCTCGAAAACTTGAGCAGGCGCTGAAGGGCCGCGCGCCGATAACCTCGAATGGTCGGGAGTCCTCATGAGTGAACCCGAGATTCCGCTGTTTCCGCTGAATACGGTGCTGTTCCCTGGCGGCCCGCTGCCGCTGCGTATCTTCGAACCCCGCTATCTCGACATGGTGAGCCGCTGTCTCAAGGGTGGCCATGGCTTCGGGGTGGTGCTGATCCATGAGGGTCGCGAGGCTGGCGGTCCCGCGCGCACAGCGCAGATCGGCACCATGGCGCGCATCGTCGACTGGGACCAGGGGGAGGACGGACTGCTCGGCGTCACCGCGCACGGCCAGGGTCGCTTCCGGTTGCAGGATGCGCGGGTCCAGGAGGATGGGCTGAACATGGCCCGGGTCGAGTTCCTGGCCCCCGAGACCAAGCTGCCTATTGCACTCCGCCACGCGCGCCTCGCGCGCCTGCTGGAGACGGTGTTGTCGGATCTCGGGCCGCTGTACGACGCGATCGACAAGGACTACGAGGACGCCAGCTGGGTCGGATACCGGCTGGCCGAACTGCTGCCGATCGCCATGCCCGACAAGCAGGCCCTGCTCGAACTCGAGGATGCCGAAGCCCGACTGGACGCCCTGTTGCCGGTCGTCGCGTCGTTACAACGCGACGGGTAATCAGGGCGCTATTTGTCCGGACAGATCGGCTGCAACTGTGGCGGCTGCGCATCGTTTTGGTGCGCGCTGGGCCGTGGTTTGCACCAAGTTGGCCCACCTGCTCGGTGCTCTGCTGCAGGACCGTCTGCGGAACCGTTGTTTTTTCACCAAACTGCTTGCAATCGGTGAGTTGAAGACGTATCAACATGATCTGTGTCCTGGGCCAGTCCGTGGTTTTTTGCCGGCTGATCAGGGCGCAGCACCAGGGGAGGATGCGGCATGACTGGACCATGCCCGCGTCCACAGCGCAACGACAACGTCCTGTCTCGAGACTTCCGCGGAGGAACCAGCATGGCCCCCACGTCCCACGCCCGCCTGCGGGCACAGCACTTTACCCGTCGCCGCGCCGGCGCGCCGGTCGCCGCTGCCGTCGCTACCGCGATGGCCATGATGGCCGCGCCTGCGGCCGCTCAGGACGCCGAGGGCGCCCCCCAGCTGCTCGAAGAGATCGTCGTCACCGGAACACGCATCGCGCGTGATCCGAATCTCGCCTCGCCGGTGCCGGTGCAGCTGGTCTCCGAGGACGAGATCCGCCTCTCGGGCCAGCCCAATATCGCCGATGTGCTGAACCGCGTGCCCGCCCTGCTGGGGTCTGAAAGCGCCGAAAACAGCACCACCGGTACCAACGTCCTGAACCTGCGGGGCCTGGGCTCAACGCGCACCCTGACGCTGGTGAACGGCCGTCGCTATGTCGGCGGCGGTACCGAGGGCAGCGCGGCCGTGGACATCAGCTCCATCCCGAACGCGCTGATCGAGCGCGTCGAGGTGCTGACCGGCGGCGCCTCCGCCGTGTATGGCGCCGATGCGGTCACGGGTGTGGTGAACTTCATCCTCAAGGACGATTTCGAGGGCCAGGAGCTCAATGTACGCGGCGGCCTGTCCAGCCGCGGCGACGCCGAATCGCTCAACGTGGATTATATCGGCGGCCTGAATTTCGCCGGCGGGCGCGGCAACCTGGTGTTCGCCGCTGATTTCCGCCAGGACAACGCCCTGCGCACCGGTGATCGTCCCTGGTCGCGCAACAACGGGATTGCCCGCGGCCAGGCCAACCCGGATCTGCGCTTCCAGAAGGGCGACATTTCGGCCTCGGCCACACCGCTGTTCTTCGAGTTCTACAACACCGATGAATTCCGCTTCCCCTACGGTCTGTTCATCCCGCAGACGGCCGAGAACTTTCTCGATCGTTACAACACGGTGAATGGCACATCGCTGACCGTCGCGGACCTGTCGCCGGCCGAGCTGGCACTGATCGAGCGTCGCAGCAATGCTCCCTCGCGCGCGATCCTGCCGCAGCCGACGTTCTCCATCAGCAACGCGCCGGGCATCATCTCGCCGTTCAATCTCGACATCTTCCACGATGTGGATCTGGACGGCGACGGCACACCCGACTGCGATCAGTCCTTCGTGGGCTTCAACAACCAGTTCTACCTGCCCTCGGTGCTGGGTGATCCCGGCTGGCAGCAGGACGGTATTTTCCGCTTCGACTACGCCGGGGGGTGCTGGACCCGCACTGGCGACGGCCAACTGCGACCCTACCAGGATGGCCTGGTGGTCGGCAGCTTCAACCAGTTCGGCGGCGACGGCGTGCCCGATCGCTACAACGCCGACTCGCTCTACCCGAAGACCCGTCAGCTGACCCTGAACCTCAACGGCCGTTACGAGCTGACCAGCAGCGTCAATGCCTTCGGCGAGCTGGCGTACTCGCGCGGCGAAAGCCGCCGCAACGTCATCCAGAACGGCTTCTTCGACCTGCTCTATGGGTCGCCGGAGAACCCCTTCCTGCCGCAGGAACTGCTGGGCACCAGCGCGGTCGAGCCGGGTGGGTTCGCCGGGGCGATCACCGGGCTGCCGGGGGGGCTGTGGATCACCCGCGATCCCACCGACACCGGCGGTTCCCGTACCGACATCGACCGCGACACCATGCGCGTGGTCGCCGGGCTCGAGGGCGAGTTGAACAACGGCTGGTTCTGGGAGGTGGCCGCCAACGTCGGCAACTTCGACCGCAAGGACCGCTTCAACACCATCATCCTGGACCGCTTCTTTGCGGCCATCGACGTGGTGACCGATCCGGCGACGGGCAACCCGGTCTGCCGTTCAGATCTCGATCCGGATGCCGTACCGTTCACCACCCTGTTCGGGATTCCGGACTTCGATCCTGGCATCTACAGCTTCACCCCGGGCGACGGCCAGTGCGTGCCGGCCAACATCTGGGGCGGTCAGAACTCCATCGATCCCGCGGCAGCAGAATTCTTCAACCCCACGTTGCGTGACGAGTTCAAGTACCGACAGCGGGTGTTCACCGCCCAGCTGGTCGGTGACACGGAGAATTTCCTGAACCTGCCGGCCGGCCCGATCGGCTTCGCCGTCGGCGGCGAGCACCGCAGCGAGAAGGCCACCAGCCGTCGCGACCCGTTCCTGCAGGGCATCCTGCCGCCGGGCTCGCCATTCCCCGCGGGCACCAATATCGCCGATGTGAGCGGCAACAACTCGCTGGGCTTCGACAACCTGTTCATCTACCGCGATTCCAGCGGTCGGATCGAGTCGACCGAAGCCTTCATCGAAATCGCCGTGCCGCTGATCGCCGACCAGCGTTTCGCCCGCGAGCTGACCTTCGACGCGGCCTACCGCTATGCCGACTACAACCGGATCGGCGGCGTGGATGCCTGGAAGGTGGGTCTGGTGTATGCCCCGGTCGATGACATCAGCTTCCGTGGCACGATTTCCCGGGCGGTGCGCGCGCCGAACCTGCGCGAGACCTTCATCACCAACCCGGCCACCTTCCGGCCGGTGGACCCCTGCGATGCCGCGGAGATCGCCAACGCGCCGGATGCCGCATTGCGTGCGGCCAACTGCCAGGCGGGCGCCGAGGCCGCTGGCCTGCCGCTGCCGGCCCTGCCGCCCGGGTTCACGGATCCGCTGTCGGCGCGCTTCGGTGGTGTGCTCGGGGGCAACGCGGAGCTCGAGGAGGAGACCGCGGACACGTTTACGATCGGCTTCGTGCTGCAGCCGAGCTTCCTGCCGGGCTTCTCGCTCACCGTCGACTACTGGGACGTCGAGCTGAAGGACGGCATCGAGGCCATCACCGCGCAGGAGACGGTGGACAGCTGCTATGACGCGGCGGACTTCCCGAACAACGTGTTCTGCACCCTGTTCACGCGCGAGACCAACCCCTCGAGTGCGCAGTTCGGCGGCTTCCGCTTCGTGAACCAGACCTTCGTGAACTTCGCGTCGCTGAAGGCCCGGGGTTACGATTTCGCCGCAGCTTACGGTTTCTCGCTCGGCGACAACGACTTCAACGTCCGTCTGATCGGTTCCAAGCAGGAGAAGCTGGACCGCTTCACCAGCCGCACGGATCCCACGGCCGTGGATCCGCGTCTGCGCGAGCGGCGCACGCCGAAGTGGAATGCCCAGGCCAGCCTCAACTGGCAGCGCGGGCCGCTGTCGGCCGGCTGGCAGACGCTCTACCAGAGCAGCCAGTCGCTGCTGCTCGGTGATGTGACCGTCACCCAGCAGCTCTATGGTGACGCGGGCTTCACCGGCAGCACCTTCGTGCACAACATGAACGCCAGCTGGTGGTACAACGACGACCTGCGCATCTACGGCGGCGTGAACAATGTCACCGATCGCGAGCCGTTCATTACCAATGTCTCCTGGCCGGTCGGTCCGCGTGGCCGGTACTTCTTCCTCGGGGCGCAGCTGAGCTTCTGAGCGGGCACACAGGGGAGTCCCTTCGGGGCCGGGACGTCATGTCCCGGCCCTTTTTTGTGGTGTCGCGGCAGGGCCCACCCGCCCGGCGGCTTCGGGTGAGTGCTTTTGTCGCCGCCGCGGCGTTGCGGCTATCATCGCGGTTCGACGCAAGGGCGTGACAGGAGGTCACATGAGCAAGCGCATGACCCGCGGACGGTTGTCGGTGGCCGCCGAGCTGGACCACTTCATCGAGCACGAGGCCCTGCCAGGCACCGGCGTCAGCGCCGAGCACTTCTGGGCAGGGCTCGATGCATTGGTGCACGAGCTCACGCCGCAGAATCGGGCGCTGCTGGTTGAGCGCGAGCGCCTGCAACAGGCGATCGACGAGTGGCACCGTGCCCACCCGGGCCCCATCGAGGATCTGCCGGCCTATCGCGCCTTTCTCGAGGACATCGGCTATTTGCAACCCGTGCCGGCCACGGTGCAGGCCAGCACCGCCAACGTCGATGTCGAAGTCGCCTCTCTGGCGGGTGCGCAGCTGGTGGTGCCCGTCAGCAATGCCCGCTATGCGCTGAATGCCGCCAACGCCCGCTGGGGCAGTCTCTACGATGCCCTGTACGGCACCGATGCCATCGCCGATGACGCTGGGGCCGCGGCCGGTGAGGGTTACAACCCGGTGCGTGGTGCCCGGGTGATCGCCTATGCGCGGGCCGTCCTGGACCGCGCGGCGCCGCTGGCGCACGGCTCGCATGCCGAGGCACAGGCCTACCGCGTGCGCGGCGGCACGCTGGAGGTGACGCTGGGTGACGGTGCGCTGACGGGGCTGCTCGAGCCTGCCCAGTTCGCCGGCTGGCGGGGCCCGGCGGATGACCCTGACTGCGTGCTGCTGGTGAACCATGGGCTGCACCTCGAGATCCAGTTCGATCCGAACCACCCGGTCGGGCGGGATGATGCCGCCGGGATCAAGGACGTACTGGTCGAGGCGGCGGTATCTGCCATCATGGACTGCGAGGACTCGGTCGCCGCGGTAGATGCCGCAGACAAGGTCGGGGTCTATCGGAACTGGCTCGGCCTGATGCGCGGGGATCTCGAGGAGCGCTTCGAGAAGGGCGGGCGCCAGGTCACCCGCCGGCTGGCCGCGGATCGCGAATACCAGGCCCCTGATGGCCAGGGGCTGAGCCTGCACGGCCGCGCGCTGATGTTCGTGCGCAACGTGGGTCACCTGATGACCACCCCGGCCGTGCTGGACGCCGAGGGAAATGAGGTGTTCGAGGGGTTGCTGGACGCCGCGATCACCAGCCTGCTGGCGCTGCACGATCTGCGTCGTGGCGAGGATGACCAGGGCGACAGCGCCATCCGGAACTCGCGCACGGGGTCGGTGTACATCGTCAAGCCGAAGATGCATGGCCCGGCGGAGGTGGCCTTCGCCAGCACGCTGTTCGCGCGCGTCGAGGACATGCTCGGGCTGCCGCGGGACACGCTCAAGATGGGCATCATGGATGAGGAACGGCGCACCACGCTGAACCTCGCCGCCTGCATCGCCGCGGCCGCCTCGCGCGTGGTGTTCATCAACACAGGCTTCCTCGATCGCACCGGCGACGAGATGCACACGGCCATGGAAGCCGGGCCCATGCTCCGCAAGGGCGACATGAAAACCGCCGCCTGGATCCAGGCCTACGAGCGCAACAATGTGCGGGTCGGGTTGGACTGCGGTCTGGCCGGGCGGGCGCAGATCGGCAAGGGCATGTGGGCCATGCCGGATCTGATGGCTGCGATGCTCGAGCAGAAGATCGGCCATCCGCAGGCCGGTGCCAGCACGGCGTGGGTGCCCTCGCCGACGGCGGCGGTCCTGCACGCCCTGCATTATCACGACGTCGATGTGGCCGCGCGTCAGGCGGCGCTGGCCGAGGGGCCTGACGATGCCGACGCGCGTCTTGAGGCGCTGCTCACCGTGCCGGTGGCAGGGTCGCCGGACTGGCCGGACCAGGCCCGTCGCGAGGAGCTCGACAATAACTGTCAGGGTATCCTCGGCTATGTGGTGCGTTGGGTGGAGCAGGGCGTGGGCTGCTCCAAGGTGCCGGACATCCATGGCGTGGGGCTGATGGAAGACCGCGCCACGCTGCGCATCTCCAGTCAGCACATCGCCAACTGGCTGCGCCACGGGATCGTCAGCCGGGAGGATGTGCAGGCCTCGCTCGAGCGCATGGCCGAGGTGGTGGATCGGCAGAATGCCGGCGATCCAGCCTATCGGCCGATGGCGCCGGACTTCGCGGCCTCACACGCCTTCCGCGCAGCCTGTGATCTGGTCTTCGAGGGCTCGACCCAGCCGTCCGGCTACACCGAGCCCCTGCTGCATGCCTGGCGGCTGAAATACAAAAGCGACCGGCCCGGCTGAGCCGCGCCCAGTCGGTAGCCACTGGGCGGCGACTGGCGGGCTCGATGGGTCGGTTGCCCTACAGACTGGCGAACACCTCGCGGGCCGCCGCGATCGTCTCGGCAATGTCGGCTTCGCTGTGGGCGCCGGAGACGAAGCCCGCCTCGAAGGCCGAGGGCGCGAGGTAAATCCCGCGCGAGAGCATGCCGTGGAAGAAGGCCCGGAAGCGCGTCTGGTCGCAGGCCACGACCTGGGCGTAACGCGTGACTTTCGGTGCGTCGGTGAAAAAGCAGCCGAACATCCCGCCAATCGCCTCCACGCACATCGGGACGTCGGCCTCGTCGGCGGCGGCCTTCAGCCCGTCGACCAGGGCTCGGGTGCGCTCGGCAAGCGCCTCGTGGAAGCCCGGTCGGCTGAGCCCTTCCAGGGTGGCCAGGCCGGCAGCCATCGCCACCGGATTGCCTGACAGCGTGCCGGCCTGGTAGACGGGCCCCAGCGGCGCCAGCTGCGCCATGATCTCGCGCCGGCCACCGAATGCGCCTACCGGCATCCCGCCACCGATGATCTTGCCGAGCGTGGTGAGGTCCGGGCGCACGCCGAGCAGCCCCTGCGCACCGCCGCGATGGACGCGGAAGCCGGTCATGACTTCATCGAAGATCAGCACCACGCCGTGTTCATCGCAGAGCCGGCGCAGCGTTTCCAGATAGCCGGGCTCCGGCGCGATCATGTTCATGTTGCCGGTGATCGGCTCGATGATCACGCAGGCAAGCTCGCCGCCGCGCTCGGCGAACAGCTGCTCGAGCTGGGCGGTGTCGTTGAAGTCCAGGGTCAGGGTGTGGGCAGCCAGCGCGGCGGGCACACCGGGAGAGCTCGGCACACCAAGGGTCAGTGCGCCTGAGCCCGCCTTGATCAGCAGCGAGTCCGAGTGCCCGTGGTAACAGCCTTCGAATTTCACGATGGTGTCGCGGCCGGTGTAGCCGCGGGCCAGCCGGATGGCGCTCATGGTGGCCTCGGTGCCGGAGCTGCACATCCGGGTGAGTTCCATCGAAGGCACGAGGTCGCGGATGCGGCGGGCGAGCGTGGTCTCGGCCACGGTGGGCGCACCGTAGGAGAGCCCCCGCGTGGCGGCGTCGCGGACCGCCTCGATCACCGAAGGGTGGGCATGCCCGAGGATCATCGGCCCCCAGGAGCCGATGTAGTCGATATACCGGCGGCCATCCTCGCCCCACATGTAGGCGCCGCTCGCCTCGCGGATGAAGACCGGGTCGCCGCCGACGGCGCCAAAGGCGCGGACCGGTGAATTCACGCCACCGGGAATGACCTCACGGGCCTGTTCGATCAGTGTGCTGCTCATTGGGCGTCCTTGCTCGAGTGCTTGAAGTGGCGGCAGTCCGTGCGACTGCGGTGATCGGCTATTTTGCCGACAGTGCCGGAGGTGGGACAATGCGCGCGGTGTATTGTTACCTCGTGGTGTCCCGATGAAAACATGGATGTGTCTGATCTGCGGTTACGTGTACGACGAGGCTGCAGGCGATCCCGATGCCGGCCTTGCGCCGGGCACGGCCTGGGCCGACGTGCCGCTGTCCTGGCGGTGTCCGGACTGCGGTGCCGGCAAGGAAGATTTCGAGATGACCGAAGTCTGAGTCCTCGGCCGGGGAGGCCGGCTCAGAGGCGCTGCAGCGCGTGGCCGCGGGCTTCCAGCATCGCGACCACACTGTCTTCGCCGACCAGATGCAGGGCGCCGACCACGACGAGATGCGTGCCCGGGCGCTCCAGCAGCGCCTCGATCGGCGCGATCCAGTCGCGATTGCGCTGCACCACCACCGCCTCGTAGAGCCCTGGAGATTCCCGCACCGGCGCGAGCAGTTCGTCATCCATGCGCGCGACATCACCGCTGCGCCAGGCGGAGACGATCGTATCGACGTCGTCGCGCAGCGTGACCGCATCCCCGAGACTCTGCATCAGCATGTCGATCTGCTCGTCGTTCGACAGGCCGGCGAACACCCCGAGCTGTGCTTCGGCGGTCTCCAGGCCCTCGATCGGCTTGCCGTCACGCACCGCCAGACCAGTCAGCTGGACCTCCAGACCGAACTCCGCGGCGAAGCCGAGCTGTACGAGCCTGAGCTGGGTGATGGTCAGCGCGGCCAGCCACGGCTTGACGTTCCCAAGCAGCATGAGATCGAGGTCGATTTCGCGCGCCAGCGCCTGCGCCTCCTGCCAGCGGGCTTCCCCCAGGCTGGCGGCCAGCGAGCCGCCTTCGGGCTGGCTGCCGAGCCGGTTCACCTCCCGCTGGAAGGCCACCGGGTCGAGCTGGTCCATCGCGAGCTCCATGATCAGGGTGTCGGCGTGCTCATAGAGCTCGCGCACGCGCGTCGGCAGCTCGGCCATGCCAGGCGGCAGGAGATGGATCGAGCCCAGCAGCACGATCCGGCTGTCGTCGCGCTCAAGCGCCCAGGCCGCCGGCTGGCCAACGTCGGCCTGGGCCGCGCCGAGCCACGTGAACAGCAACAGCGCCAGGGCAGCCATCCCTGCGGTCAGGCGGCGGGCCGGGGTATCGCGCATCGCGCGGTAGATCATCGGGGTCTCCTTCATTACTCCGCACCTTCCGCGCGTTTCACCGGCTGATGCGTGAAGCCCTTGAGGGGCCCGAGTTCGATGGCGTCACGGGCGATTTTCACCGGGCTCTGGGCGTACAGGCCGACCAGCTCCGAGAGCGAGATCAGGGCATGCATGTGGATTCGTTCGTAACCGTGGCTGGCATCGATGCCGAAAGTGATCAGCGCCGTACGGATGTCGTTGCCGGCCTCGATGGCCGAGGCACTGTCACAGCGATAGTAGCGGAAGATGTCCTTGTGATGGCGGATGCCATAGTCCTCACAGAGATCGATCAGCTTGCGGGTGAGGTGGTAGTCGAAGGGGCCGGTCATGTCGGCCATGGCCACGGTGACACCGAACTCGCTGGAGTTCTGTCCGGGGGCCTGCGTGCCATTATCGATGGTCACCATGGAGGCGATGTCGCCATGCAGAATGGTGGAGGCGCCGACCCCCACCTCCTCGGCGATCGAATACAGGAAGTAGGTGTCCACCGGCAGCTCGAGCGCCGCTTCCTTGAGGGACTTGATGGTCGCGAACATCACCGCCACACCGGCCTTGTCATCGAGATGTCGCGAGTTGATGAAGCCGTTGTCGAGGAATTCCGGCTGCGGATCGATGGCGACAAAGTCGCCGATGGCAAAGCCCAGGTCGAACAGGTCCTTGCGCCCGAAGCACATTGCATCGACGCGCAGCTCGATGTGATCCCACGAGACCGGCTGGGTGTCGATTTCCTCGTTGAAGGTGTGGCCCGAGGCTTTCAGGGGCAGGATGGTGCCCCGGTAGGCGCCCTGGCGGGTGAATACGGTGCAGCGCGCACCTTCGGCGAAGCGTGACGACCAGTGCCCGATCCGCACCAGCGCCAGTCGGCCATTGTCCTTGAGATCCTTGACCTGGGCGCCGAGCGTGTCCACATGGGCGATCAGCGCCCGCGCCGGCGTGTGCTGCTGGCCCTTGAGCACCGCCCGGATGGCACCGCGCCGGGTGAGTTCGTAGGGTACGTCCAGGCGCTCGAGTTCGCGGCAGCAGAAGTGGACGATCTGGTCCGTATAGCCCGAGGGGCTGGGGATCTCCAGGAGCTTCTTGAGGATTTTCTTCAGGTAGGCACTGTCGATTTTCAGACGTTTCAAAGATGGCTCCCTCGATACTTGCGCAGATGCGTCGGGATGGATTGCGGAAAGAGCAGGTCGACGAAGCGCTCGGCGGTCGGTTGGGGCTCGTGGTTGGCCAGCCCGGGACGCTCGTTGGCCTCGATGATCCAGTACTCCTCTCCGGCCGGGTCGGGCACCATGAGGTCCATGCCGACCACCGGGATGCCAAGCGCCCGGGCCGCCTGCACGGCCGCCTGGACCAGCGTCAGGCTGAGCTCGTCGGTGACGTCATGGATGGTGCCCCCGGTGTGCAGGTTGGCCGTACGGCGGACCTCGATGGCGCGGCCCTCCTCGGGGATATCGTCGAGCGTGAGACCTTCACGGGCCAGGCAGCGTTCCGTTTCGGCGTCGATGGGGATGCGCGACTCGCCCCCGGTGGCCGCCTGTCGGCGACGGCTCTGACGCTCGATCAGCTGGCGCACCGAGTGCTGGCCGTTGCCGCGCACGCGCGGCGGGCGGCGCACCGCCGCGGCGACGACACGGTAATCGATGACGATGACCCGCAGGTCCTGGCCGGCCACGAATTCCTCGAGCAGGACATTGGCGTCCACCTGGCGCGCCGCCGCGATGGCGGCTTCCAGCCCAGCGGCATCATCGATATCGACACTGATGCCCCGGCCCTGTTCGCCGCGCGCGGGCTTGACCACCAGGCTGGCGCATTCCTCGAGAAACGCGGCATTGGCCTCGGCGTCGCCTGCGGCCTGCTGGCGCGGTACGGACAGGCCGGCGCCCGCCATGATGCGCCGGGTGACGGCCTTGTCATCGCAGCGGCTCATGGCGATCGCCGTGGTCAGCTCGGTCAGTGATTCCCGGCAGACGACCGCGCGGCCACCGTAGCTCAGCCGGAAATAACCGGCCTCAGCGTCGAGCACCTCGAGATTGATGCCGCGCCGGCGGGCTTCGTCGACGATGATCCGGGCATAAGGGTTCAGGGCATCTTCGGGCGGCGGCCCCGAGAACAGCTTTTCATTGATCGAATTGCGATTTTTCAGCGCGAACACCGGCACCCGGACGAAGCCGAGTTTTTCGTACAGCGCAATGGCCTTGCTGTTGTCGTGCAGCACCGAGAGGTCCATGTAGTGGCAGCCGCGGGTCTGGAAATGCTCGGCGAGCTGGCGCACCAGCATTTCCCCGAGGCGCGGATGCTGCGCCTGCGGGTCCACCGCCAGGCACCACAGCGAGGAACCGCACTCCGGGTCTTCGAACACCCGGCGGTGATCGACCCCGGTGACGGCCCCGAGGATCTCGCCGCTGGCATCGTCCTCGGCAACGAAGACGGTCAGCGCGCGGCTGTCGCGCTTGGCCCAGAAGAACTGCGGATCGACCTGCACCATGTGCCAGGCGGCATAGATCCGGTTGACCGCTTCGGCGTCGGCCAGGGTGCACAGCCGGCGGATGTGGAATCCGGGATGGCGCCCGCGGCTGGGCCGGTAGGTGTGCAGGTCCAGCCGGTAGGTGTGCGAGGGGTCGAGGAACACGTCCTGCGGCGCCTTGCTGAGGACCACGTGCGGATCGCGCACGTAGAAGGCGATATCGCGCTGATCGGGGCGCTCGTTCTGCAGTGCGCGCGTGAGGTCGGCGGCGTCTTCGAAAGTCTGGGCGAAATGCAGTTTGCCCCAGCCGCAGTCGAGGCTTACGTTGCTTGGCGGCGTGCCCTCCTGGTCGCGCCCGGCCCCCCCGGCCGGGCGCATGGTCCGCGAGCGCAGGCGGTCGATCCGGTACTGCTGCGGGCGTTGCGGATGGCGGTGCCGGCGATCGGTCATGGGCTACAGCCCCCGGGTCTGGAGCCAGGTCTCCAGCAGGGCGAGCTGCCAGAGCTTGGAGCCGCGCAGCGGCGTGATGTGCGCTTCCGGCGCGGCCAGCAGCGTGTCGACATAGCGCGGGTTGAACAGGCCGCGCTCGCGCGCCCGCCGATCGGTGAGCACGTCACGGACGCGTTCGAGGTACGGCCCGCGCAGATACTTCAGTGCCGGCACCGGAAAGTAGCCTTTCGGCCGGTCAATCACGCCGGCAGGAATCACCCGTCGGGCCGCCTCACGGAGCACGTACTTGCCGCCTTCGGGCACCTTGTGCTCGGCCGGAATCCGCGCTGCGAGCTCCACCACCTCGTGGTCGAGGAAGGGGACGCGCGCCTCCAGCCCGAACGCCATGGTCATGTTGTCAACGCGCTTGACCGGGTCGTCGACCAGCATCACCTGGGTGTCCAGGCGAAGCGCCTTGTCGATGGCCCGCTCGGCATCGGGCAGGGCGAAGTGGCGCCGGACGAAGTCGCTGCTTTCGTCACGGCCGTGGTGGCGTGGGTCGAGCACCTCGAGCATCTCGTCGTGGTCGCGGTCGAAGAACGCGGCACGGTAGGTGGCCAGCGCATCGCCGCCCTCCATCATCGGGGGGTACCAGTGGTAGCCGGCGAAGATCTCGTCGGCGCCCTGGCCGCTCTGCACCACGCGCACATGCTTGGAGACTTCCTCGGAGAGCAGATAGAAGCCGATGCAGTCGTGGCTGACCATGGGTTCGGACATGGCCGCGATGCAGTTGGGCAGCTCCGAGAGCGTGCGGCTGGC
>RECU01000056.1 GCA_007693855.1 Gammaproteobacteria bacterium | reverse complement strand
TCCTTCTGCATGCGATACAGGCGGCTGACGCCGGTGGTGGTCTCCTCGGTGACGCCGCGGATCTCGGCCAGCGCGCGCGTGTACCAGCCCGGCTGGGTGGCCAGGCGCTTGCGGATGGCGGCGTACAGTGCCCGCTCCTCGTCACTGCCCGGGTTGTCGAGTACGGAAGCGTCCTTTTCCGCACGCGCACCGAGGTTCAGCAGCAGCGTGGCATCGCCGCCGTCGTCGAGAATCATGTTGGCGGTCTGACCACCAGGCCACTCGAAGATGCGGTGGGTGTAATCCCAATACTCGTCCAGCGTCTCGCCCTTGAAGGCGAACACGGGTGTACCCGTGGCGGCAATGGCGGCCGCGGCGTGATCCTGGGTGGAGTAGATGTTGCACGAGGCCCAGCGCACCTCGGCACCCAGCGCCTGCAGCGTCTCGATCAGCACGGCGGTCTGGATGGTCATGTGCAGCGAGCCGGCAATCCGGGCGCCCGCCAGCGGTTTGGCTTTGCCATATTCCTCGCGCACCGCCACCAGACCAGGCATCTCGGTCTCGGCGATGGCGATTTCACGCCGGCCCCAGTCGGCCAGCGACAGGTCGGCGACGTGGAAATCGGCCTGGCTACGCTTTTCAACGACAGCATTCATTTGATGACTCCTGTGGTCTTCAGCGAGCGCGGTTGGAAATTGAATTCCGGCGAATGTCGAGCCTGGCGGGGTCCTTCCCGTTGCAACGCTCCTCGACACCGCGAGTTCGAAACAGTGATGGTCAGGCGGTGGCGGCCACCTTGAGCCCGGCGGCCTCGGCCAGTGCTTCGGCCCGGTCGGTACGCTCCCAGTGAAACCCTGGTTCCGTGCGCCCGAAGTGTCCATAGGCCGCCGTGGGGCGATAGATCGGCTGGACCAGGTCGAGCATCTCGAGGATGCCGTATGGCGTGAGATCGAAATGTTCACGTACGAGGGCTTCGATCCGCTCCTCGGCGATCGCCGCCGTGCCGAAGGTTTCGATCGACAGCGAGGTGGGCTCGGCCACACCGATGGCGTAGGAGACCTGGATCTCGCAGCGCTCGGCCAGGCCGGCGGCGACGATGTTCTTGGCGACGTAGCGCGCGGCATAGGCGGCCGAGCGGTCCACCTTGGAGGGGTCCTTGCCCGAGAATGCCCCGCCGCCATGGCGGGCCATGCCGCCGTAGGTGTCGACGATGATCTTGCGGCCGGTCAGGCCGCAGTCGCCCATCGGTCCGCCGATCACGAAATTCCCCGTGGGGTTGATGTGGTAGCGGGTGTCGTCGTGCAGCCACTCGGCAGGCAGTACCGGCTTGATGATGGTTTCCATCACCGCCTCGCGCAGAGCCGGCTGGGTGATTTCGGGGGCATGCTGGGTCGAGAGCACGACGGCATCGAGGCCGGCCACCTCGCCGTCGACATAGCGGAAAGTGACCTGGCTTTTGGCGTCGGGGCGCAGCCACGGCAGTTCGCCCGACTTGCGCACTTCGGCCTGGCGTTTGACCAGCCGATGCGCAAAGGTGATGGGGGCTGGCATGAGCACGTCGGTTTCGCGCGAGGCATAGCCGAACATCAGCCCCTGGTCGCCGGCGCCCTGTTCGCGGGGGTCGGCGCGGTCCACGCCCTGGTTGATGTCAGGCGACTGCTTGCCGATCGCATTGATCACCGCGCAGGAGGCGCCATCGAAACCCTTTTCAGAGCTGTCGTAGCCGATGTCCAGAATGACCTGGCGCACCAGTTCCTCGAGGTCGATCCAGGCGCTGGTGGTGATCTCACCTGCCACCAGCACCATGCCGGTCTTGATCAGGGTTTCGCAGGCCACGCGGGCACGCGGGTCCTCAGCGAGAATGGCATCCAGCACGGCGTCCGAGATCTGGTCGGCCATCTTGTCCGGGTGACCCTCAGACACGGATTCGGAGGTGAACAGGTAGGTGCGGCTCATCGAGGCTCCCCGGCGACGCCCCCCGGTGGCGCAGCGCAGCGCGCAGGGAGAGGGTCACGTGGCTGGAATTGAATATAAAGGAAAGTTGATATTCGTAAATGATAGCCGCTTTCGAGGGCCGCCGCCAGCCCCGCCTGTGCCGGTCGCGGGCAGGACCTGGCCGGCGGCCAAGTTGCGGCTGCGCGGCGCCATCTGAGAGAATCCACCCCCCGGTGCGGGCCGCAAGCGCCGCACGACGGGGCGCAAGCTCACTGCCTGGCAGACCCGATGACTGACACTATCTCCACGGCCGCCGAACTGTCGCGGCCCGACCGACGCCTGCTCGCCAATGCCGTGCGCTTTCTCAGCATGGATGCCGTGCAACAGGCCAACTCCGGCCATCCGGGCATGCCCATGGGCATGGCGGATATCGCCGAAGTGCTCTGGAACGATGTGCTGAAGCACAACCCCGGCAACCCGCGCTGGGCCGACCGGGACCGTTTCGTGGTCTCCAATGGCCATGGCTCGATGCTGCTGTATGCGCTGCTGCACCTCTCGGGCTATCCGCTGCCGATGGATGAGCTGCGGGCATTCCGCCAGCTGGGCTCGCGCACACCCGGGCATCCGGAGTACGACCCGCAGATCGGGATCGAGACCACGACCGGCCCGCTGGGCCAGGGCGTGGCCAATGCCGTCGGCATGGCGCTGGCCGAGCGGGTGCTGGCCGCGACCTTCAACCGCCCCGGCCACGAGATCGTCGATCACTGGACCTGGGTGTTCCTTGGCGATGGCTGCCTGATGGAAGGCATCTCGCACGAAGCCTGTTCACTGGCCGGCACGCTCGGGCTCGGTCGCCTGGTGTGCTTTTATGATGACAACGGCATCTCCATCGATGGCGAGGTGGCCGGCTGGTTTGCTGACGACACGCCGCGCCGCTTCGAGGCCTATGGCTGGCAGGTGATCCCCGACGTCGACGGCCACGACGCCGCCGCGGTCCGCGCGGCGATCGAGGCGGCCCGCGCCGACACCACCCGCCCGACGCTGATCTGCTGCAAGACCGTGATCGGTTTCGGGGCGCCGACCAAGGCCGGCAGCGAGGCGACGCATGGTGCGCCGCTGGGCGCCGAGGAAATCGCCGCCAGCCGCGTGGCCCTGGAGTGGCCGCACGCGCCGTTCGAGATCCCCCCCGAGGTGGCCCAGGGCTGGGACGCGCGCGCCCCGGGCGCGGCCCGCGAGGCCGACTGGCAGCAGCGCTTCGATGCCTACGCCGCCGACCATCCGGCGCTTGCGGCCGAGTTCAGCCGGCGCATGGCCGGTCAGCTGCCGCAGGACTGGGCCGAGACCGCTGCCGGCGCGCTGGCCGAGGCCGATGCCCGGGGCGCGGACGTCGCGACTCGCAAGGCCTCGCAGCAGGCGCTGAATGCGCTTGCCCCGCGCCTGCCGGAACTGATCGGCGGTTCGGCCGATCTCGCCGGCTCCAACCTGACACTGCACCAGGGCTCGCGGCCGATCAGCGCCGCCGACCAGGCCGGCAACTACGTCTACTTTGGCGTGCGTGAGTTTGCCATGACGGCGATCTGCAACGGGATCGCATTGCACGGTGGGCTGGTGCCCTACAGCGCCACCTTTCTGACCTTCTCGGATTACGCCCGCAACGCGCTGCGCATGGCTGCACTGATGCGCATCCGGCAGGTGATGGTGTTCACGCATGACTCGATCGGCCTGGGCGAAGATGGCCCGACGCACCAGCCGGTCGAGCATCTGGCGAGCCTGCGGCTGATTCCGAATCTCACCGTGTGGCGCCCCTGCGATGCGGTGGAGTCGATGGCGGCGTGGATCGATGCCATCGAACGGGTGGACGGCCCGACCGCACTGGTGTTCACCCGCCAGGGCGTGCCGCACCAGCCGCGTGACGCCGCACAGCTCCAGGCGATTCGCCGCGGCGGCTATGTGTTGTGCGACCAGGGCGAGGGCGCACCGGCGCTGGTGCTGCTGGCGACCGGTTCGGAGGTCGGGCTGGCGGTGGACGCCGCCAAGGCACTGGCGGCAGGCGGCGTGGCCACCCGTGTGGTCTCCCTGCCCTGCAACCAGCGCTTTGATCGCTGCGATCCGGCCTACCGCGACAGCGTGCTGCCGCCAGGGGTGCCCCGGCTGGCCCTGGAGGCGGGCGTGAGCGAATACTGGCGCCGCTATGTGGGCGAGACCGGTGACGTCATTGGCGTGGACCGCTACGGCGAATCGGCGCCGGCCGGTCAGCTGTTCGAGCATTTCGGATTTACCGTGGACAATGTCGTGGCGCGCGCGCAGGCGCTGCTCGCCTGACGCGTCCACTTGACAGAGACTGCAGAGGGAGAAGCACCATGGCTGTAAAAGTCGCAATCAACGGGTACGGCCGCATCGGTCGCAACGTGCTGCGGGCGCTCTACGAGGGCGGACGCACCGACGAGTTCCAGATCGTCGCCATCAACGACCTGGGTGATGCCGACACCAACGCCCATCTCACGCGCTACGACACCGCGCACGGCAAGTTCCCCGGTGAGGTGAGCGTCGATGGCGATCACATGGTCGTCAATGGCGACCGCATCCGGGTGTTCGCCGAGCGCGATCCGGCCAAGCTGCCCTGGGGTGAGCTCGGGGTGGACATCGTCATGGAGTGCACGGGGTTCTTTGCCAGCAAGGACAAGGCCTCGGCCCACCTGGCAGGCGGCGCGAAGAAGGTGCTGATCTCGGCGCCGGCCGGCAAGGACCTGCCGACCATCGTCTACGGCGTGAACCATGACACGCTCACCGCGGCCGATGCCGTCGTCTCCAATGCCTCCTGCACCACCAACTGCCTGGCGCCCATGGTCAAGCCGCTGCACGAGGCGATCGGCCTGGTGCAGGGCATCATGACCACGATTCACGCCTACACCAACGATCAGGTGCTCACCGACGTCTATCACTCGGATCTGCGTCGCGCGCGTTCCGCGACCATGTCGATGATCCCCACCAAGACCGGTGCCGCCGCGGCTGTCGGCCTGGTGCTGACGGATCTCGCCGGCAAGCTGGACGGCTTTGCCGTGCGCGTGCCGACCATCAACGTCTCGATGGTGGACCTGACCTTTACCGCCGGGCGCGACACCACGGTCGAGGAGATCAACTCGCTGCTGAAGACGGCCGCCGAGGGCGAGCTCAAGGGCGTGCTGGCGTACACCGACGCGCCGCTGGTGTCGATCGACTTCAACCACGATCCGGCGTCCTCCACCTACGACGCGAGCCTGACGAAGGTCATTGGCGGGAAGCTGGTGAAGGTCTGCGCCTGGTATGACAACGAGTGGGGCTTCTCCAACCGCATGCTCGACACCGCCAAGGTGATGGCCGCCCTCTGAGGCCGGCGTCGACGACGGAGGCAGGCAGGTGGCAGTGTTGCGGATGCGCGATCTCGAGCTGGCGGGTCGGCGGGTGCTGATCCGCCAGGATCTCAACGTGCCGGTGCGCGATGGCCGGGTGAGCAGCGATGCGCGTCTGCTCGCGTCCCTGCCGACCATCCGCGAGGCGCTCGAGAAAGGCGCGCGGGTGATGCTGCTCTCGCACCTTGGTCGACCGGTCGAGGGCGAGTTCGACGAGGCGTATTCGCTGGCGCCGGTGGCGGCGCGACTTGGTGAGTTGCTGGGGCGCCCGGTGCGGCTGGTGCGCGACTGGCTGGACGGGGTCGAGCTCGCCGATGGCGAGGTCGTGCTCTGTGAGAACGTGCGTTTCAATGTCGGCGAGAAGCGCGACGACGAGACCCTGGCGCGGCGCATGGCGGCGCTGTGCGATGTGTTCGTGATGGATGCCTTCGGGACGGCCCATCGGGCCCAGGCCAGCACCCATGGGGTGGCCCGATTTGCGCCGCTGGCCTGCGCCGGGCCACTGCTCGCCGGCGAGCTCGAGGCGCTGGGGCGTGCCCTGGAGGCCCCGGCCCGGCCGTTCGTAGCCATCGTGGGTGGCGCGAAAGTCTCGGGCAAACTCGAGGTCCTGAAGACGCTGGCCGGGATGGTCGATACCCTGATCGTCGGCGGCGGCATTGCCAACACCCTGCTCGCGGCCCGGGGCTGTCCGGTGGGGCGGTCCCTGCACGAGCCGGACATGCTGGAGTTTGCCCGACAGCTGCTGGACGGTGACTTCGGCGCTGCGGCCATCCCACTGCCTGCCGACGTGGTGGTCGGCGCGGAATTCTCTGCCGACACCCCGGCCCGGACCTGCGCGGCAGAGGAAGTCGGCGCCGAGGACATGATTCTTGACGTCGGCCCGCGCACCGCCGCCACCTATGCCGACATCCTGCATGGCGCCGGCACCATCGTCTGGAACGGCCCGGTCGGCGTGTTCGAATTCCCGGCGTTTGCGGCCGGGACGCAGGCGATTGCCGAAGCCGTCGCCGCCAGCCCGGGCTACTCGATCGCCGGCGGCGGCGATACCCTGGCTGCGGTCGAGCAGTTCGGCATCGCTGACCAGGTATCGTATATTTCCACCGGCGGCGGCGCGTTTCTCGAATTGCTCGAGGGCAAGGTGCTGCCGGCGGTAAACATGCTGGAGGCACGTGCGGCAGAACGGCAGGACTGACATCGTGTCCCGGGCGGCGCCCGGGACGCAGGAGAGGTGCAGCATGAGCGACGTGGCGAACGACTCGGCGCCGGTGCACCCGGTCCGCCGGCGGACCAAGATTGTCGCGACCCTTGGGCCGGCCACCGATGATCCGACAGTGCTCGAGGCGATGGTGCGCGCGGGCATGGATGTGGCCCGCATCAATTTCTCCCATGGTCGTCCCGGTGAGGTCGCCCGGCGCGTCGAGGCCGTGCGCGCCGCGGCGGCGGCCTGCAGCGCTCATGTGGGTCTTCTCGGCGATCTCCAGGGCCCCAAGCTCCGCATCCAGCGCTTCGCCGAGGGTGAGGTGACACTCGAGGATGGCGCAGCCTTTGCGCTGGACCCGGACATCGACGCCGCCGCCGGCACGCCTGAGGCGGTGGGCCTGGCGTACGCCCAGCTCGCCGAAGACCTGCATGTCGGCGACACGCTGCTGCTGGATGACGGCCAGATCGTGCTGGAGGTCACGGCGCTGCGGGGCCGCCGGATCGAGACGCGGGTGCGCACCGGCGGCACGCTGAAGGATCTGAAGGGGCTCAATCGCCTCGGCGGCGGGCTGTCCGCGCCGGCGCTGACCGACAAGGACCGTGAAGACATCGTCAGCGCGGCGGAGCTCGGTCTCGACTACGTGGCGGTGTCTTTCGTGCGCGATGCCGCCGATCTGGAGGAGGCACGGCGCCTGCTGCGCGAGGCCGGGTCCGACGCGCGGCTGGTGGCCAAGATCGAACGCGTCGAGGCGGTGCGCAATCTCGAGGCACTGCTGGGGGCCTGTGACGTGATCATGGTGGCGCGCGGCGATCTCGGCGTCGAGATGGGCTATGCCGAGCTGCCGGGCATCCAGAAGCGCATGATCCGCAGCAGTCGTGACCGTCATCGCATCGTCATCACTGCGACGCAGATGATGGAATCGATGATCAGCAACGCACTGCCCACCCGGGCCGAGGTCTCGGACGTGGCGAATGCCGTGATGGATGGCACCGACGCGGTGATGCTGTCGGCCGAGTCCGCGGTCGGCCGTTATCCGGTGCGGGCGATCGAGGCCATGGCAGAGGTCTGTGTCGCCGCCGAGAAACACCTGACCGAGCGCGGCCGCGCCCGCCACCGCATGTACGACCGCTTCGAGCGCGTGGACGAGGCCATCGCCATGGCGGTGATGTACACCGCCAATCACCTTCGCGTGCGCGCCATCATCGCCCTGACCGAATCAGGGGCGACCACCCGCTGGATGTCGCGTATCCGCAGTGATATTCCCATCTATGCCTTCACGCCCCATGCGGCGACCGGTCGACGCGTCACGCTCTACCGGGGGGTCTACCCGGTGGAGTTCACGCCGGCAGGGACGGATGCCGCCAGCGTCTACCGCTGCGTGTTCGATGAGCTGCTGCGCCGCGAGCTGGTCCAGGTCGGGGATCGCGTGATCTTCACCAAGGGCGATCTGCGTGGTGTGTCCGGCCGCACCAATGCGATGAAGATCCTCGAGGTCACGGCTACACTGTGACCCTCACGACACGGAGGTTTGTCTGACACCATGAGCAGCGCACGATTTGCAGGCACGGAACGCTACGTCGCCACCGAAGACCTGATGATGGCGGTCAACGCGGGCATTACCCTCGGTCGGCCTGTGCTGGTGAAAGGGGAACCCGGCACCGGCAAGACCCAGCTGGCCGAGGAGGTGGCGCGGTCGCTGGAACGCCCGCTGTTCGAGTGGCACATCAAGTCCACCACCAAGGCCCAGCAGGGCCTCTACGAATACGACGCCGTGGCCCGCCTGCGCGACTCCCAGCTGGGCGACGATCGCGTCAAGGACATCGGCAACTACATCCGCAAGGGGCGGGTCTGGGAGGCCTTCACTTCCGAGGTCCAGCCGGTGCTGCTGATCGACGAGATCGACAAGGCCGACATCGAGTTTCCGAACGATCTGTTGCGGGAACTCGACCAGATGGAATTCACCGTCTACGAGACCGGGGAGACCGTGCGGGCGCGGCACCGTCCGATCATCATCATCACCAGCAACAACGAGAAGGAATTGCCGGACGCCTTCCTGCGCCGCTGTTTCTTCCACTACATCCGCTTCCCCGATGCCGAGACCATGCAGAGCATCGTCGAAGTGCATTACCCGGGGCTTAAACAGGAGCTGCTGCGCGAGGCGCTGAACGCCTTCTACCAGGTGCGTGAAGTGCCCGGGTTGAAGAAGAAGCCCTCGACCTCCGAGCTCCTGGACTGGCTGAAACTGCTGCTGGCCGAAGATATCCCGCCCGAGGCGCTGCGCGCCTCGGACAAGCGCGCCATCCCACCACTGCATGGGGCACTGCTCAAGAACGAGCAGGATGTGCATCTGTTCGAGCAGCTCGCGTTCATGCACCGGCGCAATGCTCGCTGAGTTCTTTTTCCTGCTGCGCAAGGCCGGGCTCAGGGTCTCGATCACCGAGTACCTGACGCTGCTCGAGGCGCTGCGCGCTCGCGTGGCCAGCGTCTCGGTGGATGAGTTCTACTTTCTTGCCCGGGCGACACTGATCAAGGACGAGGCGCTGTTCGACCGCTTCGACCAGGTGTTCGCTGCGCATTTCAAGGGCATCGAACAGCTGTTCCAGGCCTTCTCCGCCGAGGTGCCCCAGGACTGGCTGCAGCGCCAGGCGGAACTGCTGCTCTCCGAGGAGGAGCGCCAGAAGATCGAGTCCATGGGCGGGTTCGAGGCGCTCATGGAGGCGCTGCAACAGCGGCTGCGCGAGCAGGACGACCAGCACCATGGCGGCAACAAGTGGATCGGCACGGGGGGTACCTCGCCCTTCGGGCACTCCGGATTCAATCCGGAGGGTGTGCGGATCGGTGGCAAGGGGGGCAACCGGCGTGCGGTGAAGGTCTGGGAGAAGCGTGAATACCGCAATCTCGACGATTCCGTTCAGATCGGCACGCGTAACATCAAGCTCGCCCTGCGTCGGCTGCGGCGCTTCGCGCGCGAGGGCGCGGCCGACCAGCTCGACCTGCCGGGCACCATCGAATCGACGGCCAGGAATGCCGGCCTGCTGGACATCCGCATGCAGCCGGAGCGGCACAATGCGGTGAAGGTCCTGCTGTTCCTGGATGTCGGCGGGTCGATGGACGACCACGTGCGGGTCTGCGAGGAGATGTTCTCGGCGGCTCGCGCGGAGTTCAAGCACCTGGAGTATTACTATTTCCACAACTTCATCTACGAGAGCGTGTGGAAGGACAACCGGCGCCGGCATGCCCAACGGATTCCGCTGACCGAGGTGATGCGCAAGTACGGCCCCGACTACCGCCTGATCCTCGTCGGTGACGCGACCATGAGCCCCTACGAAATCAGTTATCCCGGCGGCAGCGTGGAGCATTGGAATGACGAACCCGGCCAGGTGTGGCTGAACCGGCTGCTGCGCGCCTATCCGCACGCGGTGTGGCTGAACCCGGAGCCCGAGCAGCGCTGGGGCTACACGCCCTCGATACAGATGACCCGTGAGCTGATGGATGAGCGCATGTATCCGCTCACGCTGCGCGGGCTCGACGAGAGCATCCAGGGGCTGCGCCGGCCCGTGGCGGTGACCGCGCTCGCCGGGGCGCCGGAACCCGCGCCGTGAGCGTGGCGGGCGACGGGATCCGGCGGGCGCTGATCCTGCCGGGTGGCGGCGCCCGCGGAGCCTACCAGGTGGGCGTGCTGCAGGCGGTGGCCGCACTGCTGCCGCGCGGCGCGCGCAATCCCTTCGGCGTGATCACCGGCACCTCGGCCGGTGCGATCAATGCCGCGGTGCTCGCTGCCCGGGCACGGCGTTTCGAGGTGGCGAGCCGGGAATTGGCCGAGGTCTGGCGGAACTTCCGCGCACATCACGTCTATCGCACCGACACCCGGACCATGCTGCGCTCCAGCCTGCGCTGGCTGGCGACACTGGTCGCCGGCGGCATCGGTCGGCACAACCCGAAGTCGCTGCTGGACTACTCGCCGCTGGAGGCGCTGCTCGCGCGCGAGATCAGTTTCCCTCGGATCGCCGAGTCCCTGCGACGCGGCGAGCTCGACGCACTTGCCGTGACCACGACCGCCTACGGCGTGGGCCGCTCGGTGACTTTTTTCCAGGGCCGCCCGGAGCTCATGGGCTGGCAGCGGGCCCGGCGCGCCGGCGTCGCGGTTGACCTCAGCCTGGAGCACGTGCTGGCCAGTGCCGCCGTGCCGCTGGTGTTCCCGCCGGTCTGGATCGATGGACAATGGCATGGTGATGGCGCGGTCCGCCAGTCGGCCCCGCTGTCGGCAGCGATTCACCTGGGCGCGCAGCGGCTGTGCGTGGTCGGGATTCGCGACGAGAAACCCGATCCTGAGCCTGCGGCCGACGCGAATCCTCCGTATCCCGGTTTCGGCGAACTGGCCGGCTACCTGCTCGACAGTCTGTTCATGGACAGCCTGTATGCCGACCTCGAGCGCCTCACCCGCATCAACCGGATGCTGGCGCAGCTGCCACCGGGGACCGCCCTACAGGGGCCGCCTGGTCGGCTGCGGCGCATCGACACCCTGCTGTTCACGCCCAGCCATGACATCCGTGACATCGCCCAGCGCCACGCGGGTGAGCTGCCGCGGAGCGTCCGCGCGCTGTTGCGCGGGGTGGGGGCCAGCAATCGTGGCGGCGCGCAGCTGTTGAGCTACCTGCTGTTCGAATCCGGGTTCACGCGTGAACTCATGGCGTTGGGCTACGAGGACGCCATGGCCCGGCGCGATGAACTCGAGGCCTTTCTGTTTGCTGAGGAGATGGCAGAGCTCGAGGCGCCCGAGCCGCTTCGCCGCGGCCTGCTGGAGGAGACCTGAAACTCTCCCGTCTCACCCACGGCACCGTGGGTGAGACGGAAGACGAGGCCCCAGATTCGCTGTCCTGGTTGCGCGCGGGCGTTGCGCCTGCGCTCAGCGTCCGCCGAGCTGGGTGCGGAAGCCGAGGTAGAAGGCGCGGCCGATGATCGGTGCGTCATCCTTGAAGAAGCTCTGGTGGCGGCGGCCGTCCTCGTCGAGGAGGTTTCGCCCGCGCAGGTAGAGCGTGGTGTCGGTGCCGGTGCCGGGAAGCTGCCAGGCGAGATCCAGCGAGAGCAGGTTGAAGCCATCGGTGGTGCTCTCCGCCTCGCCGATGCGGCTCTGGCGGTCGACCCGCTGGAAGTCGACGCGCATGTCGATCCCCTCCAGGCGAGTGGCCAGGCCGACGCCGGCGCGCGCGGGGGTGATGCGCGGGAGGTTGCCGCCGTCGCGCAGCTTGCCGCGCACCAGGTCGCCGCTGACGTGCAGGGTCAGCGGCACGGGGCCCTCGACGAGCTGGAAGCTGCCGGCGAGTTCGGCGCCGTAGAACTCGGCGTCGGCCTGTTGGTTGGTGACCAGCTGGTTGCGCAGGCGGCAGAGGCCGCCGGCACCAGGCGCGCAGTCGGCGGCGGCGCCTTCGCCGGCGCGGTTACCGATGTCATTGACGAACACGGGGTTGCCGGTGCCGTCATCCTCGGAGGCGAGGAAGATGTAGTCGTCGGCGCGGTTGTAGAAGACCGTGAAATCGTAGCGCAGGCGCCCGAGGTGGCGGTCGATGCCGAGTTCGAAGTTGGTGTAGGTTTCGCGGTCGAGCTCGGGGTTGCCGACCTCCCAGGTGCCGGCCGCGGCATGCCGGCCGAAGGCGTAGAGCTGTTCGCCCGAAGGCATGCGCTGCGCGCGGGTCAGCGCCACCCGCAGATGGTGGGCCTCGTCGAGGTCGATGATGCTGCCGGCGGAGAGGCTCAGCGGCGTGTCGCGACGCCGGTCGAGCTGCTCGGGCAGGGGCAGGAAGCTGCCGTCTTCCTGGGTGACGCCCTCGACGCGCGAGCCGATGACGTCGTCGGCCCGGCTGGCGGTGCGTTCGATCCGGCCGCCAAATTCAAGACGGCCAAACCCCGTGCGCAGTTCCTCGACCAGATACAGGGCGCTGGTTCGCGTGCGGTTCGGGCGCACGTAGAAGCCCCGATCGGCGCCACGCGGGTCGTCGGCAAAGAAGTCGCGATCCGAGAACTGCAGACCCAGCACGCCCTGCCAGCCGGCGATGGGCGCGTGCACCAGGTCGATGCGGGTGTCGAACTCATCGTTCTGGAACTCGGCCTCGACAATGGCTTCGCGGAAGCTGCCGTCGGCGCGGTTGAACTTGAACTCGGATTCCTGCTGTTCGAAGCGGGTCCAGGCGGACTTGAGCCGCAGGGTGGTGAAGCCGGGCAGGGGATCGAGGATTTCGGCGCGCAGGTCGATGCGCTCGTAATCGGCGGTGATGCGTTCGAAGTCATCGGAGCCATCGCCGCGCAGGCGCTGCGGGTCGAAGACTTCGGGGATGCCGTAATCGGTGCGCCAGCGGCTGGCGCCCAGGCCGATGTGTCCCCAGTCCTGGCGGAACATGCCGGTAAGCGAGGCGGTGTCGCTGCTGAGGTTGCTGTTTTGCAGGCGTCCGCGCCGGCCCTCGGTCTGGTCTTCCTCCTGGAAGCCCTTGATGGAGAAGTCGTTGCTGCGGCGCAGCCCAAGCGCGCCGCGCAGGCCGAAGGCCTCGTCGAGGGCGTGTTCGAACTGCAGGTCGACCTGACGGTCATCGCCGTTGGGGGAATAGCTGGCATCCAGGCGCGCGAAGCTGGAGGGGGCGAAGTCTGGGAGGAAGCGTGAGCTTCTGACGTTGACGACACCGCCGGCGGCGCCGCTGCCGTAGAGCAGGGTCATGGGGCCGCGGAAGATCTCGATCTGTTCGGCGCCGCGGGCATCGATGGCGACGGCGTGGTCGACGCCCTCGCCGGAGACGTCGGCGACGGGCAGGCCGTCATCGAGCACGACCACGCGCGAGCCCTGCTGGCCGCGCACGGTGGGTCGGCCGACCCCTGGGCCGAAGTCGGCGTTGGCCACGCCGGGGAGGCCGTCGAGGATCTCGCCGATGGAGCCTGCGAGCCTGCGGGCGAGCTCGTCACCGTGCAGCACACTAACCGGCTGGATCAGCTCGTCGGCGGTCCGGCCGCCAATGGGGTCGGCGGTGACGATGATTTCGGTGAGGACGCGGGTGTCGGCGGGCTGTTGCGCCTGGGCGCTCTGCAGCACGATCGGGGCCAGTACGCTGGCGGCGAGGACGGCGGGCAGCCGTCGGGTGATCATCCTCGACATCGGACACTCCCTGTGGATTTGGACGATATTCAAAGAGGCCGCACCCCTGGACCGGGTGCGCCGATTTGCAAGTCAGAAATAGTAACAATATAACGTCCGACTTCCAAGCCGGCACAGGGGCCCAGGCCCGAACGACCCTGCTGGCGCGCGGCTTCAGCGTCCGCCGAGCTGGCTGCGGAAGCCCACGTAGACGGCGCGGCCGATGATCGGTGCGTCGTCCTTGAAAAAGCTCTGGTGGCGACGGCCGTCTTCGTCGAGGAGGTTGCGCGCGCGCAGATAAACGGTGGTCTCGGCGCCGGTGCCGGGCAGCGCCCAGGCGAGATCGAGCGACAGCAGGTTGAAACCGGCCGTGGGGCTTTCGGCCGAGGCGACGCGATTCTGGCGCGTGATGCGCTGCAGGTCTGCGCGGAGGTCGAGCCCTTGCCAGCGACTGGCCAGACCGACGCCGGCGCGCGCCGGGGTGATGCGCGGCAGATTGCCGCCCTCGCGCAGCTGGCCGCGCACGAGATCCCCGCTGAAATGCAGCGTCAGCGGCACGGCGCCGTCGGTCAGCTGAAAGCTGCCGGCGAGTTCGGCGCCATAGAACTCGGCATCGGCCTGCTCGTTGATGACCAGCTGGTTGCGCAGGCGGCAGAGCCCGCCGTCTCCAGGCGCGCAGCCGACGGTGGCACCTTCGCCGGCGCGGTTACCGATGTCGTTGACGAATACGGGATTGCCGTTGCCGTCATCCTCGGAGGCGAGGAAGATGTAGTTATCGGCGCGGTTGTAGAACACCGTGAGATCGTAGCGGAGTCGACCGAGGTGGCGTTCGAGGCTGATTTCGAAATTGCTGTAGGTTTCCCGGGCGAGGTCAGGATCTCCGATTTCCCAGGTCCCCGCGGCCGCGTGGCGCCCGAAGGCATACAGCTGTTCTGCCGAGGGGGTGCGCTGGGCGCGGCTGGTGGCCAGGCGGAGGCGATGTCCTTCGCCGAGTCGCACCAGGGCGCCGGCTGACAGGCTCACCGGTGTCGTCGTCCGCGTCGGCAGCTGCTCCGGGCGGGTGACCAGTGCGCCGTCAGGGGTCGTGACGCCACCGTCGGCCAGGCGGCCCAGGTCTTCGGCCCGGCTGCGCTCACGTTCGAAGCGCCCGCCGAGCTCGATCTGACCAAAGCGCGTCGCCCGCTCCTCCACCAGGAACGCCGCGACGGTACGCGTGCGGTTCGGACGGATGTAGAACGACTCCTCTTCGCTGTCGGGGACATCGGCTACGAAATCGCGATCCGCGAAGGTCAAGCCGATGACCCCCTGCCAGCCGGCGAGCGGCGCGTGGACCAGGTCCAGGCGGCCTTGCAGCTCGCGGTTCTCGAATTCCACCTCCACCTCGAGGTCCTCGAGTGCCCCGGTGTCCCGGCTGAATTCGAACTCGGTTTCCTGTTGCTCGAAGCGTGTCCATGCGGACTTGAGTCGCAGACTGGTGAATCCCGGCAGCGGCGCGAGGATTTCGGCGCGCAGATCGAGCCGATCGTAATCGGCGGTCACCCGCTCGAATTCGTCGGCGCCGTCGCCGCGAAGACGTTGGGGATCGAACACCTCGGGGATGCCGTAGTCGGTACGCCAGCGGCTGCCGCCAAGGCCGATGTGGCCCCAGTCCTGGCGGAACAGGCCGGTGAGCGAGGCGGTGTCGGTGCTGATGCTGCTGTTCTGGAGGCGGCCGCGCCGGCCTTCGGTCTGGTCGATTTCCTGGAAGCCGCTGATGGAGAAGTCGCTGCTGCGGCGAACACCGAGGGCGCCACGCAGGCCAAAGGTCTCGTGCAGGGCATGCTCGGCCTGCAGGTCGAGCTGGCGGTCACGGCCGTTGGGCGAGTAGCTGGCGTCCAGGCGGGCGAAACTCGAGGGGGCGAAATCCGGCAGGAACCGGAAGCTCCCGACATTCACGACGCCCCCGGCCGCGCCGCTGCCATAGAGCAGGGTCATGGGGCCGCGGAAGATCTCGATCTGTGCGGCGCCACGACCATCAATGGCCACGGCGTGGTCGACGCCCTCGCCGGAGACGTCGGCGACCGGAAGCCCGTCGTCGAGCACCACCACCCGTGAGCCCTGCTGGCCGCGCACCGTCGGGCGTCCGACCCCCGGACCGAAATCGGCGTTCGCCACGCCGGGGATACCATCGAGGATTTCCCCGAGGGAGCCTGCGAGCCTGCGGGCGAGTTCATCCCCGTGCAGTACGCTCACTGGCTGGACCAGTTCATCGGCGCTGCGTGCGCCGAACGCCGTGCCGGTTACGATCAGCTCGTCGAGTGGACGGTCTTCGGCGGTGGCCGTGGCGGCAACGGCGACGGCCGCCACCGTCAGGACCAGGCGGTTGCGGTTGTTCATCCTGGTGCAGGCCTTGGTGCCCGCGATGGGCTCACGGGTCTTCAGGGAGACAATGGGAGTTATAATATAACTTCAAGCATGCGGGGCGCAAAGTCTCCGCAGTCCCCCGGGCCAGGGGTCAACCTGGTGGTCCGGGCAGCTCGGTGTGGCGGGTCAGGATGTGCGTATAGCGCCTGCCGAGACGCGCGGCGACGCGTTCGGTGATGAACACCGAGCGATGCTGGCCGCCGGTACAGCCGATGGCCACGGTCATGTAGGTGCGCTTCACGTCCTCGTAGCGCGGCAGCCATTTCTCGAGGAAGCCGACAATATCTTCCAGCAGTTCCCGTGTCTGCGGTTGTGCTTCGAGAAACCGGGCCACTTCCGGGTCGCGGCCGTCGAGTCCACGCAGCTGGGGTTCCCAGTAGGGGTTCGGCAGACAGCGCACGTCAAACACGAAATCGGCATCCGAAGGCAGGCCGTGCTTGTAGCCGAAAGACTCGATCATCAGTGAGAGGGCGTCGAGCTCGCGATCGGCGATGCGTCGGCGCACGGCGTCACGCAGGTCATAGACGCTGGTGCGGGTGGTGTCGATCGTCAGGTCGGCGATGTTGATCACCGGGCCGAGCAGTTCGACCTCCCGCTGGATGGCGTCGCGCAGTGAACTGCCGGAGACCAGCAGGGGGTGCTTGCGGTGGGTTTCACCGAAGCGCTTCAGCAGCACGTCGGCATCGGCGTGCAGGAACAGCACCTCGCAGCCCACGCCGCGTTCACGCAGCGCGGTGACGAGTTGGGGGAGATCGGCGATATCCGCCGGGCGGCTGCGCGCATCGATACCCACAGCCGTGCGTTCCCAGGTGGCCTCGCCGGTGGCAACCGTCTGCTCGACCAGCGTACGCAGCAGGGCGACCGGGATGTTGTCGATACAGTAGAAGCCGAGGTCTTCGAGCATGTTCAGCGCAACGCTCTTGCCGGAGCCGGAGAGTCCGCTGACGATGATCAGGCGCATGCTAGAACCCTCGGCACCGGTCTAGCCGGTCGACGCGGATGCGGCCGCGCCGGCGCCCGGGAAGAGCTCGAACAGCGCATGGGCGTTGCCCGCCGCGCGCAGCATCCGCCGAAACTCACGATCGGCAAAGATGCGCGACAGCTCGGCAAGTTCCTCGCTCTGGCAGGCCTCCCGGTCTTCCGGGACCAGCAGGGCAAAGACCAGATCCACGGGCGTGCCGTCAGGGGTGTCGAAGTCCACGGGTTCCGAGAGCCGCAGGAACGCAGCCATCGCCTCGCTGATGCCGGCGACCCGTCCATGCGGCATGGCGACGCCATCACCCAGAGCGGTGCAGCCCAGCCGCTCACGGGCCATCATGGCATCGAAGGCCTGGGTGCCGGAGAGGGCGCCGCCCGTCGCGCGCGAGAACACCTCACCGACCATCTCCAGGGCATGTTTGCGGCTGCGCGCGTGGGCGGTGCCCAGCACCCGCTCCGGGGTCAGCAGTTTGCGAACGTCCATGACGTGTTGGAAGCCAGCTGTCCCAGCGAGTTCCCTGGCAGGATGCTCAGTCGCTGTAGCGGGCTTTCTGGGCGTCGCGGGCGTGGTGATCGTTGAGCTTTTCCTTGTGCTTCTTGACCTGCCGGTCGAGCTTGTCGACCAGCCCGTCGATCGCGGCGTACATGTCGTCTTCGACAGCATCGGCATGGATGCGCGCACCGGTCACCAGCATCGTCGCCTCGGCCTTGTGGCGCAGCTTCTCGACCGTGAGGATGCAGTGGATGTCCGTCACATTGTCGAAATGCCTGACGACCCGCTCGAACTTGGTGTTGACATAGTCGCGCAGAGCGTCGGTGAGGTCGACGTGGTGGCCGGTGATGTTGATTTGCATGTTCCACTCCTGTTGGGCTGGGCCGGTAGGTCTCCGGCGCCGGGTTTTCCCGATGATGACTAGATCATCGCATATTCATGCGCTTGCGTTCACTCGACGATGGGATGTGCATGGCTTCCCGATACTTCGCCACGGTGCGGCGCGCGACCTGCACGCCGTCCGCGCTCAGCAGCTCGGCCAGCTTGCTGTCGCTGAGTGGCTTGCCGCGGGGCTCCTGGCCGATCAGCTTGCGGATCTTCGCGCGCACGGCCGTCGAGGACTGGGCATCGCCGTCCTCGCCGCCGACCTGGCTCGAGAAGAAGTGCCGGAACTCGATGATCCCGCGCGGCGTGTGCATGTACTTGTTCATGGTCACGCGCGAGATGGTCGATTCGTGCATGGCGACCGCCTCGGCGACGTCCTTGAGCACCATCGGTTTCATGTGCTCGTCGCCGTGATCCAGAAAGCCCTGCTGGCGCTCGACGATGCAGCTGGCCACCTTGAGCAGTGTCTCGTTGCGGATTTCGAGACTGCGGATCAGCCAGCGCGCCTCCTGCAACTGGCCCCGCAGCACGTCGTTGCCGCTGCCCCGGCCGAGGGCGCCGGCGTAAGTCTGGTTGACGCTCAGGCGGGGGAAGGAACTTGCGTTCAGTTCCACGATCCAGCGTCGATCGATCTTGCGTACGAAGACATCGGGGACCACGTAATCGGGCGCAGCCGGCTGGATGATGGCGCCGGGGCGCGGATGGCAGCCGCGCACCAGGCTGATCGCCGCGGCGAGCTCCATCTCGTCGATGCGCAGGCGGCGGCGCAGCGCCGGCAGCTGTTGCTCGGCCAGCAGGTCCAGATGTTCCGTCGCCAGCCGTCGTGCGGCCGCCAGTCCGGGGGTGTCGGGCGCGAGCTGCGCCAGCTGCAGCAGCACGCATTCAGCGAGGCTGCGCGCGGCGATACCGGCAGGGTCCAGCCGCTGCACCATGTGCAGGACCGCCTCGATCTCGTCCTCGTCGGCGACCACCTCGGGCGCCAGCGTGGCCTGCAGGTCGTCCAGCGTGGCCGCGAGATATCCATCGTCGTTGATCGAATCGATGATGGCCTCGGCAATCACCCGTGACCGCGGGTCGAAGTTTTCCATCTGTACCTGCCAGCGCAGATGGTCGTGCAGGCTTTCGCCCGAGCGGTCGGCGAACTCCATCTGCTCGCTGCCGTCGCTGCGGCTGCGGGGGCTGTCGGCGGGGCCGGCGCTGATGTCGTCCGACCAGTCCGCGGAGTCACTGGTCTCGACGTCGAGGTAGGGCTCTTCGGCGTCGGTGCTCTCGGCGGCCGGGGTCTCGCTCGCCTCACGTCGCTCCTCGGCGGCGTCCCCGGTGGGTTCTGCCGGCTCTTCAGCATCGAGCATGACGTTGGTCTCCAGCGCTTCCTGGATCTGCGCCTGGAGATCGATGACCGGCAATTGCAGCAGGCGGATGGCCTGCTGCAGCTGCGGCGTCATGGTGAGCTGCTGTCCCAGCCGGAGCTGCAGCGAGGTCTTGAGCATCGAGTGCGTGGTGGCCTGTGGCGAAGTTCCTCAGACCATTCTACAGACGAAAATCCTCGCCAAGGTAGACTTCGCGCACCTGCTGGTTGGCGAGGATTTCGCTGGGTGTGCCGGCCGCGATCAGCTGTCCGGCGTTGAGAATATAGGCCCGCTGGCAGATGCCCAGCGTCTCGCGCACGTTGTGGTCCGTGATCAGTACACCCAGGCCGCGGCCGGCGAGGTGGCGGATGATCCGCTGGATGTCCAGCACGGAGATCGGGTCGACGCCGGCGAAAGGCTCGTCGAGCAGCACGAATCGCGGGTCGGCGGCCAGGGCCCGGGCGATCTCCACCCGCCGGCGCTCGCCGCCCGAGAGGCTCATGCCGAGACTGTCACGGACATGGCCGATGTGCAGTTCTTCCAGCAGTTCTTCCAGGACACGCTCCCGGCCGGCGCGGTCGAGATCCTCGCGCGTCTGCAGGATGGCGCGGATGTTGTTCGCCACGCTGAGTTTGCGGAAGACCGAGGCTTCCTGGGGCAGGTAGCCGAGGCCCTGGCGTGCGCGCTTGTGCATCGGCAGGCGGGTGACGTCGCGCCCGTCGATACGGATGCTGCCGCGATCACAGGGGATCAGGCCGACGATCATGTAAAACGCCGTGGTCTTGCCTGCACCGTTGGGGCCCAGCAGGCCGACCACCTCGCCGCTGTTGATGGTCATGGAGATGCCGTCGACCACCTTGCGCAGGCGATACTGCTTGGCGAGGTCTTCCGCGACCAGGGTGCTCTGCGGAGTGTCGTTGCCGCTCATGGTGTCGGCGTCTCGCGGGAGGCGGGGGGCTGGATGGTGATCCGCACCCGCTCGCCGTCGCCCTCGGCGAGCACACGCTCTTCCTGCAGGTTGTAGACCAGGGTTGCACCGGTGATTTCGTTGGCGCCCTCGGCCAGCCAGGCCCCCTCGGTGAGGCGGATGATGCCGTTGCTCACGTCATATTCGATCCGCCCGGCGCGGCCGCGGACGAGTTTTCCGGAGGCGGTGCCGGGATCCTCGAACACCGCCGGGTTGCCAGTGGCCACGGCGGTGTCCAGGCGATAGCCGATGAAGGCCAGGCGGGCTTCGTCGGCAACCAGGCTGGACTGGTCGAGGTCGATCTGCACGTTGTCGAAAAAGTCCCAGACGGCGTTTTCGAAATCGATCTGACTGGCCTGCGCCCGCTCCGAGCGGATCTGCAGCGGTCCCTGGGAGATCCGCAGGCCGGTGAACACCACGATGTTCCGGCGGCGATCGAAGTCCGAGGTGTCGGCATCCAGGGAAATCGGCAGGGTCGGGTCCAGTGCCACCTGTGCGCGGCTGCCCACCGGCGACAGCAGCATCACGGCGCAGAGCACCGCCGCGGCGAGCCCGGCCATGAGGTCAGGGCGTGAAAGTGCCATGGACCCTGGATTCCAGTCGCAGCCGGTCTTCACGCAGCCAGGCCGTCATGCCGACCCCCTGCAGGCTGCCCTCCGGTGTTTCGATGTGGACCTCGTCGCGCGTCGAGGCGATCTGGGTTTCGGTATCGAGCGCGAGACTGGCGCTGCGGATCACTGCCGGCGGTTGGGTATTGCCGGTGCTGGTGGCGACCACGCCGCCGAACAGGCGAATGTGGGCCCGGTCCGGCGTGACTTCCGCCTGACCGCCTTCGATACGCCAGGGCACCTCGGCGGTCGGCGCGTAATCCACCGTCACTTCACTGAGCGCGATCGGCTCGTCTTCCGTGGTCTGGGTGCCGAACGCCGCATGCAACCGGTAGAGCACCTGACCGTCCTCGCCGAGGCCGATCAACCGGGCGCCGCGCATGTAGAACCCGGTCGGCGTCGTGTCGGTGGCCACTGGCAGCGCTTCGCGTGGTTCGTCGTTGCGCACGATCCACCAGGTGATCGCGGCGGCCACCGTGAGCATGATCAGCCAGGTTCTCGGCTGCAGCAGAAGCGCGCTCATGTTCTGGCCTCCTCCCTGGCGGCCACCAGCAGATCGCAGACCTCGCGGACGGCGCCGAGGCCGCCGGGCGCCGAGGTGGTCCAGTCCGCCGCGGCCCGGACCTGCGCATGCGCATCGGCCACTGCGATCGCCAGTCCCGCCCGCGCCATCACCGCGAGATCCGGTTCATCATCGCCGACAAAGGCCGCCTGTGCGGGGTCGAGCCCAAGTTCGGCGAGCAGGCCGTCAAACACCGCGACCTTGTCGGACACACCTTGGAACACATGTTCGACACCGAGTTCCTGCATGCGGCGGGTGACGGCATCCGAGGCGCGGCCCGAGATCACCGCGGGCGTGATGCCTGCCCGCGCCAGACGGCGGATGCCGTGACCATCGCGCACATGGAACACCTTGTACTCCGCGCCATCGTCGCCGAACAGCAGCCGGCCGTCGGTGAACACACCGTCCACGTCAAAGGCGACCAGGCGGATATCCGCAGCCCGCGGCAGCACCTACATCACCCCGGCGCGCATCAGGTCATGCACGTTCAGCGCGCCGATCAGTCGGTGGGTGGCGTCCACCACCAGCAGGGCGTTGATCTTGTGGCTCTGCATGACTTCCACCGCGGCGGCAGCCAGTTCATCCGGTCCGATGGTGCGGCAGCCGCGGGTCATGAGTTCGGCCATGCGCGCCTGGTGCACGTCGATGCGACGGTCCAGCGCGCGGCGCAGGTCGCCATCGGTGAAGATTCCGAGCAGCGCGCCATCGTCGTCGACGATGGCCGTCATGCCGAGTCCGCGCCGGGTCATCTCCAGCAGGCCGTCGGCCGCGGGGGCGTCGGGGCGCACGCGTGGCACCTGCTCGCCGGTGTGCATCAGCTCGCCCACCGTCAGGAGCAGCCTGCGCCCGAGCATGCCGCCGGGGTGCGAGCGGGCGAAATCCTCGATTGTGAAACCGCGCGAGCTGAGCAGCGCCACGGCCAGCGCATCGCCCATCGCCAGGGTCGCCGTCGTGCTTGCGGTCGGGGCCAGGTTGAGCGGGCAGGCTTCCTGGTCGACGCTGACATCGAGGTTGATGGTGGCGGCGCGCGCCAGGGTGGATTGCGGGCGTCCGATCAGCCCGATGGTGTCGACCCCGAGGCGCTTGATCATGGGCAGAATGGCGATGATCTCCGGGGTTTCGCCGGAATTCGACACCATCAGGACGATATCCTCGCCGGTGATCATGCCCAGATCACCGTGGCTGGCCTCGCCGGCATTGACGAAAAACGCCGGGGTGCCGGTGCTTGCCAGCGTGGCGGCGATCTTGCCGCCGATGTGCCCGGACTTGCCCATGCCCAGCACCACCAGCCGTCCGCGGCTCTCCAGACACAGGCGGCAGGCTTCCACGATGGGCGCGCCGACCCGCTGCACCAGGGCGTCGATGGCCCGTGCTTCGGTGCTCAGCACCTCGCGGGCCAGGGCCTGGATTCGTTCGGGATTGAAGGCGTCGGTCAGGGGCATCAGCTCAGTTCCGTCAACACCCCGCCATGGTAAACCAGGAAGGCGATCAGCAGGACAACCGCCTCGCGCCGGTTGATCCTGCCGCCGCCGCCGCCGCGCCAGTTGTAGGCCATCAGGAACAGGGCCACGGTGAAGCCCAGCATTACCGGATAGTGGAAGGTCAGCACGCCCGGCGAGAGTGGCGCCGGGCCGATCAGGCCTGCCGTGCCGATCACGGCGAGCAGGTTGAACAGGTTGGAGCCGACGATATTGCCCAGGGCCAGTTCATGCTCGCGGCGCAGCGCGGCCACCGCGGTGACGGCCAGCTCCGGCAGGCTGGTGCCGACGGCCAGCACGGTGACACCGACCACCAGTTCGTCGATGCCCAGCGTCAGTGCCAGGGCCTGGGCGCCCATCACGGCCAGGTGTGCGCCGGCCAGTAGGGTGATGAGGCCGATCAGCAGCCAGGCGAGGGCGCGGCCCATGGGCAACTGCGCGGCCGCGGCCGTGGCCGCACCGGTGCTGGCCACCGTCGGCGGCGTCTCGCCGGGGCGCCGGGCGACGCGTACGAACCAGGCCAGCAGGGCTACCAGGCCGGCGAGCAGCAGGACGCCGTCCAGCCGCCCAAGGTGGTCGTCGAGCAGCAGCACCAGGCAGAGCACACTGGCCAGCAGCAGCAGCGGCAGTTCCCGGCGGACCAGCCCGTCCTGGACCTGCAGGGGCGCGAGCAGTGCGGCAACGCCGAGCACCAGGCCGATATTGGCGATGTTCGAGCCCACCGCATTGCCCACCGCAAGCCCGGGGCTGCCGTCCAGCGCCGCGGCGGCGGAGACCATGATCTCCGGCGCCGAGGTGCCGAAAGCGACGATGGTCAGGCCGATCAGCAGCGGGGACATGCCAAGCAGGCGCGCGCTGGCCGATGCCCCGGCGACGAAGCGTTCCGCGCCCCACAGCAGCAGGACAAGGCCCCCGGCGATCAGGGCGAGTTGGCTGAGCATGGGGGCTGCGGGGCTCCGGCAGGCGATTCGGTAGCCCGCAGAATAGCAGCGCCGGGGAGGCCGGTGAGCGCCGGCGTACGCTACACTTGCCGCCATGATGGAGAGACCAGGCGCAAGGAGGCCCGGAGAATCATGACACCGCAACAGATTCAGCAGCTGATCGAGCAGGGCCTGCCCGAGGCCCGGGTACAGGTCTTCTCGGATGACAACACCCACTTCGAGGCGGTGGTCGTGTCATCGATGTTCGCAGGCAAGCGCAGCCTGCAGCGTCACCAGATGGTCTACCGCACCCTGGGCGAGGCCATGGGCCGGGAGATCCATGCCTTGTCACTCAAGGCCCTGACGCCCGACGAGGCAGGCTGAGGGCCTTGGACGCACTCGAGATCACCGGCGGCATCGCCCTGCACGGCGACGTGCAGATCTCCGGGGCCAAGAACGCCACCCTGCCGATCCTGGCCGCGGCGCTGCTCGCCGATGAGCCGGTGAGCATCGGCAACGTCCCGCACCTGCGGGACGTCACCACGACCATCGCGCTGCTGGCGCGCATGGGGGTGGAGGTGTCCATGCACGACGGCATGCGCCTGGAGGTGGACAACACGGGTGTGCAGGATTTCACCGCTCCGTACGAGCTCGTCAAGACCATGCGCGCCTCGGTGCTGGTGCTGGGGCCGCTGCTCGGCCGGTATGGCCGTGCAGATGTCTCGCTGCCCGGCGGTTGTGCGATCGGGGCCCGCCCGGTGAACATCCATGTGGCCGGGCTGAAGGCGATGGGTGCGCAGGTGGACATCGAAGGCGGCTACATCCGTGCGCGTGGCAGTCGCCTGCATGGTGCGCGTGTCGTGCTGGACACCGTCACCGTCACCGGGACCGAGAACCTCATGATGGCTGCGGTGCTGGCCCGCGGCGAGACGGTGCTCGAGAATGCTGCGCGTGAGCCGGAGGTGGTTGACCTCGCCGGGTTCCTCACGGCCATGGGTGCGAAGATCGAAGGCGCCGGCACCGACACCATCCACATCCAGGGGGTCGAGCGGCTCGGCGCGGCGCAGTATCGGGTGATGCCCGATCGCATCGAGACCGGGACCTATCTGGTCGCCGGTGCGATCACCGGTGGCCGCGTGCGCGCCCGCGGCGCGCGACCGGACACCCTTGATGCGGTGCTGGCCAAGCTCACCGAGGCGGGTGCCCGGATCGACTGCGGTGAGGACTGGATCGAACTCGACATGGGCGGACAGCGGCCGCGTGCAGTGGACCTGACGACCGCCCCTTACCCGGCGTTCCCGACCGACATGCAGGCCCAGTTCTGTGCCCTCAATGCCATCGCCGAGGGGTCGGCCGCGATCACCGAGACGATTTTCGAGAACCGTTTCCAGCACGTGCTGGAAATGCAGCGCATGGGTGCGGATTTCCGGATTCAGGGCCATACCGCGTTCAGCCGGGGGGTGCCTGCGCTCAACGGCGCGCCGGTGATGGCCACCGACCTGCGCGCCAGCGCCTCGCTGGTGCTCGCCGCGCTGGTGGCGCGTGGCACGACCCGTGTCGAGCGGATCTATCACATCGACCGCGGCTACGAATGCATCGAGGAGAAGCTGCGCCGTCTCGGCGCCAGCATCCGCCGCGTCCAGGCCTGAAGGCCTCCGCCCAGGCTCCAGGCAGGCTCCGGGCAGGCTCCGGGCAGGCTCCGGGCAGGCTCAGGGGGCAGGCAGGGCCTGCGGCACGGGCGGGCGCTCGCCCAGCCTGCTGTCGACCAGGAACCGCTCGCCACGGCGCATGACCTCCAGGCGCACAAGCTCGCCCGGGGCACGCGCGGCGACCTGTGCCAGCGCCGCCCGGCTGTCGCCGAGGGGCTGACCGTCCAGCGACAGCAGCACGTCCCCTGGACGCAGGCCGGCGTCCTCGGCGGGGCTGCCGGGGGCGATGCCGATCAGCTCCACCCCGCTGGTCCCGCGCGCCAGGCCAAGCAGCGCCGCGCGGGCCGGGGCGAGGTCGACAGGTTCGACCCCAAGCCAGCCGCGGATCACGCGTCCATGGCGCAGCAGTTGGTCGGTGACCTCGAGCACCAGATCCACCGGAATGGCGAAGCCGATACCCTCCGCCAGCGCCCCCGGCGATGCCGGGCCCACGGCGGCCGTGTTGATGCCCACCAGCTGTCCGCGGGTGTCGAGCAGTGCGCCGCCGGAGTTGCCGACATTGATCGCCGCATCGGTCTGGATGAAGTCCTCGAACGTGGTGACGCCCAGTGCACCCCGGCCCAAGGCGCTGACGATGCCCTGCGTGACCGTCTGGGACAGGCCGAAGGGGTTGCCCACCGCGAGCACCACCTGGCCTGGCTGCAGTGTCGCCGAGCGCCCGAGCGGGATCACCGGCAGGTTCGGCAGGTCGATGGCCAGCAGTGCCAGTTCGGTTTCGGGATCGGCGCCGAGCAGCCTGGGCACCGCCTCGCGCCCGTCGGCCAGGCGCACGCGGATGTCGGTCGAGCCCTCGATGACGTGCCAGTTGGTGGCGACATGGCCCTCGCGACTGAGGATGACGCCTGAGCCGAGACCAGGACTCCCGGGCCAGGCCAGCGTGTCATGGCCGACGGTGTAGATGCTGACGATGGCCGGCGCGCCGCGCGCGACCGCCGCGCTCCAGCCCTCCGGCCCGCCGGGAGGCGGAGTCTGCAGCAGTTCCGGGCGCAGCAGGACCGCCACGAACGCGACGGCAAGTCCAGCAACCACCGCGCGGGCGGTCCAGGCGAGCACTCTCAGCAGGCGTTTCACGTCCGCCAGTTTAGCCGTCCCTGGGGGACAGATGGCAGTCTCCGATGGTGGCCACCCGTTTTCCAGCCTGTGTATAATCGCGAGGTTCCGATGCCGCGCGTTGCCAGTCCATGGCGACGTCCGTCGGCTGCCGGGTGCTCCAGGGACGGAGTCGCTCTGCAGCATCTATCGGCGACGCGTCTCGGCGCGTCACCGCCCGGGGTGTCGGAATCAGGGACAGTTGCCGTGGGCCGTGCAACTGGAATGAGGCTTTCGCGCATGGTCGGCCGGGCGATGACATCGCGGGACAGGTTGTGTTCCGCGCCCGGCAGACGACATGGAGTGCCAGATGACTGACGATACAGACAACAGGCGGCGCCATTTTCTGGGCGTCGCGACGGGCGTAATGGGTCTGGTGGGCGTTGGCTTCGTCGCCTATCCCTTTCTTGCCTCGTGGCGCCCCAGTGCCCGCGCCATGGCGCTCGGCGCACCGGTCGAGATCAATGTCGGCCGCCTGGAGATTGGCGGTCTGCTCAAGGTCGAGTGGCGCGGTACCCCGGTCTGGGTCTTGCGTCGTTCCCAGGACATGCTCGAAACGCTGACCATGCCCGAGGTGGTCAGCGGGCTGCGCGATCCCGAGTCCCGGCAGTCGGAGCAGCCCGAGTATGCCCGCAACACCCATCGGTCCGTGCGCGAGGAGTTCCTCGTCCTGATCGGCAGCTGCACCCACCTGGGCTGCGCGCCGCTGGAGCGATTCGAAGTGGCGCCGGCGGATCTTGGCCCGGACTGGCGTGGCGGCTTCTTCTGCCCCTGCCACGGATCGACCTTCGATCTTGCCGGGCGGGTGTATTCGGGCGTGCCGGCGCCAACCAATCTGGTGGTTCCGCCGTATACATTCACGGATGACAACACGATCGTAGTCGGATTGGATACGGAGGTCTGATCATGAGTGCTACACAGCCGGAGGTGTCACGGAAGCTCGGGGCGGCTGGCCGCCTGAACGAGTGGGTGAACGCACGCTTTCCGCTGCAGAAACTGCTGGCGGAACACATCACCGAGTATTACGCGAGCAAGAACCTGAATTTCTGGTACGGCTTCGGCGTGCTGTCGATGTTCGTGCTGGTGATCATGATCGTGTCAGGCATCTTCCTGACGATGAGCTACAAGCCATCGGCCACGGAGGCGTTCGCCTCGGTCGAATACATCATGCGCGATGTGGAGTACGGCTGGCTGATCCGCTATATCCACTCCACCGGCGCCTCGGCGTTCTTCGTGGTGGTGTATCTGCACATGTTTCGCGCACTGCTCTACGGGTCCTACAAGAAGCCTCGCGAGCTGGTGTGGATTCTCGGGATGCTGATCTACCTGGCGCTGATGGCCGAGGCGTTCTTCGGCTACATGCTGCCCTGGGGCCAGATGTCCTATTGGGGCGCGCAGGTGATCATCTCGCTGTTCGGTGCGCTGCCGCTGATCGGTGAGCCCCTGGTGGAGTGGATCCGCGGCGATTTCTTCATCTCCGACATCACACTCAACCGCTTCTTCGCATTGCATGTGATCGCGCTGCCGCTGGTGCTGGTGTTCCTGGTGGTGCTGCACATCATTGCGCTCCACGAGGTGGGTTCCTCCAGTCCGGACGGGGTCGAGATCAAGGAAAACAAGGATGCACGCGGTGTGCCGGTGGACGGCGTTGCCTTTCACCCCTACCACACCTACAAGGACGTCGTGTACATCACGATTTTCCTGATCCTGTTCTCGCTGGTGGTGTTTTTCGCGCCGACCGCCGGTGGGTTCTTCCTGGAGACGGCCAATTTCGACCCGGCCGATCCGCTGGTCACGCCTGAGGCGATCCATCCGGTGTGGTACTTCACGCCGTTCTACGCGATCCTCCGCGCGGTGCCGGACAAGCTCGGCGGTGTGATCCTCATGGGTGCGGCGGTGATGGTGCTGTTCTTCCTGCCCTGGCTGGATCGATGCAAGGTGAAGTCGATCCGCTATCGCGGCTGGCAGTACAAGGTCGCGCTCGGGCTGTTCGCAGTGAGCTTCGTGGTGCTGGGCTGGCTGGGCCTCATGCCCGCCACCGGTTTCTACCTGATCCTGACGCAGATCTTCACGGTCATCTACTTCGCGTTCTTCCTGTTCATGCCGATCTACACGAGCATGGAAAAGACGAAGCCGGTGCCGGAGAGGGTGGTGTACCATGCATGAACTGACGCGCAAACTGCTGGCGGTCGTGGCGGCGGGCGTGTTGCTCACGCCCGTGACCAGCCTGGCCGCAGGGCCATCGATTCCCCTGGATCGCGCCAACAACGACGTGCGTAATGTCGCCTCGTTGCAGCGCGGTGCCCAGCTGTACATGAACTTCTGCCTGGGCTGTCACTCGGCACAGTTCATGCGCTGGAACCGCATTGCACGGGATCTGCAGCTCACGGAAGAACAGGTGATGAACAATCTCATGTTCACCGGCGAGTCGATTCACGACACCATGCAGATCGCCATGCCCGGCGGCGATGCCGAAGTGTGGTTCGGCAAGATGCCACCTGACCTGTCGCTGATCGCCCGCTCGCGGGGCACAGACTACCTGTACACTTTCCTGCGGACGTTCTATGTCGATGAGAACGGCAACAGCAACAACAAGGTGCTGGAAATGACCAGCATGCCGCATGTGCTGTGGGAGCTGCAGGGGCTGCAGCGTGCCGTCTACGACGACAACGGCGACTGGACGGGTTTCGAGCAGCTGCGTGCCGGCAGCATGAGTCCGGAGGAGTACGACCGGGCGGTGCGTGACCTCGTGAATTTCCTCGATTACGTGGGCGAGCCCATCCAGGTCGAGCGTCAGCGTATCGGCACGATGGTGATCGCCTTTCTGCTGATCTTCCTCGTGCTGTCCTGGCTGTACAAGCGCGAAGTCTGGCGGGACGTCAAGTGATCGCGGCGCGGCCGGCGGCAACCCCCGGGCGGTCGCCGGCCGCGGCAGTCGCGATATGACGCTGTACTCAAGTTCCATCTGTCCTTGGAGCCACCGCACCCGCCTGGTGCTCCGCGAAAAAGGCATCGGCATGGACATCGTCTATGTCGATGCGGACAACCTGCCGGAAGACCTGCTCGACCTGAATCCTTACAACACGGTGCCGACGCTGGTCGATCGGGAGCTGGTGCTGTATGACTCCCGCGTGATCATCGAGTATCTCGACGAGCGGTTTCCGCATCCGCCGTTGATGCCGGTCGACCCGGTCACCCGCGCCCAGTTCCGGCTCGCGCTGTTCCGGATTGAGAAGGACTGGTATGGTCTGGCCGAGGATATCGACCAGGCCAGCGACGGTCGCAAGGCCGGACGGGCACGGAAGATCCTGACCGAGAGCATCGTCTCAAGCGCCGAGATCTTTGCCGCCAAACCGTTTTTCCTCAGCGATGAATTCTCGCTGGTCGATTGCACGATCGCGCCCATCCTCTGGCGTCTGCCCGCTTACGGGGTGGAATTGCCGCCCAAGCTCAAGCCGATTCACCGGTACATGGACACGGTATTTTCGCGCCCATCATTCCAGCACAGCCTGACAGAGCTGGAACAAGAGCTCAGACTCTAGCCGCCGCCCGGCGGTGTCACGGACCATGACTTCCCGACGTCCCTACCTGTTGCGGGCCATGCACGAGTGGATGACGGATAACGCGTTCACGCCGCATGTCGTCATTGACGCGGAACAGCCTGGCGTCGACGTGCCGCGGCAGTTCGTATCCGACGGCAGGATCGTGCTCAACGTCAGCCTGTCGGCCACGCACGGACTGGCCATGGGCAATGACGCGCTGTCGTTCAATGCGCGGTTCGGGGGTCAGCCGCAGCATGTGCACGTGCCCATGGCGGCGGTGCTGGGTATCTACGCTCGGGAAACCGGCCAGGGCATGCTGTTCACCGATGAAGATGGCCCGGATGGCCCGCCCGATCCGGACGGACCCCCGGGCGGTCTCGATGGCGCCGACGGCGGCGACTCGACCACCGAAGGCGGCGACGGCCGACGCGCGCACCTCAAGATCGTCAAATAGCCGGAGCGTGCGACGCGCGGACAGCTGCGCCTCAATGTCCCGAGGGCGCGTCGAAGGCCGCGCGCAGCCACTCGATCCGTGGCCGCTCTGCCGGGCCGCTCAGGGCCACCACGTCGAAACGCACCGCCGGCAGCGGGCCGCCTCGGCCCATCAGGTAGTGTCGCATCGCCAGCGCCACACGGCGTTGTTTGGTCCGGGTGACCGACGCGGCGGCGCCCCCGTGGCTGGTACCGCGCCGATAGCGGACCTCGACGGCCACCAGGGTGGCGCCGTCACGCATCACCAGATCGATCTCGCCCAGGCGGCAGTGATGATTGCGGCACTCGAGGATCAGCCCCGCCGCCTGCAGATGGGCCAGCGCATGCGCTTCCCAGCGCTGGCCGGCGTTCACCGCGTGGCGCCGACCTGCGGGACAGGTTGCGGGCCGCGTTGCGTCGGGGCCAGCGGGACTGGTCGGCCACCGCGGAACTCGCCCCAGGCGAGTTCGCGCGACACCAGGCCATCCGCCCCGACCTCGAGACGCCCGCTCATGCCTTCCACCGCTGCCAGCCCGTGTTCCGGGACGCCTGCGAACAGCAGCGGGACCAGGCGGTAGGCGTCAAAGCCCATGGCATACAGTCGCCCGAGGCGATCACCGCGCCCTGGCCAGTAGCGCTCGATACCCGCGCGCAGCGCCCGCATGGCCTCATCCGGATCGACCAGCCACGGGGCATCCGGGAAGATGATGCCGTTGAGATCGCCGTCGCTGCCGCCGCCGGGCTGGAACACCGCTGAAGGCGCGTAGGTCGGGAGCTCGCCGGCGAAGAAAAACCGCAGTTGCGGCCGGATCTGCCGGGCCTGTTCCGCACGGGCGGCCAGGAACAGGAAATCGGCATCCTGTCGCCGCCGGGGCTGGAATTCCAGGCGCGTGCGCGCGAGTGCGGCCAGGCGTCGCCGGCGCTCCTCGCTCTGGTCGAGGTGCAACGCGCGGGTGATCGCGCCGGAGTGGTCCTGTTCCCAGGGCCGATAGGTGGTGAACTCCAGCAGTCGCCCGCCGCTGGCCTCCAGGGCTTCGCTGAAGCTTGCCAGCATGCGTCTGCCCCAGTCGTCCTCGGGGATCAGCGCGATGGCCCGGCCGCCGTGGCGCTGGCTGGCGAAGCGGGCCACCTGGGCCGCTTCGTCCTCCGGCGCGAGGGCGAACTGGAACAGCCCGCTGGGCGCTTCGCCGGGCTGGCCGAGCCGGTTCAGCGCCAGCGTCGGCACCTGTCCGGCCAGCGGTGCGATGGCCTCCACCTCCTCGCGCAGCAGTGGCCCGATGATGAAATCCGCGCCGTCCTGGATGGCGGTGCGATACAGCACGCCCACGGGCTGGTCGCCGGAGTCGTACACCCGGATCTCGGAGCGCGGCTGGTCATCGGGCCGGTGCTCGAAGTAGGCGGCCATGAAGCCGTCGCGCACAGCCAGGCCGACGCCTGCCTGGCGACCGCTCAGCGGCAGGATCAGCGCGATGCGCTGGGGATAGGCCATCAGGCTCCGGTACCCGGCGAGCAGCTCGTCGACCAGGCCCAGGCTGATCGCCGGGTGGCCCGGATGGCGCTCCCGCCAGGCGCTGATGGCCGCCGCCACCCCGAAGGGGTTGCGGGCGGCGTCAGCCGCCACCGGGCCAAGCGCGAGCCAACCGGCCAGCACGGGATCATCGGTGGGTTCGCGGGCGCTGTCATGCACGGCGCTTCGCGCCGCCTGCAGTCCCCGCCAGATCAGCCGATGGTTGGCCAGTCGTGCGCTCTCGTCGGGCAGCAGCCGCTCACGCGCGAGCAGTGCCAGCACGCCCTCCCTGGGGGCGCCCAGGGCGAAGTGCGCCTCGGCCTCGAGGGCCAGCGTTGTCCGCGCGACCTCCGGCGGCAGGCCCTCGGGCAGCCTGCGCAGGGCCGCGAGCGCGCGTTCCGGTGCGCCGTCCTCCAGGGCCAGCCGTGCGGCCACCGGGGCCCAGGCCAGCCGCGCCTCGCGCCCGGTCACCTCGGCGGCAGCCGGCAGCAGCCGGCGGGCGTCGTCAGGTCGGTCAGCGCGACGGTACTGGTCGGCGGCCAGCGCCGCCATGCGCGTGCGCTGGTCTGGCAGACCCTCGTTGGCGAGCCGCGCATATTCCCTCGCCGCGTCCAGGTGTTGGCCACTCTCCGCCAGCAGGGCCGCCCGCTGTTCGGCGGCCTGAAACGCGCTCGGATCACGCGCGAGCGGCAGGTCCCCGCAGCCTGCCAGCAGCAGCACGGCGGCGAGGGGGGCGAGGGCGGCAAGCCGCCTGGGAAAAGCCTGTGCCAGGGTCATGAGGCTGTCCTCCGGAATTCTTGGGTGCTGCGAGGCCGCGCGTTCGCTGTCAGACTCGACGCCTCCATCTCAGCAGGAGACTCCGTTTGACCGGATCCACGGGAGTTCTGTTCGTCGTTGCCACGCCGATCGGCAACCTGGGCGACCTCGGGGCGCGCGCGCGCGACACGCTGGCAACGGTCGACGCGGTCGCGGCCGAGGATACCCGGCGCACCGGCCAATTGCTATCACGTCTGGGCCTGTCTGTCCCGCTGGTTTCCCTGCATGAACACAATGAAATGGCCCGCCTGGGGCCTCTGCTGGCGCGCCTCGCGGCTGGCCAGTCCCTGGCGCTGGTCAGCGATGCCGGCACGCCCCTGATTTCCGATCCGGGCTATCTGCTGGTGCGTGCGGCGCTGCAGGCCGGGCACCGGGTCTCGCCGGTGCCGGGGGCCTGCGCCGCGGTCGCGGCCCTGTCGGTGGCCGGCCTGCCGACGGATCGGTTCGTGTTCGAGGGCTTTCTGCCCGCGCGCCAGGCGGCGCGGCGGGCGCGGCTCGAGATCCTGGCGCCCGAGACGCGCACCCTGGTGTTCTACGAGGCTATCCACCGGCTCGCCGAGACGCTGGCTGATCTTGTCGCCGGGCTTGGTGCGGCACGCGAGGCGACGCTCGCACGTGAACTGACCAAGCTGCATGAGCAGGTGCTGCATGGGCCGCTCGCCGAGCTCGCGGCGGCCGTGGCGGCGGGGGAGGTGCCTGCCCGTGGCGAATGTGTGCTGGTGGTGGCGGGGGCCCCCGAGGTAGCGGCCGAGGAGCACGAGACCAGGCGCGTGTTGGCGCTGGTCGCCGCGCAATTGCCGCCCCGCGAGGCCGTGCGCCTGACCGCCGCGATCACCGGCGCGCGGCCCAATCGGCTGCGCCGCTGGTTGCAGGGTGCGCCGGGAGATGACCGGGAGTCTGGCGAGGAGTAAGCTGTCCCACGGGGAGTCGGCCGGACAGTCGCGCCGCGGCCTGGCCGCGGGGAGGAAAGTCCGGGCTCCTGGGGCAGGGTGCCAGGTAACGCCTGGGGGGCGCGAGCCCACGGAAAGTGCCACAGAAAATATACCGCCGTCGTTCGCGACGGTAAGGGTGAAATGGTGCGGTAAGAGCGCACCGCGCGGCTGGTAACAGCCGTGGCAGGGCAAACCCCACCCGGAGCAAGACCAAATAGGGGAGCCGCGGCGTTCGCGCCGCAACGCCGGCCCTGCGTGCTCCCGGGTAGGTCGCTCGAGGCCCGTGGTGACACGGGTCCCAGATGAATGACTGTCCACGACAGAACCCGGCTTACAGGCCGGCTCCCCACTTTGCTCCCCCTGTCGTCAGTGTCCCGGACGTCTCGCCCGAGGCTTCCCCCGGTGTGCCTGAACCCCGGTGCCGCGCGTCAGCCCGCCCTTGGGAATCTCCACGGAAATCTAGGAAGCTGACGTAACTCCCTGTTTTACAGTTTCGCGAGCAGGGTTTCCGGCCGCGAGATCCTCTCGGTATACCGCTCTAAGTGTTTGTCGAAAAACAAAAAATAACTATGGTCCGCGGTTGACACCGAGTGCGCGCGCTCCCTATAGTGTCTCAAAGTGGTGAAAAGTGGGAAAACAGGGTTCGCCACGCCCGGATGCGCACATGTTCAGGGGAGCCACCAAAGTCACGCTGGATGCCAAGGGGCGGCTTGCCGTCCCCACGCGCTATCGCGAGCGCATTCAGACCCGGTGTGACGGTCAGCTGGTCGTCACCGTGGACCGTGATTACTGCCTGCTCATGTATCCGCTGCCCGATTGGGAGGAGATTGAACGCAAGCTTGTGCGTCTGCCCAGTCTCAACAAGCAGGCCCGCCGTCTGCAGCGCCTGATGGTCGGCTATGCCGCGGAACTGGAGATGGACGGCAATGGCCGGCTGCTCCTGCCCCGCGAACTGCGGGAATTCGCCGGGCTTGAGCGCCAGGCGATGCTGATCGGCCAGGGCAACAAGTTCGAATTGTGGGACGAGGCGCGCTGGAATGCGCGCCGCGATGAATGGCTGGCTGCGGAGGATGACGACAGGCCCGACCTGCCGGCTGAACTCGAGCACCTGTCGCTCTGAGCCGGGCCATGACGATGCATGTCCCGGTTCTGCTTGAAGAGGTTCTTCAGGCGCTCCTGCCGCGCGTCGGAGGACGCTACATCGATGCGACGTACGGTCGCGGTGGCCATGCCGCGGCGCTGTTGGCGCAGCTGGGCGACGCCGGCCGGCTGCTGGTCATCGACCAGGACCCGGCGGCGGTGGCCGATGCCGAGGCCCGGCTGGGCGGGGATCCTCGGGTACTGATCCGCCGCGGCAATTTTGCCGACCTGGCGGGGCTGGCTGCAGAGGCGCTGGGCGAGGGGGGTGTGGATGGCGTGCTGCTGGATCTCGGGGTGTCTTCACCGCAGCTCGACGATCCGGCGCGGGGTTTCAGTTTTCAGGCAGACGGGCCACTGGACATGCGCATGAATCCACACGCCGGACCCAGTGCCGCAGACTGGCTGGCGGTCGCCTCCCCGGAGGAGATCGCCGAGGTCCTGCGCGATTATGGCGAGGAGCGCCATGCGCGCCGGATCGCCCGCCAGCTGGTCGCGGCACGCGCCGAGGCGCCGATCACGACCACCGGGCGCCTGGCGACTCTGGTGGCGGCGGCACTGCCCGGCCATCGCGAGCGCAAGCACCCCGCGACCCGGAGCTTTCAGGCGATCCGTATCTTCATCAACCGTGAGCTCGAAGTGCTCGAGACGGTGCTGGCCCAGGCGGCCGACCTCCTGGTGCAGGGCGGGCGGTTGTGCGTGATCAGCTTCCATTCCCTGGAGGATCGCATGGTCAAGCGCTTCCTGCGGAATCGCAGTCGCCCGGACCCGGTGTACGCCGGCCTGCCAAACATGCCGGACCATGCCCGGCCCACGCTCAGGCTGATCGGCCGCGCGGTGCGTGCGGGCGAGGCGGAACTGGCGCGCAACCCGCGCGCCCGCAGTGCCGTGCTGCGCGCGGCGGAGCGCCTGTGAGCATGCGCATGGGCGGTCTGCTGTTCGATCTGGCAGTGATCGTGCTGCTGTTTGCAGCCGTCGTGGTCTCGGCGCTTGCCGGCGTCACTGCCCGCCATGAGTCGCGTCAGCTGTTCATCGAGCTGCAACGGCTCGAGTCCGAGCGTGACCGTCTGCAGGTCGATTGGGGTCGCTTGCAGATCGAGCAGGGCGCGCTGGCCACCCATGGACGCATCGAGGCGGTGGTGCGCCGCGAGCTGATGATGCGTTCCCCACGGCCTGAAGACATCATGATCGTCTCCGGGGAGCCCTGAGATGGCCCGCCGCCCACGCCGGGAAACGGTCGACGCCCAGCGTTTCCGCAGACGCAGCCTGTTCGTGCTCGGCGGGTTCGTGATCGCGACCGTGGTGCTGTGCGTGCGTGCCGTGGAGCTCCAGGTGATCGATAACGCCTTCCTGACCGCCGAGGGCGACGCCCGGCATATCCGGCGTGCCGAGATCGCCGCGCACCGCGGTCCGATCGTCGATCGTCATGGTGAGCCGCTGGCCGTGAGTACGCCGGTGGACAGCGTCTGGGCCAACCCGCGCGAGCTGACGGTGGCGATCGAACGGCTGCCCGAGCTCGCGCGTGCACTTGAACGCGATCCCCAGTGGCTGGCGCGTCAGCTCACCAGCAACACCCATCGTGAATTCCTGTACCTGCGCCGGCATATGCGCCCCGACCAGGCCGCGAGGGTGATGGCGCTGCAGCTTCCCGGGGTGCACCTGCAGCGCGAATACCGCCGCTATTACCCGGCTGGCGAGGTCAGTGGCCACCTGCTGGGCTTCACCAATATCGACGACCGCGGCCAGGAGGGGCTCGAGCTTGCTTTCGATCCGTGGCTGCGAGGCGAACCGGGCGTCAAACGCGTGCTGCGTGACCGGTTCGGCCGGGTGATCGAGCATGTCGAGAGTGTCCGCCCGGCACGTCCCGGCCGGACCCTGCGCACCAGTATCGACCTGCGCCTGCAGTATCTCGCTTACCGCGAGCTCAAGGCGGCGGTGGCCCGGCACGATGCGATTTCCGGCTCGGCGGTGGTGCTCGATGTGCGCACCGGCGAGGTGCTCGCCATCGTCAACCAGCCGGCCTACAACCCCAACGACCGCTCGCAGTTTGCCGTCGACCGCTATCGCAATCGCGCCGCCACCGACATCTTCGAGCCGGGCTCGGCGTTCAAGCCGCTGATCGTCGCCGCCGCGCTGGAGTCCGGGCGTTACCGGGCCGATGCCTGGGTGGATACCGCGCCAGGCTTCACGCAGGTGGGTGCCCGCCGTATCGAGGATCGGCGCAACCTCGGTCGCATCGACCTCACCACCCTGATGGCCCAATCGAGCAATGTCGGTGCCGTGCGCGTGGCGATGGATCTCGAGCCGCTGGAGATGTGGCAGGTGCTGGATCGCTTCGGCCTCGGGCGGCCGACCAGCTCGGGGTTCCCGGGCGAGTCCGCAGGACTGCTGCATCACCATACGCTGTGGCGACCCGTCGGCCAGGCCACCATGGCCTTCGGTTACGGCTTGTCGATGACCACCCTGCAGCTCGCCCAGGCCTATGCGCTGATCGGCGCCGGTGGCGTGGCGCGGGGCATCTCGCTGGTGGCGCTGGATGAGGCGCCGGCGGGGGAGCGGCTGCTCAGCGCCGAGACCGCGGCGGCGGTGATGCAGATGATGGAGGCGGTGGTGACCCCCGCCGGCACCGGCAACCGCGCCGCGGTGCAGGGCTACAGCGTGGCCGGCAAGACCGGCACTGCGCGCAAGGCCGTGGCTGGCGGGTATTCGGAGACGCGCCACCTGTCCCTGTTTGCCGGTCTCGCCCCGGCCAGTGATCCACGCCTGGCGGTGGCGGTGGTGATCGACGAACCCCGGGCCGGTGGGTTCTATGGCGGCGAGGTGGCCGCGCCGGTGTTCGGGCAGATCGTCTCCGATGCCCTGCGCCTGCTCGCCGTGCCACCCGATCAGCTGCCTGCGCAGGACAGTCAGCGCATCATCCGCGCCGGGGTGGGGCCATGATGTCCGCCCTGCGGCCCGACATCGGCATGACGCTTGGCGCGCTGTTCAGCGACTGCCCCGCCCCGCTGGCCGATGTGCGGGTGCAGGACCTCACCCTGCACAGTGGCGACGTGCAGCCGGGTGGACTGTTCGTGGCGCTTGCCGGGCGCAGCGGCCACGGGCTGGACCATCTGGAGGAGGCGCTCGCGCGGGGTGCCGCGGCGGTGGCCTGGGAGCCGGCGGAGAACATTGCCCCGCCGCGGCTGCCGGACACCGTGGCCGGGATCCGCGCGCCGCTTTTGCGCGCGCGGCTGGGCATGATGGCCGATCGGTTTTTCGGTCAGCCGTCGGCCGGGATGGCGCTCGCCGCCGTCACCGGCACCAACGGCAAGACCACCGTGGCCTGGCTGGTCGCCCGCGCCCTGGAAGCGGACAACCACCCCTGCGCCTACGTGGGTACGCTGGGGCGCGGGCGGCCCGCGGCGCTCGCCGCCGCGACGCTCACCACGCCCGACGTGATCACGCTGCACCGCTGGCTGGCGGACGCCCACGCTGCGGGCTGTCGGCATGGCACGCTCGAGGCTTCGTCGCATGCCCTCGACCAGGCGCGCCTGGATGGCGTGCGTCTGCGGGTGGCCGCGTTCACCAACCTGAGCCACGAGCATCTCGACTACCACGGCAGCCTCGAAGCGTATGCCGCGGCCAAGGCGCGGCTGTTCGCCTGGCCGGGTCTCGAATGGGCGGTGATCAACGCGGATGACCCCCAGGGCGCGCGGCTGCTCGCCGCGTTACCCGCCGGCGTCTCGCCGCTTGCAGTGTCACTGAACGGGTTTGGTGGGGGCGCCGGTCGCCGGCTGGTGGCCCGGGCGGCACCCTCGGCGAGCGGCGGACTGACGCTGGCGTGGTCGCTGGATGGGGCGCATGGTGAGCTTGAGAGTCCGCTGGTAGGGCGTTTCAACGCCGGCAATCTTGCGCTCGCGCTCGGCATCCTGGTGGCGCTGGGCCTGCCCCCCGACCGGGCCGCCGCCCGGCTGGCCCGTGTGGCGCCGCCGCCGGGACGCATGCAGGGTTTCGGCGGCGCGGGACACGCGCCGCTGGTGATCGTCGACTTCGCCCACACGCCCGATGCGCTGGAGCGCGCGCTGGAGGCGCTGCGTGAGCAGCGGCCACGCGCACGACTGTATTGCGTCTTCGGCTGTGGCGGTGAGCGCGATCGCGAGAAGCGGCCGTTGATGGGCGAGGTGGCTGCACGCCTGGCCGACGAAGTGATCCTCACCGATGACAACCCGCGTGGTGAAGATGCCGAGCAGATCATCGCGGCCATCCAGCGGGGTGCGGGCGCCCGTGGCGCCCGCGTGATCCGCGACCGGCGGGCGGCGATCGCGACCGCGATCGGCGAGGCCCGCGCGGGCGACGTGGTGCTGGTCGCCGGCAAGGGCCATGAACGCAGCCAGCAGGTCGGCGATCAGGTGTTGCCGTTCAGCGATGCCGACGTCGTCCGGGATGTGCTGGAGGCACTGCGATGACGCTGCATACGCTCGCGGAAGTGGCGCTGGTCACCGGGGGTGAGCTGATCGGGCCGGACAGCGCGTTCGATGGTGTGTCGATCGATACCCGCACGCTCACCCGCGGCAACCTCTTCGTGGCGCTCGTCGGGCCACGCTTCAATGGTCATGATTTCGTCGAGATCGCCCGGTCTGCCGGTGCCGCCGGCGTACTGGTGGGCCGCGCGGTCGATGCGCCGGTGCCCCAGGTGCTGGTGCCCGACCCCCTGCAGGCCCTGCAACGGCTGGCGGCCCATTGGCGCCGGGGCTTCGCCGGGCCGGTGATCGGGCTGACCGGCTCCAACGGCAAGACCACCGTGAAGGAGATGCTGCGCGCGATCCTGGCCGAGCGCGGCCCGGTGATGGCCACACGCGGCAACCTCAACAACGAGATCGGGGTGCCACTCACGCTGCTGCGACTGGCGCGTCGGCACCGCGCTGCGGTGGTCGAGATGGGTGCGAACCATGCCGGTGAGATCGCCCGGCTGACCACGCTGGTCCAGCCGACGGTAGGACTGGTGACCAACGCCGGGCCTGCGCACCTCGAGGGCTTCGGCTCGCTCGATGGGGTGGCCCAGGCCAAGGGCGAGCTGTTCCGGGAACTGCCCGAGCATGCCACGGCGGTGGTGAATGCCGATGATCGCTATGCGCCGCTGTGGCTGGAGTACTGCGCCCGGCGCCCGGTGGTGCGTTTCGGCCTCGAGGCGGAAGCCGAATTCACGGCGCGTGACGTCCGCAGCGCCGGCGATGCAGTCGCGCCCCGGCTCTACTTCCGCCTGGTCTGCCCGCTGGGCGAGGGTGACGTGCAGCTGCCGATGGCCGGCGAGCACAACGTGCGCAACGCGCTGGGCGCGGCGGCGGCGGCCGTGGCGGCGGGCGCGAGTCTTGCTGACGTCAAGACCGGCCTGGCGACCTGCCGCAACCCCGCCGGACGGCTCCAGCCGCTGGCCGGGCGCGGCGGTGCGGTGGTGTTCGATGACAGCTACAACGCCAATCCCGGTTCCGTGCGCGCCGCCATCGCCACGCTGGCGGCGCTGCCCGGGCGGCGCTGGCTGGTGCTGGGCGACATGGGTGAGCTCGGTGAGCAGGCCGAGGCGTTGCATGCCGAGCTGGGGCAGGCCGCGCGGGCGGCGGGCCTCGACGGGCTGCTGTGCATCGGCCCGCTGGCCGCGGCGGCTGCCGCAGCCTTCGGTGCCGCCGGACGTGTCGCCGCCGATCTCGACGAGGCCGAGGCCCTGCTCGTGCCCGAATTCGCCCCGGGCACCACGGTGCTGGTCAAGGCGTCGCGCGCGGCCGGCCTCGATCGCCTGGTGGCGCGCCTGATCGCCCCCGATGCCCGGACGGGGAGCTGACGATGCTGCTCTACCTCACCGAATACCTCACCCGCTTCTACTCCGGCTTCAACGTGTTCGGCTACATCACCATGCGCGCGATTCTCGGCGCGCTGACCGCGCTGGCGTTCTCGCTGCTGCTCGGACCGGCGATGATCCGCCGCCTGACCCGCCGCCAGATCGGTCAGCAGGTGCGTGCCGAGGGACCCCAGTCGCATCTGCCCAAGGCGGGCACGCCGACCATGGGCGGGGCGCTGATCCTGGTGGCCATCGCCGTGGCGACGCTGCTGTGGGCGGACCTGTCCAACCGCTACGTGTGGATCGTGCTGCTCACCACGCTGGCCTTCGGCGTGATCGGGTTCATTGACGATTACAAGAAGCTGGTGCTCGGCGACACCCGTGGGCTGATCGCTCGCTGGAAAATGTTCTGGCAGACGGTGGTCGCGCTGGTGGCTGCCGTGATCCTCTACACCACCGCCACCGGGCCGGTGGAGACCTCGCTGCTGATCCCCTATTTCCCCGACCTGCTGCTGCCGCTCGGGCTGCTCTACATTCCGCTGGTCTGGCTGGTCATCGTCGGCAGTTCCAACGCCGTCAATCTCACCGATGGCCTGGACGGCCTGGCCATCATGCCGACGGTCATGGTGGCGGCGGCGCTCGGGGTGTTCGCCTATGCCGCCGGTAACGTGAACTTCGCGGCCTACCTCGATATTCCTTACGTCGCCGGCACGGGCGAGCTGCTGGTGTTCTGTGCCGCGCTGGCTGGCGCAGGGCTCGGGTTTCTCTGGTTCAACACCTATCCCGCGCAGGTGTTCATGGGCGATGTCGGTGCGCTTGCGCTGGGCGCCGCCCTGGGCGTGGTCGCGGTGACCGTACGCCAGGAGATCGTGCTGCTGATCATGGGCGGCGTGTTCGTCATCGAGACCGTCTCGGTGATGATCCAGGTGATCTCCTACAAGACCACCGGTCGGCGGGTGTTCCGCATGGCGCCGCTGCACCACCACTACGAGCTCAAGGGCTGGGCCGAGCCGAAGGTCATCGTGCGGTTCTGGATCATCACGGTGATCCTCGTGCTCATCGGCCTGGCGAGTCTGAAGATCCGATGACCTCTGTCGCCGACACGCCGGTCCGCCGCCCGCCCCGAGACGCTGCCCGATCCGGCACGCGCCCGCGCAGCCTGGTGCTTGGCGCCGGCGTCACGGGCCTGGCCTGCGCGCGCTTTCTGCGCAGCCGGGGGCTGTCGGTGGTGGTGGCCGACACCCGCGAGGCGCCGCCCGCCGCGGCCCAGCTGCAGAGTCTGCTGGGTGAGCAGGGGTTGCGGCTCGGTGAGTTCACCTCGTCGCTGCTCGAGCGGGTCGACCGGGTGATCGTCTCGCCCGGGCTCTCGCCGACGCTCGCGCTGCTGGCCGAGGCACGGACGCGCGGTCTTCCGGTGCAGGGCGAGCTCGACCTGTTCATCGCCGAGGCCCAGGCGCCGGTGGTCGCCATCACCGGTACCAATGGCAAGAGCACGGTCACGACGCTGGTGGCGGCGATGCTCCACGCCGGCGGCATGAGCGCCAAGGCCGGTGGCAATCTCGGCCCCGCGGCGCTTGAGCTGCTCACCGGTGAGGTTCCGCAGTTCTATGTGCTGGAAGTCTCGAGCTTCCAGCTCGAGCAGACGGCGCGACTGCCGGCGCGGGCGGCCGTGGTGCTCAACGTGAGCCCCGATCATCTCGACCGTCACGGCAGCCTGGAGCATTACGCGGGCCTGAAGTCGCGCATCTATGACCACGCGGAGACCTGCGTGGTGAACCTCGATGATCCGCTGGTCATGGCGATGGTGCCGGCCGCCCGCGATTGCCTCGAGTTCACTCTGGGCGAGCCGGAGGCCGGACAGTACGGCCTGCGTGAGGTCGACGGAGCGCCCTGGTTGTGCCGCGGTGCCACCCCGCTGCTGGCGGCTTCGGCGCTGCGTATCGGCGGGCGTCACAACGTCGCCAACGCCCTTGCGGCGCTGGCGCTGGCCGAGGCGGCCGGCACCGCGGTCGAGGATGCGGTGCAGGCGCTGGCCGCGTTCCGTGGTCTGCCGCATCGCTGCGAGCGCGTGCCCTCCGACGACGGCTTGACCTGGATCAACGATTCCAAGGGCACCAACCTCGGCGCCACGCTGGCTGCGGTCCAGGGCCTCGACGGCCCGCTGGTGCTGATCGCCGGCGGAGTGGCCAAGGACCGGGACTTCACCCCGCTGGCCGAGGCACTGGCCGGTCGTACCCGCGGTATCGTCCTGCTCGGTCGTGATGCCGGGCTGCTGGCGGCCGCCCTCGACGCGGTCGCGCCCCTCCATCGCGTGGCTGACATGGACGAGGCGGTGGCCACCGCCCGCACGCTGGCGCGCCCTGGCGACACCGTGCTGCTGTCCCCCGCCTGCGCCAGTCTCGACATGTATACCGACTACCGGGCCCGCGGCCTGGCGTTCGCCACCGCGGTGCTGGAGGCGCGGCCATGAGTGCCGTACTGGCCACGCCGCGGACGCTGCGCCTCGGGCACTGGCAGCTCGACGGTGTGCTGCTCTCGCTGACCCTGGCGATCCTTGGTATCGGCCTGGTGATGCTGGCCTCGGCATCGGTCACCATCGCCGAGCGGGAGTTCCAGACACCGCTGGCCTACCTCTATCGTCAGCTGCTCGCCCTGGGGATGGGGATTGGTCTGGCCGCGGTCGCCCTGCTGATTCCCATGCGGCTGTGGCAGCGGTTCAGTTTCCTGGTGCTCGCCGGTGCACTGACCATGCTGGTGGTGGTGCTGCTGCCCGGCGTCGGTGTCACCGTGAACGGCGCGACCCGCTGGCTGCGGCTGGCCGGGATCAACCTGCAGGTCTCGGAGCCGGCACGGTTGCTGATGATCATTTACCTGGCCGGTTACATGGTGCGTCGACAGGATGCGCTGGCCAGCAGTTTTGCCGGCTTTGCGCGGCCCATGGTGTTCGTTGCCCTGGCGGCCGCCCTGCTGTTGATGCAGCCTGATTTCGGTGCCGCGACCGTGCTGGTGGTGACTGCTGTGGCCCTGCTGTTTGTCGGTGGCGCACGGTTACGCGATTTTCTGCTGGTGGCGGCCACCGCCACCGCTGCGCTGGTGGCGCTGGCGGTGACCACGCCCTATCGGCTGGCCCGGCTGACCAGTTTCATGGACCCGTGGGCCGATCCGCTGGACGCCGGCTTCCAGTTGACCCAGTCGCTGATCGCGATCGGTCGCGGCCAGTGGTTCGGCGTGGGCCTCGGCAGCAGCGTGCAGAAGCTGTTCTACCTGCCCGAGGCGCACACCGACTTCGTGTTCGCGGTGCTGGCCGAGGAGTTCGGGCTGGTCGGCACCCTGGTCACCATCGGCCTGTTCGCTGCTGTGGTGATCCGCTGCTTCACCCTGAGCCAGGCCTGTGCCCGCGCCGAGCGGCCGTTCGCCGCCTACGTGGCGCTGGGGATCGGCGTCTGGCTAGGGCTGCAGGCCTTCATCAATATCGGCGTGAACATGGGGCTGCTGCCCACCAAGGGGCTGACCCTGCCGCTGGTGAGCTACGGCCGCAGCAGCATGATCGTCACGCTGGCGGCGATCGGGCTGCTGCTGCGGATCCGTCACGAGCTTGCGGTCGGCGAGCCGGAGCAGCCACCCCCGCCCCCCAGGCGCCGGCGCGCGGGGCGCGCGGCATGACCGCCCCGGTGCTGATCATGGCTGGCGGCACGGGCGGGCACGTGTTCCCCGCGCTGGCGGTCGCGACGGAGCTGGCGCGCCGTGACGTGCCCGTGGTCTGGCTCGGCACCCGCCGTGGCATCGAGTCGCGGCTGGTGCCGGCGGCGGGTCTGCCGATCGAGTGGCTGGAGGTCGGTGGCGTGCGCGGCAAGGGCTTGCTCACCCGTCTGCGCGCACCGTTCATCCTGCTGCGCGCGGTGTGGCAGGCCCGCGGTGTGCTGCGCCGGGTGCGCCCGCGGGCCGTGCTCGGCATGGGCGGCTACGCTGCCGGCCCCGGCGGCATCGCCGCCTGGCTCGCTCGCATCCCGCTGGTCATCCACGAGCAGAACTCGGTCGCAGGGCTGACCAACCGCTGGCTGGCGCGGGTGGCCGACCACGTGCTCTGCGCCTTCGCCGAAGCGTTCGGGCGCGGCGTCGAGGCGCAGGTGGTCGGCAACCCCGTGCGTACCGAGCTGTTCTCGCAGCCCCTGCCGGCGGCGCGCTATGCCCGCCATGGCGCCCTGCGGCTGCTGGTGCTCGGCGGCAGCCAGGGTGCGCGGGCGCTGAACGAGGCCGTGCCGCAGGCATTGGCGAGCCTGGATGCGCCGTGCGAAGTGCGTCACCAGGCCGGTCAGGCGACCTTCGAGGCTGCGCAGGCGGCCTATCGGGCGGCCGGCGTGGCCGCCGACATCGTGCCGTTCATCGATGACATGGCGGCCGCCTATGCCTGGGCCGAGCTGGTGGTCTGCCGTGCCGGCGCGTTGACCGTCGCCGAGCTGGCGGCGGCCGGCCTGCCGGCGGTGCTGGTGCCTTTCCCATACGCCGTCGACGACCATCAGACCGGCAATGCCCGGGCCCTGGTCGAGGCCGGCGCGGCCGTCCTGCTGCCCGAGTCGGGACTGGATACCGCCACGCTGGCCGCGACGCTCGCGCGCCTGATGGAACGGCGTGACGGTCTGCAGACCATGGCCGAGGCGGCGCGCCGGTTCGCCCGGCCGGAGGCCGCGGCCGCAGTCGCCGACGTGCTGCTTGCGCGGGAGGCGGACGCATGAGCGAGCGCATGCGCAGGGTCGATCGCATCCACCTCGTCGGCATCGGCGGGGCCGGTATGGGCGGTATTGCCGAGGTGCTGCTGAACCTGGGCTACCGGGTGCAGGGCAGTGATCTGCGCGAGGGCGAGGTGACCCGTCGCCTGCACAGGCTCGGCGCGGAGATCCATCTCGGCCATCGGGCCAACCAGCTCGGCGAGGCCGACGTGGTGGTGGTCTCCAGCGCCGTGGCGACGGATAACCCGGAGGTGGCAGAGGCCATGCGCCGGCGCATTCCCGTGGTCAAGCGGGCCGAGATGCTGGCCGAGCTGATGCGTTTTCGCTTCGGCATCGCGGTGGCCGGGACGCACGGCAAGACCACGACCACCAGCCTCATCGCCAGCGTCCTGGCCGAGGGCGGGCTGGACCCGACGTTCGTGATCGGCGGACGGCTGGCCAGCGCCTCGAGCCACGCGCGCCTCGGTGAGGGGCGCTATCTCGTCGCTGAAGCCGATGAGAGCGACGCCTCGTTCATGCACCTGCAGCCGATGCTCGCGGTCGTCACCAACATCGATGCCGACCATCTCGCCACCTACGACGACGACTTCGGCAGGCTCCGTCAGGCGTTCATCGACTTCCTGCACAACCTGCCGTTTCACGGGGCGGCGCTGTTGTGTGTCGACGATGCCCCGACCCGCGGCGTACTCCCCGAAGTGGGGCGCCAGGTGATCACTTACGGTCTGGCCGAGGATGCCGACGTGCGCGCCGTCGATATCCGCGCCGAGGGGCTGAGTACCCACTTCACGGTGTTGGCCGAGGGCCTGACCGAGGGGCTGCCGGTCACGCTGAACCTGGTGGGTCTGCACAACGTGCGCAACGCGCTGGCGGCGATCGGCGTCGGCCTCGATCTCGGCGTCGCCCCCGAGGCGATCGGCCGTGCGCTGGCCGGCTTCCAGGGGATCGATCGCCGCTTCCAGCAGCTCGGTGAGATCCCCCTGCCTGGCGGCGCCGTAACCTTCGTCGACGATTACGCGCATCACCCCACCGAGATCGCAGCCACCATTGCCGCGGCCCGGGTCGCCTGGCCCGCGCGCCCGCTGGTGGTGGTGTTCCAGCCGCACCGCTATACCCGCACCCGCGACCTGCTGGATGACTTCGCGGCCGTGCTGGCCGAGGTCGATACGCTGCTGATCACCGAGGTCTACGCGGCCGGCGAGGCGCCGATTCCGCGTGCCGACGGTCGGGCGATCAGCCGTGCCGTGCGTGGCCACGGCCGCGTCGAGCCGCTGTTCGTGGACAGCCTCGACGCACTCCCCGAGCACCTCGCCCCGCTGCTGCGCGGGGGCGAGGTGGTGTTGACGCTCGGCGCCGGCAGTATCGGCGCGCTGGCGCCCGAGTTGCCGGCCCGTGTGGCCGCGCTGGCGGAGGCGCGCGCATGAGTCCCGCCATCGACTTCCGCCCGCAGGGCGAGCTGCGTTTCGAGGAACCGATGGCGCGGCACACCTCCTGGCGCGTCGGCGGGCCGGCCGAGTACTTCTTCCGTCCGGCGAGCATCGAGGATCTCGCGGCGATGCTGGCGGCAACGCCGCCCGAGGTCGCGGTGTTCTGGTGCGGTCTTGGCAGCAACCTGCTGGTCCGCGATGGCGGCCTGCGGGGGCTCGTGGTGAACACCACGGGTCTGCTGAGCGAGGTCCGTCGCCTCGACGCCCGCCGACTGCAGGTCGGTGCCGGCGTGCCCTGTACGGTGCTCGCCCGCCACTGTGTGCGCCACCATCTCGGCCCGGCGGAGTTCTTTGCCGGCATCCCCGGCACCGTCGGTGGCGCACTGGCGATGAACGCCGGCGCCTATGGCGGCGAGACCTGGTCGTTCGTGGAGTCGGTGACCACCATCGACCGCCAGGGGCAGGTGCACGAGCGCGCGCCCGGCGACTTCACCGTCGGCTACCGCAGCGTGATCCGCCCGGGCGGCGAGTGGTTTCTCGCCGCCGTGTTCCGGTTTCGTCAAGACCCTGAGACCAGTCGCGAACGGGTGCAGGCGTTGATGGCCCGGCGCAAGCAGACCCAGCCCCTGGGGCTGCCCTCCTGCGGTTCGGTGTTCCGTAATCCGCCGGACGATCATGCCGCCCGCCTGATCGAGGCGGCAGGTCTCAAGGGACACCTGATCGGCGGTGCCCAGGTCTCGCCCAAGCACGCCAACTTCATCATCAACACCGGCACCGCCACCGCCGCCGACATCGAAGCGCTGATCGATCACGTGCAGCGCCGGGTGGCCGAGGTTCACGGGGTGGAGCTGACCCACGAAGTACGCATCGTGGGGGAGACGACATGAGTCCCCGGGGGCGCCAGGCGGTCCGCACCCCGGAAGAGTTCGGCCGCGTCGCCGTGCTGCTCGGCGGCGACTCCGCGGAGCGCGCCGTGTCGCTGTCGAGCGGCCGCGCCGTGCTCGCGGCGCTGCGGGCGCGCGGCATCGATGCCCATCCCGTCGATCCCCGTGACGACGGTCTGGCGGTGCTGCGCCAGGGCGGCTTCGCCCGGGCCTGGAACGCACTGCACGGTCGCGGCGGTGAGGACGGCACGATCCAGGGCTGGCTGGCCGCCGAGGGCGTGGCCTGCACCGGCAGTGATGTGCTCGGCTCGGCCATCGCCATGGACAAGCTGCGCAGCAAGCAGCTGCTGGCCGGTGCCGGTCTGCCGACGGCACCGTTTCTGGTGGTCGATGCCGGGACCCGCGCCGACACGGTGGTCGAGACGCTCGGCCTGCCCCTGTTCGTCAAGCCCGCCCGCGAGGGCAGCAGCGTCGGCATGAGCCGCGTGGACCGCGCCGAGGACCTGCCGGGCGCGATCGCGGCGGCCCTGCGGTATGACGACAGCGTGCTGGCCGAGATCTTCCTCTCGGGCGGTGAGTACACCGTGGCGCTGCTGCAGGGCGAGGCGCTGCCGGTGATCCGCATCGAGACGCCCCGCGCCTTCTACGACTACGAAGCCAAGTATCACGCGGACAGCACCCGCTATCACTGCCCCTGCGGCCTCGAGGCGGCCGCCGAACGCGATCTTGCGGCGCTGGCGCTCGCGGCGTTCGAGACCGTGGGTGCCTGCGGCTGGGGCCGGGTCGACCTGATGCTCGATGCCGCCGGCCGGGCGCAGGTGCTCGAGGTCAACACCGTGCCGGGCATGACCGACCACTCGCTGGTGCCGATGGCGGCCGCGGCGGCGGGGATCGACTTCGACGAGCTCGCCTGGCGGGTGCTGGAGACCAGCTTCAAGGGTGCCGCAGGGTACCGGGGAGGGGCTGATGCGCAGGAAGACTAACCGGCGCCGGCGCGAGCCCCGGCCGCTGCCGCTGCCGCGCCTGCCGCGGCCGCAGATCCGCATCGACTGGCGTATTCCAGCCTGGCTGCTGGGCCTCGGCGCGACGGCCTGGCTGGTGTTCGAAGCCGCCGTGCTGACACTCGATCAGCCCATCCGGGCCATCGAGATCGAGGGCAGTTTTCATCGCGTCAGCGCCCTGGAAGTCGAGGCCGAGCTCGTCGGCGACATCGGTCGCGGGTTCTTCTCGGCAGATCTGCGGGGCATGCAGACCCGCCTGGAGACGGCGCCCTGGGTGGATACCGCCCAGGTCCGCCGGCGCTGGCCGGACACGCTGACCGTGCGGGTGGTCGAGCAGGTGCCGGCGGCGCGTTGGGGCGAGGCCGGTCTGCTGAACGTACGTGGCGAGCTGTTCGTCGAGCAGGCCCGACACCTGCCGCCGGAGCTGCCAAAGCTCGCCGGACCGGACGGCGCTCAGGGTCTGGTTGCCGAGCGCTATCTGCGGCTGCGCGAACAGCTGTTCGAACTCGGCTGGCAGGTGGTGGAAGTGGAGATGGACGCGCGGGGCGCCTGGCGGCTGATGCTCGACAGCGGTGTCGAGGTCCGTCTCGGCCGGCGCGATGTCGACGCGCGCATCGAGCGGTTTCTCGCTGCGGCGGGCGGTGTGCTCGCGCCGCGGATGGCCGAGATCAGTTACGTCGACATGCGCTACAGCAACGGCTTTTCGGTCGGCTGGGCTGGCAGTGCGCTGGCCCGGTCGAGTGACCAGGGAGAAGGTAATGGATAACGGCAGCAGCACGCTGCACGCCTGCGACGCAGGCGTGCGCCAGGCGCCGGCCGCAATCCGGCGACGGGGACACCATGGATATGCCCATGCGTAACCGTCGGCAGGATCAGAAGCTCGTGGTCGGGCTGGATATCGGCACCTCCAAGGTGGTCGCCATCGTGGGCGAGATTGGCGAGGACGGCAGCCTCGAGGTCATCGGCATCGGCTCGCATCCCTCGCGCGGCCTGAAGCGAGGCGTGGTGGTCAACATCGAGTCGACCGTGCAGTCCATCCAGCGCGCGGTCGAAGAGGCCGAGCTGATGGCCGGCTGCGAGATCAACTCGGTGTATGCAGGCATCGCCGGCAGTCATGTGCGCAGCCTCAATTCCCACGGCATCGTGGCGATTCGCGACAAGGAGGTGGTGGCCGGTGATGTCGAGCGGGTCATCGACGCGGCGCGCGCCGTGGCCATCCCGGCTGACCAGAAGATCCTGCACATCCTGCCGCAGGAATTCATCATCGACAGCCAGGAGGGCATCCGCGAGCCCATCGGCATGTCGGGCGTGCGCCTGGAAGCCAAGGTGCACATGGTGACCGGTGCCGAAAGCGCCGCACAGAACATCGTCAAGTGCGTGGAGCGCTGCGGTCTGCGGGTCGATGACATCGTGCTGGAACAGCTCGCCTCGGCCTACGCGGTGCTCACCGAGGATGAGAAAGAACTCGGGGTGGCCATCGTCGACATCGGTGGCGGCACCACCGACATGGCGGTGTTCTGCGGCGGTGCCATCCGCCACACCTCGGTGATCCCGATCGCCGGCGACCAGGTCACCAACGACATCGCCGTGTCCATGCGCACGCCCACGCAGTACGCCGAAGACATCAAGATCAAGTACGCCTGTGCACTCTCGCAGCTGGCCAACCCCGACGAGACCATCGAGGTGCCCAGCGTCGGTGATCGTCCGCCGCGAAGGCTCGCACGCCAGACGCTGGCCGAAATCGTCGAGCCGCGCTACGAGGAGCTGTTCTGCCTGGTGCGCGATGAACTTCGCCGCTCCGGCTTCGAGGAGATGATCGCCGCCGGCATCGTGCTGACCGGCGGCAGCGCCAAGATGGAAGGCGCCGTAGAACTCGCCGAAGAAGTGTTCCACATGCCAGTGCGCCTGGGCGTGCCGCAGTGGGTGATGGGTCTGTCTGACGTTGTGCGTAACCCGATCCATGCGACCGGCGTGGGCCTGCTGCTGTATGGCAAGGCCAACATCGACCGGCCGGTGGCCAGCAGCGAAGGGGGCATAGGGCTTCGTGGCGTGTGGCAGCGCATGAAGGCCTGGTTCCAAGGGAATTTTTAAGAGTCTCTACACGAGGAGGGCAACAACCATGTTCGAACTGATGGATGCGTACAGCCAGAATGCCGTGATCAAGGTCATCGGCATTGGCGGCGGCGGCGGCAATGCCGTCGCACACATGATGCACTCGGGGATCGAGGGCGTCGATTTCATCTGCGCCAACACCGATTCGCAGGCGCTGCGGTCGGCCCAGGTGCGCACGGCGTTGCAGATCGGCTGCAACATCACCAAGGGGCTGGGCGCCGGCGCCAACCCCGATGTCGGCCGCCAGGCCGCCATGGAAGACCGCGATCGCATCCAGGAGGTGATCGAGGGTGCCGACATGCTGTTCATCACCGCCGGCATGGGCGGCGGCACCGGCACCGGGGCGGCCCCGGTGGTGGCACAGCTGGCCAAGGAGATGGGCATTCTGACCGTGGCCGTGGTCACCAAGCCTTTCGGCATGGAAGGCTCGAAGCGCTCCAACGTCGCCAACCAGGGCATCGCCGAGCTCGGCAAGTACGTCGACTCGCTGATCACCATTCCCAATGAGAAACTCCTGAGTGTCCTTGGCAGCGAGACCACGCTGCTCGATGCCTTCAAGGCGGCGAATCACGTGCTGCAGGGGGCCGTCCAGGGCATCGCCGAGCTGATCACCCGTCCAGGCCTGATCAACGTCGACTTCGCCGACGTGCGCACCGTCATGTCGGAGATGGGCATGGCGATGATGGGCTCGGGCGTGGCCAGCGGTGAGGGTCGCGCGCGTGAGGCGGCCGAGGCGGCGATCTCCAGCCCGCTGCTCGAGGACATCAACCTCGCCGGCGCCAACGGCATCCTGGTGAACGTCACCGCCGGCATGGACCTGTCCATCGGCGAGTTCCAGGAAGTGGGTGAGACCATCAGGGAGTTCGCCTCCGATGACGCCACCGTCGTGGTCGGCACGGTGATCGACCCGGAGATGGACAATTCGATCCGCGTGACCGTCGTCGCCACGGGTCTCGGTCAGCCGGCGGTGCAGGCGCAGCCGCGGCCGGCCGCCGTGCAGCAGCCGGTGCGGATGGTCCGCCGCTCGGCCTCGGCGGAGCCGAACTACAAGGTGCTCGAGCAACCGACCTTCCAGCGCAAGCGGGCGGTGGGCGAGAACTTCCCGCCGGCCGAAGAGGGCGCAGAGGACCTGCTGGATATCCCGGCGTTTCTGCGCCGGCAGGCCGACTGAACCGGGCAGGCATCGCGTCGCACCGCCCTCCGCGGCGCGATGCCCTGCTGGCGCGAACCATGACGGCTTGGTTGCCGTTTCGGGCCGCGCTGTGCTACGTTGGTGGATGACTTTGCCTGCTTTATGTCACATTCGCGGCAAGTCTTTGCAAATAATGCCCGGACAGCAGACACTCTTTCGTCTGGGCCGGGTCCCCGCGGTCGCATGCCGCGGATTTCCGCGGAATGGCCTCTGCAGGCCGTTCCGGAGGGCTGTCGATGCTTGCACAGAGAACATTGAAGACCGCAATCCGCGCCACGGGCGTGGGGCTGCATGGGGGTCAGAAGGTCTACATGACCCTGCGCCCGGCGCCGGCCAATACCGGCATCGTCTTCCGACGGGTCGACCTCGAGCCGCCCGTGGACATTCGGGCCGACGCGCGGCTGGTGGCCGAGACCATGCTGGGGACGACCCTGGTACAGGGGGATGCCCGCGTGGCGACGGTCGAGCATCTGATGTCCGCCCTCGCCGGGCTCAGGATTGACAACCTGTTCGTGGATCTTGGCGCCGCCGAGGTGCCGATCATGGACGGCAGTGCCGCGCCCTTCGTCTTTCTCATCCAGTCTGCCGGGATCGAGGTGCAGACCGCGCCGCGGCGTTTCGTGCGCATCACCGAGCCGGTGGAAGTGAGCGACGGCGACAAGTGGGCCCGCATCGAGCCTTACGACGGCTTCCGCGTCAATTTCGAGATTGATTTCGACCATCCCGTGTTCCGTCGCCACCCGCAGCGGGCCACCGTCGATTTCTCCACCACCAGTTTTCTGCGTGAGGTCAGCCGCGCCCGCACCTTCGGGTTCATGCGCGACATCGAGGCGCTGCGCGCCCGCAACCTCACGCTCGGCGGCAGCATAGACAACGCCATCGTGCTGGACGATTACCGCATCCTCAACGAAGAGGGCCTGCGCTACGAAGACGAATTCGTGCGTCACAAGATCCTCGATGCGATTGGTGATCTCTACCTCTTCGGCCACAGCCTGCTCGGCGAGTACACCGGCTACAAGTCGGGCCACGAGCTGAACAACCGGCTGCTGCTGGCGCTGCACGCCCAGCCGGAGTGCTGGGAAGAGGTGGTCTTCGACGATGCCCGGCGGGCCCCTCGGGGGTATCGCCCGCAGGGTGCGCTCGTCGGCTGAAACAGATTTCGGGGGAAGACATGCCCGGGCCTGGCGCAGATCGCCGGGTTCAGGAGTGCTGCGGTCGGACCTTGACCTGCAGCGCCTGTGCCGAGATGCCGGCTGCGGCCAGCGCATCGAGCACGGCGCCAGGGTCATAGCGCAGGCGGCTCGCCCAGGCTGCGCTGTCCACGGTGACCACGGCGGTGCCGTCAGCGGCGACGCTCAGGTGCCGGACATGCTCGCGCAGTCCGGTGGGCAGCACCTGGACGAGGCCGCGGGTCTGGGCGCTGCGCCGGGCAGCCTCGCGCGCAAGGTCGGCGAGACGGCCGTCGCCGTCGGTGATGAGGCGATTCAGGGAAGACAGCTTCTTTTGACGCACAGCAGGGACCTCGAACAGCATGACCGAGCAACGCAAACGAGAACCCGGTCTCGGCCTGAGCAGTCATTCTTGGGCATATTCAAATCCGCGACAATGGCAAAGCCGCCGAAAGGCGTCGACGCAAAGCTTCCGGTCTACGGGTGTTGCACCTACGACAGCGGGGTTACCGAACGCATGATGTCTGACTCCGGCGCGCGAGCCGCGCCCGCGGTGGCCCCGTGATCAAGCTGCTGGTCTTCTCGCGCCGCGACCGGCGTCTGCGCCAGTATGACCTCCACGGGGCGAGAACCTTCGCCCTGGGCGGCGTCGGCGTGCTGGCGTTGCTCGGTGGCCTGTTTTACACCGGGCTCACCACCGGGCTGCACATGGCCGAAACGCGTCCCGGGTCGGCCCATGGGGTCTGGCAGACGCAACTCGAGCAGCAGTCGCGCGAGCTGGAGGGGCTGCGTGCGCAGGCCCATGAGCATCTTGATGCCCTGGCGCACCGGCTTGCGCAGATGAACGCCCACGTCATCCGACTCGATGCCCTCGGCCAGCGGCTGACCGGCATGGCCGAGCTGGAAGATGGGGAGTTCGACTTCACCCGTGCGCCGGGTCTCGGTGGCCCTGAGGACTGGCTCGCTGGTGAATCCGGGCGCAACGAGCTGGCCGACGTGCTGCGCATGATCGACGAGCTCGAAACCCAGCTGCAGGACCGTCAGACCCAGCTCAGCGTCCTTGAGGATCTGCTGCTGGACCGTAACCTCAGGGCGCGCGTGCAGCCGGAAGCCCGCCCGGTGGCAGCCGGCTGGATTTCCTCGCGCTTTGGCCGGCGCACCGATCCGTTCACCGGCCGCCCGGCCATGCACCGGGGGCTGGACTTCGCCGGTCGCCCCGGCACTGAAATCTTGAGCGCCGGTGACGGCGTGGTCATTTTTGCCGGCAGCCGCTATGGGTACGGGCGGATGGTCGAGATCAACCATGGCAACGGCTATGTCACGCGCTATGCGCACAACCAGGAAAACCTTGTCGAGGTGGGCGATACGGTGCGCAAGGGCCAGGTGATCGGCCTGATGGGCTCGACCGGCCGCGCCACCGGCACGCATCTGCACTTCGAAGTGCTGCTCAACGGCCGCCAGGTTGACCCGCTGCCCTACATCCAGGCGCGGCGCTGAGCACCCATCCACGACCGCGATCAGGGAACCCCGGTTTCCCGGCCGTGTCGTTGTCAATACAATAGACGGCCTCAAGCGCGACGGCCGCATGCGGCCGCAGTCGCCTCGCCGCGCGCCAGCCGATCGGGAACAACATTTTGGTCAAGTTTCTCAGCAGTTTCTTTGGCAGCCGCAATGACCGGCTGATCCGCGGGTATCGCAAGACCGTCGCCCGCATCAACGCCTTGGAAGACGAGCTCCAGGGCCTGTCGGACGAGGCCCTGGCGGCGAAGTCCGCCGAGCTCCGAGAGCGCTACCAGCAGACACCCGATCTCACGGCCCTGTTGCCCGAGGCCTTCGCCGTGTGCCGGGAAGCCTCCCGCCGCACCCTGGGGATGCGACATTTCGATGTCCAGATGATCGGCGGCATGGTGCTGCACGAGGGCAATATCGCCGAGATGCGCACCGGCGAGGGCAAGACCCTGATGTCCACGTTGCCGGCGTATCTGAACGCGCTGAGCGGCAAGAGCGTGCACGTGGTCACGGTCAACGACTACCTCGCTCGCCGCGACGCCGACTGGATGCTGCCCATCTACGAGTTTCTCGGCCTGACGGTCGGCGTGATCCGCAGCGGCCAGGCGCCGGATGAAAAGCGCGAGGCCTATGCCTGCGACATCGTCTACGGCACCAACAACGAATTCGGCTTCGACTATCTGCGCGACAACCTGGCGTTCCGCAATGAAGACCGCATGCAGCGCGGCCTGGCCTTTGCCATCGTCGACGAGGTCGACTCGATCCTGATCGACGAGGCCCGCACGCCGCTGATCATCTCCGGGCCGTCGGAGGAGAGCTCCGAGCTCTACGGGCGCATCAACCACCTGATTCCGAAGCTCACCGTGCAGGAAGAGGAAGATGGCCCTGGCGATTACTCGGTCGACGAGAAGACCAAGCAGGCCAACCTCACCGAGGACGGGCTGGACAAGGTCGAACAGCTGCTGGTCGAGGACGGGCTGCTGGAAACCGGCCAGGGCCTGTACGACGCCGCCAACATCCGCCTGATGCATCACCTGAACGCGGCGCTGCGGGCGCACGCGCTGTTCCGCAAGGACGTGGACTACATCGTCAAGGATGGCGAGATCGTCATCGTCGACGAGTTCACCGGCCGCACCATGGCGGGTCGGCGCTGGTCCGACGGGCTGCACCAGGCCATCGAGGCCAAGGAAGGCGTGCGCATCAAGGAAGAGAATCAGACCATCGCCTCGATCACCTTCCAGAACTACTTCCGCATGTACGAGACGCTCTCGGGGATGACCGGTACGGCCGATACCGAGGCGGTGGAGTTCCAGCAGATCTACGGCCTGGAAGTGGTGGTGATCCCCACCCACAAGCCGATGATCCGCAAGGACATGCCGGATCTCGTCTACCTCACCCAGAAGGACAAGTTCGAAGCCATCCTCGAAGACATCCTCGACTGCAACGAGCGCGGCCAGCCGGTGCTGGTCGGCACCACCTCCATCGAGGCCTCCGAGCTGCTCTCCGGCTTTCTCAAGCAGAAGAAGATCAGTCACGAGGTGTTGAACGCCAAGCAGCATGAGCGCGAGGCCGAGATCATCGCCCAGGCCGGACGCCCGGGGGCCGTGACCATCGCCACCAACATGGCCGGTCGCGGCACCGACATCGTGCTCGGCGGCAAGCTCGACGCCGAACTCGCGGAGGTGTCCGAAGGGGATACCGAGGCGCACGAGCGTGCGAAGCAGGACTGGCAGGCGCGCCACGACCAGGTGCTCGAGGCCGGCGGCCTGCACATCGTCGGCACCGAGCGCCACGAGTCCCGCCGCATCGACAATCAGCTGCGCGGCCGCTCCGGCCGCCAGGGCGATCCCGGCTCGTCGCGCTTCTATCTCTCGATGGAAGACAACCTGATGCGCATCTTTGGCGATCCGGCGCGCACCAAGGCGATGCTGAGCCGCGTGGGCATGCGCGAGGGCGAGGCCATCGAGAGCAAGATGCTCAGTCGCCAGATCGAGCGCGCCCAGCGCAAGGTCGAGGCCCACAACTTCGACATCCGCAAGAACCTGCTCGAATACGACGATGTCGCCAACGACCAGCGCAAGGTGGTCTACGCCCGCCGCAGCGAACTGATGGAGGCCACCGACATCTCCGAGGCCATTCGCGGCATCCGCGCCGAGGTCGTCAACGAGGTGATCAACGTCTACATCCCGCCGCAAAGCGTCGAGGAACTCTGGGATACCGAGGGCCTGGAGCAGGCGCTGGAGCGTGACTACGGCGTGGCCCTCGAGGTCGGCCAGTGGATCGAGCAAGACACCTCGCTCGACGAGCAGCAGCTGCGCGAGCGCATTGTCGACGAGCTCGAGGCGCGCTATCACGACAAGGTGGCGCGCATCGGCGAGCCGGTGATGCGCCACTTCGAGAAGGCGATCATGCTCCAGCAGCTCGACTTCCACTGGAAGGAGCATCTCGCGGCGATGGATTATCTCCGCCAGAGCATCGGCCTGCGCAGTTTCGCCCAGCGCAATCCCAAGCAGGAGTACAAGCGCGAGGCCTTCCAGATGTTCACGCAGATGCTCGACACCGTGAACCAGGACACCATCAAGCTGCTCTCGCGCGTGCAGATCAGAAGCGAGGAGGATGTCGAGAAGGTCGAGGAACAGCGCCGCGCCTCCGATCAGCTGAAGTTCCAGCATGCCGAGGCCCCGTCGCTGACCGCGGCGGCACCTGCGGCCGCGGCGGCCGCCGCTGGCGTGGCCGGCATGGCCGGCATGGCCGGCGCCGCTGTTGGCGCTGGCGGGGGCGGGGTGGCACCGCGGCAACCGGCGCGCCCGCAGGTCGAGCAGTTCGTGCGCGAGGAGCCGAAGGTCGGGCGCAACGACCCCTGCCCCTGCGGCTCAGGGCGCAAGTACAAGCACTGCCACGGCAAGCTGAGCTGAGCAGACCGCACGCAGCCTGTGCCGCACGAGGCGATGTGCGCCCGCGGCATTCAAGTTTGCCCGGTGGGCGGCCGATATTCCGGGCATGAACGCCGCCATCGCTTTTTTCGCCGCTGCCGCAGCCCTCGTTGGCCTGTGGCTGCTGCTGCGCCCTCGGGCCGGTCACGGGGCCACCGTCGAGGCGCCGCGCCCGCCGTCGCGCAAGGCCCGGCCACAGGCCACGGATACCCCAGCGCCGGTGTCGGCCGAGCGCCTGTCTTCCCGCGCCGCCCTGAGTACCGGGGCGTACGACAACCTGCTGACCGGCGGCCGGGCCGGGGCGGCAGACGCGGGCCCAGCGGCCGCGGAGGAGGCGCATCCGACCCTCGCCTTCGACCTGTTCGAAGTCGACATGCTGGCGCCCGATGAGCTCGAGCGTCTGCGCCAGCGCCTGACCGGCGTGTCCGTGCCGCCGCGCTCGGTCCAGCAGCTGATGTCTCCCGAGTTCATGGAAGATGCCTCGCCGCGGGCGCTCACCGAACTGCTGGTCTGCGAACCGGTGCTGACCGCGCGGATCATCGGCCGCGTCAACTCGCCGTTTTACGGGCTGCGCTCGCCGATCAGCAGTGTGGCCCATGCGATCACCTACCTGGGCTGCAACGCGGTGCGCAACATGGCGTTGCAGTTCGCCATGGAAGAGGCCCTCACCGGCAAGGACCCGGAGCTGCGGCGCTTCCAGTCGCAGCTGCTCGATGTCGGCGCCATCGCCGTGGCACTGGTCGAAGCGCTGGCCCCGAAACTCGGCATCCGCGATCTCAGCGCCACCTCGACGCAGACGGTGTTGTCCTTCCTCGGCGATTTCGTCGTGCCGCGGCTGCTGCCCGGGGAGACGGCAAGCCGCCAGTGGGCGCTTGGCCTGGCCGAACGCACGACCGCCGAGCAGTTTTCGCTGGGGGCCAATGCCATGGTGATCGGCCAGCTGCTGATGGAGGCCTGGGAGCTGCCCGAGGGTATCCGCGAGGACGTGCGCGATCTCAACCGGGTGCTGGTGCGCCGCGTGCCGAGCCCGGTGGGCGAGCGCGATGCCCGCCTGGCCCTGGGCTATGCCTGTGCGCGGATCGCCGAAGGCGTGGTGCTGGGTCGAATCCAGGAGCCCGGGCAGATCGACCTTGGCGACGAGTGCGTGGCCGAGTTCTTCCAGTTTCAGGCCTACCTGGCCCGCCCGCCGCTGCAGCGCCTGCCAGCGATCCTGGAGAGTGACGAGTTCGCGCGCACCCTGCGCCGGCTAGCGCGGGGCCGCGCGGCGGCCACCGAGTCGCCGGCCGCCGCCGCCGGGTGAGCGCCCCCGGGGGGCAGGCGCGCGCCCTGGCCGTCGTTGCCGGCATCCTGGTGCGCGACGACGGGCGCGTGCTGCTGGCCCAGCGCCCGGCGGGACGGGATCATGCGGGCCTGTGGGAGTTTCCCGGCGGCAAGCGCGAGCCCGGTGAGCGTCGCCGCCAGGCGCTGGCCCGCGAACTCGAGGAGGAACTGGGGCTGACGTTGGCGCGTGCTGCCCCGCTGGTCGCCTTCGAGTATGTCTACCCCGGCCGGCGCGTCGCGCTGGACTTCTGGTGGGTGACCGACTGGGCCGGCGCCCCGGTCGCCCGGGAGGGCCAGGCCTGGGCGTGGCTGCAGCCCGCCGAACTGCTCGATCTGCCGCTGCTGGCGGCCAACCGCCGCCTGGCACTATGGCTCTGGCTGCACGGCTGTCGCCGCCGCTGGCGCAGGGCGGGCCGCCCGCGCCGCCTGCAACCGCCCGCCGGGCTGTCGGTGACGCAGGGCCCGGGGGTCAGCCTGGTGGTGGCCGGCGCCCCGGTGGGCCGGCAGGGGGCTGCGTTGCGCGCACGCTGGCTGGCGGCCTGCCGCGCCGCCGGACATCCGGTGGCCGTGCGGCAACGCCGCGCCCCGGACGTCCCGCCGCAGGGCGTCGCGGCGCACGGCCCGGCGCGACGCCGCCTGCCGCTGGCGGATGCCGATCTCGGCTGCTGGCCCTTGCGGCGCGGACGCCATGCACTGGCGCTGCTGCGTGGTGCGGAGGCCCGCGGGCTGGTGTTCGAGACGCGGCCCGCGCGGCCATGGCCGGTGTGCCCTCGCGGGCAGCCTCAGCCCCAGTGGTCGCGGATCCAGGGGGTGGGGCGGATATGGCGATACCACTTGCCGCCACGGCCCTCGAGGGCCTCTTCGGGTTTCGGGCTGCCATGAAACACGATCACCCGCGCGCCTGAAGGGATGCTGGGGGTGCGCAGCCAGGTGAGCGGGCCCACGCCGACACAGTGACGCTTGAAACTCGGGCACCATGCGGTCGGCCAGTGCTCGAGCAGGCCGCGCTCGTGGAAGTAGTGCGACAGGTATTCCTGCTCGTTGCGCAGGGCGTCGCGGATGGCCGGGAACTCGCGGCGGAAGCGCTCGAGCAGCTCCGGATGGGCGCCGATCTCGAAGCGCATCACCGAGGTATTGCCCACGAAACCGTCGCCCCGCCAGCGCACCGGCCGATAGTCCTTGATGACCTTGAAGGCCGTGTCACCCTCGAGGAAGGGGTCCAGGGCGTCGACGATCACGACGTCCAGGTCGAGATACAGCGCCTGGCCCTCGAGATCGGCCAGCGTCTCGCCGAACAGTCCGACCTTGCGCCAGCCGTGCGTATTGATGTCCGGCTGATCCTCCCAGCCCACGTCGGGCAGCGGACGGGCGTCGATGTCCGTGTCGAGGCCTTCGGGGTTGTCGGTGAAGCAGACGAAGCGGTGCGGCGTGGCCAGATGGCGGCGCACCATGGCGCGCAGGCGGTTGACGTCGGAGGCGGGGAACTTGGTACCCCACTTCATGCAGACGATATTGCGCCGGTCAGCGTTCAACATAGCGCCAGCAGGAACTCGATGTCCTCATCGGTCTGGCGGGCCCGCTGGCCGGTCCCTGACCAGCGAAGGAAGCGCACGGTGAAGCGGTGCTGGCCGCCGCTGATCTCGGGGTAGAGATCGACATCGCGCGGCATCAGCACGCGGATGAGGTTGGGGGTCTGGTTGCGCTCCAGCGCCTGCTGGTACATGCCGCCGGCGGCGAGCTGCCGGCTCGGCCGCGCGCTCTCGCGGGTGAGCCAGAGGATTTCGGTGACCGCATCGCAGAGCGGGCGCAGGATGGCCAGCCAGTCCTCGAGCTGCGCCTGGCGCTCGTCCTCGCCGCGGCTGAGCCAGTAGGTGTAGTCCGGCAGGTCGAACACGCAGGTGCCCCCCGGGATGGCGCTGCGGTGCTTGATCGCGCTCAGGAACTCGGATTCGCGCAGCTGCTGCACGAAATTCGAGCCGCTGGCGTTCAGGCCGTCGCGCAGCTCCTCGACCGTGTGCAGCAGTGAGGTCAGCCGGCCGAGGTCCACGCCGGGCTGGCGCTGGTAGCGGCGCAGGCCCTCGGCGTGGCGCTCGAGCTCTTTCAGCGCCTCCGAGCGCAGGTCGCCGCGGGCGAGGATGGCGAGGATGTCCAGCAGGCTCATCACCGCCGCACGGCTGCCCCAGTCGCTCACGTCCTCGCCATGGAACACCGCCTGCTGATACAGGAACTCCAGGCGCAGGAAGGTGCGCATCCGCTCGGTCAGCGGCTGCTCGTACTCGACCATCGGTGCTGTGCCGGTGGCCACCTCTGCGCGCGGCGCGGGCTCGTGCATCCGGCTATTCTGCTATGCAGGAGGGAGCCTCAGCAAATCCGATCTGCGGCGGCCCGGAGTTCGGCATGCAGGGCGGCGACCTGGGCCTGCGTCTCGGCCAGGGTGCCCGAGTTGTCGATCACATGGTCGGCGCGCGCCAGCCGGGCCTCGCGGCTGGTCTGGGCGGCGAGCATCCGCCGGGCGGCCGCCTCGTCCTGGCCGTCTCGCTGCATCAGCCGCGCGAGCTGCAGCGCCTCCGGGCAGTCCACCACCACCACCTGCGCGACCAGCCGGTCGAAGCCGGTCTCGACCAGCAGTGGCACGGCGATCACCACGTAATCCCCGGGGGCCGCGTCCGCCCGCGCCAGCGTGGCGGCACGGATGCGCGGATGCAGGATGGCCTCGAGCTGGCGGCGACGCGCGGCATCGGCGAACACCAGCTCGCGCATGCGCCGCCGGTCGAGCCCCCCCGCGGCCTCCAGCACCGCCTCGCCGAAGGCCTCACGGATCTCGGCCAGCGCCGGGCTGCCGGGGGCCACCACTTCGCGGGCGATCACGTCGGTGTCGATGACACTCACCCCCAGCGCCTCGAAGGCCTGGGCGACGGTGCTCTTGCCACTGGCGATGCCGCCGGTCAGGCCGACGCGCATGGGTGCCGTCTCTCGGGTCTGTGTCACCGTGTGCCAGGCCGCGGCATTACAGCCCCGTGGCGCCGAGATAGAGGCGGTTGATCTGCTCGCCCCAGACCAGCGCAATCCAGCCCGCGGCGGCGAGGTAGGGGCCGAACGGAATCGCCATGTCGCGATCGCGGCCGCGGAAGACCATCAGCGTGATGCCGACCGCGGCGCCGACCACCGCGGAAAGCAGGATGACCTGCGGCAGGAACTGCCAGCCCAGCCAGGCGCCGATGGCGGCGAGCAGCTTGAAATCGCCATAGCCCATGCCTTCCTTGCCGGTGACCAGCTTGAACAGCCAGTAGATGCTCCAGAGGATGAGATAGCCGGCCGCCGCCCCGATGACCGCCGAGGGCAGGTCGGCGAACAGGCCGGCGCCGCCGGCGGTGAGCGCGAGCAGCAGGCCCGCCCACATCAGCGGCAGGGTGAGGCTGTCGGGCAGCAGGGTGGTGTCGAAGTCGATCAGGCTGGCGGCGATCAGCGTCCAGGTGAACAGCAGCGCCGCGGCGCCCTCGGCCGTGGCGCCGAACTGCCAGATGACCGCCAGGCTGAACAGCGCCGTGGCCGCCTCGACGAGGGGATAGCGCCGGCTGATGGACGTGCCGCAGTGCGCACAGCGCCCGCGCAGCAGCAGCCAGGAGATCACCGGAATGTTGTGCCAGGGGCGGATGGGCGTGCCGCAGGCCGGGCAGGCCGAGGCCGGCACCAGCAGGTTGAAGCGCGCCGGCGTGTGCTCAGGCAGCGGCTCCTCGCGGAGCTCCGCGCATTGCGTGGCCCACTCGCGCTGCAGCATGATCGGCAGCCGATAGACCACCACGTTCAGGAAGCTGCCGACCAGCAGGCCGAGCAGCAGGGTCACCCCGAGCAGCAGCGGGGTGTTGGCCTGCAGCAGTGAGAGCATCGGTCGACCGGACGCCTGGCGCGCGCAGGCGCCGCGCTCAGACCACCTGGCCCATCTGGAAGATCGGCAGGTACATGGCGACCACCAGGCCACCGACCAGGATGCCGAGGATCGACATGATGGCCGGCTCCAGCAGGGCGCTCAGGTTGTCCACCGCGTTGTCGACTTCCGCCTCGTAGAAGTCGGCGACTTTCGAGGACATCTCGTCCAGCGAACCGGACTCCTCGCCGACGGCGACCATCTGCACCACCATGTTGGGGAACAGGCCGGTGTTTTCCATCGAGCGCTGCAGCCGGGTGCCGGTGGCCACCTCGTCGCGCATCCGCATCACCGCGTCTTCGTAGACGATGTTGCCGGTGGCGCCCGAGACCGACTCCAGCGCCTCCACCAGCGGCACGCCGGCGGCGAAGGTGGTCGCGAGCGTGCGCGAGTAGCGGGCGATGGCGGATTTCTCGAGGATCGGCCCGATGGCCGGCAGCTTCAGCGAGATCCGGTCCAGCGTCTGGCGGAAGGCGCGCGAGCGTTTCTTGAAATACATGAAGGTGTAGCCGGCCGCGACCACGGCGGCGAGGATGATCCAGCCTTGGGCCTGCATGAACTGCGAGAGGTCGATGACCATGCGCGTGAACGCCGGCAGGTCCGCACCGAAGCCGGTGAACAGCTCCTCGAACTGGGGCACGACGAAGATCAGCAGGATGGCGGTGACGACGATCGCCACCACCACGACGGCGGCCGGGTAGGTCAGGGCCTTCTTGATCTTCTTTTTCAGCGCCTCGGTTTTTTCCTTGTAGGTGGCGATCTTGTCGAGCAGCGTTTCCAGCGCACCGGCCTGCTCGCCGGCGGCGACCAGGTTCACGAACAGATCGTCGAAATACAGGGGGTGCTTGGCCAGCGCATCGGCCAGGTTGGTGCCGCCCTCGATGTCCTGCTTCACCGCCAGCAGGAGCTTCTGCATGGCGGGGTTGTCGTGGCCATTGCCGACGATGTCGAAGGCCTGCACCAGCGGGATGCCGGCAGCCAGCATGGTGGCCAGCTGGCGGCTGAAGATGGCGATGTCCTGCGGGGTGATCTTGCCCTTCTTCTGGAACAGCGTGCTCTGCTTGCGCACCTTGGTGGCGACAATGCCCTGGCTTCGCAGCTGCTGTTTGAGTTCGGCCTCCGACTTGGCAATCAGCTTGCCCCGCTGGGTCTTGCCCTTGCGGTCCTTGCCTTCCCAGGTGAAGGGGATGTCCTTGACGGTGGCGCTCTGTGCCATGGCCGATGGTCCTGAAGGATGGGTCTGTCATGAATTGTGCGCGGCGGCCAAAGGCCCCGCGCGGGCATCGCTCACAGTTTAGCCGATCGCGGCGTGGGCGCTACTCGATGGTGACGCGATTGATTTCCTCGAGACTGGTCAGCCCGTCGCGCACCTTCTTCAGGCCCGCCTGGCGCAGGTCCATGATGCCGTCGGCCCGTGCCTGGTCGGCGATCTGCATGGCGTTGCCGCCGGCCATGATGATCCGGCCAATTTCTTCGGTGACCGGCAGCACCTGGAAGATGCCAAGCCGTCCCTTGTAGCCATCGGTGCACATATTGCAGCCCACCGGGCGGTAAATGGTGACGCCTGCGTCGACCTCGGCCTCGGTGAAGCCTTCCTTGAGCAGGGCCTCTTTCGGGATCTCCGCGGGCTCCTTGCAGTGCGAGCAGAGCTTGCGCGCCAGGCGCTGGGCGATGATCAGGCTCACGGTGGAGGCGATCGCATAGGGTTTCACGCCCATGTCGACCAGGCGCGTCAGGGTTTTCGGCGCGTCGTTGGTGTGCAGCGTGGAGAGCACGAGGTGGCCGGTCTGCGCGGCCTTGATGGCGATCTCGGCGGTCTCGAGATCACGGATCTCACCGACCATGATCACGTCCGGATCCTGGCGCAGGAAGGCCTTCAGCGCCGAGGCGAAGGTCAGTCCCACTTTCGGATTGACATTGACCTGGTTGACGCCCGGCATGTTGATTTCCGCCGGGTCCTCGGCGGTGGAGATGTTGCGCTCCTGGGTGTTCAGGATGTTCAGGCCGGTGTACAGCGAGACGGTCTTACCGGAGCCGGTCGGCCCGGTCACCAGGATCATGCCGTAGGGCTTGGCCAGCGCCGCCATGTAGAGGTTCTTCTGCGGCTCCTCGTAGCCCAGCGCGTCAATGCCCAGCGTGGCGCTGGTGGGGTCCAGGATACGCATGACCACCTTCTCGCCGAACAGCGTCGGGCAGGTGTTCACGCGGAAGTCGATGGCGCGGTTCTTGGAGAGCCGCATCTTCAGGCGGCCGTCCTGCGGCACGCGGCGCTCGGCGATGTCCAGCCGCGACATCACCTTGATGCGCGCGGTGACCTTGATGGCCAGCTGCACGGGCGGGGAGGCGACCTCCTTCAGAACCCCGTCGTGGCGCATGCGCACGCGGAACTTCTTCTCGTAGGGCTCGAAGTGGATGTCCGAGGCGCCTTTCTTGATGGCGTCCAGCAGCACCTTGTTGACGAAGCGCACGATGGGCGCATCTTCGACATCCGCGCGCGAGACCGCCTCACCGCCCTCATCGTCCTCGTCGGAGGAGATGTCCAGCCCGTCGAGATCGAGATCGTCATCGGCCAGCGCCGACATGCTGGTGTCGGCGGCCTCCATCACCGAACTCAGGCGCCGCTCGAGCTTGTCCTCCTCGACCACCACCGGCTCGATGGACAGCGAGGTCTGGAACTTGATCTCGTCGACGGCCTGGAGGTTGGTCGGGTCGGAGACGGCGACGAACATACGCTTGCCGCGTCGCAGCAAAGGCAGCACGCGATGCTTGTTGAGGAGCTTGTCGTCGACCAGCTTGACGGTGTCGAGGTCGAC
>RECU01000089.1 GCA_007693855.1 Gammaproteobacteria bacterium | reverse complement strand
CATGCATGCCCTGGCTGATGACGCCTTCGATGAGACCTTTGATCCGGCGACGCTGCTCGCGGAGTTTCCGGGCCGGCTGACGTCGCTGCGCGAGTTCGTCGCGGGGCAGGTGGCCCGCGCCCAGGCCCACTGACCAGGAGGGGATATGCCATCGGACACGGGGCAGGTGGTGATCGGTGTCGATCTCGACGGCGTCTGCGCCGACTTCTACACGCGGATGCGCGATATTGCCGCCGAGTGGTTTGAAGTGACGGCGGCGTCCATGGCGGAGGACGTCTCCTATGGCCTCGCGGAGTGGGGGATCGCCACCGAGGAGCAATACCAGAGTCTGCATCGATTCGCGGTCACACAGCGCGACCTGTTCGCCACCATGCCGATGATTGCCGGTGCCCGGCAGCATCTGCGGCGCCTGTCCGACGAGGGCTATCGAATCCGCATCATCACGCACCGGTTGTTCATTCAGTTCTTCCACGAGGCGGCCGTCAGCCAGACGGTACGTTGGCTCGATGACCAGGGGATCCCGTACTGGGACCTGTGCTTCATGAAAGACAAGGATCAGGTGGGCGCCGACATCTACATAGAGGACAACCCGTTCAACATCGAGCAGCTACGGCGTCATGGTCACGATGTCATCTGTTTTGCCAACAGTACGAATCGCCATATCGCGGCCCCCCGGGCGGCCAACTGGCAGGAGGTTGCGGAGATGATCCGGGTGCGGGCGCCGCTGGTGTCATGAGCTCCCGCGATCGCCCGACTCAAGGTAAACCCCGCCGCCGGCCGTGGTGGCGGCGCCTGTTGTGGGTGCTTGCGCCTGCGGGTGCGCTGCTGCTCGGGGTGGTCATCTGGACCTGGTGGGCGGAGCTCAACCCGGAAGAGGAACGCGAGCTGCGGGTGCTGGTGCATGAACAGCTGGTCGAGTGGTTCCCGGAGGAAATGGCGCTTACGCCCGGGGAATTCGGCTTCATCCCGCGTGCACCCGAGGGCGCCGACGAGGCCGTGACTCACGCCTCCCCCGACGTCGTCCTGCTGCACGGCCTGGACGAGCCGGGGGGGATCTGGGACGAGCTGATCCCGGTCCTGGCCGAGGCGGGTTTCGTGGTGTGGGAGTTTCGGTATCCCAACGACCAGGCGATCGATCGCAGTACCGACCTGCTGGCCGAGCATTGGCCAGAGCTGGCGCCCGAGCATCCCGTGATGCTGGTCGGGCACAGCATGGGGGGTCTGGTGATACGCGACTTTGTGACCCGCTGGCGCCATCCCGAAGACCAGCCGCCCGCGGTTGACGGCCCGGCGGTGGGCGGAGCCATCCTGGTGGGCACGCCAAACCATGGCTCCGAGTGGGTACGGCTGCGGATGTGGCTGGAACTCCGCGAGCTGCTGGCGACTGCCGCGCAACAGCGGTTTTCGCTGTTCGTCGGGCTACGGGAAGGCACGGGTGCAGCGAAGGTCGATCTGCGTCCCGGCAGCGCTTACCTCGCAGACATCAATGCCCGGCCGTGGCCGGAAGATATCCCGCTCAAACTCGTCGCCGGCGTGCTCGCGGAACCCACGCCGGAAATGCGCGAGGGGATCGAGGCCATCGCCCAGGAGATCGGTCGCGGCGAGCTGGCGGACGCGCTCGAGGCCTGGTGGACCGAACTCGGCGAGGGGCTGGGGGACGGGGCGGTCCCGGTGAGCTCGGTCATGCTGCCCGATGCACCGGCACCAGTGCTGGTCAACGCCTCGCATCGCGGCATGCTGATCACCTTGCCGATGACCGAGGGCCTGCCGCCGGCGATTCCGGTGATCCGTGAGACTCTCGAGGCCTGGACAGCGAAATAGCGCGCTGGCGCAGCGCCGCTCGAGCGCTTGAAAGTGCCTTTGTTGCGGCGCAACATGGTGGGGTCTTGCATGGAGACCTTCCGCATGAGCGAAGATGGCGATACGCGCGTGATCGATCTTGCCCTGCAGGGCGGCGGCGCCCACGGTGCGCTGACCTGGGGTGTGCTTGATCGGTTGCTGGCCGATCCCCGCATCGAGATCAGCAGTATCAGTGGCACGAGTGCCGGTGCCATGAACGCCGTGGTGCTGGCCGATGGGTTTCAGCGCGACGGGCGCGACGGTGCTCGCCAGGCCCTCCACGACTTCTGGCAGGCGGTCAGTGAGGCCGCCCGGCTGTCCCCGATCCAGCGAACGTTCTGGGGCCGGCTCAGCGGTTCCTGGAGCCTCGACAGCTCACCGGGATACCTGTTCTTCGAGCAGCTCACGCGGCAGTTCTCGCCCTATGAGCTCAACCCGTTGAACATCAACCCGCTGCGCGAGCTGCTCGCCAGCAGCATCGACTTCGAACGCGTCAATGCCTGCAGCGCGATCAAGGTCTTCGTGACCGCGACCAACGTACGTACCGGCCGGGGGCGAACCTTCACCCAGCCTGCGCTCACGGTCGACAGCGTCATGGCCTCGGCCTGCCTGCCCTTCATCTACCAGGCGGTCGAGATCGATGGCGAGGCGTACTGGGACGGCGGCTACATCGGCAACCCGGCGTTGTATCCACTGGTCGAAGACACCGCCACTCGGGATCTGGTGGTCGTGCAGATCAACCCGCTGGTCCGTGAGAGCCTGCCGCGCAGCGGCCGCGCGATCATCAACCGCATCAACGAAATCACCTTCAACGCCAGCCTGATCAAGGAACTGCGCGCGATCGAACTGCTGCACCAGCTGATCGATGCCGAAGGGCTCGAGTCGGAGCGCTATCGGGCCATTCTCGTGCATCTGATCCACGCTGATGAGGAACTCAAGGATCTCGATGCCTCGAGCAAACTCAACGCGGAATGGACGTTTCTCCTGCACCTCAAGGCACGCGGTGAAGCCTGGGCGGAGAGGTTTCTCGAACGCCACTATGCCGATCTCGGCGTGCGCTCGAGCTTCGATCTGAAAAGCCTGTTCACCGACTGCTTCCGCCATCCCGAGGTGGCGTCACCGCAGGCGGGTGAGCGGGCCGACGAGGACGGGGATACCGGGCCATGACCGGCGTGCTGATCGTCGTGCTGGTGCTTGGCCTGTTGATCTACCTGGCCTACCGGGGCATCAGTGTGCTCATCCTGGCCCCGATGCTCTCGGCCCTGGCCGTGCTGCTGACGCTGGACGGCCCCCTGCTCGCCAGCTATACGCAGGTCTTCATGGGCGCGGCCGGTGGCTTCATCACGCTGTACTTTCCGGTGTTCCTGCTGGGCGCGATCTTCGGCAAGCTGATGGAAGACTCCGGCAGCGCAGAGGTGCTGGCACGCGCGATCATCGCCAGACTCGGCATGGCGCGCGCGATGCTCGCGGTGGTGCTGTCCTGTGCCGTGATGACCTATGGCGGGGTCTCGCTGTTCGTGGTGGCGTTTGCGGTCTACCCGATCGCCGCGGCGCTGTTCCGCCAGGCCGATATTCCCAAGCGCCTGATCCCGGCGACCATTGCGCTGGGCGCCTTCACCTTCACCATGACTGCCCTGCCAGGCACGCCCGCCATCCAGAACGCCATTCCCATGCCGTTTTTCGGCACCTCGCCATTCGCGGCGCCCGGCCTTGGCGTGATCACCGCGCTGGTGATGTTCGGCCTGGGCATGGCGTGGCTGAGTTATCGTGCGCGTCGCCTCGCGGCCGAGGGCTACGGCGACCACGAGGACGCCCAGCCCGCGCCGGACCCGGCGCTGCGCGAGCGGGCCGCCGGTGAAGGCTTCGATCTCATGGAACTGCCGGTCGCGGCGCCACCGCTCGGCCCGCCACCGACGGTCGTGGCGGTGCTCCCCCTGGTGCTGGTGATCGCCGTGAACCTGCTGTTCACCTTCGTGCTGATCCCGACCATGGACACGAGCTATCTGGCGCTGCCGCTGTACGGCGAGACCTCGATCGAGCAGGTCCGTGGCATCTGGTCGGTGATCGCTGCACTGGTGCTCTCGCTGCTGGTGGTGATCGCGCTCAACTGGCGGCGCCTGCCGAAACTCACCGCCTCGCTGGACAGTGGTGCAAACGCCTCGCTGCTGCCGATCTTCAACACCGCGAGCCTGGTCGGGTTCGGTGCAGTCATCGCCTCGCTGGCGGCGTTTCTGCTCATCCGCGATGCGGTGGTGGGACTGGGCGGGGACAACCCGCTCATTTCGCTGGCCATTGCGGTGAACGTGCTTGCCGGAATGACCGGCTCGGCGTCGGGCGGCATGAGCATCGCGCTCTCGACGCTGGGCGACACCTATCTCGAAATGGCTGCGGCGCGTGACATCAGCCCCGAACTGCTGCACCGGGTCACTGCCGTGGCCACGGGTGGCCTGGATACCCTGCCGCACAATGGCGCGGTTATCACCCTGCTGGCGATCTGCGGGCTGACCCATCGCCAGGCGTATTTCGATCTGGCGATGACGGCGATGGTGATGCCGTTTGCGGCGCTGATCGTGCTCATTACGCTGGGCACGCTGTTCGGCAGTTTCTAGGGGACGCGTGCGACTGCTAGGATTGGCGTCTCTCTGCTGCCAATAGGGGCCGGCCATGTCGTCACCTTCCCTGAGCTTTCTGTCGCGTTTCGCATGCACCCGTGATCGAGTCCGTGTCGGCGGCGCGGTCGCAGCCGTGCTGGCCCTGGCCCTGCTGCTTGCGGGCTGCGCGCCGGGAGAGCCGCCTGCACCGCGAAGTGATGCCGCCGGCGAGGCGGCGAGAGCCTATGCCGCGGCCGCGGCTGGGTTGCCGGTCGCGCCGGTGCGCAATGTGCCGGAAACCTTCTTCGGCACCACCGTCGATGATCCCTACCGCTGGCTCGAGGACACCACCGAGCCGGAAGCAGCCGCCTGGATGCGTGCGCACAGTGACCATGCCCATGCCGTGCTGGGCGCCATCGAGGGGCGGGACCGCATCCGTGCGCGCCTGGAGGAGCTCGACGCGGCAGTGCCGGCCCGGGTCGGCAGTGTGGTGCGCCGACCGGGGGAGCTGTACTTCTATCAGCGTCGCGGCGCCGGCGAGGAGCAGTTCAAGCTCTACGTCCAGACTGGCCTCGAGGGCGAGCCGCGGCGACTGTTCGATCCCGAGCCGCTGGCCGAGGCTGCAGGCGTGCCGCACGCGATCAACTATTTCTCGGCCTCACCCGATGGTTCCCTGGTGGCGGTGGGTGTCTCCGCCGCGGGCTCGGAAGAGGCCGCGATGCGGATCCTGGACACGGCCACCGGCGAGCAGCTCGGGCCAGAGATCGACCGCGCCCTGTTCGGCGCCATCAGCTGGTCGCCGGACAGTGACGAGATCTTCTTTCACCGGGTGCAGGCGCTCGCCCCCGACCAACCGGCCATCGACAAATACCGCCACAGCGAGGCGGTGGCGATGCGTCCCGGCGACGACGAAGACGGTATCCGCACCCTGATCCGCGCCGGCCACGACCTCGGCATCCCCGAGACCGAGTTCGCCTATGTCAGCATCCAGCCCGACGGTCTGGCGCTGCTCTATGTCATCGACGGCGTATCGCCGGATTTTGCCGTCTGGGTCACCACACTCGATGCCCTGCGGAGTGACGACGCCAGCTGGCGACCCCTGGTCAGCCGCGACGACCGGGTGGTCGATCTCGCGGTTCGCGAAGGGCAGGTGATCGTCCGCAGTTTCCGCGACGCGCCGCGCTTCCGGCTGCTCAGCGGCCCGCTCGAGGATTTCAGCCTGGCGAACGCCGAGGTTCTGGTGCCGGAAACCGACCAGGTGCTGACCGGCATGGCACTTCCCGCCGATGCCCTGTATTTCTCACGGCGCGACGGCAACGTGCAGCGCCTCTACCGCATGCCGCCGGGCGGAGGGGAGATCACGGAGGTCGAGCTGCCGGTGCTGGGGGCCTTTTCGCTGACTGCGACCAGCGAGCTGCCGGGACTGCTGATGTCACTGCAGAGCTGGACCCGTGCCCGCCAGATCTATGCCGTGTCCCCGGAGGGCAGTGTGGTCAATACCGGCCTGCAGCCCGCGGGACCTTTCGATGCGCCGGATGACCTGGTGGCCACCGAAGTGATGGTGCCCAGCCATGACGGCGTCGAGGTGCCGATGTCGATTCTGCACCGGCGGGGCGTGGCCCAGGACGGCAGCCATCCCACGCTGCTGTACGCCTATGCCAGCTACGGTTTCACCGAGGAGCCGTTCTTCAGCCTGAACACCCTGGCCTGGCTGGAAGCCGGCGGGGTGTTCGCCGTCGCCAACCCGCGCGGCAGTGGCGTGTTTGGTCGGGACTGGCACGAGGCCGGCAAGCAGACCACCAAGCCGAACAGCTGGAAAGACCTGAACGCTGCCGCCGAGTACCTGGTCGAGCAGGGTTGGACGACGCCCTCTCGTCTGGCCGCCTGGGGAGGCAGTGCCGGCGGCCTGCTGGTGGGTCGTGCGCTGACCGATCGTCCGGAGCTTTACGCGGCCGTCGTCCCCATGGTCGGTGCGCTGGACATGGTGCGTATGGAAACCACCCCGAATGGCGTGCCCAACATTCCCGAGTTTGGCACACGGGTCCACGAGGAGGGCTTCCGCGCGCTGCTGGCGATGAGCACCTATCACCAGGTGCGCGACGGCGTGGCCTATCCCGCGGTACTGCTGACCCATGGGGTCAACGATCCGCGGGTCGAGGTCTGGCACACCACCAAGACCGCCGCGCGGCTGATGGCGGCGAGTGCCTCCGACCGACCGGTGCTCATGCGCCTGGACTACGCCTCCGGTCACGGGGTCGGCGATACCCGCAGCCAGGTGTTCGACGAGCGCGCGGACGTCTACGCCTTCTTGTTCTGGCAGATGGGCATGCCCGGCTGGTCACCGCGCCTCTGAGGGCGCGGGGCGTCCGGCGGGCTGTCGCTGCAGCAGCAGCGCACCGATCGCCGAAAGGACAGCGCTGGCCAGCACGACGCCGACCATCGGCCAGGGGGTATCGTTCTGCAGCAGGCCGACGACCTGGATGATGATCGCGCCCACCGCCTGCTGCAGGAAGCCGATCATGCTCGAGGCGGTGCCTGAGGCCTCGGGCACCGCCGAGATGGCGCCACTCTGGGTACTGGGCACGGCGATGCCGTTGGCCACGGTGATCAGTGTCATCGGCAGGAAGAACGCCAGCGGCACCCACCAGCCGGCACCCGTCACCACCACCAGCGGTACGGTGAACACCAGCGCGAGCGCGGCGCCGATCAGCACCATGCGGTTGATCCCCAGTCGCCCGGCGAACCGTGCCGACAGGTAGTTGCCCAGCAGGTAGCCCCCGGCCGGCAGCAGGAAGAACAGCCCGTATTCGGTCGCCGGTCGGCCCATCACGTTGACCATCAGATACGGGGCACCGGCCATGAACCCGTAGAACATCCCGATGATCAGCACCCCCTGCAGCGCGTAGGGATAGAACCCGCGTCGGCCGAGGACGGTGCGGTACTTCTCGATCCAGCTGCTGTCGCGCTGCGCCGCGGTGGGCGGCGGGTCCGGCAGATAACGCAGGGTGAAGGCCAGCACCACCACACCGGCGAGCAGCAGCACGAGGAAGATTCCCCGCCAGCTCACATGATCCACCAGCAGGCCGCCCAGTGATGGCGCGAGCATCGGTGGAATCACCATCGCCATGGTCATCCACGACAGGGCCGTGGCCATCCCTTCCCGACCGAACAGATCGGCGAGCAGCGCACGCGTGATCACCAGGCCCGCCGCCGAGCCCAGCGCCTGGATGGCGCGCCCGGCGACCAGCCAGCCCAGCGAGGGCGCGAGCAGACACATCAGCGTACCCAGGCAGAAGATCCCGATGGCCAGCGACAGCACCGGTCGACGGCCGTAACGATCCGAGAGGGGCCCGTACAGCAGCAGGGCCGGCCCCATGGTGAAGACGAACACGCTGAACGCCAGCTGCGCCTGGGCGACGCTGACCTGGAACTCCTGCTGGATCGCCGGCAGGGCCGGCATCATGATCTGCATGGTCATCGGGCCGAGCGCCGCGATGAGCGCAAGCAACAGGAACAGTGACCGGTGCTCGCCCCGGACGGTGGTGGAACCTTGCATGCCGACAGGTCGCGCGTCAGCCGCCGCGAAGCTCAGGCATGCAGCCCGCCGATCGCCACGTATTTGGTCTCGAGGTATTCGTCGATGCCGTGATGGCTGCCTTCACGGCCGAGGCCGGATTCCTTCATGCCGCCGAACGGCGCGACCTCGGTGGAAATGATCCCGGTATTGAGACCGACGATGCCGTATTCCAGGGCTTCGCTGATGCGCCAGGCCCGGCGCAGATCACGGGTGTAGAAATAGGCGGCGAGACCGAAGGGTGTCTCGTTGGCCAGGTGAATCGCCTCCTCGTCGGAGTGGAATCGGTACAGCGGTGCCACCGGGCCGAAGGTCTCCTCTTGGGCGATGCGCATCGAGGTGGTGACCTCGGCCAGCACGGTGGGCTGGAAGAAGGTGCCGCCGAGCACGTGACGCTGCCCGCCTGCCAGCAGCCGCGCGCCCCGTGTCAGGGCATCCTCGATGTGGGCCTCGACCTTCTCCAACGCCGCGCTGTCGATCAGCGGCCCCTGGTGGGTGTCGCCGCGCAGGCCATCGCCGACGACCAGTTTGCCGGTCTCTTCGGTCAGGCGTTTCGCAAAGGCGTCAAAAATCCCGTTCTGCACCAGGATGCGGTTGGCGCACACGCAGGTCTGGCCGGTGTTGCGGAACTTGCAGGCCATCGCGCCGGCGACGGCCTCTTCCAGATCGGCATCGTCGAAGACGATGAACGGGGCGTTGCCGCCGAGTTCCATCGAGACTTTCTTCACCGTCTGTGCGCACTGCGCGATGAGGATCTTGCCGACCTCGGTGGAGCCGGTGAACGAGAGCTTGCGCACGACCGGGTTGCCGGTGAACTCCTCGCCGATCCGCCGGGCATCGCCGGTGACCACATTGAAGGCGCCCGGCGGCAACCCTGCCCGCCGGCCCAGCTCCGCCAGGGCCAGCGCCGAGAACGGGGTCTGCTCCGCGGGCTTGCTCACCACCGTGCAGCCCGCTGCCAGCGCCGGCCCGACCTTGCGGGTGATCATCGCGGCCGGGAAATTCCAGGGGGTAATCGTGGCGACCACCCCGACCGGTTGCCTGAGCACCAGGATACGGGTGTCCGGACGGTGCGCCGGAATGGTCTCACCATAGACGCGCCGGCCTTCCTCGGCATACCACTCCAGGAAACTCGCCGCATAGGCGATTTCGCCTTCAGCCTCGGCCAGCGGCTTGCCCTGTTCCGAGGTCATGATGCGCGCAAGATCCTCGCGGTTGGCCAGCATCAGCTCGGACCACCTGCGCAGGATCTCACCGCGGGCCTTCGCGGTCCGGGTCCGCCACTCCGGCCACGCCGCCTCGGCCGCCTCGATGGCCGCCCGCGCCTGGCCGGCGGACAGATCCGGCACCGCGCCGAGACGCCCGCCACTGGCCGGGTTCCGAATCTCGATCCGGCCGCCGTCTTCGGCGTCTGTCCAGGCTCCGCCGATCCAGGCCTGCTCGCGCAGCAGCGTGCTGTCCTTGAGTTCCATGCGGTGCTCCTTCGCCGGCGGCAGGCCTAACGCACGTCCCGGCCGCTGATCACGTCTTCGATCGACGGCGCCGGATGCCCCGGTCCGACCTCGCCTTTCTTCAGCCGGTCGATGTAGTTGTGATAGGCCCGCATCGCCTGGTACCCCAGCAGCAGCATGATCGGCAGGTTGGCGATCAGCATCACGCCGGTGCCGACCCCGGTGAGATTGTCGAGCTCGGTATCGGTCTGGATGAAGCCCAGCGTCGCGACGATGATCAGCGCGCAGTAGATCAGCTTGTAGGGCATGACCCCGCGTTTGCCGAACAGGTAGACGATGCCCTGCTCGCCATAATAGGCCCAGGAGATCATCGTCGAGATCGCGAACAGCCAGGCCGCCATCGTCACCAGCCACATGCCAAGGCCCTCCTGGACGCTGTCAAAGGCTTTGGCGGTGAGCGTGGCGCCCACGTAGCTGAAGTAGATCCCGGGATCGTGCAGCGTGGGCTCGACCGGGCCGCGCAAGCTGCCCCACTGGATGACGAAGCGTTCGCCATCGTCGACCACCCGGCCTTCGATGCGGTGGAGGTTGTTCGCCGCGTTGCGGTTCTCGTGGGCCGTGACGATCATGAATACGTTCTGCCCGGCGTTCCACTCCCCGGCGCCACGCGGCAGTGCCGGCACCTCGATCGTCTCGAGCGTCCAGGCGCTCTCGCCGGCCTGCATCACATTGGGCGGCTGGACGTAGTTGACCTCCGCCGGGCGGTTCCAGATACCGGTCGAGAGGATCACCAGCGCGGTGAATGTGCAGACCACCAGCGTGTCGATGAACGGCTCCAGCCCGGCGACGATACCCTCGCGGACCGGCTCCCTGGTCTTGACCGCCGAATGGGCAATCGGCGCCGAGCCCTGGCCGGCCTCGTTGGAGAACAGCGCCCGCTTCATGCCGATCAGGAAGGCGTAAGCGGCCGTGCCGCCGATGAACGCGCCAGCCGCCTCGGTGGGCGCGAAGGCGGACTGGACGATCAGCACCAGCAGCCCCGGGAGCTCCTGGGCGTTGACGATCAGCACATAACTGCCCGCCAGCAGATACAGCGCACACATGAAGGGCACCAGCCGGCCCGCCACCGCACCGATCCGCTTGATGCCGCCGAGGATGACGCTGCCGACCACCACCGCCAGGATGATGCCGCAGGCCACGCTCGGGATGCCGAAGTAGGTCTCGGTGATCTGGCCGACGTTCCAGGCCTGGAACATGTTGCCGCCGGTGGTGGCGGAGATCAGCAGGGTGACGCAGAAGATCCCGCCGATGACCGTGCCCAGCGTGCCCAGATTGGGGCCGAAGCGGCGCATCCCCTTCTTGATGACCCACATCGGCCCGCCGTGCGGGTCGTCGGGGTCGTCGGTGTTGCGATAGAGCATCGACAGCGTGACTTCCGTCAGCTTGATCGACATGCCGAAGAAGCCGACCACCCACATCCAGAACACCGCCCCCGGCCCGCCGAGTGCAATGGCCAGGGCGACACCGCCGATATTGCCAAGCCCGACAGTGGCCGAGAGCGCGGCCGAGAGCGCCTGGAAGTGGTTGATGGCCCCGGGGTCGTTGGGGTCGTCGTAGCGGCCACGGATGACCGCCCAGCCATGCGTCAGCGCACGCCACTGGGAAAACGTCGTCCAGAACGTGAACAGGATGCCGGTCCCGAGAATCGCGAACAGCACGGTGTCGTGCCAGAGCACGTCGTTGATGGCACCCAGAAAATCGTTGAACCCATCCATCAGTCGGCAGCCTCCAGTATTGCCGTGACCCCCATCCCCCCGGCCGTGCAGATCGAAATCAGCCCACGGCCCCCACCGTGTTCGGCCAGCAGTTTTGCCAGGGTGGCCACGATGCGCGCACCGGTCGCCGCGAAGGGATGACCGATGGCGACGCTGCCGCCCTTGATGTTGAGCCGCGAGCGGTCGATGGTCCCCAGCGGGGCGCTGCGTCCCAGCCGCTCACGGCAGAATTCAGGCGATTCCCAGGCGGCCAGTGTCGCCAGTGTCTGGGCCGCGAAGGCCTCGTGGATCTCGTAGAAATCGAAATCCTGCAGGCTGAGACCCGCCGCATCGAGCATGGCCGGCACGGCGTAGGCCGGCGCCATCAGCAGGCCTTCCTTGTCGACGAAGTCGACTGCGGCGACGCGCGCATGCGTCAGCCAGGCCAGGGGTTTCAGGCCGCGCTCGCGGGCCCAGTCCTCGGAGGCCAGCAGCGCACAGGCGGCGCCGTCGGTCAGCGGTGTCGAGTTGCCGGCCGTCAGCGTGCCGCGGGCACTGCGGTCGAAGGCCGGTCGGAGCTTGGCGAGACCCTCGGGCGAGGCGTCAGCGCGGATGTTGTTGTCACGGGTGATGCCCTGGAAGGGCGTGACGAGGTCCGCGTAGAAGCCCGCGTCCCAGGCGGCTGCCGCGTGCCGATGGCTGGCGAGGGCGAGTTCGTCCTGGGCCTCGCGGGAGATCCCCCAGGCCTTGGCAGTGACCTCCATGCTTTCGCCCATCGACAGCCGCGTGCGGGGTTCGCCGGTGCCCGGAAACGCCGGCTTGAGGTGCCGCGGACGCAGCTTCAGCCAGGGTTTCAGCCGGGCCAGCAGGGCGCGGCCGCGAAAACTCTCCAGGGCGATTCGGCGGAAGCCGTCGCTGAAGACGATGGGTGGATCACTGGTGGTGTCGGTGCCGCCGCCGATACCGGCGTCGATCTGGCCGAGGGCGATCTTGTTGGCCACCATGACGATGGCCTCGAGACCGGTGCCGCAGGCCCGCTGCAGATCGACTGCGGGGGTTTCCGGTGCAAGCCCAGAGTCGAGCACCGACTCGCGGGCCAGGTTGAAGTCTCGCGAGTGCTTCAACACGGCGCCCAGGGCCACGTCGCCAAGCCGGACGCCGTCGAGGTCGAAACGCTGGACCAGGCCCTGCAGGGCCGCGGTCATCAGCGCCTGGTTGTCACACCGGGCATAGGCGGTATGGGACCGACAGAAGGGAATGCGTGCGCCGCCGAGGATGGCCACGCGGCGTGCTTGTCCCTGGTTCATGGTTGCCTCCCTGCCCGGCACCCGGGGCGTTTCCGCGACAAGTTACACCAACCGCGCGGGGAATGCTGCCACCGCGCTGGGCGCGAGCGCGCACTTGCAGGAGAATGATGACCCCGTCGCCGCAGCGTCCTGCCCCAGACACCATGCCTACCGCCTCTCCCGTCTCCCCGCCCGTGCGTGGCCCCTCCCGCCTGATTGAACTTGGTCAACTGGCTCGGCTCGCGGCGCCCCTGATTGTCAACAATCTCGCGTTGGCCGGGATGGGGTTCGCCGATACGGTCATGGCCGGCCGGCTTGGTGCGCGCGATCTTGCCGCAGTGGCCGTGGGCAACAGCATCTGGATGGTGACGCTGCTGATGGCCATGGGCGTACTGATGGCACTCTCGCCGATGACCGCCCACGCCTGGGGCGGGCGGCGCCCCCGCGACGTCGGCGCGCATTGGCGGCAGGCCGTCTGGCTGGCCCTGCTGCTGGCGGCCTCGGTGCTGGTGATCGTGCGCATGGCTGGTGCGCAGCTCGAGCGGATCGGCATCGACCCGCTCATCGTGCCGGTCACGCTCGACTATCTCTACATGATCGCCTGGGGCGCGCCGGCGGTATGCCTCTACCTCAGCCTGCGTTTCGTCAGCGAGGGCATCGGCCGTACCTGGCCCATCATGGTGGTCGCACTGGTGGCGCTCGCCACCAATGTCTTCGGCAACTGGGTGTTCATGTTCGGCAACCTCGGCGCGCCTGCGATGGGCGCGAAGGGCTGCGCCCTGTCGACCGCCCTGACCATGGGGATCATGCTCCTGATGATGCTGTTCATCACCGCCCGTCACCGGCACTTCAGACTCTATCGTCTGTTCGACCGACTGGATCTGCCGCAGCCCCGGGCCCTGCTGGCCATGCTGGGCCTTGGTGTGCCGATTTCGGCGGCGGTGGTCGCGGAGGCCGGGCTGTTCAGTGTCACCGCCCTGATGATGGGTACGCTGGGTGCGAGCGTGGTGGCGGGCCACCAGGTGGCCATGAACTACGCCACCACGATGTTCATGGTGCCGCTGGCCCTCAGTTCGGCGACCACCATCCGCGTCGGCCAGGCCCTGGGCTCGCGGCGGACCGCCCAGGCGCGTTTCCGCGCAACCACCGGAATTGCGGCCTGCACGGCCTTCATGGCGCTCTCGGCGATCATCATGCTGGTGTTTCGCGAATACGTGGTGCGGCTGTATACCACCGACCCGGCGGTCTCCCAGGTGGCGATTTCACTGCTGCTGATGGCGGCCCTGTTCCAGGTCGCCGATGGCCTGCAGGTGGGTGCCGCCGGGGCCCTGCGCGGCTATCGGGACACCCGTGTGCCGATGGCGCTGTGCCTGGTGGCCTACTGGCTGGTGGGATTTCCGCTGGCCTGGTGGCTGGGCCTGCGCCTGGCGCTGGGGGCGCAGTTCGTCTGGATCGGCGTGCTGGCCGGCCTGTCGACCGCGGCGGTGCTGCTGATCTGGCGGCTTTCCCGGGTCGCCCGCACGCCGGTAGCGCCCGGGCCGGTGGCGCTCCAGGTGCCTGCGGCACCGCCATGACGGCGTCAGCGGCTCACTGACCGAAGCTCGGCGCGTCGTCGCCGAGATAGGCCTGCTCCTCCGGGGTGGGCTCGCGACCGAGGACCGCGTTGCGGTGTGGGAAGCGGCCGAAGCGTTCGATGATGTCATGGTGGAGTTCGGCGAACTCGGCCATGGTCTGGAAGGTTTCGCGCAGTGTCTCGTCCACCCGCTCGGTGAGGCCGTTGAACGCCTTGACCCCAAGCGCCTGCACCCGAAGGTTTTCCGAGTGCTGCAGCGGCATGTAGAAAAACGCCCGCTCCACGGCCGGCAGCCCGCGATCGAGACCCTTGCGGATCCCATCCAGGGTCAGGGCCAGGGCTTTGCCGTCATGTACGAAGGCACCGGCGGTGCCGCGGGCTACGTTCCGCGGGAACTGGTCGAGCACCAGGATCAGCGCGAGTCGGCCGCGCGGACTGGCGTTCCAGTCACGGTATTCGCCGCGAGCGGCATGTTCGATATCCCCCGAAAACCGCGCACGGATCTCCGCGTCAAAAGCCTCGTCGCTGCCGAACCACAGCTTCATCCGGGCATCGAGGCCCGGGGCGTCGAACTCGCGTCCCTTGAACCAGAACTCGAGCACTTCAAGCGCGCGTTCGGGTATGTCGTTTGCGTCTGACCGTTCCACCGATGACCTCCCGCTCTGCGATCGACATGACCAGGCCAGTGGCTGCGGCAAAGACCGTCTGCGACCTGCCGCATGTGGCTTGGCTCTGTTATGTTATGGCAACTCAGCCGCGAGGTCGTGTTCGCCCATGTTTCAGTCCGTGTCAGCCTCTCGGGCCTTCCCGCGCCGGATCGTGGCCCAGCTGTGCTGTGGCCTGCTGCTGCTGACGATGTCGGGGTGCGCCATGCTGCGCCCGGAGCTGCAACCCCCGCAGGCCACCCTGGTGGCGGTGGAATTGACCGAGCTTGGGGTCCGTCAGCAACGCTTCCGGCTGGTGATCGACCTCGATAACCCCAACACGATCGCGCTCCCGGTGAATGCCCTGGCGTACAGCGTGGTCCTCGATGGCGCACCGTTCGCCGATGGGCGCACTGAAGGCAGTTTCAGGGTGCCGGCGGGCGGCCGTGAGCGGGTACGCCTGAGCGTGAGTACCGACCTGCTGCGCTCGCTGGAGCAGTTGCAGGGGTTGCTGGTCGCCGGGCGGCGCGACGTGGGTTACGAGCTCGACGGCCGCGTCTGGCTCGATATGCCGATGCGCCCCTCCTTGCGTTTTTCCGATCGCGGCAGCATCGACATCGACTTCTGATCGTTCACCCACCGGTCGGCCTGTGCGCGGGGACTTGGCAGACGGCCCCGCCGGTGGCAAATTGACCTTGTATACAACGCTGATTTAGCCTTGGGGGTCGCGGGCGGCTGTCTGGCACGCATCCACCCCAGGGACGCCAGCCGATCGAGCCGGTGCGGGCGCCGCAGGTTCCCCGGATCCTGAGCTTCATCCACATCACGCGAAACGGATGTTTCGTTGAGGGCCGCCATGACTCTGTTGACCAAGGATAGTCTGTACAGAGAGAGCTTCGACAAGGACAGCTGCGGGTTCGGCCTGATTGCCCATATGGACGATCGGGCCAGCCACTGGATCGTGGAAACCGCGATCGGTGCGCTGAAACGCCTGACCCACCGCGGTGCGGTGGCGGCCGACGGCAAGACCGGCGACGGCTGCGGGCTGTTGCTGAAGAAACCTGATGAGTTCCTGCGGGAGGCGGCCGAGGAGGCCGGACTGCGGCTGCGTCCGCTGTACGCGGTCGGCATGATTTTTCTCGACCAGGATGGCGAGCGCGCCGCGAAAGCGCGTGAGTGCCTCACGGGCCACCTCGAGCAGGGTGGCCTGGAGGTGGCCGGCTGGCGGGTGGTGCCCACCGATCCCAGCGCCTGTGGCGAGCAGGCCCTTGCGACGCTGCCGGGCATCGAGCAGGTGTTCGTCAATGCCCCGGAACGGATCGATGCTGCGGAATTCGAGCGTCGACTGTTCATGGCGCGCCGGCGCACCGAACTGGCGCTCGCGCAGACCGACCCCTGTTTCTATGTGTGCAGCCTCTCGGCCCAGACCCTGTCCTACAAGGGCATGGTCATGCCCGAGTTCCTGCCAGTGTTCTTCCCCGACCTGCGGCACCCGCGGCTGCGCACCTCCGTGTGCGTGTTTCACCAGCGTTTCTCGACGAACACGCTGCCGCAATGGCGGCTCGCCCAGCCGTTCCGGTTGCTGGCGCATAACGGCGAGATCAACACCATTCAGGGCAACCGCAGCTGGTCGCGCGCGCGCAGCCGCACCTTCCAGTCACCGCTGCTGCCGGATCTCGCCGAGATCCAGCCGCTGGTGTCGCTCACCGGCTCCGACTCCTCGAGCCTGGACAACATGCTCGAGGTGATGCTGGCCGGAGGCATGGACGTGCTGCAGGCCATGCGCATGTTGATCCCGCCGGCCTGGCAGTCCGTCGACGGCCTGGATCCGGATCTCGCCGCGTTCTATGAATACCATTCGTTCCACATGGAGCCCTGGGACGGTCCCGCCGGTATCGTGCTCACCGACGGCCGCTATGCCGCCTGCACGCTGGACCGCAACGGCCTGCGCCCGGCGCGCTGGGTGATCACCCGCGATCGCCACATCACCATCGCCTCGGAAGTGGGCGTCTACGAGTATCCGCCGGAGTCGGTGGTCGCGAAGGGACGTCTCGGGCCTGGCGAGATGCTTGCGGTCGATCTGCGCAGCGGCGAACTGCTCGACAGCCAGCGTATCGATGAGGTGCTCAAGCAGCGTGCGCCCTTCAAGAAATGGTTGCGCGAGGGCGTGCGTTACCTCGACTCCGAGCTGGTCGACGTACACATGGCAGCCGAGCCGATGGAGCCCGAGCAGCTGGCGGTGTACCAGAAGATGTTCAACCTCAGCAACGAGGAGCGCCGTGAGGTGATCCGGGTGCTGGCGGAGACCGAACAGGAAGCGGTCGGCTCCATGGGCGACGACACGCCGATGCCGGTGCTCTCGCTGCGGGTGCGCCCGCTGTTCGACTATTTCCGCCAGCAGTTTGCCCAGGTCACCAATCCGCCGATCGACAGCCTGCGCGAGCGCATCGTGATGTCGCTGCAGACCGAAATCGGCCGCGAATGGAACATCTTCGAGGGCAAGCCCGAGCATGCCCGCCGGGTGGTGATGAACTCCCCGGTGCTCTCGCAACGGAAACTGCGCCAGCTGCTGAATTCCCCGGACCTCGGCGTCAGCCACGAATTCGTGGATCTCAACTATCCCGAGGACGTGCCGCTGGCCGAGGCGCTGGATGATCTCTGCGCCCGCGCCGAGGCGGCCGTCCGGCGCGGCACGCTGGTGGTTTTCCTCTCCGACCGCTACCTCAAGCCCGACCACCTGCCCGTGCACGCGATGCTGGCGACTGGCGCCGTGCACCACCACCTGGTGCGCGAGGGACTGCGTTCCGACTGCAACATTCTGGTCGAGACCGGCACCGCGCGCGACCCGCACCACTTCGCCTGCCTGATCGGCTACGGCGCGACTGCCGTCTATCCGTACATGGCCTACCAGACGCTGCACGATCTGCAGCGCAGCGGTGAGATCCGCGCCTCGCGGGGTGAAATGCGCCAGCTGGGTCGGGCCTACCGCCGGGGTATCCGCAAAGGGCTGTTCAAGATCATGTCGAAGATGGGCATCTCGACCATCGCCAGCTACCGTGGCGCCCAGCTCTTCGAGATCGTCGGCCTGGCCGACGAGGTGGTCGAGCGCTGCTTCAACGGCACGGTCAGCCGTATCCAGGGCGCGGACTTCGATGACTTGCATGCCGATCAGCTCACGCTGGCCCGGCGCGCCTGGGATGTGCACGAGAAGATCGATCACGGCGGGCTGCTGAAGTATGTGCACGGCGGTGAGTACCACGCGTACAACCCGGATGTCGTCGCCACCCTGCAGGCGGCAGTCAAGACCGGCAGCTACGACAACTACAAGGTGTATTCCCGCCTGGTCAACGAGCGCCCGGTGGCGACCATCCGTGACCTGCTGCGCCTGCGGCCTGCCGGCGCGCCGGTGCCGCTGGAGGAGGTCGAGCCGATCGAGTCGCTGCTGCCGCGGTTCGATTCGGCGGGCATGTCACTGGGGGCGTTGTCGCCTGAGGCCCACGAGGCGCTCGCGATCGCCATGAACAGGCTGGGGGCCCGCTCCAACTCTGGCGAGGGCGGCGAGGACCCGGCCCGCTATGGCACCGAGAAGAGCTCGAAGATCAAGCAGGTGGCCAGTGGCCGCTTCGGCGTGACGCCGGAATACCTGGTCAATGCCGAGGTGCTGCAGATCAAGATCGCGCAGGGCGCGAAGCCCGGCGAGGGCGGGCAGCTGCCTGGCCACAAGGTCAACGAGATGATTGCCCGGCTGCGCTACGCCAAACCCGGTGTAGGCCTGATCTCGCCGCCGCCGCATCACGACATCTACTCCATCGAAGACCTCGCGCAGCTGATTTTCGACCTGAAGCAGGTCAATCCGCAGGCGCTGGTGTCGGTCAAGCTGGTGGCCGAGCCCGGCGTGGGCACCATCGCCGCCGGTGTCGCCAAGGCCTATGCCGATCTGATCACCATCTCGGGCTATGACGGGGGCACCGGGGCTTCGCCGCTGACCTCCGTGAAATATGCCGGTTCGCCCTGGGAGCTCGGCATCGCCGAAGCCCGCCAGGTGCTGCGCGCCAACGGGCTGCGCGAGAAGATCCGGCTGCAGACCGACGGCGGGCTGAAGACCGGGCTGGATGTGGTCAAGGCCGCCATCCTGGGTGCCGAGAGCTTCGGCTTCGGGACGGCGCCGATGGTGGCACTGGGCTGCAAGTACCTGCGCATCTGCCATCTGAACAACTGTGCCACTGGCGTGGCGACCCAGCACAACGTGCTGCGCAGCAAGCACTTCGTCGGCCTGCCGGAGATGGTGGAGAACTATTTCCGCTTCGTCGCCGAGGAGGTGCGCGAGCTGCTCGCCGAACTGGGCGTGCGCCGCATCGAAGACATCATCGGCCGGACCGAATTGCTGGAGCGTCTCCCCGGGGTATCGCCGCGTCAGCAGAAACTCGATCTGCAGCCGCTGTTGAGCGATGGCGGGCTGTCGCGCGATCTGCCGAACTTCTGCACCACCCCGCGCAACCAGCCCTTCGACCGTGGTGAGCTCGCCGAACGGATGCTCGCTGATGTCCTGCCCGCCATCGAGCAGCGCAGCGGTGGCAGCTTCCGCTACGAGGTCCGCAACTTCCACCGCTCCATCGGTGCCCGGATCTCAGGGGAAATCGCCCGGCGCTGGGGCAATTACGGCATGGTCGATGCGCCCATCGAGTTGCAGCTCAAGGGCTCAGCGGGCCAGAGCTTCGGGGTCTGGAACGCCGGTGGTCTGCGGATGGTGCTTGAGGGCGACGCCAACGACTACGTCGGCAAGGGCATGGCCTCAGGGGAACTGATTCTCAAGCCGCCCGCCGGCAGCCGGTTCATTGCCCGCGACACGGTGATCATGGGCAATACCTGTCTTTATGGGGCCACTGGCGGGCGGGTGTTCGCGGCCGGCCAGGCGGGGGAGCGATTCGCCGTGCGCAACTCCGGGGCCGTGGCGGTCATCGAAGGTGCCGGCGATCACTGCTGCGAGTACATGACCGATGGGGTGGTTGTCGTGCTCGGGCGTACCGGCGTGAATTTCGGTGCCGGCTTCACCGGCGGTTTCGCCTATGTGCTCGACCTCGAGCGCGACTTCGTCGACCGCTACAACCACGAACTGATCGACATCCACCGCATCAGCCCGGAGATCATGGAGGCGCATCTGCATCACCTGCGCGCCCTGGTCGAGGAGCATGTGGCGCTTACCGGTAGCGAGTGGGGCAGCGAAATCCTTGAAGACTTCCGCAGCTTCCTGCCCAAGTTCTGGGTGGTCAAACCCAAGGCGGCGGACCTGCACAGCCTGATCGAATCGCTCCGCCAGGCGGCCTGAGCGTATAGGGACATCGATGGCCAACAAGCATCTGCAGTTTCTGGAAATTCCGCGCGCGGATCCGGTCAAGGTTCCGGCCGAACAGCGCGTGCGCGACTTCAACGAGATCTACGGTCAGTACGACGCCGATGGCGCGGCCGACCAGGCCGGACGCTGCCTGTCCTGCGGCAATCCCTACTGCGAGTGGAAATGTCCGGTCCACAACTATATTCCGGACTGGCTGAAGCTCGTCGAGGAAGGCAACCTGTTCGAGGCGGCCGAACTCTCCCACCGCACCAATTCCCTGCCGGAAGTCTGTGGCCGCGTCTGCCCGCAGGATCGCCTGTGCGAGGGCGCCTGCACGCTGAACGACGGTCTCGGTGCCGTGACCATCGGCTCGGTCGAGAAATACATCACCGACGAGGCGGTCAAGCAGGGCTGGCGACCGGACATGTCGCAGGTCGTCTGGACCGACAAACGCGTCGCCATCATCGGCGCCGGCCCGGCCGGGCTGGGCGCGGCCGATATCCTGGTGCGTAATGGCGTGAAGCCGGTGGTCTACGACCGCTACGACCAGATCGGTGGCCTGCTGACCTACGGTATTCCCCCCTTCAAGCTGGAGAAGGAGGTGGTGCAGACCCGGCGCGAGCTGATGGAAGGCATGGGCGTGGAGTTCGTGCTGAACACCGAAGTCGGCCGCGACGTCAGCTTCGATGACCTGGTATCGGACTACGATGCAGTGTTCCTCGGCATGGGGACGTACACCTACGTCAAGGGTGGTTTCCCTGGCGAGGACCTGCCGGGTGTCGTTGAAGCCTTGCCCTTCCTGGTCTCCAACGTGCGCCGGGTCATGGGCCGTGAGCAGGCCCCGGGCGAATTCATTTCCATGGCGGGCAAACGCGTCGTGGTGCTTGGCGGTGGCGACACCGGCATGGACTGCGTACGGACCTCGGTGCGCCAGGGGGCAAGCCACGTGATCTGCGCCTATCGTCGCGACGAGCTCAACATGCCCGGTTCACGCCGCGAGGTGCGCAACGCGCGCGAGGAAGGCGTGGAGTTCATGTTCAACATGCAGCCGGTGGAAATCGTCGGCACGGATCACGTCACCGGCGTCAAGGTGATCGAGACCCGGCTTGGCGAGCCTGGCCCCGGCGGCCGCCGCCGTCCGGAGCCGGTGCCCGGCAGCGAGCGCATCATTCCGGCGGACGCTGTCATCGTCGCTTTCGGTTTCCGGCCGTCGCCGCCGGATTGGCTGGAGCGCCACGGTATCCTGTTGCATCCGAACGGCCGGGTACGGGTGAATACTTTCGGTCTGCCGAAATTTCAGACGACCCACCCGAAAGTCTTCGCCGGTGGCGACATGGTGCGTGGCTCGGATCTGGTGGTCACGGCCGTGTTCGAAGGCCGCGAGGCCGC
>RECU01000011.1 GCA_007693855.1 Gammaproteobacteria bacterium | reverse complement strand
CCTCGACGTACACGGTGAGCTTCGGCCACTGGTGGTGGGCATAGTGCATCGCCTTGCCCAGCGCCGAGCGCGGCGGCACGAGCGCCAGGTGCGCGTCGAGCCAGGCGCGGAGCTCGACCAGCAAGGGTGCGGCCCGCGCCTGGCGGACGCGTTGTCGTTCCTCGGGGCAGAGCAACTTCGTCTCCCGCTCGATGCGGTAGAGCTGCTGGATCTTCAGCATCGCCGCTGCGGCCAGCGAGCCCTTGCGCTTCTCTGGTGCCAGTACCCCCTGGACCTTGATCGCCTCGTCGAACTTGCGCCGCACATGCGCCCAGCAGCCCACAGGGGTCAGCTGGTACTGGGCACAGACCTCCGCATAGGCCTCGTAGCCGTCGGTCACCAGATAGCCCGAGAACCCCTCCAGCACCTGGATCGGCACCTGTCGACTTCGTGAGGGATCATAGTCGTAGAGTACGATCGGGTGAGCGGGCGGCCCACCGCGCTGGACCCACACATACGACTGGCGCTCGGCCCGTTTGCCGGGCTCCTTGAGCACCTGCAGCCGGGTCTCGTCCATGCACACGAGGTCGTGGGCCAGCAGTCGGTCCCGAAGCAGGTTCACCAGCGGCTGGACCAGCGTCCCGGGCGAGGCCAGGCTCTTCGGGATCGGCTGGGGCGGCATCGGGGCGGTGACGAGCTTGCCCTCGCAGGCCGGGCAGCCCGTGCAGGTGTAGGTCTTTCTAACATGGCGCAGCACCCGGATCCGGGCGGGCTGGATGTCGAGCTGCTCTGAGACTTTCTCGCTGATGGGGACCAGGGTGCCACGGCAGCCACCGCAGGGGCCCTCGCCCGGCTCGATCTCGTGGAGGATCTCCACGCGCGGGAAGGCCTTCGGCAGGGGGCGGCGCCCGCCCCTGGCACGGCGATGGGCCGGCACGGCCACGGTGCCCAGCAGATCCGGCTGTGCGCCAGGGTGGGGCTCACCCACCACATCCGCGCCTTCAGCTGTGTCTGCAGCTGCGGCCTCGGCCTCGTTGAAAGCCAGCGCCAGCTGGTCGACCGAGAAACGCTCGCTTCTGGCCCCGAAGTGCTGGTGGCGGGCCAGTCGGATCTGCTCGAGCAGCTGTTCGATGAACAGCGCCTGCTGCTCGAGCTTCTTCTGCTGCTCAAGGACCAGTGCACGCAGCTCGGCGACGCTGCCCGGCAGCCCTGTTGGGGCTGGCGTGGCGCGCATCATCGCGTGGTTGCGTTGTGACTGGTCCATCTAGAGTACCCGGTGGTGCGGCAGAGCTCCGTTGGCCCGGGTCACCGTCAGCGGATACCCGTCGAGCAGCCAGTTGATCTCCTGTACTGTCAATTGCACCACCGCTTCGGATCCTGACAAGGGCCATTTGAAGCGCGAGTCCTCCAAGCGCTTCATCCACAGCACGAAGCCATTGCCCTCCCAGCCGACCATCTTGACCAGCGTGCGGGTGCGGTTGCAGAACACGAACAGATCGGCACTGAAGGGATCGGCCCCAATCTCAGCCTCGACGATCGAGACCAGGCCGTTGATGGCCTTGCGCATATCGACGGGCTGGCGATACAGGTGGATGCGTACCGCCCCTGAGGGCCGGATCACGGCAGCCGACCCGCCGCCAGCACCAGCGCCTCGAGCTGTTCTGGCCCAAGCTCGCCGTGGCAGGCCAGGCGCACACCATTGGGCAGCAGCAGGCTTACGGCTGAGGGCGGGGTGGTCGGGGTGGAACCTATCACCTCGACGAAGCCCGACCGACGCTCTGCGGCCTGCGGCTCAAGCAGCCCGCGGCTGCGAAGGACGGCCCGCCAGGAGTACAGGGTCTGGGGCTTGAGCCCCGCCGAGCGGGCGTACTCGGCCAGGGGGCCGTCAAACGCCGCGGCCGCCTGAAGATGCTCCAGCCAGTACTGCTGGCGCTCGGTGATCGCAATATCGCTCATGACCTTGCTCCTCGTAGAGAAGCAGGGAGCTTGTATCAGCCAGGCTCAGCCGAGAAGGGTGCCGTTTACGCATCGCTTACGCGGAACCTGGCCAGCGACAAGGTGCTTTGCAGTGCTTGTACGCAAGTTGCTGACGGACTCAGCGATCCAGCGTCGAGCGTCGCGCCCGTAGGCTTGAGCGGCTTTATCGATGCCTTGACCCGGTGACAGGCTGTCGACGCCCTGCACGTGCCACGCGAGGGCGCGTAGTTGCGGATACCGATCAAGAGGGATGCGTGCAGGAATCCAGCCCTCTGGGGCGGCGGCCTTGGTCTCGAGGAGACCACCAGTATCATCAGTGCGCGGGGGCAACCACCGTCATCAGGCGCACCCCACCCAAGCACCTGCGCCCATCTGAAGATGCCGCTGTGATTTGGAGTTCCGCATTACGGCATGGGCTCATGGTTACCGTGATTTACGTCTGGACGAGTGAGCAGCCCCATCGTCTGCCGCACACTGATCATCGCTCAGTCATGTGACGGGGTCATCTCGGTCAATCGAACAAGCCGCGCTGCGGCGGCGCCCGGCAGGGCGTCTTCAGCGGGTAAGGGAGGTTGCCGTTCGGCGTGGTAGCGAATCCGAAGGCGGCGGTTGGATCTCAGCTGCCCGCGCGAAAAGGATTGTGGATCTCCAGCCCCGCGAAGCGTTGACCATGCTGCAGATCTTCGGAAAACAGCACCGCGCAGTCCGCCGCCATGGCCATGTGTACGATCATTGCGTCCCAGAAGGATAGTCGATGCTCGATGCCAAGGCGTGCCGCGGCGATCACGTCATCAGACCCTGGCTGGACGACGTCAGCGCGCCTGAACAGCATCACTTTCTCAATTGCCACGGAGGGGTCGACGCCTAACTTTGCCGTGGCGACCCGATAGTATTCCTGCAACACCTGGACAGAAATCACCGCATGACCCGCCCGCCGGTGCGTCTCCCACAGGTCCAATGCCCGCTCCCGCTTTTCGGTCGCGTCCGCATCGTCGGTATAGACCAGTACGTTGCTGTCGAAGAAGCTACGAACGGTCATGGATTTCGTCGCGATTGAATCTCCAGCCCCGCCGCCGACCGACCGCGAGCCCGCTCAATTCACGCAGGCGCTCGAATTCCGCGTCCGGGGGACGAGAACCCGCCAGCTCTTCCATGTAGGCGCGGATGAGTTCATTAAGACTCTGACCGCGACGGGCCGCCTCGCGTCTTGCCGCCTCGATCAGGGTCTCGTCGGCCGACAACGTAATGTTTTTCATAATAAATCTTTGTGTGCACACAGTCACACATAATACTCCAAGGGAGCGTCACCCTCAAGCAGCCGACCAATCGAGTCAATCGAACACGCGGCGCTGCGGCGGCGCAGCTTGGGCGACGCCCGGCGTTTGCAACGCATCAAGCCCAGGCAAGGTTGACCCCGACCAACAGGACCTGGCGCCTGTCTTGAGCTTACGCCGGAAAAAACTCAATCGGCTTGGTGGTGGTCACCGGTGCGACGTCGCGGTCCTCGAAGCGGAACATCATTACCCGCTGCACCAGCCGGCGCTCGAGTTCGGCGTCGCCGAGCTCGCTCGAAACAATCTCACAGTCCGTGACCGCGCCGTTCGGCGCGATGGTCAGGCGCAGCACCACCTTGCCCTGCAGGGTGGGGTCGGCACGCAGCGCTCGGCTGTAGAGTGCGTAGATCGCGCCCTTGTGCTGATCGAAGACCATTTCGATCTCTTCGCGACTGCGGGAACCGACCCCCGCGTCACCGCCGCCGCGGCGGTCGGTCTCCTCAGCCACCAGGCCCGCGACCGGTGAGTCCACCGTGGTGGCGGTGCGCTCGGCGAGTCCGCCGCCGCCGGTGCCGCGGCTGAGCTCGGCGGTGGTGATCCCGCTCGAGGCCTCACCGGCACGCGAGGTGATCAGCGCACGCTCGGCACGCGAGGCCTGGGCCGCGCTCGACACCGTGTTCGCGTCCAGGACACTCGCCAGCGCGGCACTCTCGCGCAGTGCCGCCAGCTCCGCGGCCATCGGCATGACGCCGGCGGTTGCCGCGCGCTCACGCGCCTCCTCGACGCGGGCCTCCGGACGCGGCTGCGGCGCAGGCTCAGGGGGCGGCACCTCGCGCGTCGGCTCGACCACAGCGACCTCGGGCTCCACCGGACGAGGCTCCTCCCTGACCACCGGCGGCGGAGGCGGCGGCTCGCGCTCCAGAACAAACCGCGCCAGGCGCGGTGGGATATCCTCGACGCGGTCGGCGGCACGCTCGGGCACCGGCAGCCACGGCATCACCAGCGAGCACACCAGCAGCACCAGCAGGACCTTCCAGGTGAGCCGGCGAAACCGCGTCTCCTGCTCGCCACCGGCGCTGCCGGGCAGCTCGAAACTGCGGTAGTACGGATTGCTTGCAGCCACAGCGGTCATGATCGTCCTCCGTCAGCGCAGCTGCGCTACCTGCGGCTCAGTCACCCGCTGGTTCACGGCAAGTGACAGGCGCGTAAAGTCGGCCTCGGTGCAGGTCGCCATGATCCGGCGGAGCAGTCGATAGGGCAGCTCGCGATCGCCCATGATCGTGACCTCGGCGCCCTCTTCGCTGGCGCGCAGAGCACGGGCATGCTGGGCACGCAGGGCCTCGGCCAGCGGCTCGATCACCGTCCCGCCCTCCTCGGCCAGGATCTCGGCCACGGAGGCGACCCGCCGACCCTGCACCAGGATGTCATCCAGCGTCACCGCCACCACCACCGTCTCCCGCGGCAGTTCCCGCGACACCGAGTCGGGCAAAGTGAGATCCCGATCGCTCGGCAGGGTCTCGACCTCTGTCGAGTTCACCAGCAGGAAGAACACCAGGATGGTGAAGATGTCCATCAGCGACACGAGGTTCAGGCCACCGCCCTTGCGATGGCGCTGATGGTGGCGCTGCATGCGCGTGACGCGATCGCTCATCGTCCTGTCCCCTCGGCAGACGCCAGTATCGGCGCATCGCCGATCGAGATATCCGGGAACAGCTCCAACTGTTCCAGCTCGCCGTTGCCCGCGTGCTCGACCACCCGCACGGTGTCCATGACCTGCACGAGCAGGTCATATTGGATATCCGGCTCCAGCAGCAGCGTCGCGGCCAGCGTGTCCGGGTGCTGGGCCTTGAGGTCCTGCAAGCGCTCCGAAAGCTCGAGAAGTGCTGCGCGGTCGTCGTCCTCGCGGGTGATGACTGCCAGCGAACCACGATTGCGGTCGCCAAGTTCCAGGCGGTCGTCACGCACCGTCACCTCCAGCGCGAGTGCCGGCTGGTCGTCGTCTTCGCCACCTTCACCGGGCGCCGGCAGGTTCAGCTCAAGCACCGCAAGCCGCGAGAACACCGCAGTGATCAGCAGGAACGGCACCAGCACCACCATCAGGTTCATGAAGGCGGTGATGTTGAGCTCGGCGGGATCCTTGGACCGCCGTGCCCGCAGGCGGCGGGATTTCATGCCGCGGCCGCCTGCGCCTTGACCTGGGCCTTGCCCGGCTGCGGGGCAGGATCACGTCGCTCGGTGATGGCATTCAGGAACTTCACCGAGGCCATCTCGAGCCCGTCGATGATCTCCGAGGTCTTGGTCTGCAGCAGCGTGTGCATCAGCAGCATTGGAATCGCCGCCATCAGGCCGAACGCCGTGGTGTTCATGGCCACCGAGATACTCGCCGAGAGCAGGTCCGCCTTGTCGGCGGGGTTGGCGCCCGCCACCGCCGTGAACGCGCGGATCAGGCCGATAATCGTGCCCAGCAGGCCCAGCAGGGTGGCGACATTGGCGAAGGTCGCCAGATAGTGGGTGCGCTTCTCCAGCCGCGGCATGACCTCCATCAGGCTCTCTTCCATGGCCTTCTCGATGTCGTCACGTCGGCCAGCCGAGCGGATGCGGGCGAAACCGTAGCTCAGTACGTTGCCGATCGCCGCCTTCGACTTGCCCGCCTCCTGGGCGGCAGCCTGGAAATTCCCGGCCTGCAGCTGGGGGGCGATGCGCTTCCACAGGGCGCGGTTGCGGCTCTCGGTCGACTGCAGGTACAGCCACCGCTCGATGGCGATGGCCACTCCCAGCGCCAGCACCAGGACGATGGGGTACATGAACACCCCGCCATCCTGGAAAAAGCGCACTACGCTTGTGTACATGTCCATCTCGGGTCTCCTCCAGGGGAATCAGCTAGCGATCAGATGAGCTCTCGGCCAGTGCCTCGCGATAGCGCAGCTGGCGGCGGTACTCCCGCCGGTCCAGCGGCGCGACGATGTCGTTGATCAGGGAATCGGCAGGTCGGCCCGGAACTTCACCCGGCTGGGCGGATTTCCAGGGCACGATGTGCATGATGCTCGGCAGCTCGTCGTTGCCGGTGATGGCGATGGCGTCGAGCTCCAGCTCATCGACCAGCCGGCGGGCCAGCACCGCGTCCTCGCTGGCGCGCCCCGGCGCCGCCGCAACACGGTCCTCAGGTACCGCGCGCGCGCTGGCCGCGGCATCACGTGGCGTCGCGGCGGGCGGCGACGATTCGCGGGTCGTCTCGCGCGGCTCGGCAGGCACCGTGGTCGCCGCCGGCACATCGGCGGCGGCGGTGGCCGCCAGGCCTGTGACCAGGGTCGCCAGCAGAGCCGCCCGCGCCATCGTCCTGTGTGTCGCAGGCTTCATGCGCCTGCTCCCCGGTCAGCCACCCGCAGCGCCGCCTCGGCATCGACCCGCCGCCGCAGTTCGACGATCCAGCGGGCGACCTCGCCCTCCGGGTCGGCGCCGGCGATGTCCTGATAACGCTCGAAGTGCAGCAGGGCGACCGCCGGCCGGGCCAGATACAGATCGTTCAGCACGGCGCGGTTGAAATGTGCGAGGGCATAGTGGGGATCGGCCGCGAGCGCGTTGGCATAGGCCGCGTCGGCGGCTTCGAAGCGCCCGTGCTCGCGCAGCATCAGTCCCAGCTGGTGATGCGCTGGGGCGAACTCGGGATGCTCGCGTACCACGGTCTCGAGCAGCGCGCGGGCGTCATCGACCTGCCCGCGCTCGCGCAGCACGATCGCCAGATTCACCTGTGGCCCTGGCAGCGCGGGCTGGCGTGCCTGCAAGGCCCGCAGCCGTCGTTCAGCCGAGGCCAGTTGACCCGCCTGCATGTCGGCCAGCGCCGCGGCGAAGTCGAGGCGGGCTGCCTCGGTGACTTCAGGGGCTTCGGCGACCGGACGCTGGCCCGGCGCAGCACAGCCCGCCAGGCCGATGGCCACCAGCAGAAGCGACAGTGCGATGCGGTGCCTGATGATGTCAATACAGGCGTGCGACATGGGTCTCTCCCTGTTCGGCTTTGGCATAGCGCCCGGGCATCAACTGCGCCAGCTGGGCGAAGCTCGCGGATATCCAGCGGTCGTAGAGTCCATCGAGCGTGCGCCGGGCGTTGCGCTCATGGATTTCGATAGCCTGCTCCTCGAAGGGGAAGGCCTGCTCCTCAAGCAGCATCTCGTATTGATCCAGTGCCAGCGCGTCGAGCTCCGGCGGGCGCGGCGAGTCCATCAGCGCCCGCGCCAGCCCGTGATAGAGCTCGGCCGTGGCGAACGTGGCTGCGGTCACCACCTCATCGACGGCATAGCCCGAGGCGCGTGCATACCCCTCCAGCGCGGCCTCCATACGCCGGCGCTTTACCCTGAGGCTGTCAGCCAGGGGCATCACCAGCGGCGTGGCGTGAAAGGCGGCGGCATCGACGTCGGCCAGACGCAGGGCTGCCCGCGCTGCCAGCGTGCGCGTACGGACAGTTGTCGGCCCGCCCGCTTCGAACGCCACCAGCTGTCCCGAACGCGCCAGTGCCGCCGCGTCGTCGCCACGCGTATCAGCCAGCTCGATGAGCTGCTGATGGGCTTCCACCGCCTCCTCGAAGGCCCCCGCATGATCCCGGGTGATCTGCACCAGGACCGCCTCGGTGGCGGGGATATCGCCCGCCGCCTCCAGCAGTTCACTGGCGCGCCAGAGCAGGCCGCGCTGCTCGTCGTTGCGAGGCAGCCGCGCCGCCATCCGACGGTACTCCGTGGCCGCGGCAGCGGGATCGCCCAGCGACTCGTAGGCGCTGGCGAGGTTGATTTCCACCTGACTGGCCAGCGGATGATCCGGGTAGCGTGTGCGGAAGTCGGTCAAGACCTCGACGGCCGCCTGCCAGTCGGTCGCCGCGAGATAGGCGATCGCCGCATCGAACTCGGCCACCGGACGGATCTCGGCGCCCGGCAGACGCTCACCGACCCGCAGGAAATGCCCAGCCGCCACCGCGTGATCGGCCCGGTCGCGCGCCGCCTCGCCCTGTCGGTAAATGCTCGCAGCCAGTCGCGCCTCGATGTCGTCGCGTCCCTCCAGGTCGTCCACGGCGAGCAGGCCGTGCACCGCCCAGTAGGCCGACTCGGCCTCGGCGTACGCCATCAGGTCGAACAACACGTGGCCCTGGATGCGCCATGCGACACGGGCCAGATGCGCGGGCGGAGCCGGCTCGACACCAGTGACTTCGCGGGCCAGGCGCAGCGCCACCGGCGCGTCGTCTAGCGCGAAGGCTCGTTCCGCGGCATCGGTCAGCACGTCGAGCGCCTGGGGATGCTCGGGAAACACGCTGCTGAAACGTTCGGCGGCAGCGATCCGGTCTTGGGCCATGGGCAGCGGTGCCGGCGTGAGTGCATCGGCCGCACGGTCGCGGGCCAGCAGCCCGGCGTAGGCGGCTTCTGCACTGCGCGGATGCATCGCGTAACCGTAGGCGGTCGCCTCGAAGGCCTGGATGGCCCCGTCGACGTCGCCCGCCTCGAGCAGCAGCTCCGCGAACAGGAAGTGATGGGTCGGTGCCGCCTCGTCCTCAGGGAAGTACTGGAGCAGCAGGCGATACCAGCGGATGGCATCGGCGAGCGCGCCTGCCGGCGGCGCCGGCAACTGCGATTGGGCATGCGCATGCTGCGCCAGGGTGGTCAGTGCCCCGCCAAGCGCCGCGACCGTGTTCGGCTGGTCCGCAGGTCGGTGACGGACCCAGTAAGGTGTATCGAGGCCGAACCCTTCGACGAAGTCTTGCTTGGCCGCGAGCAGCGGGCCAGCGAAGCCACCACGACGCAGTGCATCCATCCCCTCGAGTGCCAGTGCCGGGGCCTCGGCATGCAGTGGATCCCAGTCGACAAAGGCCGTCATCACGGCCGCAGTATCGGTATAGCGTTCCTGCTCAAGGTAGAGCGTGCCCAGCGCCCGATGCGTCTCGGCCGCCCAGGGCTCACGCGCCGGCACCGCGGCAAGCAGTGCATGCAGGGTCTCGACCCCTTCGAGCCCGGCCAGCGACAGGGCCATCACACGCAGCACATCCTCGAGGAGTTCCCGCTGCTGGCGTGCGAGGGCATCGAGCGCGTCTACACCGGCCTCGCTGCGGTCCACCAGTAGCCCGAAAAACGCCTGCAGCGACTCCGGCAGCAGCCCCTGCTTGAACAATGCCCAGCCGTGTTTGTAGGCGGCCTGCACGGCGAATTCGCTCGCTGGCGTAGTCGCCAGCACTGCGGCATAGGCGAGCTCTGCATCCCGGTAGCGCCCACGCGAAAACAGCAGTTCGCCGCGACGGAACTGCACCTCGTCGGCGAGTGTGGAGTCGGGGTGGCGCAGGATCAGCTCATCCAGCGTCGCCAGTGCGGCCAGGCGATCACCGCCCAGTTCCTGCGCCCGCGCCAGCTGGTAGCGCACGATGTCGTTGTCCGGATGTGCAGGGAAACGGCTGAGGCGCTCCCGGTATAGCGCGATCGCCTCGGCATGGCCTTCGCCGTCGAGCGCCTCGCTCAACAGCCCCAGGGCAATCTCTTCCTCGAGTTCCAGCGCGAGATCGCCAAGCCGTCGCAGCGCCTCGGCGGTCATCGCCTCGTCGCCTTCGCCGAGCGCCAGAAACCGCCGGTACTGCTCGCGTGCGGCCTCCCCCGCCTCGGGCAGGGGTTGATCCTCACGGATCTCGATCGCGGGCGCCTCCAGCGATCGCAGCGTCGGTTCGGCGCGACGCTCCTCGCCGCCCCGACCGAAAGGCCAGAGCGATGCCGCGATCACCACCACGGCCACCGCAGGCACACTCATCGCGACCCCTCCGGTCGAGTGGCCGCGACCTCGCCAGCGGCCGCGCGGTCGTAGATCCGCGCCAGCGCGAAACGTGCCTGGACCTGGTGGCTGCGCAGGCGGGAGGCCTGGCGCTCGAGGCTGGCCACCGCGAGGTTCTCGAGGTGGGCGCGCTGGCGGACGCTGGCCGCATCGCTGGCCTCCAGCAACGCCGCCACGCGGGGCCCGAGTGCGACGATACGCCTGGCCTGGTCTTCGAAGGCCGCCTCGGCCCCGTCGCGCAGCGTCTCGATGCGCGCCTCGCGGGCGGCCATCTCGTCGAGCACGGGTTCAAGGTCCCTGAGTTCGCGGGTCTGCTGCCACACGCGCGCAGGGAACTCGGCGTTGAGCTGCCACAGCAGTACCCCGCGCATCACCCGCTCGCGCACGACAAGCTCTGCCACGTCCGGGTCCGTCTGGTCGAGTGGCGCGAGCCGCCCGGCCACCTCGTCGAGTTCCTCGAACTGCAGCTGCTCGTCGCGACCGGCCAGCGCCAGGGTGTCGCGATGCTGGACTGCGCGTTCGAGCGTGCTGGCGAGCGCGTCACGCCGGGCCTGCATGCCGGCCACGTCACTGCGCGCCATCAGTGCCTCGGCACGTGGCGCGCGCGACTGCCAGGCCAGCTGCTGCGTGGCGACCATGTCGGCGAATGCACCGAGGCTCTCGCCCCACTCGAGCAGCACGCTCCGGACGAACGCGAGATCACGAGTATTCTTGAGTCCTTCCTGGAATTCGTGGGTGGCGATCACCTCGGCGAGATACCGGCTTTCCAGGCTGTCAGGCAGCGCGTCGAGCTGCCAGTGCCAACCCAGCTGTTCCTGGTCGTCGCGCGCCAGCAATGCGGGCACCAGCGCGCCATCGCGGATGGCGGTGATGGCGCGCTCGATGCGCCCGAGTTCCGTGTCCAGGGTATCGATCGCAGCGAGATAGGCCTCTGCCGCCTGGCCATAGGCTGACAGGCTGGCGAAGGCATGCGGAATAGCGAGCAACGATTCCTGAACGGCCGGATCGAGCAGGTCGCGCTCGCGCAGGGTCAGCCAGGGCGTGAGCGACTCGCGGTGTCGTCCAAGCGCCGATTCCGCCCAGCCGAACCCCAGCAGCGCCTCACTGGAGTGCGGCCCATGCAGTCGGACCCGCTCGAGGGCCGCGCGCGCGTCGTCGGGGCGGCCATGCTCCAGCAGGGTAAAGCCAAGCGCGACGTTGGCACGGTCGGCGAGTGCCCGCAGCTCAGGGCTGCGCCCCGGACGGGCGCCGACGGTCTCCAGGGTGCGAAGACCTTCTTCCAGACGCCCCTGGCGCACCAAGGCCACGCCATGGTTGAACTGAGCGTAAGCGCGCCAGTCCGCGGGGCCGTCCCAACGCGCCAGTCGCTCCGAGGCCTGAGCGTACTGGCCGATGGCCATCAGGAGTTGGGCTTCGATCATCGCCCTCTCGGCCGCGCGGCCTGGCGAGAGCGTATCGCCGATGCGCGCCAGCGCGGTCTGGGCCTGGGCGAGTGCACCCCGCTGCCATGACAGGCGCGCAAGCTCCAGCCATGCGCGATCCCGCACCTCCGCGCTTCGGGTGGTCTCGAGCAGGCCGACGAAGATGCGCGCAGCCTCGCGGTGCTGGCCCCAGTCGAGCAGCATGCCCCCGAGCAGCAGCTCGGCTTCCTCGTCATGGAATTCAATATGACCGGCAACGCGTCCGGCCTCGATACGCGTAATCGCCTCAAAAGGTTGACCGACATAGAAATGGAACAGCACCTCGCCGTAGTGCGGTTCACGCACTACGGTGGTCTCCGCCCGGCTGGCACTCCACGCCGTGGAGCACAGCAACAGCAGGGCGGTGATACGAAGCGCTGGACTCAAGGGCTCACTCCCACTTGCGCACGACGAATTCAGGCTGCAGGCGACGCTCGACGTCACTGATGCGCAGCTCGACATACTTCGGGCCGATCCCCTTGGCAAAGCTCAACTCGGCACCTCGCCGGTACTCGCGCCCATGCGGACCGATGCCGGTAAACACGGCAACCAGCTCATGCTCGCCGGCGCGGACGTTGCCCATGTAGAGCCGATGCACACCACCGCGCAGCAGCGCCTCGACCTCGCGTTCGGTGTACAGGTAGTTGGCGACTTCGCGGCCGTTCAGCCGCAGGCTGACCGCGTCCAGGGCGAAGAACTCACCGACATCCATGGAGACGAACACGGCGACCTGGGTATTCGCCGGAAACAGCAGCTCCTCTTCCAGCAGGAAGAGATCGCGATTAAGCGCCAGCACCTCCTGCTTCAGCGCCTCGACGTCCCGGTCAATGGCCGAGAACTCCTCGGCCGAGACCAGGCCCACCGCACCGCAGCCCGCCAGCATGGCCAACCAGCCCGCCCGACGCGGTGCAGCCCGGGCGGCTGCGCGCGCGCCCGTGGACCGGAAAAACTTCATGGGGAACATCGCTTACTCCTCCAGCAGATCGAGCACCAGGGCCCGGTACTCACGGGTCTGCCCGGTACGGTGGTCGTTGTAGACATGGCGGATCAGACCCTCGCGATCGATCATCACGAGCCGCGGAATGCCGCGGACGCCATAGCGGCGAGACACCTCACGGCCGTCATCGCGCAGCACCGGGAAGGCGATGCCGTGGGTGGTGATGAACTCGCGTGCCCGTTCCGGATCGCTGTCGAAGTTGACGCTGAGCACCCCTACGCCCGCGCCTGACAGTTCCGCGTGCAGCTCGGCGAGCTCGGACATCTGGGCGCGGCAGGGGCCACACCGGCTGGTCCAGAAATTGATCAGCACGACCTGGCCGCGGAGTTCGGAGAGCCGGTGGTTACGGCCATCGAAGGCCTTCAGTGCGAAGTCGGGGGCCGCGTCGGCGCCGGTCTCGCCCGCGCGGCTGGCAGAGCCCGCGCCGAGCAGAAACGTGGCCATTGCGAGACCGGCGAGCATCGCCACATCCCATCGCTTTGCATTCGCCGCCATCATCCGTCCGCCCTTTCGGCCGTCGTACCGACACCTGGAAGGCAGCAGAGGGAGTGCCCGGGCGCCACGGCCCATGCCGGCCGTTCCGGCAACTGGCATCCCCGCTGTCCTAGGCGCTGGCCCTTAGACCGGTGGTTTTGCGTCCCCGCCCTTCGACGGGTTTGCCCTTGTCAGTGGATGACATAGTGCGGCTCACCCGGTGGCCGGGCAGTGACCGTCGTCACAAGTTTCCCGCCTGGGGGGCGGCCCACACGACAGGCGGCGATGCGCCCGGTCGTGGCACTAAGGCGGCGGGGCCAGCCCGGAGGAGACTGCCATGCGCCCCTCGTGATCGATCAGCACGGCCTCGTAGGCCGGCAGCCGCGCGATCAGGGCCATGCCCTGCTCGACGCCGAGAACGAACACCGTGGTGGACAAGGCATCCGTGAGTACCGCATCCGGGCCAATCACGGTGGCACTGCGCAGGCTGCCTACCGGCAGGCCGCTGGCCGGATCAAGGATATGGTGGTAACGCACACCCTCGGCTTCGAAATAACGCTCGTAATCACCGGAGGTGGAGACGGCCTCATCCTGCAGGGGCAGACGCACCACCACCTGGTCGGCGTCGCGGGGGTCGCGAATACCCGTCCACCATGGCTGGCCGCGGCGATCACCGATGACCCGGCTGTCACCACCCGCATTGAGCAGGGCATGGGCGATGCCGCGCTCGCGAAGAATCTCCGCGCCACGCTCGACCGCGTAACCCTTGCCGATCCCGCCAAGATTCAGCCGCACGCCTTCGGCCAGAAAGCGAACGCTTCGGGTCGCCTCGTCCAGTTCGACCAGGCGATAGTCCAGCACCTCGAGCTCGCTCGCCAGCGTCGCTGCATCCGGCCGCTGGCCGCTGCGGAAATCATAGTGCTGGCCGACGCTGTCGAAGGTGATATCGAACGCACCGTCACTCAGCCGTGAAATCTCGAGTGCCCGGGCCAGCAGACCGAACAATTCCTCGCTGACGGTCACCGGTGCCGCATACGCGACACGATTGACATGCGAGATCTCGCTGTCCTCGCGATAGGTGCTCATGCGCGCATTGATCCGGTGATACTCGGCCATTACCGCGCGTGCAGCCGCCCGACCGGTCTCGGCATCTTCGTGCCAGAGCTCGACCGACACGGAAGTCCCCATCAACGGAGCCTCCTCGCGGTGCCATTCCGCCGCAGCGGGCGCGGCAGCCAGGGCGAACAGGGCCAGCCCGACCATGAGCAACACCCCAACCTGCGATCTCATCCTGTCACTCTCCGTGGCACGGGCCCGCCTCATTGCCCGCGTCATCATGCCGGGCCAGCCGCGGGCCGCCCCTGACGCAGGTCGCAGAAATTCACCTCTTGACTGGCCCAGTCCGCCTCAGCGGCGTATTCTCGGCGGGCCTCGTTGCCTTCCCTGGGGAGTTCTCGAATGGAAACCTGGATCGTCATCGGCGTCCTGCTGGTCATCGTGATCTATGCGATCTCGATCTACAACCGGCTGGTCAGCCTGCGTAACGCCGTACGCAATGCCTTCGCCCAGATCGACGTGCAGCTCACCCGTCGTTACGACCTGATCCCCAATCTGGTCGAAGCGGTCAAGGGCTACATGAAACATGAACGCGAAACACTGGAAGCAGTGGTCCAGGCACGCAATCAGGCGGTCGCGGGGCTCAAGTCGGTGGAAGCCGACCCGGCCAACGCCTCGGCCATGCGGGATCTGGTCGGTGCCGAGGCCGCGCTGGGCGGGGCGCTGGGCCGGCTGTTCGCCCTGGTCGAGGCCTACCCGGACCTCAAGGCCAGCCAGAACATGCAGAGCCTCCAGGAAGAACTGGCCACCACGGAAAACCGCGTGGCCTTTTCGCGGCAGGGCTTCAACGATTCGGTGATGCGCTACAACATCGCGACCCAGCAATTCCCGAGCAACCTGGTGGCCAACACCTTCGGCTTCAGCGAAGCGGCCTTCCTCGAAATCGAGGCTCCGGAGAAACGCGAGGTCCCGAAGGTCTCGTTCACCTGAGGCTGTTTCCGCGATGGACTTTTTTGCCGCGCAGGAGGCATCGCTCAGGCGCAGTCGCCGGCTGCTGCTGATCTTCGCGCTCGCCTGCCTGCTGATCACCGCCGCGGTGGTCCTGGTCGTCGCCGCCCTGGCCGCCGTGCTGGACGGGTCCATCGAGGCCTTCCTCGCCGCCCCAGGGCGCTGGCTGCAGGCCCACGCCACGCTGCTGATCGTCACCGCCACGGCGACGCTGGCGATCATCGGCCTGGCCAGCACCTGGCGCACCACCCGGCTCTCGCAGGGCGGCGGCGAGATTGCCCGTGCGCTCGGCGGCACCGAGGTCGCCCCCGACACACAGGATCCACAGCGCGCGCGCCTGCGCAACGTCGTCGAGGAGATGGCCATTGCCTCGGGCGTGCCGGTCCCGGAAATCTATGTGCTCGAGAACGAACCCGGGATCAATGCCTTCGCCGCAGGCTACACACCCGGTGATGCGGCTGTCGCGGTCACCCGGGGCTGCCTGGAACAGCTCAACCGCGAAGAACTCCAGGGCGTGATCGCGCATGAGTTCAGCCACATCCTGAACGGTGACATGCGGCTCAACATCCGACTCATGGGGGTGTTGTTTGGCATCCTGGTGATCGGCATGCTCGGGCGCATCATGCTGCGCGGGACGCGGGTCGGCGCCATGCGGGTGCGGGTAGGGGGTGGCAACCGCTCGGGCGGTGGCGGCGCCGCCGTGCTGGTAATCCTTGCCGCAGGACTGGCGCTGACCCTGATCGGCAGTATCGGGGTCCTGTTCGGCCGGCTGATCCGCGCGGGCCTCTCACGCCAGCGGGAGTTCCTGGCGGACGCCTCCGCGGTCCAGTTCACCCGCAACAACCGCGGTATCGCTGGCGCCCTGCGCAAGATCGGTGGCCTGGATGCGGGCTCGCACCTGGCGGCCACGGACTCCGAAGAAGTCGGCCATATGCTGTTCGCACGTGGCAGCAGCGCGTTTCGTTCGCTGCTCGCCACCCATCCGCCGCTTGCCGACCGCCTGGCGGCACTCGGCGAACCGGTCGAACCGGGGGCGGCTGTGCAACCTGCGGGCGGCATGGAGCGCACGCGCGCGGGCGGTGTGACAGCTGGCTTTGCCCCAGGCCATGTCAGTGCCGCCGTAGGTCAGTTTGACGCCTCGGCGGTGGCCTATGCCGGTGCGTTGCGCGACGCCCTGCCCGCCATCCTGCTGGATGCCGCACATTCACGCGAAGCCGCACCACTGCTGCTGCTCGCTTTGCTGTTGCATGACGACGAACGCATCCGTACGCGGCAGCTGACGCTGCTCGGGGAGCGCCTTGGGGACGCGCGTTGCAGACGGGTTGCGGACCTCGCGGCGCAGGGGGCCGCCGGTCCACGCGCGCAGCGATTGCCGCTGCTGGAAATCGCCTTCCCGGCGCTGAAGGAACGGCCCGCCATCGAGCTGAACTTCTATATCGATGTCGCGGAACGGCTGGCGCAGAGCAGCGGCGAAGTCGAGCTGTTCGAATACTGCCTGCTCAAGCTCGTGGAGATCTACCTGGCGCAGGCCGAGAGTCCGGCCCGCACGGTCGCGGTCGGCGGTCCCGCGGCCGCCGGCGTGACCGCCATCAGCGAGCTGCTCGCCATCGTGGCGGCGCACGGACAGGCCGACCCGGTCGGCGCGTACGACGCCGGGCGCGCGGCATTTGCCGAAGCGCTGGGCGCCCGGGCCGTCACCTTGCCCGCCCATCGCGCCATCGAGGACTGGCAGCCACGTCTCGACCAGGCGCTTGCGGGCGCCGCCGCACTGTCTGGCAACAAGCGCCGGGCCACGGTCGCTGCACTGGCGGCAGTGATCGCCCACGACGGGCGCACGGGGGACTCGGAACTCCAGCTGCTGCGAGTGGTCTGCGCAGCATTGGACAGCCCTCTGCCCCCGGTTCTGCCCGCGGGACCGTTCAGCAGGTAACATAACCCGCTGAACCTATCCGGTGTCGCCGTCAGGCGCCCACCCTTTGCACAGGAGTCTCTGCCGTGCACTTCAGATTTGCGCTCGTCGCCTGCTGCGCGCTCACCCTCAGCGTCCTGCCAGGCCACACTGTTCACGCCGCCGACGACACCCAGTCCCGTCGCCTCGGCCAGGCGACCGAGGTCCTCGAGGCGTTTTCCGCCATCCCCGAAAATGCCATCCCCTCGGCCCTCCTTGAACGCGCCCACGGGGTGGCCGTCATCCCGGCGGTCATCAAGGTGGGCTTCGTGGTCGGCGCGCGCCGCGGTCGCGGTGTGCTGGTAGTGCGCCAGGAGGACGGCAGCTGGAGCAACCCGGTGTTCATCACCCTGACCGGGGGCAGCCTGGGCTGGCAGGTCGGTGGCCAGTCCACCGATGTGGTGCTGGTCTTCAAGAGCAGCCGTAGTGTCGAGGGCATCACCAGTGGCAAGTTCACCCTCGGCGTCGATGCCGCAGCCGCCGCCGGTCCGGTCGGTCGGCAGACGGCCGCCGCTACGGACATCACTTTTGGCGCCGAGGTCTACTCGTACTCGCGCAGCCGTGGACTTTTTCTGGGCGTATCGCTGGACGGCGCGGCCATCCAGATCGACAACGAGGCGGCCAGGGATTTCTATCGTAACGATGCGATCACGGCGGAAGACATCCTCGGGGATCCGGCACTGCGCTCACCCACCGCGGCGCAGGGCTTTCTCGACAAGTTGACGGCCATGGCACCGCGTTCCCGCCCGTCGCCCGCGCCTGCGCGACGAAATGACCAGCCTGGCGTGGACCCGGCCGCCGAGGTTGCAGAAGCGGAGGAAGAGGCGAGAATTTTCCCGATCGACGACTTCTAACCCGCCTCGCCGGGGGGAGGTTCCGCCGGCAAGGGCTCGGCGGCCTGATCATTGGCGGCCTCGCCGACCGGCGTTCTACCCGCCTCTTCGGGTGCCGGCGCGCGCGGCGGCGTCGTATCACCAGAGGGTCGTGGCACGGCGGCATCCGGACGTGCTTCTGGCGCGTCGGGCAGTATCCAGCTGGCCTCGTAGGCCTCCTCGTCGGCGCGCCGCGCCGCGTCCTCGGCGCGCCGACGGGCTTCGGCCTCGGCTTCTTCCCGCCGCCGACGCTCCTCGCGGACCCTCTGAGAGGCCGCCTCGCGTTCGGCCCGTCGCGTCGCCTCGGCCTCGGCGGCGAGGCGCGCAGCGGCTCGCCGGGCATTCTCGCAATTCGGGTCGCTACGCGCGGCATCCCCCTCCTGCCGACAGCGCAGCAGAGTCGCTTCAAGCAGGACTGGATCGTTCAGGAACTCCTGCAGGGTCCGCGGCGGCGGCTCGCCGCAGGCGGCCAGCGGCAGTATCGCGGCAAGGCAGAGCCACTTGAGCTGTCGGAGTCCCATGGTCATACCCCATATGCTAGCTCAGTTGCCGCGTTCGCAGAGGACCTGCGTCACGCATGCCAGGCGTGCTTCGCCAACGCCTGTCACTGTCTCGCGTCCTCTGGCGCGCCAGAGGGTGCATCGAGCAGGCGGTTGGCGACCCGGCCATCCGGTTGCAGCGTCAGCCCGAGGCGCACCGCCCAGGACTCCGCAGGGCTGGGTGCGCGCGGGCCGACCGCCCCCACTTCGCGCAGGACGACGTCCATCGCTCCACCCAGGGCGACAGGCCCTGCGCCAGGACCGGTGGCCCGCAAGGTGGTGGGGTCGACAGGCCGTACGGGGAATTCCGCGGCCCGGTGGTTCAGACCGCCGGTCGCCAGCTCGAAGCGATGGACCCAGCGGTCCGTGGCCACCTGCAGGTGCTCCCCGTCGGCGTCCGACACCAGCCCACCAACCGCCGAGGCCAGCTGGACCGCTGCGCCGATCCGCTCACCGGTTTCGGGTGCCCATAACTGCACACGCCCGCCCAGATCGCCGCTCGCCACCCGACCCTCCCGCGGCAGCCACGCCAGGGCGGTCACCGCACTGTCGGCACGCCACAAGGCCAGCGGGGCATCGCCCTCCAGCGGCCACACCGCGAGGTTACCCGCCGTATCGCCGATCAGGACCTGCGGACTGTCCAGGGGCAGGAACAACGCCGCGGACGGGCGGCCTGCCGTCGGCCAGCCGCCAAGCCGCTGCCCATCCGACACCCGCCAGCGTTCGACGCCCCGCTGGCCCAAGGAGAGCAGGACTTCTCCATCCGGACTGAAATGAAGACCGCGCACCGCGCCATCGCCGTGCCGCAGGAACCGCGGCAACGGTGCGCCTGTCAGGGTGTCCCACAGACGAATCACGCCATCCGCGCTGCCACTGGCCACCCGGGTGCGATCGGGGCTCATGCTCAATGCAGTCACCGGTGCCGTGTGTCCGAGATAATCTATACCACCCGTCAGGGCAGGTGCGCCGTCCCGCAGCTCTGCGGCGGGCAGGATGCGCAGACCGCCCGCCCAGTTACCCAGCAGTGCGTCGCGGCCGTCCCGGTCAAGGTCGACGACCGCCCAGCGCGTATCCCGGATGGCAGGCGCGACCGTTTCGGTCTGCCACACGCGCACCCGCTCTCCATCGTGGGTCGCCAGTAAGCGACCATCCGGAGACAGCACCAGACCCAGCATGTGCCCCCCGTGGTGCAGGGCCGGCGTAAGTGCCGCGCCATCGGCAAGGCGCAACAGTCTCGCGCTGCCAGCGCCGGCGGCGACGGCCGATCGACCCGCAGCATCGAGAATCATCGGGGGCTCGCGCCACTGCGCGGCCGGCGCAATACGTACCCGCTGACGGGCTTCGCCGAGCTCGGGTAAGCGATACCAGGCCGCGCTGCCATCCGCCGCTGCAGTCGCCAACCAGTCCCCACGCGGATCGATCGCCAGCATGACGGGCAGATACGCGAGTTCCTGATCACCGCGCAGCCGACCGTCCGGCAACTGCCAGACACGCAGTCGGCGGCCTTCGGCGACGACGGCGGTCGCGCCTCCGGGGCCGATCGCCAGGCGCGGCTGTCCCGTCCGCCGGGCACCCAGCGGGAGCGCGTCGAGCAGCTGCTCGCCGTCCTCCAGCGACAGGATACTGAGCGCCAGCCCACCGCCGCTGCCCGTCAGCCACGCGACTTGCGTCGACTCCGTGCCGAGTACGGGCTCCGCCACCAGCCGATCGGACGGCATCGGCACGCGCATCAGTCTACGGCCATGCTCGAGGTCGAACACCACGAGTTCCAACGGGGTCCGCAGCAGCAGCCGGCGCCCGCTGGCGCCAAGACCGCTCTGCACCACGTCCCCCGGAAGCTCCAGGCGCTGCAGAACCTCGCCAGTGACCAGTGACCAGACGACAGCGCTGCCCTGTGCGCCAGGGCCATCGGGAATCGCGACCACCCGGCCAGGCGCCATCAGCAGAGTGACCTCACCGGTCGCGCGCACGGGCGGCAGAGTGAACTCTGGCGCGAACTCAGGCTGCGCCCCGGCGCCTTCATCGGTCATCGAGCCCCGGGAAATCGCCCGGCCATCGCCGAACTCCAGTCGCCATTGCATGAAACCCGCCGACTCGCCCGGCTGCGAGCCGGCAAGCCGCAATCGCCATTCCCCACGACGATCCAGCGTCCCGGCGTCGACGCGCGCCTCCCAGCGGTCCGTGACCGGGCGAGTCGCAGTGGGGCCCGCAGTCGGCGCGACCTCATCCCGGGGTCGTCTCGAGAACTCCAGAGGCCATTCGACGCCCGTCGGCCCGACAAGCCAGCCCTGCCATCCCTCCGGCGCGCCCGCGACGCCGTCGAGCTGCACCCGCATCTCGCCGGCGGGCGCCTGTCGATCGACACGCACACGCTCTTCCAGCCACTCGTGCAGCAGCCCGGTCGGCTGCAGACGGGCGATCCCGACCGGTCCCTCGTCCTGCAGGCGAAACACCTCAACCTCGCGGCCACCGCGACGGGTGATGACAAGTTCGCGCTCACTGCCGAATGTGACCTGATCCACGCCACCGCGAGGGACCAGGGTGGCCTGCAGCAGCGGGTAATCCTCACCGAGCAGACGCGCCGCCGTCGTTGCCGCACCGTCATCCCCCCAGAGCATCGCCTGCAAGGCCACGAGCAGCGCGCCGTCGCGATCCTCCGCCGCCATGCGATGCTCGAGCCGCCCCCGCCAATGCCTTCTGGGCAGCGCATCGGCCAATGGCGTATAGCCGGGCAGCGTCAGCAGTGTGTCCCGCGCGGCGAGGACAGCGCTGATGTAATCGCTCGCCTCACTGATGCGCTCGAGCCCAGCGGCCAGCAGACGGTCAGCGGTGGCTGCGTACCCCGGCCAGCGGCGTAGCCGGCGATGGTGGCGCAGCAGGGCCGCCTCGCTCGCGCCGGGGTCTTCCAGCACGGCCATGTGGGGCGTGGGCACCCCCTGGGTGTACCAGAGGGGCATGCCAACCAGCAGCGCGAGCACCACGGCCGCCGCCGCCACGCCACGAAAGTCCAGCGGCAGCTGCTGGTTCACCCAGCGTGTGGTAAAGGCTGCGGCGAAGACACGGTTGCGCAGCCTGAGGCGGCCACGACCATCATCGACCGCGAGACCGAGCAGCCACAGACGGTCCTGCAGCGGCGACATCGGATCGACCGGGACCCGCAGCCCCTTGCGCACCCGGCCGTACAGCGAGAGCAGTTGTGCCCGGCGGCGCGCGCGATCCTGCAGGCGCGTCGCCACGTGACCGAGCAACGGCTCACTGCGCAGCACCGCGGGGTTCAGCAGGCGGCCAGCCACCAGGCGATCGACCTCCTCTTCGCCACTTCCGAGCAGCTCGCTGCGGGCCAGTGCGCGGCAAAGCTTCTGCGTCAGGTAAGGCTGGCCGGACGTCCAGTAGTGCACCCGCTCCAGCAGCACTCTTGCATGCGTATCAGCCACCGGCAGTCCCGCCGCCAGGGCCGCCGTCTCGGCCAGGGTAAAGTCCTCCAGCGGGATGGACTCGCTGAATTCGAACGGCCCCAGCGCAGGATCAGGCGTCAGGCGCGCGGGTGTCGTCACCCCGAGCAACACGAAACTCAGGCGACGGAACTCCGGATCGGTACTGGCGGCGGCAAGACAGCTGCGCAGGCTGAGGAGGAAATCGCCCGCAAAGCCCAGCCCTTCGAGCACCTCGAGATCATCGATGAACACGACCAGCTGCCCGGTGGTCTCGGCCAGTACCAGCTCGCGGAAAAACTCGACCAGCCGCTGCGTCGCCGTCAGGCCCACCCGATCCTGCCACCACTGCTGCAGCGGCAGCTTGATCCGCAGTTCGCGCAGCACCCGATGCGCAAAGGTGTAGAACCAGCGACCGGAATCGCCGCCGCCCTCTCGCCCACCGAGCTGCCCCAACTCCAGCACGATCGCCGCGCGTCCGCTCTCGCGCAATTGCGGCAGGGCGTGCAGCATCAGGCTGGTCTTGCCCATCAGCCGCGGGGCGAAGACATGGCAGGAGCGTCCCTCGCGCAACGCCTGGATCAGCCGACGGTCTGCGGGACGAGTGACGTAGCCGGGGCGCCCCGGTGCGAGCGGCGCGCCAGCGACGAAATACTCTTCCGGAGACAGCTCTCGACTCAAGTTCGACTCCACCTACCCAGAACTCGGGGCTGCCTATTCTGGGCGGCGATGACGGCGACGACCAGCCCGACGCACCCTGCCTGCACTGCTATACTTGTCGGCTGGACCGCGCCGAGCATCGCCAGAAGACCTGGCCGAGGGCCGTATATGGACATCTGCCACCCCCATAATCTAAATCGTGCCTACGATACCGAGCGCCGCTACGGCATCCGGGTGACCTTGCCTGCTGAAGACAGCTTCGCCCGAGTCCTGGGGACCGATTGGGCGCAGTTGCACTGGTTTTTCACCGAAGCCGAGCGTGATCGCGCCCTCGCCGACATGCAACGGCGTCACGACTATTCGCGTCGTGGTGATAGACCTACCGTGGTCTTCGAGAAAATCGAGCGCGACAGCGCCGCCGCGGCCTGAAACCCGTCACTGCCCCCTCTCGCCGCAACGCATCGCGTTGTCGCGAGCAGCGGCACGACGGATAATATCGAGATCACCCCGCGACAGGGTCACGACGACGGGGCCATTCACCCATAAGAACGACCAAGCAGGAGCATGCCATGGCAGACACTCCCCGGCTGCAGGTACCCGAAGGCGGTGCCAGGATCACCATCGAGGACGGGGTCCTCAAGGTGCCGGACAACCCCATCATCCCGTTCATCGAGGGCGATGGCACGGGCCCGGACATCTGGCGCGCCACGGTGCGGGTGCTGGACGCCGCAGTGGAGAAAGCCTACGACGGCAAGCGGCGTATCCACTGGATGGAGATCTATGCCGGCCAGAAAGCTTACGATCACTTCAACACCTGGCTGCCGGATGAGTCCGTGGCCGCATGCCGCGAGTACCTGGTGTCGATCAAGGGGCCGTTGACGACCCCGATCGGTGGCGGCATCCGTTCCCTGAACGTCGCGCTGCGCCAGCTGCTCGACCTCTACGTCTGCCTGCGCCCGGTGCGCTGGTTCAAGGGCGTGCCCTCGCCCGTGCGCAATCCCGGCGGCGTCGACATGGTGATCTTCCGGGAGAATACCGAGGACATCTACGCCGGCATCGAGTTCGAGGAAGGCAGCGCCGATAACAAGCGTTTTCTGGAACTCTTCAAGGAGCACTTCCCCAGGGAGTACAGCAAGATCCGCTTCCCGGAGACTTCCGGTATCGGGCTGAAGCCGGTGTCGCGCGAGGGCACGGAGCGGCTGGTGCGGGCGGCGATCGAGTACGCGATCGTCAACAAGCGCAAGAGCGTGACCTTCGTGCACAAGGGCAACATCATGAAGTTCACCGAGGGCGCGTTCCGCAACTGGGGCTATCAGCTGGCGGAAACCGAGTTTGCCGAGCATACCTACACCTGGGATCAGTGGGAGCGGACACGCGCCGACAAGGGTGGCCAGGCCGCCAATGAGGAGCAGCAGGCGGCCATCGATGCCGGACGTGTACTCGTCAAGGACGCCATCGCAGACATCACGCTGCAGCAGGTGCTGACCCGTCCCGAGGAATTCGATGTCATCGCGACCATGAACCTCAATGGTGACTACCTCTCGGACGCCCTGGCCGCACAGGTCGGCGGTATCGGTATTGCTCCCGGTGGCAATGCCAACTACATGACCGGCCACGCCGTGTTCGAGGCCACCCACGGTACCGCGCCGAAGTACGCCAACCTGGACAAGGTCAACCCGGGCTCGCTCATCCTCTCCGGCGAGATGATGCTCCGGCACCTGGGCTGGGACGAGGCGGCAGACCGCATCATCGCGGCGATGGATGCCACCATCGGCAGCAAGCTCGTCACCTACGACTTCGCCCGCCTGATGGAAGGCGCCACCGAGGTCAAGTGCTCGGAGTTCGCCGATCACATGATCGACAGGCTCTAGCCCCGGCGGCAGCGCAGGCGGATGACTTTGGAGGCCTCCATGGAACGGCTGGCGCAACGGTGCGCCCGCGCTGCCATGGAGGCTTTCATCGATTACGACCAGCACTTCAGCACGATCACCCGGCGCGCCGCCAACCGCTTCGAACAACGCGACCCCATCGGCCAGCAGCGCGACAATGTCGAACGCATCGAGCTCTATGACGTCTGCGTGAAGCGTGCGCGGGCGACACTGATGGGCATGCTCGGGGAGCACGCCCAGGACAAGCCGCTATGGACGCGGATCCGCAATCTCTACAGCGACGCCATCGAAAACTATCCCGACAGCGAGTTCTTCAAGACGTTTTTCAACTCCATCACGCGCCGACTGTTCGAAACCATCGGCGTCGACCCTGAAGTTGAATTCGTGGCCCGCGAAGTGGAGCCGACGCGCAGTGCCCGTACACCGGTCGCCAAGCATGTCTACCTGAACCGCGGCTCGCTGCAGCACCTGTTCGACGAGGTGCTGGGCGACTTCCGCTTCCGCGTACCCTATCGCAACACCGACCGCAGCGTGCGCTATATCAGCGCGGAGATCGAGGCCTTTCTCGGCGCGATGGGGGAAACCCGTCGCATCGAGAGCATCGAACTGCTGAAGCCGGTGTTCTACCAGCCGACGCGGGCCTATCTGGTCGGCTGCATGACCGGGCGGGGATTTCTTTATCCACTGGTGCTCGCCCTGAAGAACAGCGACGAGGGCATCGTGGTGGATGCCGTGATCATGTCGGAGAACGATGTGAGCATGCTGTTCTCCTTTACCCGCTCCTATTTCCACGTCGATCTCAAGACCGTGGGCGCCGCGGTGGTGTTTCTCAAGCGGCTGCTGCCGCGCAAGCCCATCGACGAGATCTACACGGTGCTGGGGCGGGCCAAACAGGGCAAGACGGAGCGCTACCGCTCGCTGGTCCGCCATGCCGAGACCTCCTCGGATCGCTACGTGCATGCCGCAGGCGATGTCGGCATGGTGATGATCGTCTTCACCCTGCCCTCTTACGATGTGGTGTTCAAGGTCATCCGCGACCGCTTCGCCTATCCGAAGTCCATGACCCGCGAGGAGGTCAAGGGGAAATACCAGCTGGTGTTCCGCCATGACCGCGCCGGGCGACTGGTCGATGCCCAGGAGTTCCGCCGCCTGGAATTCGCGCGCGATCGCTTCGCCCCGGAACTGCTGGAGGACCTGCTGGAGAACGCCGGTCAAACCTGCCGACTGGAAGGCGACACGTTGGTCATCGATCACCTCTACATCGAACGACAGCTGCGCCCCTTGAATCTCTATCTGCAGGAGGTGGACGAGGCGCAGGGCCGGCTGGCGGCGATCGACTACGGACAGGCCATCCGCGACCTCTCGCGCACCAACATTTTCGCCGGCGACCTGCTGCTCAAGAACTTCGGCGTCACCCGGCATGGCCGGGTGATCTTCTACGACTACGACGAACTCTGCCTGGTGACCGAATGCAAGTTCCGCGATCTTCCGGTGGCAAGCTCGCTCGAGGACGAGATGCGCGCCGAGGCCTGGTTCTACGTCGGGCCCAACGACGTCTTCCCTGAGCAGTTTGTGGAATTTCTTGGGTTTCGCGACAGCCATCGCGAGGCGTTCATGGAACACCATGGCGATCTGCTGACCGCCGAATACTGGCGCACGCTCAAGGCAAGCCTGCTCGCGGGCGAGATGCCCGAGGTCCTGCCGTATCAGCCGCGCTCATGGGTCGAACACCGTGGCCCGGACCTCTACGCCCCGCGGCTCCCCCGGCGCCCTGAGGGGCCGCCACCCTCACGCTACAGCTGACCCGGCGCTGGCGCCGCCTGGCGCACGATGCCGTGCAACAGGCGCCCGAGGATGTCGGAGCCGGTGATGATCCGCCGCTCCCCCTCGCTCCACAGCACAATCAGATCCTCGTCGATGACGTTGTCCTCAGCGTGTTCCGGGCGCACGCTGAGCCGGGTGAGCGCACGGCCCAGCGGCTCGGCCGGGTCGTCGATGACCAGAGCCCGATGGATCAACCTGGCCAGGTCTGGCGGCTGGTCAGCGAGCAGCGCTTCGCGCAATGCCCGATGACTGTTGAGTACGAAGCGCGGGCGAGCGGTCTCGTCAACCAGTACCAGCCACTTCTTGCCGGAGGCGGCGAGCCGCCTCAGGAACGGATCGTCCGGATCACGCGAGAACGCCGGGAACACCGGCCGACCGGCCACGAACGGCAGTTCGATGACGCTGTCAGGGGCCAACGGTTCGCCCTCGCGCACAGCAGGAACATCATCGAGCGCGAGAAAATTGATCGCCCCTCGAGCCTCCACGGGACCGACCTCGGTGCCGGCCTCGGCGTGCTGGCGCAGCAGGTCGCGAAGCTCGCGCTCGCGCAGCCAGGGGATGCCCTCCGGCCCGATCAGGCGGTCGAGCACCTTTGCCACCGGCCACGCCACCGGCCATAGCAGGCACTGATAGACGCGCAGCACCGGCGACAGCAGCGAGGCCACCCGCAGGGCATGGCGCGTGAAATAGGCCTGCGGGATGATCTCACCGACAAAGGTGATGACCACCGTGGAGAACAGGAAGGCCGCCACCCCGGCAAGTACCGACTCGGCCAGCAGGGTCAGCAGCACATTGACGGCAACGTTGCCCCAGAGAATCGTGACCAGCGTGAAATTGGCATTTTCCCGCAGCGCGAGCACGCGCAGCGCTCGCCGGTCACCCTGGCTGGCGCCCACCTCCAGGCGCAGACGACTGATGGAAAAGACGGCGAGATTGAGCCCGGAGAGCGTTGCCGACTGGCTCACACAAAGCACAATCCCCAGCCAGATCAGTGTCGCCTCGTTCATTCACTCGTATCCTGTCATCGCGTGGCCTGAACATCCGGTGGCTCGAACCGTCACCATGCCGGATTCCCGGGATCGCCGGAAGACCGGCGCTATAATCCACAGGCCATGACTCTCCTCAGCCTCGATACCCTGTCGCTCGACTTCGGCGACCGAGCGATCCTGCGTCACGCCTCGCTGACACTCGAGGACGGCGAGCGCGTGTGCCTGGTCGGGCGTAACGGGGCCGGAAAATCCACGCTGCTGAAGCTCATCAGCGGGCGCCTCCAGCCCGACGCCGGCGAGATCCGCCGCCGCCAGGGCCTGCGCATCAGCCAGCTGGAACAGGCCTTGCCCGTCGCGCCCGGCATCCCCGTCCGTGACTTCGTCGCCGGCGGACTGGCACGGCTGCAGGGGCTGCTCGCAGACTATGCCCGCCGCAGCGCCGGGACGCTCGATGGCCAGGGCCTCGACGCCCTCGCCAATCTCGAACGCCAGATCGAAGCCGAGGGCGGCTGGCAGCTCGACCAGCGCGTGGCCACCGTGCTGAGCGAACTGGAACTGCCCGGTGATGCGCCGCTGGACAGCCTGTCGGGCGGCTGGCAGCGCCGCGTCGGCCTGGCCCGGGCGCTGGTCGCGCGACCCGACCTGTTGCTGCTCGACGAGCCGACCAACCACCTCGATCTCGCCTCCATCGAGTGGCTGGAAGAGCGGCTGCGCAGCTGGTCGGGCGCGGTGCTGTTCATCACACACGACCGCGCTTTCCTGCAGCGCCTGGCCACGCGGATCGTCGAGCTCGACCGGGCGAGGCTGACCAGCTGGCCCGGGGATTACCGGAATTTCCTCCGCCGCCGCGAGGAGGCACTCGAGGCCGAAGCCGTCGAGCAGGCGCATTTCGAGCGCCGCCTGGCGGGCGAGGAGGTCTGGATACGCCAGGGCATCAAGGCCCGCCGGACCCGCAACGAAGGCCGGGTCCGCGCCCTCGAGGCCATGCGCCGGGAATTCGCCGAGCGTCAGCGTTTCCGCCCGGAAGGCGGACCGACCCTGAGGATCGAGGAAAGCGGCGAGGATTCGGGGCGCAAGGTCATCGAGGCCACCGAAGTCAGCCATGCCTATGAGGGACAACCTGTCATCCGCGGGTTCTCCGGCACCGTGCTGCGCGGCGAGCGTCTCGGCCTGGTGGGCAACAATGGCGTCGGCAAAAGCACGCTGCTCAGAATCCTGCTTGGCGAAGAGTCCCCACAGGCCGGGCAGGTGCAGCTGGGCACCCGCCTGGAGGTGGCCTGGTTCGACCAGGGACGCACTGCACTCGAGGATGACCGGTCGGTGGCGGACACCGTGGCCGACGGCCATGATTTCGTCACCGTCGGCGGCAAGCCACGCCACATCATGAGCTATCTCGGCGAGTTCCTGTTCAGCCCCTCGCAGGCGCGCTCCCCCGTGGGCAGTCTCTCGGGTGGCGAGCGTAACCGCGTGCTGCTGGCCCGGCTGTTCGCCCGACCCAGCAACCTGCTGGTGCTCGACGAGCCGACCAACGATCTGGACCTGGAGACGCTGGAAGTGCTCGAAGCGCGGCTGGCGGAATACAGCGGCACGCTGCTGCTGGTCAGCCACGACCGCGAGTTCATTGACAACGTGGTCACCAGCACCCTGGTGTTCGAGGAGGACGGGCAGATCCGCCGGCATGCGGGCGGCTACAGCGACTGGGCGCGACTCGGCCGGCGGCTGGCCGAGCGCGAACGCCCCCCGGCTGACAGGAATGCGACCACCGTGGACGCCGAGGATAGCCCAGCGGATACGGTGCAGCCGCAGGGCCGCACGCCCGCGGGTGGGCCGCCGCGCACCCGCCTGTCCTACAAGCTGCAGCGCGAGCTCGCCAGCCTGCCGGCGCGTATCGAGTCGCTTGAGCAGCAGCTTGCGGCGCTGGATGCGGTCATCGCCGATCCGGCGTTTTACGACCAGCCCTATGACCAGGTGCATGACCAGCTGGCCGCCCGGGAACGCTGCAACGCGGAGCTCGAGGCCACCCTCGAGCGCTGGCTGGAGCTCTCCGAGGGCTGAGGCGCAGGCAGGCCGTCAGGGCTTGCGCGTGTCTTCGGCGGTCGGTGGGGTCAGCAGTGGCTCGCCATGGGGCGGCTGCCAGGGCCAGCGTCCCTCGATTTCCAGGTGCAGGGCAATCCCGAGCAGCACGCGGATCAGCACGATGAACCCGAGCACCGCCACACTCTCCAGTGTGGGCCTCACCGCGACGGTGTGGATGATGTCACCGGCAATGAGGAACTCCAGCCCCAGCAGAATCGACCGGCCGACATCCTGTCGATAGCACTGGTAGCTTTCGGCGTGCGTGGCCTGGCGACGAAACAGAAATCGCGCAGTCGCGATGAGCATGCCGATGAGGATCAAGAGTACGCCGAAAGCCTCGATCAGCAGCCCCACGGCGCCCATGAATTCCCTGAAAGCGTCCACGGTACTCTCCGGTAGTCGACGACAGGCCTGCATGGTAGAACAGCGGAGGTGAGCATGTCAGAACCTGAGCCCGTAGCTGTCGCTGCGCTGCGCGAGTTGATCGCGCGGCTGGTAGCCGCAGGCAGCTTCGGCCCGCCGGCCACGGTGGCGACACCGATCGAAACCCACATCTCGATCATCGTGCTGGGCGAGCGCGAGGCCTGGAAGTTCAAGAAACCCGTCGACCTGGGCTTCCTCGACTTCAGCAGCCTGTCCCAGCGTGAGACCGCCTGTGCGCGCGAGGTCGAGCTCAACCGGCGGCTGCTGCCCGAGTTCTACCTCGGCGTGCGCCGCATCGGCGGGACACAGGAGGCTCCCCGGCTGGATGCCCTGCCCGCCATCGAGGTATGCGTGCACATGCGACGCTTCCCCGCCGGCGCCGAGTTGCCGCAGGCGCTGACCGAGGGGCGGGTCGACGCTGCAATGATCCGGCGCCTGGGACAGGAACTGGCGGACTTCCAGGCCGACTGCGACGCCGTGGTCACCGGCGGCGGTGCAGCGCGGGCACTCACTCGCCAGTGTGAGGACAATTTCACGGCGATCCAACAGTGTGCACCCGAGGCTCGGCATCGCATTGCCATCGGCGCAGTCGCGGCGGCCACGCGTGGCCAGCTCGCCCGGTACGCCGGACTGCTCGACGCCCGCCAGCGCGCCGGCCGGCTGCGCCGCGGGCATGGCGACCTGCACGCCGGCAACCTGCTGCTGCTGGACGGCCGCGTGCGCGTGTTCGACTGCATCGAATTCAGCGAAGCCCTGCGCACCAACGACGTGCTGAACGAGCTGGCCTTCGCGCTGATGGATTTCACGGCCCGGGGGCACCCCGGGCTGGCCGCCGAACTGCTGGACGCCTGGCTGGAGCGCTGCGGCGACTACGCCGCCTTGCCGCTGCTGCCTCTGTTCATCGCCTATCGCGCGATGGTGCGCGCCAAGGTCGCCGCACTGGGCGAGGGTCGCGACGCCCGGCGCCAACTGAGCGAGTACCTGGCGCTGGCCCAGGCGGCGCTCAGGGTCCGACCGGGGACGCTGATCCTCACCCATGGCCTGTCCGGCTCCGGCAAGAGCACCCTGGCGGCCACCCTGGTGGGCGCCTGCGGCGCGGTGCGGGTGCGCACGGACGTGGAACGCCGTCGGCTGCTGACCGAGCAGGCCCCCGGACTGCTGGGCAGCGACGCCGGCTACACGGCCGAATGGACCGCACGCACCTATGCTCGGGTGGCGGCGGCCTGTCGCCAGGTGATCGCGGCGGGACGACCGGCCATCGCGGACGCCACCTTCCTCAGGCGCGCCGAACGCCAGGTCTTTGTCGACCTCGGCCGCCGCCTGGGTGTGGCCGTACGCATCCTCGACTGCCAGGCGCCAGAGGAGGTCCTGCAGGCCCGCATCGAGACGCGCCATCGCCACGGCGACGATGCCTCCGAAGCCGACCTGCGCGTGCTGCGGCAGCAGCAGCGCGAGCGTGACCCGCTCGACCCCGGGGAACAGGCGTTGGCCGTCACCGTCGATACCTGCCAGCCACCGGACGGGGCGGCGCTGGCCGCGCGGCTTGGCCTTAGTGTGCTGACGCCTCAGGGCTGAGCGGCGCGGCACGGCGATCGCGCCAGCGGAAGAACAGCCACAGCGCGAGCGCGGTCAGGGCCAGCGCCAGCGCATGGGGCATTACCGGTGGCAGGGCCAGCAGCTCGCGATTGGCCAGCGCCTGGAACGGCAGCACGGCGGCATTGAGCGCGGCGTGCACCATGATCGAGAGACCGAGGCTGCCGCCGGTGCGCAGGTAGAGCAGCGTCAGGACGATGGACATCGAGATCAGTGCCACGGCGTGCACGGTCAGAAACAGCGACAGCGAGGGCATCCCCGCATCGCCAGCGCCCACGCGCCACAGGGGCGCGAACCAGAGCGTCCACAGCAGGCCGACCCAGAGGGCGGCAAGCAGCGGAGGATAGCGCGTCAGGCACAGCGGCAGCAGCACGCCGCGAAAGCCGAACTCGACCCCGATCGGCCGTGGCAGCAGCGAGAACGCGGCCACCAGCGGCAGGAAAAACAGCAGCGAGGCGCTGCCAATCGCATCGCGGGTATGCCCTGGGCTGGCGACAAGCACCATCAGCACCGCCAGAGGCACGACCGCATACAGTGCCAGCAGCCACATCCCCCAACCGAGATCCAGGGGTGCCAGCCGCCGCAACAGCAGGCCCGCACCGCGCCTGCCCTGTTCACTGATGACCGCAGTGAACCCGCCAACAGCGGGCCCCAGCAGGGCAATGAACAGCCACGGGCCCTCCCCCGCATGCGCCGCGCCCTGCCCCCCAAGCAGCAGCCAAGACCAGCTCCAGCCAAACGTCACGGCAAGAAACAGCAGGACGTTGGCGCGGGCGCTGACCAGTACTGGCGGCAGCGGCCGTGGCGGCTGTAGCGACACCTGAAAGGGCGAGGGGTGATCGTGCATGCCGGCACCCTAAAGCCATGCGGCCGCGATGGCAATCCGGTTGCCGTCGCGACGCCGGCACGGCATGCTCTTGCGCGCGCCGACCCGCCGAACCCCGGCCCGTAAGCGGCGAGACGAGGATGTCGATGAACCCACTATCCCCCTGTCGCATACAGCTGTTTCGCCGCTTGCCATCATGAGCGAGGCACTGCAGCAGCTTGCCCGGCAGCTTGGCTGGCCCGCGGACGATGCGGAAACCTATGCGCGCATCGCGGCCGGAGCGGCCAACGCCGTGGCTGCGGTGAGCAGCGCATCCCGGGACTCGCTGTTCGATATAGAACCGGGCAACTTCCTCAGCACCCTGGAACAACTGGCCGAGGAACAACTGGCCGATCGCCCGACGCAGCCGGAGCATGGGGACGCCGCCGACGCCGCGCGCCCCGCGCCGCGCCCCGCACCGAAGGACGCTGCTGCCGCCGGCAGCGTGCGCAGTGAGCCCACGCTGTGCGAGCTTGTCGACGCGCTGGCCGCCGGCCAGCTCTCGGCGCAGGCGCATGTGCGTGAACGCCTGGCCCGTCTCGAGACCCTCGCCCCGCCACTGAACTGTGTGCTGCGCGTCCACCGTGAGCGCGCGCTGACCGCGGCGGCGGCCGCAGACGAGGCCTGGCGACGCGGCGAGCCGCCGGGAGTGCTGCACGGTGTCGCCCTCGCGCACAAGGACATGTTCTACCGCCGGGGCGAAGTCTCGAGCTGCGGCAGCCTGATCCGCGCCAACTGGCAGGCGCCGGTAACCGCGACAGTGCTCGAGCGCCTGGATGCCGCCGGCGCGCTCGACATCGCCGCGCTGCACATGGCGGAGTTCGCACTGGGGCCGACCGGCCACAACGCACACTACGGGCCATGCCGAAACCCCTGGAACCCGGCATACATCTCCGGCGGCTCCTCCAGCGGATCGGCGGTGGCGGTGGCGGCAGGACTCGTGCCCGCCAGTCTCGGCTCGGATACCGGGGGCTCGGTACGCCTGCCGGCCGCAATCTGCGGCGTGGTGGGCATCAAACCGACCTGGGGCCGGGTCAGCCGCTATGGCCTGATGGGCCTGTCACAGTCGGTGGACGTGGCCGGCGTCTTTGCCCGTAACGCCCGCGACTGTGCCCGCGTGCTTGGCGTCATCGCCGGTGACGACGGCCGCGACCCGCACCTGGCGCCACGCCCGGTGCCGGCGTTCGAGGCGGCGTGCTTTCAGGGCATCGAGGGCCTGCGCATCGGCGTACCGCAGAACTACTTCGACAGGCACCTGACGGACGAGGTGGCCGCGCTGATGGAGGCCAGCCTCGGCGCGCTGGAGGCACTGGGTGCACGCCTGGTCCCGGTCACCCTGCCCGACCCGGAACCGCTCACCGAGCTGGGTCGCACGGTGATCTACGCGGAGGCCACCGCCCGCCATGCCCACTGGCTGCAGCATCACTGGGAAGGCTACTCCCCACAGGTCCGCGCCCGGGCCGCGACCGGCCTGGCCATTCCGGCAATGAGCTACGTGCAGGCCCTGCAGTTGCGTCCGCGTCTGCTCAGGCGTTTCGTCGCAGAGGTGTTCGACAGCTGCGATGTGCTGCATGCGCCGACGCTGGCCATTCCGGTGCCGACCATCGAGGAGACGGACGTGGGCGCCGGTGCGGCGATGTGGGAGATCATTGCCAAGCTGGTGCACTGCACCGGGCCAGTGAACTATCTGGGGCTGCCGGCGTTGTCGGTGCCGGCCGGGTTCACGCGCAATGGCCTGCCGGCAGGCTTCCAGCTGATCGGCCGCCCGTTCGCCGAAGCCACGCTGCTGAGAACCGGCGCGGCCTACGAGACCGTGACCGACTGGTCACGGTGCACGCCCGGGCAGCAGCGGGCGGCGCGGTGAACTGCCGCGGGGCCGATGGGTCTCGCGCAGGCGCTCGGCATACTCTTCGTCGATCTGCAGCACGCGCAGCTCCCAGCGCGTCGCCTGGCCCTGAACGCGGAACCGAAACCGCCCGCCGCGCTCGATCAGCATGTCGCCCCGGCCCACGCCGGCGTGCTTGACCACGCGGCCGAGGAACTCGCCGGTCATCGCGTCGTAGAGGTAGACCTCGAGATGGGCGGGATCATGATCGATCGCCGTCGGCGGCCGGCTCCACCACTCGATCACCCAGGGGGCGGACGCGGAAAAGGCCTCGGTATCGCTGTGCCCGATGCCACGAAATTCCCGCAGCGTGATCTCGAGACCGGCATGGGCAGGCACAGCGAGCACCAGCAGCACGAGCGCGATCAGGATGGAACGAATCATGGGGCACTCCGATAGCGGCTGCAGGCCGCAACATGGGCATTGAAGGTTTCGACCTCCTCGCGGGTGACGAGTGCCCCGTCACCATCCTGATCGAAGCCCTCGAGCAGTTCGTCGAGCCAGGGGCCGGGCTGCCGGCGCAGGTCCGCCAGCAGCCCTTCCGGCAGGTCGGCGGCAGTACGATTGCGCGCCTGGCGCAGTTCCTCGGTGCTCCGCCGGGCCAGAAATCCGTCCTGCGGCCCGGTCCCCTCGAACTGGGTGAGTTGGTCGATGGTCAGCGTCAGCACCAGATAGCAGTGCAGCGCGCGCGCCTCGGGCTCGGCGGGCAGCAGGCCGGCGTCGGCGATCTCAGGCTCACCCGTACCGCAGCCGGCAAGCGCCAGCAGCGCTGCAAGCGCCAGCGCCGTTCGCTTTGGCGCAGCCTGCGGGGCGACTGCCATCATGGACGGGTCTGACCCGAGCCGCGCACCAGGTACTTGAAGCTCGTCAACTGCTCGACGCCAACCGGCCCGCGGGCATGGATACGCCCGGTGGCGATGCCGATCTCGGCGCCCATGCCGAATTCACCGCCATCGGCGAACTGGGTGGAGGCGTTGTGCAGCAGGATGGCGCTGTCGAGTTCGTTGAGGAAACGCTCGGCGGCGGCCGGATCGGCGGTGATGATCGATTCGGTGTGCCCGGAGCCATACTCGCGAATATGGGCCAGGCCCTCGTCGAGATCGCGCACCACGCGCACCGCGAGCACCGCGTCGAGATACTCGGTGCGCCAATCTTCAGCGGAGGCCACCGCCATCCCGGGCACGAGGGCACGGGCCTCGGCATCGCCGCGCAGCTCGCAGCCGGCGGCCTGCAGCCGTGCGGCGATCGACGGCAACAGGGCCGGCGCGCAGCCCGCGTCGATCAGCAGCGTCTCCGCCGCCCCGCAGATGCCCGTACGGCGCATCTTGGCATTGAACACCACCTCGCGCGCCATCTCCGGATCGGCGGCGGCATGCACATAGACGTGGCAGAGGCCCTCGAGGTGACCGATCACGGGCACCCGGGCGTCCTGCTGCACCCGGGCGATGAGGTTCTTGCCGCCGCGCGGCACGATCACGTCGACCGTGCCCCCGAGGCCCGAGAGCAGGTGGCCTACGGCGGCGCGATCCGGCGTCGGCACCATCTGGATGGCCGCCTCCGGCAAGCCATTGGCGCGCAGCGCGGCGACCAGGCAGTCGTGGATGGCCCGGCTGGAATGCCAGCTTTCGGAGCCGCCACGCAGGATCACGGCATTGCCCGACTTCAGGCACAGCGCCCCGGCATCGGCAGTGACGTTCGGCCGGCTTTCATAAATGATGCCAATCACGCCCAGCGGCACGCGCACGCGCTGGATCCGCAGCCCGTTCGGCCGTGTCCAGTCCGCCAGCACCGCACCGAGCGGGTCGGGCAGCGCGCGGATCTGTTCCAGGGCGACGGCCATGGCCTCGACGCGTGTCTCGTCCAGCAGCAGCCGGTCGCGCATCGCCGGGGCGATGGCGTTGCGATCGGCGGCGTCGAGATCGAGGGCATTGGCGGCGAGGATGTCGGCACAGCGCGCGCGCAGTGCCGCGGCGGCATCGGTCAGCACCTGGTTGCGCTGTTCACCAGTGCAGCGCGCCAGCACGCCGGCAGCATCGCGTGCGGCGCGCCCCAGCGCAGCCATGCTCTCGGCCAGCGAGGCCGTGGCAAGAGGAGTCGTGTTCGCGTTCATCGGGGTTCCGGAAAATCCTTGACCAGCACCATGTCATCGCGATGCACCAGCGCATCACGCCCGCGATAGCCTAGCAAATCGGGAATCTCACGACTGTGGTGGCCGGCGAGCCGCCGCGCCTCCTCCGCCGGATAGCCGACCAGGCCACGACCGAGCTCCCGGCCATCGACCTCGACCAGGCGCACCACAGCGCCCCGGGCAAACTCGCCCTCGACCCGCAGCACACCGGCCGGCAGCAGACTGCTGCCGGCCGCCAGCGCGCGCGCCGCGCCGGCATCGACCACCAGTGTCCCCGCCGGCTTGAGCATGCCGGCCAGCCAGTGCTTGCGTGCAGCCACCGGCGAGGCATCGGCCAGAAACCAGGTGCACGGCTGACCCTGCTCCAGCGCAGCGACCGGGGCTTCACGCCGACCCAGACCGATGACCATCGCGCAGCCCGCGGCCGTCGCGATCTGCGCGGCGGCCACCTTGGTGGCCATCCCACCGGAGCCAAACGGGGTCGAGGCGCCGCCCGCCACTGCAGTGATCCGTTCATCGATACGCGCCACTTCAGCGATGAATTGCGCCGTGGGATCGAGCCTGGGGTCGGCACTGTAGAGCCCTTCGACGTCGGACAGCAGGACCAGACTGTCGGCAGAGATCATCTGTGCCACCCGCGCGGCCAGGCGATCGTTGTCGCCATAGCGGATTTCCGCAGTCGCGACAGTATCGTTTTCATTCACCACCGGAACGCAGCCAAGCCGCAGCAGGGTCTCCAGCGTATTGCGTGCATTGATGAAACGGCGGCGATCATCGCTGTCATCGAGTGTCAGCAGAATCTGTGCCACCTCGAGGCCATGCTCGCCCAATACGTTGCGCCAGGCGCGCGCCAGCTGGATCTGACCGACTGCCGCAGCGGCCTGGCTTTCGTCGAGACGGTTGCGCCGGACGGTCAGACCAAGGCGCCGACTGCCGAGTGCGATCGCACCCGAGGACACGACGATGACCTGCTGGCCCCGCGCGCGAAGCCGGGCGATATCGGCCGCCAGCGCCACCAGCCAGGCCTCGTCGAGTGCGCCCGTATCGGCATCCACCAGCAGCGCCGAGCCAACCTTGAGGACCACGCGGCGCGCCGACTGCAGCCGCGTTCTGGAGGCCTCGGCGAGTGCCGGACTCCAGCCGGGGAGTTCCACGCCGGCCCGGCTCAGCCCGCGGGACGGGGGGAGACCAGCTGTTGCGCGCCGCGCGAGATCGCCATCGGGCCACTGCGCACAACCGCCAGCAACTGAACACCCGCCGGGAGGGTCTCGACGAAGCTGTCGAGCTGCTGCTCGCTGCCGGTGAGTTCGAGCGTGAAATGTTCGGGCCGGTCGTCGAGCACCCGGGCACCGAAATTGTCGGCACGCTGGCGAAGCTCCGCCAGGCCTTGCGCGGCCACCCGCAGTTTCAGCAGTCCCAATTCGCGCTCGATGTGGTCGCCGGCAGTCATGTCGACCATGCCAACGACATCGACGAGCTTGGCGAGCTGCTTGTTGATCTGGCTGATGACATCATCCGGGCCCGAGGTCACCAGGGTCAGCCGCGAGACGGTTTCCTGGTCTGTCGGCGCAACGCTGAGCGATTCGATATTGAAACCACGGTTGGCGAACATCGCAGCGACGCGCGCAAGCGCGCCGCTTTCGTTCTGCAGCAGGATCGAGATGACGTGACGCATGAAGCCGGTCCAAGGTGAGATGGCGCAGTGAGCGGGGCCCAGATACTCGCGCAACGCCTGCACTATTGCAATGCAAAATCAATTCCCCGACACTCCGGGGAATTGCGTCCAGCGCACGCCGGGCGTCCTCCCGCCCCCAGATTTCCAAGGAGATGCCTGCCATGGCAGCGCCCGAGGCCACCACCGAGACCCCGCACCCCCTGACCGGCACACGCATGACCGGTGCGGAGATGATCGTACAGGTGCTCGCCGACGAGGGCGTAGAGACCATTTTCGGCTACTCGGGGGGTGCCATCCTGCCGACCTACGACGCCGTGTTTCGGTACAACGAGACCCGCAGCGATGACGGCCACCAGCCCATGCCGCTGATCGTGCCTGCCAACGAACAGGGCGCCGGCTTCATGGCCGCCGGCTACGCACGGGCCTCCGGCAAGGTCGGTGTCGTGCTGGTGACCTCCGGGCCTGGCGCCACCAACACCGTCACACCGGTCCGCGACTGCATGGCCGACTCTGTGCCCATCGTGGTCATCACCGGCCAGGTGCCGACCCATGCGATCGGCACCGACGCCTTCCAGGAGGCACCGGTGTCCTCGATCATGGGCTCGGTGGCGAAACACGTGTTCCTGGTCACCGACCCGACGCGGCTGGAAGCCACCATGCGCAGCGCCTTCGAAATCGCGCGCAGCGGCCGGCCTGGGCCCGTCGTGGTGGACGTCCCCAAGGATGTGCAGAACTGGGAAGGCGTCTTCCAGGGCGCCGGTGGCCTGCCCATCCCCGGCTACCGGCATCGCCTGGAACAGGTGGCAGCCAACCGCCTCGATGAGGCGAGCTGCGACGAATTCTTCGCCATGCTGGCGACCGCACGACGGCCATTGGTGTATGCCGGTGGCGGCGTGATCAATGCGGGTGCGGCCGAGGCTCTGCGCCAGTTTGTAAACACCTTCCGCATTCCGGTGGTGACTACGCTGATGGGCATTGGCGCGGTGGACACCACCGACGAACTCTCCCTGCAGATGCTCGGCATGCACGGCGGCGCCCACGCGAACTACGCCGTCGAGGACTGCGACTTCCTGATCGCCATGGGTGCGCGCTTCGATGACCGCGTCGCCGGCGTCCCGGAAAAGTTCGCCCGCAACGCCCAGCGCATTGCGCATTTCGACGTCGACTCCTCGGAGATCCACAAGGTCAAGCGGGTCGACTGGCATCACGTGGGTGAGCTCACCGACGCCTTGACCCGGTTGACCCGCCACGGGCGCAACCGGCGCTTCCGCGGTGAGTTCGACCCATGGCTCGCCGAGGTCGACGAGCTGCGGCGTGTGCACGGTTTCAACTACGACCGCGACAGCCGGATGATCCAGCCACAGCACGTGATCGAATGCATCAATCACCTGACCGGGGGCGAGGCGATCATCGCCACGGGTGTGGGGCAGCACCAGATGTGGGCCGCCCAGTATTTCGATTTCCGCTCGCCGCGACTGTGGCTGACGTCAGGCAGCATGGGCACCATGGGCTTCGGACTGCCGGCGGCGATCGGCGCGCAGTTCGCCTGCCCGGAGAGGCTGGTCATCGACATCGACGGCGACGCCAGCATCCGCATGAACCTCGGCGAACTGGAGACCGTCACCACCTACGACCTGCCGGTGAAGGTGGTGGTGCTGAACAACTTCGGCGACGGCATGGTCAAGCAGTGGCAGAAGCTCTACTTCATGGGCCGCATGTCGGCCAGCGACAAGTCGCTGCACAAGAAGGACTTCATCAAGGCCGCAGAAGCCGACGGCTTCCCCTGGGCGCGGCGTCTGGATGACAAGCGCGACGTCGAGCAGGTGATCCGGGAGTTCATCGAGTTCAAGGGCCCGGCGTTCCTGGAAGTCATCATCGACCCGGACGCGGGCGTCTACCCGATGGTCGGGCCCGGGCAGTCCTACGAACAGATGATCACCGGCGACTTCATCCCCACGCGAGAGGGGACGAAGCGCGACGAGGGCCCGGTCGACCCGACCGGCATGTTCTAGGGCTCAGGAGACCGCCTGCTCCTCGGCGAATGCACCGATCGGCAGGGGCTCGCCGGTCTGGAGAAACAGCGCCTTCTTGCGGAAGAACCGCGCCAGCCCCGCAGGCCCCATGCGTGAGCCGCCCAGCCCCGAGAGGCGGAAGGAGTGTTTTTCCGCCTCGAAGACCTGCGCAGTCAGCGACCCGTCGTTGATGCTGACGCCGCCGACTTCGAGCTGTCGCCCGATGCGTTCACCTTCCTCCACGCTGCCGGCAAACACGGCGGCCGACAGGCCATAGAGGCTGTCGTTGGCAAGACGGACGGCCTGCTCCTCGCTGTCAAACGCCATCACCGGCATGATGGGCCCGAAGGTCTCTTCGGTCATGATCTGCATCTCGTGAGTCACCCCGGTCAGTACCGTGGGGCGAATCCACAGGCCGCCGCCATGGTGCTCGATCTCGCCGCCACAGCGGATTTCGGCCCCGCGGGCGACCGCATCTGCCAGCTGTCCGGCGATGATCTCCGCCTGGCGCTCGAAAATCAGCGGCCCAACGATACCCCGATGGATGTCCGGATAGCTGAGCTCGACCTGCCGGGCCTGCGCCACGAGATGCTCGACGAACGGCTGATACAGTGACGTGTGCACATAGACCCGCTCCAGCGACTGGCAGGCCTGACCGGTCGCCAGCACCGAAGCGCGCAGCACCGTCTCGGCGGCGCGCTGCGGGTCGGCCGAAGCCAGCACGATGGCCGGATCCTTACCGCCCAGCTCGAGGAAGGCTGGAATGAAGGCTCGGGCGCAGGCTTCGCCCACCTTCCGCCCGGTGGCGACGCTGCCGGTGAAGCAGATCAGGTCGACCTGCTCAACCAGCGCTGCGCCGGTCCGGCCGTCACCTGGCAGGAGCGTCAGCACGCCGGCGAGTTCCGGCACCTCCGAAATCGCGCGGGCCAGCGGCTCGGCGAATCGCGGGGTCACCTCGCTGGGCTTGATCGCCACGCTGCACCCGGCCACCAGTGCCGGCAGGGCGTCGATCAACGACAGCAGCAGCGGGAAATTCCAGGGACTGATCACCCCCACCACCGGAAAGGGGACCAGCTGCTGCGCGTAATGGATGCTGGGAATGGCCTGGGACTGGGCCCGGGTCTCGGCCAGCACCTCCGGCGCGTAGCGACGCCAGCGGGCCAGTGCGGGGCGCACGTTGCGGGTCTCGGACAGCGCCATCAACCAGCGTCCGGTGTCGGCAGAGACCGCCTGAGCGAGCGCATCTTGGTGCCGTTCGATGGCGTCGGCGAAGCGCTCGAGCACCGCGAAGCGCGCCTCGACGCCAAGCGCCGCCCAGGCGGGCTGTGCCTGGCGCAGGGCCTGGCAGGCGGCGGCGACGTCTGCCTCGTCGGCGGCGGTAAAAGCGTAGTCGAGTGCGCCCGTCCGCGGGTTGCGCGCGTGCATGGCTCTGCCCATCGATGTCCTCCTGGTGATGGCGTCTGCGACGTATTCTAGTGCAGTCACACCGCCCGGGCAGGACCAACAACCGTCAGGTACATTCTCGCGCGCACAAAAAAGGCGACGGCCATCCCTGGCCGCCGCCTGCATCAACCCCTCTGGAGATGAGGGTCAGGCTGCCTTCTGGGCCGCCTTGGTGGCCTTGCTCACCTTGTCACCGGCCTCCTGGGCCTGCTTGGTGAACAGGTCGATCGCCTCGGCCTGGTTCTCGCGGACAATCTCCATCAGTTCGGTCGAGCCGCGGGTCAGGGTGTCGGTCATGCGCGCGATGATGTCCTGCTGGGTGCTCATCGTGCCCTGCACGTCCTTCATCTTGGCGATGGCGTGCAGCTCCTCGATGCCGAGTTCGAAGCAGGCGCCGGCCACTTCCCACTGCTTGCGCAGTACGCGCTCCATGGCCTTGGCGGCGAAATCGTTGTACTTGCTCATCGGCGCCATGGCCTCCTGGGCGGCGTCGACGAAAGTCTGAATGCTCTGAACGTTGGTCATGATCGAATCTCCGTGGTCTTGGGGCAGGGGTTTGCGCTTATGTTGCGGTGCAGTATAACAGCTTTTTTGTGCAATGCAATATACCGCTCCGCCACGCAGATCAGGCCACGGGATCATGACAACTCAATGACATGCAGCGAAACCAGCTCTCCTGTACGAACATTTCCCCGGAGGCTGTTCCTTTTTCTGCTGCGATGCAATAATGCTAGAAATACAGACGGAAGATCCCCTCGGCGATGCAGGCCGGTTTCTCCTGACCTTCGACCTCGGCGGTGAAGAGTTCCACCACCTGCAGACCACCGGTGATCTCGTTGACCTCGGCAAGCTTGAAATGTCCGCGAACGCGGTCGCCGACCCGCACGGCGTTTGGAAACCGCAGCTTGTTGAGACCGTAGTTGATGATGTTCCGGACCCCCGGATAGGCCGGGTTGTCCTCGTTCACGAGGTTGCGCAGGAACGGGTAGAGAGAGAGCGTGAGATAGCCATGGGCGATCGGGGCCCCATAGGGAGATTCGCGTCGGGCCCGCTCGGCGTCGACGTGGATCCACTGGAAATCCCCGGTGGCCTCGGCAAAGGCGTTGACGCGGGCCTGGTCGATCTCGAGCCAGTCGCTGGTCATCAGCGTCTGGCCCACGCGGGCCTGAAGATCGGCAAGCAGGTCATGCTGGCTCATGGAACGCGCTCCTGTCGGATGGATGAAAGCCGGTTAGTATGGAAGAGTCGCCAGGGCTTGGCCAGCATGCAGCCTGGCCGCCAGCGACGCATCAGTCTTGGGGTAGACCAATGAGCGAACAGAACAAAGATCAAGACAAGCTGGGCCCGATCGAGCTCGGCGAACTGTTCCTGCGCATGCCTGCGCAGCAGCACGAGTTCGTCCAGGGCTTGATGAAAGCCGTATCGCCGGAGGCCCTGGATCCACTGAACATCGGTGAGGCGTTCGCCGAGCTCGGCCAGGCGCTGAACGCCAGCCCGATGCAGCTCTACCTCTCCCAGGTCCAGCTCGCACAGGACTACACGCGGCTGTGGCAGTACGGTCTGCAGCGATCGATGGGCCTGCCCGCAGAGCCGGTGATCCGTCCCGAGCCGGGCGATCGGCGCTTCCGCCACAGCGACTGGAGCGAGAACCCGGCGTTCGATTACCTCAAGCAGTCGTATCTGCTCACCTGCCGTTGGGTGCAGGACCAGGTCGAGCGCACCGAGGGCCTGGACGAGGCACACCGCAAGAAAGTGCGGTTCTACACCCGCCAGTATCTCGATGCGATGTCACCGACCAACTCCCTGCTGACCAACCCCGAAGTGTTGCGCGAAACCCTCGAGAGCCGCGGGGCCAACCTGGTGCGCGGTCTGCGCAACCTGCTGAACGATCTCGACGAGAAGACCGGCCGGCTGAACATCAGCATGACCGACAAGAGTGCCTTCGAGGTCGGCCGGAACGTGGCTACGGCGCCCGGCAAGGTCGTCTTCCAGAACGACGTCTTCCAGCTGCTGCAGTTCGAGCCCAGCACCGAGACCCAGTACCAGGTGCCGCTGCTGATCTTCCCGCCGTGGATCAACAAGTACTACATCCTCGATCTCAAGCCACAGAACTCCTTCATTCGCTGGGCACTCGACCAGGGCCACAGCGTATTCGTCGTCTCCTGGGTCAATCCGGACGCGCGCCTGGCCGAGAAAACCTGGGAGGATTACTACAATGAGGGCATCTCCGCGGCTATCGATGCCACGCTGAAAGCGGCGGGCCATGACCAGGTGCATGCGATCGGCTACTGCATCGGTGGCACCCTGCTCGCATCCGGTCTCGCCCACATGGCCGCCGCCGAAGACAAACGTGTCAAGCTCGCCACCTTCTTCGCCGCCCAGGTGGACTTCTCGGAGCCCGGCGACCTCGAGGTCTTCATCGACGAGAAACAGCTCGCCAGCCTCGACACCATGATGTCGGAGCAGGGCTTCCTCGAGGGCTCGGCCATGAGCACGACGTTCAACATGCTCCGGGCCAACGACCTCATCTGGACGTTCGTGATCAACAATTACCTGATGGGCAAGGCGCCCTACCCGTTCGACCTGCTCTACTGGAACGCCGACAGCACCCGCATGCCCCGGGCGCTGCACATGTTCTACCTGCGCGAGATGTACGGCCACAACCGCCTGGCCCAGCCCGGCGGCATCACGCTGAACGGCACGCCGGTAGACCTCGGGCGGGTCGAGATCCCGATCTATCTGCAGGCCAGCCGGGAGGACCACATCGCGCCCTTCACCTCGGTGTTCAAGGCGACCAAGCTCTACAGTGGCCCCGTCCGGTTCGTGCTTGCCGGCTCGGGCCACATTGCCGGGGTGATCAACCCGCCGGCCGCGGAGAAATACTGTCACTGGATCAACGAGTCCGCGCCCAGCGATCTCGACGAGTGGCTGTCAGGCAGTGTCGAACAGCCTGGCTCCTGGTGGCCGGACTGGCACGCCTGGGCGGCCCCGCAACTTGGTGAGCGGGTGCCTGCACGCCAGCCAGGCTCAGGTGGCATGAAAGTCATCGAAGATGCCCCGGGCAGTTACGTGCGCGCCTGAGGCGGGAGCGCCACAGCGGCAAACCTGTCCCGAGAGGCACCCCTCCGATCCACGTTGCCACAGAAAAATTGTTGCGGCGCAGCGTAGTTACGTCTGATTCGAACCCGATTGCCAGTTTCGTCGCAGTGAGGTAACGTGCGGCGACTGGACCCGTAGTCGTTGCAATACTGCGACACTTCGGGATGAACGTGGTTCGAATCGGGAGAGCACGCCGTGAACCCAAACACTCGTCAGCTGAGTGTCGCCGCCGCCGTTGCTGCGGTCCTCGCCACCCCCGCCGCCATGGCGCAGGGTGAGCGTATCGTCGAGGAAATCATCGTCACCGCGCAGAAGCGCGAGCAGACCCTGCAGGAAGTGCCGATCGCCGTGTCGGCGTTCAGCGCCACCCAGCTCGAGCGCGCAGGCGTCGCCGACATCCGCGACCTGATGGCCTTGTCGCCAAGCCTGATGCTCACGAGCTCCGCGGGCGAGGCTGCCGGCGCCGTGGCGCGTATCCGCGGCATCGGCACCACCGGCGACAATGCCGGCCTGGAATCCTCGGTCGCCGTGTTCATCGACGGCGTGTATCGCAACCGCAACAGTGTCGCGCTCACCGACCTCGGGCAGATCGAGCGGATTGAAGTGCTGCGCGGCCCACAGGGCACCCTGTTCGGCAAGAACGCCTCGGCAGGCCTGATCAACGTGATCACCAAGCAGCCGGAGTTCGAGACCAGTGGCTACGTCAACCTGAGCGGCGGCAATTACGGCTTCGCCCGCGCTGGCGCGGGGATCACCGCACCGCTGATCGAAGACCAGCTCGCGTTCCGTATCGACGGCAATTTCATGCAGCGTGACGGCTTCATCCGCGATCTCGTGACCGGTGACGACTACAACGACCGTGATCGCGTATTGCTGCGCGGTCAGTTGCGCTTCGAGCCCACCGATAACTTCAGCGCCCGCGTGATCGCCGACTGGGCTGACCGGAAAGAGACCTGCTGCGCCGCGGTAACCCTGGTCGAAGGCCCCACACGCTTCCTGATCCAGGGCCTTGGCGGTAACGTCGTCTCCCCGCCCGACCCGTACGCGCGTCTGGGCTCGATCAACCCCGAGCGCGGCTTCCAGCAGGATGTCGAGGAATGGGGCCTGTCCGGCGAGCTGAACTGGGATTTCGACAACTTCTCGGTCACCTCCATCACGGCTCATCGGGTCTGGCGGCTGGACCGCTCACAGGACATCGACTACACCGACGCCGACATCCTCTATCGTCCGCCGGGCGACGGCTATCTGCAGCGCTTCGAGACCTTTACCCAGGAGCTGCGCATCGCCGGCTCCACCGATCGGATCGACTGGATGATCGGCGGCTTCTTCGCTGATGAGAACCTGCGCCTGACCGACGCCATCCGCGTCGGCAGCGACTGGGAGCTGTACGCGGACGGACTGCTCGGCGGGGTACTCACCGGTAATCCTGCCGTGCTGCCACTGTTCACCGGAATTCCACTGGGCGGCAACTTCGCCGACGGCGACGGCGGCCAGGCCGACAACTTCCGCCAGGATGCCGAGAGCTGGGCGCTGTTCACCCACAACACGGCGCGCCTGACCGATCGCATGGATGTGACCGTAGGCGTGCGCTACACCGAAGAGAAGAAGAAGTTCTTCTCTTCCCTGATCTCGCGCAACAACGCCTGCTTCGCCGCCCTGCAGAACGCGCCCAACCTGGTAGGCGTCCTGCCGGTGGCGAGCCTGCAGCAGGGCCTGGGGCTCATCTGTCTGCCGTTCTTCAACCCGCTGGTCGATGGCGTCTACCGTGGCCAGCGCACCGACAAGGAGTGGACCGGCACCATCAACCTGGCCTACGCCCTGACCGACAACATGAACGGCTATCTGTCCTTCGGCCGGGGTTACAAGGCGGGCGGCTACAACCTCGACCGCGCCGGCCTGGCCAACCCGATTCCTGGGCTGCTGGGACTCGCGCCGCCAACGCAGCCGACCACCAGCGACCTGGAGTTCGGTGCCGAGACCGTCGATGCCTTCGAGGCCGGCCTGAAGAGCCAGCTGTTTGACAACCTGATCAACCTGAACCTCGCCGCGTTCTACAGCGAGTTCAACGACTTCCAGCTGAACACCTTCACTGGCATCAACTTCATCGTCAGCAATGTCGACAAGGCCACCACCAAGGGCATCGAGGCCGACTTCATGGCCTTCGTCAGCGACGAGCTGACGCTTATGGGCGGGGTGACCTACAGCGACGCACGCTACGGCGGGAGCATCACCAGCCCGCCGGGCAGCCCGGTCCCGCTGGCCGGCCAGCGGCTGACCAACGCGCCACTGTGGAGCACGAATCTTGCGGCCACCATGGAACGGCCTCTGACCGGCAACCTCAACGGTTTGCTGCATGTCGACATGCGCTACACCAGCAGCGTGAACTCAGGCTCGGATCTGCTGCCCCAGAAGGAGCAGGGCGGGTTCACGGTCTGGAACGCGCGGGTGGGCGTGAGCACGCCGGACAACCGCTGGCAGTTCGAGCTCTGGGGCCGCAACCTGTTCGACAAGGAGTACCAGCAGGTGGCGTTCAACGCGCCGCTGCAGGGCAGTGTCGCGACAGGCACCCAGACGTTCAACTCGTTCCTGGCCGAACCGCGTACCTGGGGGGGAACGCTGCGCATCAACTTCTGAGGCGAAGCTGTCGCAGCACCGGAGGGCGGCCCCGATCGGGCCGCCCTCATTTTTTTGTGCTGGCTTACGGCTGCTCGGCGCGACGGGCGTCGATCAGCTTCTGGAAGTACGTCCAGCTGGTCTCGTTGGGCCGCGCATCATCGACCGGCGGGGGCTCGACATACTGCGGGAAGCGCGTCTCGATGGCCTCGAGCAGGGTCTCCGACAGATCCTCGAAGCGCTCGAGCTTGCGCCCTGCGGTATGGAAGTACGGCATGCCGACCCGCCCGCGCATCTTCATCCACGGCAGCCAGTCGGATACACGCACCCAGCCGACGTGTGGATAGCTGACCGGTGCACTGGCGTCTGTCAGCTCCTCGACGCTGCCCATGAAATTGAACATCTCGGTGGCGTGATAGATGTTGCCGACGTACTGCTGGTACTCCCCGCCCAACGGGTTGTTGTAGAACAGCGGCACCGTGGTGGTCAGCCACCAGTGATCGCCCACCACCTCGCCGCGGAAGCGCGCCACCGGTTCACCATTCTCGTCATAGGGGAAGGACGGGCGCATGTTCACCGGATCGTTGTCGATGTGCAGCACCTCGACGGTCTCGCCGGTCCAGGGGTTTTCCCACTCGTCCAGCACTTCACGGGTCTCGGGATCCATGTACAGCAGGATCTCCCGACTGACCATGCGATAACCCGTGCCACGCACCTCGTCCTCAATGGTGACACACTGGCGGATGTTCATGCCCTCGACGTAAAACAGCCGTCGGTCAGGCTCGCCCTGCACCCGGGAGAACATGTAACCGTTCCAGAAAAACGTCACAGGTTCAGCGTCGTTCAGGGAACAGTTGATCTTGCGCATGGCCGCGATCGCCCCTTCCGGGGTGGCCAGGTCGATCCGCGCCTCGGCGGCCAGCGGCGCCGAGACCAGACTGCCAGCCAGCAGGCCAGCAGCGGCCAGGGCGCCTAGCGGCGCGGTGATGGTTTGAAGGCCCATGGATGGTCTCCTCGTGAATGAAAGGGTGTGATGTGGCACCGCGCGACCCATGCCAAGCCGATCGTCGGCTGGCCGAAGCGCAAGCGAGGCCTTGATCAGGGTAGCACGTGCCCAGTGCCCACCGGTCGCCCCTGCTCGATCCTGAGGCTGGCGACGTTCGCGCTGTCCCGAAGCCGATTGCACCTCGCCGCCGTACCTGTTGTCATTCCCCTGAATGCCAACCGGAGTCCCCCATGGAGTTGTCCTCACTGCTACCCGTCACGCTGGGCGTCACCCTCGCCTGCATGTTCGCGCTATGGCTGCTCAGCCTGCCGCTGAAAAACGTCAGCATCGTCGACATCTTCTGGGGGCCAGGCTTCGTGGTCATCGCCCTGGTCTGCCTCTGGCTGGCCGACGGCCACCCGCCGCGCCAGTGGCTGCTGACGCTGCTGGTGTCGCTCTGGGGCCTGCGGCTGGGCCTGTATCTCGCGGTGCGCAACGTCGGCCATGGAGAGGATGCGCGCTATGCGGCGATCCGCAAGCGCGTCGACGACCGTGGCGGCAACTTCGCCATCTCCAGCCTGCTGATCGTCTTCGTGCTGCAAGGCGTGGTGATGTGGATCGTCTCGCTGCCCGTGCAGGTCGGCCATGCGGTGGCCACGCCGCAGGCGCTGGGCGCGCTGGCGATCGTCGGTACGCTGGTCTGGCTGATCGGGTTCGGCTTCGAGGCCATCGGGGATGAACAGCTGCGCCGCTTCAAGGCGGACCCGGCCAATCGCGGCGAGGTCATGGACCGTGGCCTGTGGCGCTACACCCGCCACCCCAATTACTTCGGCAATGCCTGCCTGTGGTGGGGGATCTGGTTGGTGGCCCTGGAGACCGGTACGGCCTGGTGGACCTTCATCGGTCCGGTGCTGATGACCTACTTCCTGTTGCGGGTGTCTGGCGTCTCGCTGCTCGAGCGCTCGCTGACCGACACCAAGCCGAAGTACCGCGACTACGTGCGCCGCACTTCGGCCTTCATCCCGATGCCGCCACGCAAGGACTGACTGCAAGACCCCGGCGCCGACCCCGACCACAGACTGACGGGGAAGGCGCCGGGGGTGTTGCGCCCTGCTCAGTCGCGCCGCGCGAATCGGCCGGTGGTCGGATCCAGCACCAGGCGGATATCCACACGGCGATCGAAGGCCAGCCCGTCAGGGTCATCGGCCGCGGCACGCGCTTCTGCGGAACCGTGCGCGATGGTCTGGACCTGCTCACCGGCCAGGCCGGCATCCAGCAGCACCGCACGCACGGTCTCGGCGCGCGCCGCCGAGAGCGCGAGATTCACACGCTCCTCGCCGCGCGCATCGGCATGGCCCTCGACCTGGATCTCGACATCCCCGAGTTCAACGAGCACCCGACCAAGGCGGGCAAGCCGATTCACCACCTCGGGCGGCAGACTCGCCTCACTGGTGCGAAACGGCACGCTGAACTGCACCGTCTCGCCGATCCGTGCGGTGGTCTGCTCGAGATCCCGCAACATCCGCTCGCGGACACCGAGTTCGTCGCGCAGCGCGGCCACCCGGGCATCGAGATGTCCTTCGCGGGTCTGCGCCTCGGCGAGCGCGGACTCGAGTCCGGTCATGGCCACCTGGTCGCGGTGCATACGATCACCCAGCAGCGCGCCGGTGGCGGCCCCGAGAATGGCGCCCACCGGCCCGGCAGCGAGTGCACCGACCACGAGTCCGCCGCCGATGCCGATCGATTCCTGCTTGCTCGCCCGCGGCGGGGCATCGCTATCCGCCAGCGCGGGGCCTGCGGCCAGGCCGCCAAGCATCAGGGTGGTGATGAGCGTGCATACTGTCTTCATGTCTGGATCCTCCATAAGCACGGGGTGTGCGGGATCCATTGCAACGCTCGGCGATGTTGGCGGCGGGATGAAATCGGGCATCCGTGAGGCCAATCATGACGAAAGATGACGCACCAGACACAGCCTTGACCAGGTCGCCCCGGGGCTTCAGAAGGTAAACGCCACCCCCAACGCGAGAGAAGCCGCCAGCGAGACCCCGGGCATACCGCTGACCGGCAACGCGAGTTTGGCCGCCGGCTCGAAGCGCATGAAATCTCCGGCGCCGGTCTCGATCCGGTAGACACCGGCGGTCAGTTCCAGGCGGTCGCGGACCGTCGCCGCAGGCAGGAAGCCGAATTCGACGTTGTCGCTATTGACGCGTGTGATCCATGATTCGATCTGGATATCGCCCGGCGCTGTGATCCCGGCATCATCCACGGGATAGTGGCCGCCCGCCGACCAGGCGACGAGCGGCAACAGCGACAGCCCGATGCAAGGGAGAGTTCCTGTCTGCTTCATATCTGAAATCCCAGCTCACATCTCGATCCGCAGCAGCACAGTGCAGAGCGACGAATACACTGCAAACCCGTTGAATCTTCATTTCCGGCCGTAAGTCACGGCAATATCCGCGCGCGCCACGCAGCCCAGATCACCAGCCCCGCCAGACCGCCGCCGAGATGGGCCAGTGCCGAGACCTGGCCGTCATGGAACAGCTGCTCGTTGAGCACCAGCAGCTGCAGACCCGCATAAATGGCGAAGTAGATCGTCACCGGGAAGCCCCGATCCAGAAAACGCCGCGCCCACAGCAGCAGCGCACCGCGGAGCAGCAAACCCGGCGCCCAGATCACGCGCGCCTGCGGGAACTGGCACACGTAGAACACGAGAATACCGAACACACCACCACTGGCACCGATCAAGCCGGCATCGGTGAACAGGCCGTGCAGCAAGGCACCGAGCAGCGCGGAGAGAAAGAACAGCCCCAGCATCCGCCGCCGACCGAACGCACACTCGACGTTGCGCCCGAACAGCAGCAGAAAATACAGATTGCCGATCAGGTGCAGCCAGCCACCATGCAGAAACACGTGCAGCAGCGCGCCTGGCAGGGCCGCCGGCAGTCCAAGCTCCGGCCAGAACGCCAGCTGCAGCGCGACCGGTTGCAGCGGTTCGAACATCCAGGCCGCCACCGAGCAGACCGCGATCAGTACCGCCAGCGTCCAGGTCGCCCAGGGCGTACGGTGGATCACCGCACCACGCAATTTCACCGGCATGCCGACAAGAAACAGCAGCAGCTGCGGAAAGCGCAGTCCGCGATTGCGCGCGTAGACCACACGACGACTGCGTTGGTTTCTCGCCATGAGGACTCCGTGTCAAGGCAAGCTGTGGCGGTGCATTTGACTGCCTCGCGGGCGTGTTGTCTACTTGCGCCGTCTCAGGGGAGTCGTCGCCCCGCACAGTCTGGCGCGCGAAAGCAGTCCCCGTCATGGAACTCTTTTATCTCACCATCCTCACTGTTGCGGTCGCCGAGCTCGGCGACCGCTCCCTGTTTCTTGCCATCCTGCTCGGCGTGCGTTTCCGCCGACTGTGGCCGGTCTTCTGGGGCATGGTCACGGGCCTGTTCATCAATCAGCTGCTCTCGGCCTTCGCAGGGGTCTGGCTGTTCGCCGTACTCCCAGCCGAGTGGCACGGACTGCTGGTCGGCGCGGTGTTTCTGGCAATGGCGGTATGGGTGCTGTTCCCTGAAGACGAGAGCAAGGCCGAGAAACTCACGGCGCGAAGTATTTTTCTGACCTCCGCGCTGGCGTTCTTCATCCTCGAGATGGCCGACAAGACGCAGCTCGCCGTGGTCACCCTCGCTGGGGCTGGCGGCAGTGTCTGGCCGGTGGTGTTCGGTGCCACCATCGGCATCCTGCTGGTGACCACGCCGGCGTTGCTGCTGGGCTGGCGGTTCGCGGCTGCGCTGCCGATGCGCGCGCTGCGTCTGATGGCGGCTGCGCTGTTTGCCCTGCTGGGACTATGGCTCGTTCTCGATGGCCTCGACCGTCTGCCGGACATCGGCCTGCCTTCTCCCGCGCGATTGCTGGACGGACTGGGAGAAGCCGGGTAGCGTTCACTGGCCATCACAATCCTGGGGAGCGCGTCCGATGAGCAGTGATCAGAACCAATTCGCACCGCAACTGAACCGGCGTGCACTGCTCGGCGGCAGCGCCGGCATCGCCCTTGGCGGTTTCGCGGCTGCCAGCCTGACCGCCACCACGCCCGCCCACGCCGCCACGGGCGCGACACTGCCCGATTTCAGCGATCCACGGATCAATGTGCGCACGCATGTCCGCCTGGTCGGCAGCGTGGCGCGCGAGACCGTCATCTCGTTCATGCGGCTGAACATCTACGCCTACACGGGCGAGGGCAACTTCCTGCCGATGTTCACCATGAACAACCTGCTGGTCGATCACTGGGAGCCTCTGGGTGATGACGAGTACCAGATGACCAAGTTCGAGGCTGGCATCTACACCGCCATCGACGGTCGCGAGCCGCTGGAGGAATTCGTCAACCCCGTCACCGGTCAGACGCTGCCGATCCACAACTTCCGCCTTGGCCCGGTGCCTCGTCTGTACTCACCCGACGGCTATGTGGTCATGAGTTACAACCCCAATCCCCTGCCGATCGAGGTGATCGGTGATCGCGTGTTTCTCGCCACCCAGTCGCTTGAATCCATGCCAAGCATGCTCGAACCCGGCGCCACCAACTACGTAAATTCCTTCATGACCTACTCGGCACCATTGGCCAGCGTGCTCGATGCGGAGGTGACCTCCCTGCCGGTGCATATGCAGCTGCAGAACTTCAACCACTGGGCGCCATGGATGGACATGGCAGGCCAGCCGGGGGGCACGGTGGCCCGCGGTTTTGGCAGCAAGGTGACCGGTTTCGACGCCCTGCCCCCCGGGGTCCTGGACGGGTTCGAGCGTCATGTACCCGAAATCCTGGATACGGAAAGCTGGACGGAATTCGTCTTCGAAGACAGTGAATTCCTGCCGGACTGACGGCACCAGGCAGCAGAACCCGGTTCTTTTTTCTGGGTACAGGGATATATACTTGGATGCGTTCCCGGCGCGCTGGGAATTTACCGAAGGCAATAGAGGCCAAGTTCGATGGACTGCGACAGTAGTCGACCTACACATGACAAGGCCGGTAGCGGCCTGAAACAGGTGTGTGTCCTGTCGCGTCGGGAAGCCCCTGGGACTCAGTTCATCTAGCGGTCCCCGCACTGTTCCCTGCGCGCCGCGACCTCACCCACGGCATGCAGGAAGTACCCACTCCCCTGCACAACAGTTGGACCGTGGCTCAGGCGGCACGGCTACAGCTGCCATACGTTTCAGACCTGCCACCACGCTTCGCATCGTCCCTGCATCTCCGATGTGGTCACGATGCTGTGCGACTGGACCTGCGAAACTGTAAGCAGGCGCGACTCCGGAGGTGGAGTAATGGACATGATCAATCTTGGCGCAGGGGTTCTGCTGATCCTGTTCGGGCTGCGTTTCCTGCGCAAGGGCTTCGCCCGTGTGATGGGCGGCGACATGATCGACTGGCTGCAGGACTTTACCCGCACGCGCAGCCGTGCCTGGGCCGGGGGAGTCGCAGGCGGCGTGGTGATGCCCTCCTCGACCGCCGCCGCCCTGCTGTCGGTGCAGATGACCCGACGCGGGAACGTCACCTGGGAGAACGTCCTGGCGGTCCTGCTGGGCGCGCAGCTGGGCACCACGGCACTCATCCAGGTGCTGTCCTTCGATCTCCGGGCCTACGCGGGTCTGTTCATCGCCGCAGGCGCGGCGCTGTTCCTGTACGTCGAAGAACAGCGGCCGCGTGGGATCGGTCAGGCGTTGCTGGCTTTCGGTTTCATGCTGCTGGGCATGGGCCTGCTGGGCGATGCCGCACGCGCGCTCGGGAGCGATCCGGCCGTCAGCAATCTGTTCGCGGCGCTGGGCCAGCTCCCGCTGCTCTTTCTGATCGCAGCCGCCCTCCTGACACTGCTGATGCAAAGCGCCACCGCCTCGATTGCACTGGCATTGGCACTGGTGGCCAGCGGCCAGGTCAGCCTCACCATGTTGCTGCTGTGGGTGCTTGGGGCAAACATCGGTTTGTCCCTCACGGTCCTGCTGGCCGGCTGGAGTGACCTTCAGGGGCGGCGCCTGGGTCTGGCGAATCTGTTCATCAAGCTGCCTCTGGCCATGGCGCTGGCCGCACTGATCCTGAGCGCCCCGCTGCCGTGGCTGGAGAGCCTGCCCGGCGCGCTGCCGCAGCAAGCCGCGTGGGGCCATACGCTGTTCAATCTGGCCGCCTGTGCCGCGATCCTGTTCGCGGCCACACTGGGTCGCCTGGTGCGTGTGCTGGTAGCTGAGCCGGCAGAACCGGGCTCGACCCGGGCGACAAGCATGGATCCCCTGCTGCTGCAGAACCCGGCGCTCGCACTCAACGCCGTACTGCGCGAGACACTCCAGGTCTTCGATCAGCTCCACCTGATGCGGGAAAAAATCATGCTGGCGTTATCACAAGGCGAAGTACCTGGCGGCCTGAAGGGGGAGACCGAGCACAGGCGGCGGCACATCCTCGCGGTTTGCGATGAGCTGGTAGAGTTCCTTGACGCGATCCCGGACGACTCGCTCGACGAAGACGACGAACTCATGAAGGAGACGCTGGATGATTTCATGCGTGAGCTCCCGATCATCGTGCGCGCGCTCGGACCTGAGCTGTATGGTGAGGTCACGCGGCTGCTGCGCAACCACCCCGAAGCGCTAGAGTCAGCGCGGCCGCTGCTGATCGAAGCCGCGGCCCGTTTATCCCAGCAGATGAATACGGTGACGCGTATGCTGATGCGTGAACGCCCGGAGCTTGGCCGCAAGATTCTGGAGCGCAAGCAGGAGAACAGCAGCTGGCTGATCCAGGCGAAGCGCACACAGGCTGGCCTGCCGTATCCTGCCTGGGAGATCCTGGACGACTTTCAACAGATCAACCGGCGCTTGAGCGGGGTCGCCTATGTGTATTGCCGTCATGAGCCGCAGATCGAATCGCTGGACACGTAGGTACACCATGATGACAGCCGTCCGTCGCCAGCCGTCTCACTCAAGACACCTAAGCACGCTCGTCGCCGCGGCACTGTGCCTGCTGTGCATCACGGGCGTCAAAAACGCACAGGCAGGCGAACGGGCAAGCGCCGCGGAACCCAGTTTCAGCGTCACGCCAATGCTCGGATGGCGCGCAGGCGGGCGTCTCGACGTCGTTGATACCCATGACCGCCGCAGCCTCGACGACGCGAGCTCATTCGCCCTGGCACTGAATCTCAAGCAGGCACCGGGCCGCCACTACGAGGCACTCTACAGCCGTCAGCAAAGCAGCTTCGCCCGCGCCGGTGGCGAGCCGCTGAAACTCGATATCGAGTACCTGCATGTTGGCGGCATGCTGACCTGGCCGCGGCATCGCTTCGAGTCCTTCATCACCGGCACGCTTGGCGCAACACGCCTGGACCCGCGCGGCCCGGCCGGGAGCCGGACGCGCCCGTCCATATCGCTCGGTCTCGGCCTGAGGATACCGTTCAATCGACACCTCGCCCTCAGACTCGAAACCCGCGGCTATCTCACCCTCACCGATGGCGACGAGGAAATCTTCTGCCTCTCGGCACCGCCCGAACAGGCGGGCTGCGCAGCACGCTATTCGGGCAATAGTCTGCTGCAGTTCGAAGCGCTCGCCGGCGTCAGCATCGGCTTCTGACCTCCCGGTCGACCGGTGTCAGCGCCAGGTGTCCTGTTGCTCGAACCGGGTGATCAGGTTAGCGGTCACGGCCTCTGCCGCTGTGCAGCGCCACGAAAGTCCCGTTGTTCTGCTCGGTGATGATGCGCATCAGCACCGCAAAACGAAGACCGGTGGCCTGCACGCTGCCAGTGTAGTCGTAGATGACCGGAAAGCCGATCGAGTGGATCCGCGCCATCGGCTGTCCGTCAGGGCCGGTGTTCGCCCGACGCACCTGCTCCGCGGCGTGGTGCAGGTTGTGCCCGTGCATCTCATCACCCAGGTAGTAGATGCTCACACCGCGCTGGCGCGTGGCGAAAGTCTGCACTGCGCGGACGACACCCTCGACCGGGCTGGAATTGGAGAACGGCCGCCAGTTGCGAAGCCCGTCCATCACCGCGCGGCGCAGCGCTGGCGTATCCGCGATCCACTCCCCGGCATAGCGGGTGAACAGGTAGGTGCCCATGTCGTTCATCACCTGCATGCCCTTGACCTCCGGATAGGTGTCGAGGATCTCCTCCATGATCCGCATCATCCGGGGCCAGGTGTACTCGGTCATGCTCGGCGAGGTGTCGATGACGAAGATGATGTACTCGCTGTCGATGGGGATGCCGCCGACGGGCGAGTCCTCGGGGCGGCGCCGGAAATCCGCGAGCAGGCGCTGCATTTCTTCGGTCAGCCGCTGGCGGGCGCGGTTCAGACGACCCTCGAGTTCCTCGGCGATTCTGGCGGCAGCGGTGGCGTCGGTCTGACTGGATTCGATTCGCGCGAGCTCGCGGCGCAGTGTCTCGATGCGCTGGCGCTCGCGGGCGAGTTCGGCCTCGGTGATGCTCAGCTGGTTGGCGGCCCGCTCGCTGTCGATGGCGATGTCCTCGAGCCTCTGGTTGAGGAAGGTCAACCGCGCTTCGACATCATCAGTGGTCTCTTCGCGAAGCCTCGGCTCGAAGATCTTGGTGATCACGATCAGCAGGATGATCGCCCCGAAACCGCAGCAGATCGCGTCCAGGAACGACAGGCTGAGCGTGTCGGTATCGCGCCTGCGCCGTCGTCTCATGGCCAGTCCTCGGTCGGCGCCATGAAGGTCCCGCCAGTGCGCAGCGTGAGCTCCCAGTAATTGGGTGCGGCGCGCGGATCACCCTCCAGCGGGAACAGGATGACGTTGATCGGCACGTTGGTGGGCAGGATCCGGAAGGCGCGCTCGAAGTGCCGCGCACGCTCCGCGCCGCTCACCGTCCGGCGCGCCGGCGCACTCGCCCCCTGCGTCGGCAGGCTGTCGGTAATCAGGTAGACGTTGTCAGGGCGCGGATTCATCTCGCGCACCACCTCGAAGGCACGGTGCAGGCTGCTGCCGTCTCCCGGATCGACCTCCCGCAGCAGCCGGATGGCTTCATCCAGCCGCCCCACATCGGCAGAGGCCGACAGCCACTGTCGGTCGCTGCCCTCGACCAGTGGCCAGGCGCGCGTGTTGAACAGGTAGATCTGGAACTCGCTGTCCTGGGGAATCTGCGCCGACAGCCAGTCCACCGTCGCCATGACCCGTTGCCACTTGGGTGCGGTGACCTTGCGCTCGAACGGCATGTTCCGCCGGCGGATGACATTGACGATGGTCGTATCGAGCATGCTCGCCGACACGTCGACCAGGATCAGCACCCGCTCGCCCCCCATGCGCATGCCGGTGAGGTAGGCGCGCTCGCCCTCGCCGCGCACGGCGCGAATCTGGCGCCCGGCGTCCTCAGTCGTCACGCTCTCGCGGGCGAGGCGTTCGGATTCGGCTTCGAGTTCCCGCAACTCGGCCTGCAGGCGCTCGATTTCCTCGCGACGCATCATCGCCAGACGTTCGCGGTCGGTGAGCCGGGCCCGGGCCTCGCGGACCGCCGCGGCCAGCTCCTCGGCCATCGCGCCGGTGGCCGCGCGCTCGGTGAGATTGTCGCTGACCGCGTCGCGCAGCGACGCCAGCTGACGCTCCCCGGCGCTGACCCGGGCCTCGAGCCGCTCGATCTCTGAGATGCTCTCCTTGAGGCGCTCCTGGTTGTCCAGCGAGATCTGCGCGCTGATGATCATGAAAAACAGGATCACCGCGCCAAAGCCACAGCTCATGATGTCCAGAAAGGACAGGTTGAAGACGTTGAAGGCGCGGCGCTTGCGGCGGGTCATGCTCAGGCCATCCTGATCATCAGCAGGTCCTCGCCAGGGGTGCCGACGCGGATCACGTCGCCGGGCTGCACGCGGGTCTCGGTACCGGCGCGGCTGCCGTTGACAAACGTCCCGTAGCGACTGAGATCGGTCAACAGCGCGCCATCTTCGAGCAGCCGCAGTTCGCAATGGCGCGAGGAGACGCCCGCGCTGCCCGCCGGCAACGCCAGGCCCCGCCCAGGTGGGGCATCCGCAACCGCCGTGCCGACGATCAGCGCATCGGCCGTGAGCGGATGGGCCACGCCACGCCACACCACATGCGTCGCACGCGTGCCGTCAGCCGCCTCGGACGAAGGCCTCGGGGCGGCCTCCACCGATGGCGCCTGCAGCGCAGGGTCTTCGGCCGTCTCGAGCACCGGCAATACCCGGGTCAGCACGATCGTGGCCCCCTCCCCACGCGCGAACGCGGCCCGCCGCGCCAGCGCGCCAGCCGCGGCGTGTCCCTGCGCCAGGGGCACGACGCGCGTCTCGCCCAGACGGGCGAGCGCGGCGGCCAGCCCAGGGAGCGACGCGGCGCGCTCGCCGAGCTGCAGCGTGAGCGGCTGGCCCGGCTCGCGCAGCGCGGCCACCAGCTGCTGCAGCGCCCGGTACGCGCCCTCGACAGCCCCGGTAAAGGCCGTCGCCTCGAGCTGCGTCTCGAAGCGCTTGTCCTGGTGGTCGAGTGTCAGGCTGACCGGTCCCTCGCGCACTGCCGCGAGCCAGCGCGGCAGGGCCTCGAACAGGGCCTGCTCGCTCTGCGCATCGTGCAACGCGTCGAAACGGGTGCTGGCGAGAAAGCCCTCGCCGATCAGGCGGGTCCAGCGATCGCGCAGGGTATCCAGACCGACACTGTCCAGGCGCTGCTGGCGCAGCCAGCGCAGCCGCTCGCCAGCGACGATCTCGGTGACCGTGAAACTGCCCAGCCCGGCATCCAGGTGCAGGCGCTGGCGATCCGGGACCGCCCGGGTGCTGGCCGCGAGCGCCGTGGGCACCAGCCCCGCCACCGGCAGCCCGCACTCCTGGGCAAGCCCCAGCACCAGCCCGAGCTGCTCCCGGGTGTAGCCATCCGGGACCACCAGATAGACCGCCTCCACGCCTTCGCCGTGCGCCTGCCAGGCCGCCTCCAGCTGTGCGTGGGCAAGATCCGCCTGGGTGAGTCCGGTGCCGGGGATTTCCTCCTCTCCCAGCTGGTCCCAGAACCGCCGCTGCACATGCCGGGGCCGGATCCGGTACTGGCGCCGCGCCGGCTCGCCCGTGGTCACCGTGGCGCCCTCGAGCAGCGCGTAGGCGGGCTCGAGCACCAGCGCCCCGCCCTCCCGCAGCAGGGTCAGCCCGTCACCGGCGATTTCCAGCGCGAGCGCCGTCATGCCACCGACCCGTCAGGCCGCCTTCATGTGGCGCACGAGATTGTGGTCCACGTAGGTCTGGGCGTCGAAGACCAGCCGCTCCTGCAACAGCTGCAGCTGGTGGACGAGGAACATCACCACGATGCTGATGAGCAGCGCGATGAAGGTCGAGTTGAAGGCCACACCCAGGCTCTGGGTCACGCCACTGATATCCCCTTCCACGGCGAGGTGGGCCTGGGCCAGGGCCTCACCGATGCCGCGCACCGTCCCGATGAAGCCCACCGACGGAATCGCCCAGGCGATGTAGCGGATCATCGAGAGCTCCGACTCCATCCGCTCGGCCTCGGAATCGCAGGCATCGCGTGCCGCGGACGCCACGTCCTGGACATTGCGCGAGGAGCCGAAGCGCTCCAGCGAGGAAAGCAGCACCCGCGGCAGGAACAGCTGGCGCTGGCGCTCGGGCAGGGCCTGGAGGTTGCGTGAGTACTCGCGGGTGTCCTCGGGCAGGATACGCAAGCCTTCCGGCACGTTGACCAGATCGCGATCGAGCAGCGCACGCTCGCGCAGCGTGGTGACCGCCTTGAAGCCCATGATGGCGAAGGCCCAGAACATCAGGATGAAACAGGCCTGCTGCTCGAAGTCCCGGATCAACACGACCAGTGAGCGCTCGGGGATGTAGAAGGGGTCCTGACCCATGCTGATCTCCTGCGCTTCCAGCACCGAGAAGGCGGTCGGTCGGACGTAGGTCACGTAGATGGCATGGATCACGATGATCACGATGATCAGCGCAAACACCTGGTAGACGAATTCGACGGGGAAGCGGCGCTTCATGGCGTACCTCGGGATCTCTGGATGTTGTGCTCAGATATCGACCGGGAAGTCGACTTCCTGGTCGTGACGCAGGCGCTCGGTCGGCGTGAACTGGTCGCCGGACGCGGCGGGCGGCGGCGACTCCACCGCGGCGTCCGCATCGCGCTCATCGGTCTCGGTGCGTGCCGGCGGGGGCGCGCGCTCCTCGTCGCTGGCCTGGGCAGACGCACCCTGAGGCACCGCAAACATCAGGAAAACCAGGCCCGCGACCGTCGCGACGGCGGTAGCGGCAACAATGCGCGTCATTCAAGATACCTCGCAATGCGGAAGCCCAGGTCGTCCCGGGCCCTGTCACTATAGTCCCTGTAGCCCAGTCGCAGTTCCGTAATACTCGCGTGACGCCAGCTCGCGCCGCGCACCACCCGGAAGCGCCCGGACTCCGGCCCAAGCGGGTCCTGCACACGGGTGCCCGTATCGCCCGGCGGCACGATGGCGTAGTGGTCGTGTACCCATTCGGCGACGTTACCCCCGAGATCGTGAATCCCCGCCGGATTGGGCGCGAAACTGCCCACCGGGGCAGTCACCGGAAAGCCGTCGTTATAGGTCACCAGCGTCGAGGGCAGCAGTTGTGCCGCCGACACGTCGGCAAGGTTGGCGGCGCGATCCGGCGGCGGCAGATCATCACCCCAGCTGAAGCGTGCCGGCCGTTCGCGCGAGAGATGCCGTGCCGCCCACGCCCACTCCGCCTCGGTCGGCAGGCGATAGCCCGTGGTCACCGGATCGCTCAGCACCCAGCGCCCGTCCCGACGCACGTAGGCCGGCTCGAGTCCGTCGCGTGCGCTCAGCCAGTTGAGGAAGGCCACGGCGTCCTCCCAACTCACGTTGACCACCGGCTGGCGATCGCCATTGAGCGACTGGCCACCGAAACGCCCGGAGTCGTGACTGGCCCGGAAGGCGCGAAATTCCGCGTTGGTGACCTCGTGGACGCCCAGATAGAACCGCCGCGTGAGTTCCACCGGACGCTGCACCTCGTTGCTGCGGCGCCCCTGCTCGCCCCGCGGTGTCCCCAGCGTGAACTGACCGACATCAAGCAGCCTCAGTTCACCCCCGAGAGAGGTTTCGATGCTGCGCGGGATGGCGGCCTCGCGTGCCGCCGCCTCCGTCAGCAGGCTGACCTCGAGCTCCTGGGGAAAGCCGGGTCGGGGGGTGACCTCCAGCCGTTGGCTCGCATAGCCGGGGTGGCGGATCTCCAGCGTCTGCGGCAGCGCCTGCAGGGTCAGCACCCGGTCGGTGCCGAGCGAGCGCCCGTCGACCACCACCTCGGCCTCGGCCGGCACGATCTCCAGGCGCACCTCGCCGAACAGCGGTTCGAGTTCAAGTTCCAGACGTCGCCCACTGTCGGCCTGCACCGAGAGGGTGCGGCGCGCGTTGCGATAGCCCGGCAGGGCGAGCACCACCTCATGCTCACGCGCCGGACGCAGGGTCACCGTGAGCGGCGTCTGCCCCTGGTATTGACCATTGACCGTGACGCGGGCTCCGGCCGGCCGACTGACCAGCTGCACCCGGCCATCGGCCTGCTGCAGCACCACCGTCTCGAGATCCACGGGTTCGTCGGGACGCACACTCACGCTGTCACGCCAGGCGTTATGCCCGGCGAGCGTGAGCTCGATCCGTCGCTCGCCGGCCTCGAGTTCCAGCGTCGCCGGAGTCTCACCGACCTGCTCGCCATCGATGCTGATGGTTGCCCCGGAAGGCCGGCTGGTCACGTTCACCGGCGCCCAGTTGGGCACCAGTTCCAGGGCCAGCGTCTGGGCCACGCCGCCGCCCTCGACCTCGAGCGTCGTCTCGGCCGGCAGGAACCGCGGCGCCTCCACGCGGAAGTGCCGCTCGCCATGGGCGACCTCGTGGTCACGCAGCGGCAGCTCGCCCACGGGCTCGTCGTCGATCAGCACCCGGCCCTCGACGGCAGGCTCGGTCAGCAGCGTAATCCGCCCCGGCAGGCGCTCGAGCCGCAGGCGCAGCTGCTGGTCGGGTTGCACGCCAACCTCGATGACCTGTTCCAGGCGCCGGTAGCCCTCACGCTCGGCCAGCACGCGGTGCTCGCCGCTGCGCAGCAGCCAGCGCTCGCCGATACGAAACTTCAGCAGTGTCCCGGGCAGCGTGACCAGCTCCGGCTCAGGTTCAATCACCAGGCGCACCGACTTCGCCGTGAACGCGAACCACCCGAGCACCAGCAGCACGGCAAGGCCGCTCCAGAGGGCGATCGCCAGCGCCCCCGGGCGCCGCCGCCCGGGGGCCATGGCTGCCGGATGACGGCGCCGGTAGTCGGCTGCGGCAATGGTCTCCGCCCGCGGCCCGGCCGGGCCAGGCGCGGGGGTCGCATCCGCGGCCTGTGCCGCCAGCGCCTCGAGATCCGGTGGCAGGGTATCGCCAGTGCTCCCGACCCCCTCGCTGACGAGGCGCAGCCGACCCTCGGCCAGGCTGCAACGCAACCGGCGGCCGGGTCCGCTGATCACGTCGCCGTCCTCGAGCCAGCGCGTGTCGCGCAGCGGCACACCGTTGCAGTCGAGCAGGTCCTTGCGGGTTGGCGAGACGAAGAACCGTCCTTCCAGGCGCCCGACCTGCAGGATGCCGGCCGGCCAGCCGGCCACGCGCAGCAGGTCTTCCGCCCCCCCGCCGAGCAGCGCCGGCAGCTCCTCCGCAGCGGCGGCCTGGCGATGCCCGGCATCGTCCAGGATCAGCAGGTCATCCTGTCCAGTGTGTTCGTCCATGTCCTCATCCAGCGCGCCCGCGGCGCGCTCAGATCGGTTCCGTGCAGATGACGCTGACTGGCGCCGGCGTCTGCCCGGGCCGCACGGCCAGGGTCACGCGCACGTCGCGAAAACCATCGCGACTGCCGATGATCGTGTAATCGCCCGGCCGCAATTGCAACGTGGTCTCTTCGAAACGCCCGATCGGACCCACGCGGAACACCCGCACCTCAGTGCGTCCATCGGAGCGCAGCACCACGTCGATGGGGGTGCTGGCAAGCTCGATCAGCCGGCCCAGCCGTTCGACCTGCGTCTCCAGGCGCCGTCCCCCGGCCTCTGCCAGCGTCTCGCGCGCCTCGCCGAGCAGGGCCTGCGCCTCGGCCAGGACCCGAGCATCGAACAGCCTGCCGGGCGCGGCGTTCAGCGCTTCGAGCTTGGCGTCCAGCGACGAGCGAGCTTCTGCCTGCACACGGCCCTCGCGCGCGAAGCCCAGGCTCTCGTCGATCTCCAGCGCCTCGCGATACTGCGCCAGCGCATCCTCCCAGCGCTCCTGGCGTTCGAAGGCGGTCGCACGCAGCTGCGCCAGACGGATCCGCTGCAGCCGGAACCCAAGCTCCGCCTGCGCCAGACCTTCCTGGGCATCGGCGGCTTGCGGCCGGAGGGCGAGCGCCTCCTCGAAGGCCTCCATCGCTTCGCGGTAACGCTCGTTGCCGATGAAGCCATAGCCCCGTGACAACAAGGCCTGAAAGCCGGCATCGGCCTGGGTGCGTCGCACGCGCGCCAGCGCCTCGCGCGCAGGCGCCCACTGCCCGTCGAGCTCGAGTGCCTCGGCATAGGCGGCCCGTGCCGTGTCGAAAGCGCCGTCGCGCTCGGCGCGCGCGCCGCGCTGCATGGCCGCGAGGACGGCGTCCAGGGCCTCGGCGCGGGCCAGGGCGGCTTGCGCGGCCTCGTTGTCAGGTCGCAGCAGCAGCGCCTCCTCGAACGCGGCACGCGCCTCGGCCTGGCGGCCGGCCACCAGCGCCTCGTCCCCGCGGGCCATCGCGGCATCAAACACTTCCGGAATCGCCGCCTCGATCGCCTGCAGCAGCGACACGGCCTCGCTGTAGGCCGCCTCGGCATCGCTGAAGCGTCGTGCCAGCAACAGGTCATCGCCACGTTCACCGAGCGCCGCGGCCTGCGCCCAGTCCTCGGCAGCCCAGCGGGCCGGCTGCAGCGGCGTCAGGCGATTCTGCAGATTCACCAGCACGCCCAGGACAGCCTCCGCATCCTCGCGGCGCCCGGCGGCCGGCGGTTCACGTCCCGGCGGGGGTGCGATCACGCCGGGCACGGCGTCTTCTGCCAACGGCGCCTCGGCCGGCACCTCGCCAGGCGCGCCCAGGCGCGGCAGCCAGATCACCGTGAACAGCAGCAGGCCAAGCAAGACGACAAACGCTGCGGCAGTCCATGCCGCCGGCCCGCCCGGCAGTCGCGTCGCCCCAGCCCCGCGGTCCCCCGGCGATGCCCCGCCCGCTGTCCTCGGCGCCCCCTCCGGGCCTGCCAGGTCATCGCTGCCCGCCACTGCAGCACCCCGCCCGCCCTGGCCGGCGCGGCGACGGCGCGGCGTCACGGGCGCGATCGCCACCCCTCCGTCTTCATTTTCGTCTTCGTCAACGCCCTCGCCGGGGCGGTGACCGGCGGCAGCACCCCCTGCAGCGGTCGGTGGGGCGGTCTGCTGTTCGGCCTGCCCGATCGCCTGCAGGCAATCGCGCACGCGCGCCATCGGTCCGGGGCGGGCTGTCGGGGACTTCGCCAGCAGCCCATCCACCAGCGCGACCAGCGCATCCGGCAGCCCCGCCACCTGCTCACCCAGTGACGGCGGCACGCGGACTCGCACCGTCGCCGCCTCTGGCGCCTCGCCCAGCGGCAGACTGCCCGAGAGCAGTTCGTAGCACAGCGCACCAAACGCATAGAGATCGTCGGCAGGACTGGGCGCCGCCCCCTCGAGCTGCTGCGGGCTCATGGTCGCCACCGTGCCCCCGCCCACAGGCACCTCACCCTCCCCCCCCGCAACCGGCGCGGCATGACCGAAGTCAGCCACGCAGGCCATCCCGTTCTCATCGAGCAGGACGTTCGCCGCCTTGAGATCGCGGTGCACCACACCGGCCTCGTGGGCGTGCGCCAGCGCATCGGCCACCTGCACCAGCAGCGGCAGCAGCCGACGCCATGGCGTGCCGCGCAGATGGCGCACATCGCCGCCCGGCGCGTGCTGCATGACCAGAAGCTGGGTGCCGTCACTCTCCAGCAGGGCGTGCACGGGCAGGATGTGCGGATGGACCAGGGCCTGCTGGCGCGCGTATTCGCGGCGCAGCAGCTCGCGCGCGCCGGGATGACGCGCAAACGCAGGGGCGAGGATTTTCAGGGCGACGCGGCGGTCGCTGACGGTGTCCTGGGCGAGCCAGACAGACCCCAGTCCGCCACGGCCAAGCTCGCGTGCCAGCACGAAGCGCCCGTCGGCAAGGCGGGCACCGGGCAGCCACCCCGGCACGGTCGTGACGCGGCCTCAGCCGCTGCCGGCGAGGGACGGATCGGCGTCGGCTGCCGCCGGCCCGTCATCCTGACGGGACGATGCCCCGTTCAGCTCCTCGAGGAGTATCGGTTCGAGCGAAGGCAGTCGTTCACTCTCGGGGAGCGCCTCTGAGTAGATCTCGATGTCGTCGATGAAGCCCGTCTCGGCGGCGTATATCTCGCGCATCAGCCGTTGCCACTCGGCGTACTGCGCTTCCGCCGAACCGGTCAGGCGCACGGTCTCGCCCTGCATGTCGATCAGGATGGGGCGTACGGCCCCCTGGAAGGCTTCGGTGACCTCCTGCATGGCGGCCTCGTGGAAGGCCGCCTCGCGACGCTTCTGGGCACCGCTGCGGATCGCCTCGATGCCCCCGTAGACCGCGACGTCGCGCAGCACCCGCTGGCCATAGCCGCGGCTGCTGCTGTTGCTGTCCATCACCACGGCGCCGACGATCGCGGCGATACCGAGACCGGTACGCCAGCGCGCCGAGGAGCGCAGTTCCCGCACCGCCTCAGCCTCGTCACGGGCGAACTGACGCCAGCGGTCATAGTCCTCGCTGACCTCGTGGTAGAAGTTCCCGTAGTAGCTGTCGAGCGTGTCAATGAACATGTGCTCACGCTGGCGGATCTGCACGGCCCGCCGCATCATCGGGTCATCCTCGGCAGGCAATCGGCGAATCTCGTAGAGACCACGGCGGTTCTGCACCACGTAGTCGCCGAAAGCTTCGGGGGTGAGTTCGGCGGCGAAACGCAGCTTCGCCACCTGGCGCACGCGGGCCAGTTCCGCCTGGTCGAGGCCGCGCAGGGCGGTGACGAGGTCGTTGGCGATCTGGTTGAAGACGTCCTGGTAAGGATCCGCGCTGCCCCGGTAGGCCGCCGCGGCGATCCGCTCGCGATAGCGTCGGTTCAGCCACTCGCGGCCGGTGGCATCCTGCGCGCGGATGTGGAGATCCAGCATGTCGCCATCAGACTGGTTGATCTGGCCGTAGACCAGCAGCTCGGAACTGTTCGAGGGCGCCGGCACCACGCGCACGGCGCCCCAGTAGCCGGTGTCCTGCAGCGTGTCTTTCAGGTGATAGGGGAAAAAGCGCGCCTCAGCCTCGCGCAGCCGCGGGAAGGCCCCAGGCACATCCACCGTGGGATCATCGGCGGGAATCCCGGTGTCGAACACGACGATGCCGACATCCAGCAGCGCCTCGTCAGGTCGCAGTTCACTGGCCTGCTCCAGCGGGGTGGTGTTCACCCGGGTCACCTGCTGGGTCGCACACCCGGACACAAGCAGTACCCCCGCCAGCATGGCGAGCAGCGGTACCGTCGTTCCCCTTGCGCAGTCTCGCCGTGACATCAGCCCTCCCGCTCAGCGTCCGATGCTGGCGCGATAATCGCGGTACTCCTCCCAGAGTTTCTCTCGCAACTCGGGATCGGATTCATTGATCGCCGCCTCGCGCAGCTGGCGCGCGACGATATCGTCATCACGCCCGTCGCCGACATCCTCCGGCGTGCGCTGGGCGATCTCTTCATCGCTGAGCCCCGGGTGCATGGGCCCGCGACCGACCATGCCGCGACTGGCCACGGCGCCGTCGGCGCCATCATCGTCATCGAACACATTACCCGAGATCACCCGCGGACCACCGCCGGCGCCGGTGCCACCGGCCTGCTCGCCCGCTTGGGTGCGACTGCCCGCATCCGCGGCGGGGCCGCCACCGGCACGCGCCAGGGCTTCCTGCTCGCCGAGAATCTCGCCGTCGAAGTCTTCCAGGGCACGCTGGAGTTCGCGATCGAGTTCCGCGGCGCGGCCACTGCCGGCCTGGCCGGTGCCACCCATGCCACCGTTGCCCCAATCGATGTCGTCCCCACCTGGCCCGGCACCCGGCCCACCACTGCCTTGCGGCCCGGCACCGCGCGCGCCTGCACCGGCGCCAGCTGTGCCGGCACCCGGGGCGGCTGCGCCGCCATCGGGCTGACCGGA
>RECU01000073.1 GCA_007693855.1 Gammaproteobacteria bacterium | reverse complement strand
CTGACCAGCACGGCGAGTGCATAGCGATCACGCTCATTCCGGTCGCCGAAACCTCAGCGTCATGCGGTCGGACTCGCCGATGGCGTCGAAGGGCGCGTGGTCGAAGTCCGGGTTGGCCGGCGCCCCGGAGCCGTAAGGCACGGTGATCCGCACAGGCGGCAGGGTCCACACGCCGAAGGGGTGATCACGCGTGTCGCGGGGATTGGCGTTCACTTCGGAGCGCTCGACCAGCTCCAGCCCCACGGCCTCGGCGGCGGCGATCACGAAGGCTTCGCTGACGTAGCCGGTGTCGATGAACTGCTGCACGTCATCCCAATCGTCGGGCGCCCGGTGCTGCTCGATGGCGAAGATGCCACCCGGCTTCAGGGCCGCGGCGATCTCCGGCATCACCTTGTCGAGCAGGTCGAAGCGCAGCCAGCCGTGCACCGCGCGGGCGCTCAGGATGAAATCGAAACTCGACTCGGGCAGTGGCTCTGAGGTCGCGCCGAAATTCAGTACCGTGACCTTGCCGTAGCGCTCGCGGTCGCTGAAGCGCTCCTCGAAACGCGCCCGGCTGGCGCGCAGCCGCTCCGGCAGATCAGGGTTGTCCAGGTCGGCCCCGGTGGTGTGGTACTGGCCGCCCGTGCGCGCGGCGTAGGGCGCGAGGATCTCGGTCCACCAGCCACCGCCGGGTTGCAGCTCCAGAATGCTCATCCCGGGCGCCAGCCCCCAGAACGTCAGCGCCTCGGCGGGCCTGCGATCGCCGTCGCGCGCGCGATTGGCCTCACTGCGCCAGTCGCCGGCGATGACCTCGAGCAGGACCGCGTCGGGTTCGTTCGCCTGGGCGGTGTTCAGCATGGCAGCAAGGGCCAGGCCGGCCAGCAGTATGGGAGTTCGCATGGGGGTTCTCCTTAAAGGCCCGACAAGGGCAGGTGTGTAGTGTCCCATGGGGAACTGATTCTGTCCTCTAGTGGATGCGTGCTACCGCCGCTCGAACTCCTCTGCCAGCCCCCGCCAGCGCGCGCCGAACCCCCTCTCCACCTGCGCCCAGTCGAATCTCCACCGCCAGTTGCCCTCGGCCACGCCGGGCAGGTTCATGCGTGCCTCGGCGCCGAGCCCCAGCAGGTCCTGCATCGGGATGATGGCCAGCCGGGCCGGCGAGGCGTAGGCACAGCGGATCAGCGTTTCGGGCATTGGCACATCCACGCCTGCCCCGGGCGGTTGATACGGTTCGAGCATTCCCCGCACAAGCCCCTGTGTGTGCTCATCGAGTGCGTGGTACCAGCCGAGCGTGGTGTCGTTGTCGTGCGTGCCGGTATAGACGACGGCGTTCTCGACATGCTGCGCCGGCAGGTAAGGGTTGTCCGGCGAGCCGTCGAAGGCGAACTGCAGCACCAGCATCCCGGGCAGATCGAAAGCATCCCGCAGCGCCAGCACCTCGGGGGTGATGGTGCCGAGGTCCTCGGCCACCAGCGGCAGTGCGCCGAGTGTGCTGCGCAGATGGGCGAGCAGGGCGTGGCCCGGCGTCGGGCGCCAGTGGCCCTCGCGCGCGGTCTCGGCGCCGGCCGGCACCGCCCAATGCGCCTCCAGCGCCCGGAAGTGATCGAGCCGCAGCAGATCGAAGCGCGCGAGCTGGACGGCCAGCCGCCGCGTCCACCAGTCGAAGACCTGCGGGCGCGCGCCGTCCCAGTCGAACAGCGGGTTGCCCCAGAGCTGGCCGTCGGCACTGAAATAATCGGGTGGCACACCCGCGACCGCCTCCGGCTGCCCGGCGGCATCGAGCGCGAAGACCTGGCGTTCGGCCCAGGTGTCGGCGCTGTCGTGATCGGTATAGAAGGGCAGGTCGCCAAACAGCGCCACACCACGCGCCTGCGCATGCCGTCGCAGCCGCTGCCACTGCTGGTCGAACAGAAACTGTGTGGCGATCAGCTCGCCGAAGCGCGGTTCGGCCCGCGCGCGGGCGAGGATCGCGTCAGCCTCGAGGGCCGTAGCCGCCTCGGCCCCCGTGGGCCAGGGGTCGCCGCCCGCCACTGCCGGTGTTGCCGACCGTGCGGCCTCATCCGGCCACTGCCACCAGGGCCTGCGCCCATAGCGTTCCCGGCGCAGCGCATAGTCGACCCAGGGCAGCAGCCAGGCCCCGGCCGACGCCAGGAAAGACTCGAACGCCTCGTGTCCCAGGGCAGCCGTCACCGCCGCAGTATCGAGCGCCGCCTCGCGGCGGATCTCGAGCGCCGTCTCGCGACCGACCTGCAGCCCGTCGATCAGCGCCCGGTCGAGCAACGCCGGGTTGCCGGCGAACGAGGATTTGCTGCTGTAGGGCGAGAGCGAAGCATCGACCGGGCCCACCGGCAGCATCTGCCAGACGCTGAACCCGGCCTCGGCGATCAGATCGACAAAGCGCAGCGCACTGTCCCCCAGCACGCCGCCTGCCGGCCCCGGCGGCAGGGAGGTGGGATGCAGCAGCACGCCGGCACGTCGGCGCTCCAGCGGAGAACTCATCTGTGCACTCGCTCCGGGGGACTCAAGCTGGCCCCTGTCGTGGGTTTGACCTCGCGACGACCGAGCCACGATACTCGCAGCATAGACCGTTCCGATATCGAGCAGCTCAACCAGATCAAGGATGCCCTCGGTGGCTGGCGAGCCGACTGACCCGTTTGACGCCCTGACCTTCGAGGGGGCCGCACGCGCCCGCCTCCAGGATATCCTGCGTCGCTCCACGCCCACCCAGCGGGTGCGCTGGCTGTCGGAAATGCTCGATCTCGCTGAACAGACCGGCGCGCTGGCGCGCATCCGCGAAGCCGAAGCCCGCGAGTGGGCACGCCTGTGGGGGACATCCGGGCCCGGCGACGCCGATCCGCCGCCGCGCTAGATCTGCAGGCCTCGTCGGAGCCCGCGATAGGTGCCGGTGTCGGCGGACGCCTCGTCAGACGCCGCGTCGCTCTCGCGCGCCAGGAGGTCCGGCGTCACCAGCACCACGCCGCGCTCGGTCACGTGAAACCTGCGGCGATCGGCGGCTTCGTCGTAGCCGATGATGGTGTCGTCCGGGACGTCACATTCGCTGTCGATGACGGCGTTGCGGATGCGACAGTTGCGCCCGATGTGTACCTGCGGCAGCACCACGGTGCGGAACAGCTCCGTGCCCTCGTCGACACGCACGAACGAGGAGAGCAGCGATTCGCGCACACTCGCGCCGGAGATGATGCAGCCGCCGCTGACCAGCGAATTGATCGCCGTGCCGCGGCGTCCGGCCTCGTCGAGCACGAACTTCGCCGCCGGCGACTGGTCCTGGTAGGTCCAGACGGGCCAGCTGTCATCATAGAGATTCAACTCGGGCGTGACGTGCGTGAGCTCCATGTTCGCGTCATAGAACGCATCCACCGTGCCGACATCCCGCCAGTAGGCCTGGGCGCTGGTGGCGACATCCTGGAAGGCATAGGCGAAGACCTTGTCGGTATGGATGGCCCCCGGAATGATGTTGCGCCCGAAGTCGTGCTGGGACTCCGCAGCCTCGGCGTCACGGCCGAGACGGTCGAAGAGATATTCGCGGTTGAACACGTAAATCCCCATCGAGGCCAGTGCGATGTCTTCGCTGCCGGGCATGGGCTGGGGCTTCGCCGGTTTTTCGTCGAAGGCGATCACCTGCTGCTCGTCGTCCACCGTCATCACGCCGTACTCGGAGGCCTGGGCCACCGGGACCTGCACCACGCCGACGGTGATGTCCGCCTGGTTCTGCGCATGGAAGGCAATCATCGGGCCATAGTCCATCTTGTAGACATGGTCGCCGGCGAGTACCAGCACCATGTCGGGGTTGTAGGCCTCGATGATGTCGAGGTTCTGGTAGACGGCATCCGCCGTGCCGAGATACCAGTGTCCGCCGAGTTGCTGCTGGGCCGGGACCAGCTGGACGAATTCGCCGAGTTCCCCGCGCAGGAATCCCCAGCCGCGCTGCAGGTGCTGGATGAGCGTGTGGGCCTTGTACTGCGTGAGTACCAGGATCTGGCGGATGCCGGAATTCACGCAGTTCGACAGCGTGAAATCGATGATCCGGTACTTGCCGCCGAAGGTCACCGCGGGCTTGGCGCGATGGCGGGTGAGGTGCTTGAGGCGCTCGCCCCGTCCGCCGGCCATCACCACGGCCATGGTACTCTTGGTGAGTTGGCTCACGTATCGGCCGGATTTTACGGGTTTCATACGCAGGCTCTCTCCGCGTGGCGCTGTCATCAAGCATACGCGAATTTCGCTTACCGTCGAGCATGCTATCCGCGCGCCTGACAGGGGAGTATGACCGTCCATGGATGACACGCGTATGACGGACGCGCTCGACGATCCGGGACTCGCGAAGCTGCTGGCGGGCAGGCTTCACGACCCCTTCAACGTGCTGGGTCGCCACCCGCGTGCCAAGGACCGCGTGGTCGTACGTGCCTGGCTGCCAGGTGCCTTGCGGGTGCGCCTGCATGCGGAGCGCGCGCCGGCGGCGCTCGACGCCCCGCCGGCGTCCACCGAAGACACGGACGGCGGCAGGGCCTGCGAATTCCGCCGGCTTGGCGGCACCGATCTGTTTGTCCTCGAGGCGCCCGCCGACGGGGTCGCCACGCGCTACCGCCTGGCCTGGCAGGACGGCGCCGGCGCCTGGCACACGCATTGGGATCCATACTGTTTTCCCCCCGTGCTCGACGAGGCCGAGCTGGCACGCTTCAATGCCGGCGAACACACCGAGGCCTGGCGGTTGCTGGGCGCCCGCGAGGCCACGCTGGACGGGGTGGACGGACTGGTGTTCGCCACCTGGGCGCCCGAGGCCGAGCGGGTCAGCGTGGTCGGAGACTTCAACCGCTGGGACGGTCGTCGCCACCCGATGCGCGTGCGCGGCTCCAGCGGCGTCTGGGAGCTGTTTGTGCCGGGGCTGGCACCGGGTGTGCTGTACAAGTTCGAGCTGAGCAACGCGCGCAGCCATGAACTGTTGCTGAAAGCCGACCCCTACGCCCGGGCCGCCGAGCTCCGGCCAGCGACGGCCTCCGTCGCCCTCGCGGCGTCGACCTATGTCTGGCAGGACGACGAGTGGCTGGCGGCGCGGGCGCAGTGGAACTGGCTGCATGCGCCCATGTCGATCTACGAGCTGCACGCCGGAGCCTGGCGTCGTGATGCCGATGGCCGGCCGCTGAATTACCGGCAACTGGCCGATGCCCTCATCCCGTATCTGCGCGATCTCGGCTTCACTCACGTCGAGCTGCTGCCAGTCACTGAATATCCCTTCGATGATTCCTGGGGCTATCAGCCCACGGGCATGTTTGCCCCCACCTGTCGCTATGGCAGTCCGGACGATCTGCGGTATTTCGTCGATCGCTGCCATGCCGCCGGCATCGGTGTGCTGCTCGACTGGGTGGCCGGGCATTTCCCGCGTGACGCCCATGGCCTGGCGCGTTTCGACGGCAGTGCACTCTACGAATACGCCGACCCGCGCAAGGGCGAACACCCGGACTGGGGCACCCTGGTGTTCAACTACGACCGTCGCGAGGTGGTGAGTTTCCTGCTCTCCAGTGCGCTGTACTGGCTGCAGGAGTTTCACTTCGACGGGCTGCGGGTCGATGCCGTCGCCTCGATGCTGTATCTCGACTATTCCCGTGGGCCGGGCGAATGGGCGCCCAACGTGCACGGGGGCAATGAGAACCTCGAGGCCGTGCAGTTTCTGCAGCGACTCAACGAGCTCACCCATCGCGAGGTGCCCGGCAGCCTGACCATCGCCGAGGAGTCGACGGCCTGGCCGAAGGTCTCGCGGCCGGTGTGGGATGGCGGTCTCGGCTTTTCGATGAAGTGGAACATGGGCTGGATGCACGACACGCTGAAGTACTTCGGCATGGACCCGGTGCATCGTCGCCATCACCACGGCATGATCAATTTCGCCGCGCTGTACGCTTTCTCCGAGAACTTCGTGCTGCCGCTGTCCCATGATGAAGTCGTGCACGGCAAGGGCTCGCTGCTCGGCAAGATGGCCGGCGATCACTGGCAGCGCCTGGCCAACCTGCGCCTGCTCTACACCCTGCAATGGACCTTTCCGGGCAAGAAGCTCCTGTTCATGGGCGGCGAGCTGGGCCAGCCCGGGGAATGGGACCATCGTGTGGGCCTGCCATGGTCGCTGCTCGAGGATCCGGCGCACGCCGGCATCCAGCGCCTGGTGCGCGACCTCAACCACCTCTACCGCACGCTCGAACCGTTGCATCGCAACGATTTCGATCCGCACGGCTTCGCCTGGCTGTCCTGCGACGACGCGCTGCAGTCGACGCTGGCCTTCCAGCGGATCAGCGGCGGGACACGCGTTGTGGTGGTGCTGAACTTCACGCCCGTGCCGCGCCATGACTGGCGCCTCGGCGTGCCGCAGGCCGGCGGCTGGCAGGAGTGCCTGAACTCCGATTCGCGGTTCTACGGTGGCAGCGATCTCGGCAATCCGCTGCCGCTGGCCAGCGAGCCTGTGCCCGCGCACGGCTGTGCGCAGTCGCTCCGCCTGACGCTGCCGCCGCTTGCGGCTGTGATCCTGAAACTGGCCGATTAGAACGATTCGAGGGCCACGACGCTCCGTGCCTCTACCCGGTAGCGCCCCGCCGGGAGCTGCGTCTGCGATCCCGGCGGCGCGATCTCCTGCGGTGGCGCGAGCGCCGTATCCACAGCCCGCTGCCATGGGCCGCGCGGTGCTGCTGGCAGGGTAAACTCCAGTGCTGTCTCGCCAGTGTTCACCAGCACCGTGAGCACAGGCTCTTCGTCACGGCGTGCGCCCAGCATGAAACCCAGGCTCTTCGCGTCGCCATCATTCCAGTCGGGCGCCCCGCCGTCGGCGTCGAACCAGGTGATGTCGGCCAGCCCGTCCAGCGCGCTGTCGGCCTTGCCGGTGAGGAAACGCCGCCGTCTGAGCGTCGGATGGCGCAGCCGCAGCGCAATCATCTCGCGCGTGAAGCGCAGCAGATCGGCGTTGTCCTCGGCCAGCGACCAGTCGACCCAGCCGAGCGGATTGTCCTGGCACCAGGCATTGTTGTTGCCCTGCTGACTGCGGCCGAATTCATCGCCGGCCAGCAGCATGGGCACACCCTGACTCAGCAGCAGCAGGGCGATGGCATTGCGTTGCTGGCGTCGGCGCAGCGCCTGAATGGCCGGATCATCGCTGGGGCCCTCGACGCCGCAGTTCCAGCTGAAATCGTGGTTGCCGCCGTCGCGGTTGTCCTCGCCGTTGGCCTCGTTGTGCTTGTGGTCGTAGCTGACCAGGTCGGCCAGCGTGAAGCCATCGTGGCAGGTGATGAAGTTGATGCTGTTCACCGGCAGCCGTCCGGCGGCCTGGTAGAGATCAGCGCTGCCGGCCAGGCGCATCGCCAGCTCGCCGCGAAGGCCGGTCTCGCCGCGCAGCCAGCGGCGCAGGGTGTCGCGGTAGCGGCCATTCCATTCGGCCCAGCGATAGCCGGGGAAATCGCCGACCTGATAAAGCCCTGCGGCATCCCAGGCCTCGCAGATCAGCCGGGTGTGAGCGAGCGCCTCGGAGAACTCGATGTTCCACAGCAGCGGCGCATGGAACATCGGCTCGCCGTCCTCGCCGCGGGCCATGGCGCTCGCCAGATCGAACCGGAAGCCGTCCACATGCATCTCGCGCACCCAGTACTCCAGGCACTGCAGCAGCAGCCGTGAGACGGCCGGGTGATTGCAGTTCACGGTGTTGCCGCAGCCGGAGTAATCGCGATAGCGGCGCAGGTCTTCGGCGTCGAGGTGATAGAAGAACTCGTTGCCCAGCCCACGGAAGCTGATGGTGGGTCCGTCTTCGCCGCCCTCGGCCGTGTGGTTGAACACCACATCGAGGATCACGCCAATGCCGGCGCGGTGCAGCGCCTTGACCATGTCGCGGAACTCGCGGCGGATGTCGCCGCCTGCGCCATAGCCGGGATGCAGCGCGTAGAAACCGCAGGGGCTGTAACCCCAGAAGTTGCTGAGCCCGCGCGCGGCCACGCCGTCGGGGACGTCCTGCTCGTCGAAGGCCATTACGGGCATCAGCTCGACGTCGGTAATGCCCAGTGACTGCAGATAGGGAATCTTCTCGACAATGCCGCGGAAGCTGCCCGGATGCTCGGCATCTGCGCTGGCGTCGCGCGTGAAGCCCCCGACGTGCAGCTCATAGATGACACTGTCTTCGAGCGGGCGGTTCAGCGGCCGATCGCCTTCCCAGTCATAGTCATCCGTGGCCACCACCTGGGCGCGCATCGAGGTGGTGCCACGCTTCGGCCCCAGGGCTCGCTGACGATCCCAGCGGCGCAGAGAGACCACGCGGGCCCGCGGGTCGAGCAGTTCCACGCCTGGGTCGAAGCGCATGCCCGTGGTGGCCGTGTCACCGGGGCCATCGACCTGCCAGGTGTACCAGAGGCCCGGGCCGGCGCCCTCGATGAACACATGCCAGAAGAAAAACGTCCGATGGTGGACCGGGTCGAGCGCAATCCGCGCGACCGGCGCCTCGTCGGTATCGTTGTCATACAGATATAGCGTCACCGCGGTGGCATGGCGGCTGAACACCGAGAAGTTCACGCCCCCCTCGCGCGGCGTGGCGCCGGGCGGCACGCCCTCGCCGTCGTGCACCGTGAACCGGCCCACCGTCTCAGGGGGTCGGTCGATCACGGGCTCAGCCGGGCACGTCGCCGAGCCGGCGCGACAGCCCGAGCTCGTGCGGGTGGGCCAGGGCCGGGTGCGTCGGCCGAGCGCGAATCTCCAGGCTCAGTCGCCCGCACCAGGGTAGCTCCGCCGAGAGCCGATAACGCTGCTCGCCGTGCTCGGGCGCGCCGACGGGCATCAGCGGTGCGACATGGTGAGCCTCTCCGTCGAGGTACATCAGGCCTTCAAGCGGCCGACCGTTTTCGGCGTGGCCCCCGACCGGCACCGCAACCTCCGAACCCAGTCCGCGCTGCATCACGCATTCCACGCAGACATCCTCGGGCGCAAGCCCATTGAGCGTGACGCTGACTTCCATCCCAAGCGTGCCCTCACAGTCGATCATGGCCGGGGGACACTCGATCAGGTTCACACGCACGCCGGGCCAGGCGGTCCGCACGCGGGTTTTCCACTCCGCCAGGTGTCGTGCGGCGGCGTAGCCATCGTGCGCCATCGCACGTCCGCGCTCGCCGGCCGGTGCGTAGAAATAGCGCAGGTAATCGCTGAGGAAGCGCTGGCTGTTGAAGGACGGCAGGATGCTCGCCATGGAACGCTTGCTCCGCTCGACCCAGCCGGGCGAGTAGCCCAGGCGCTCGTCACGGGCGTAATACAGCGGAATCACCTCGTCCTGCAGCAGTTCGTAGAGCGTCTGTGCGTCCTGGTGGTCGCGCTCGTGGTCCGAGGCTGCATGCGTGGTCGGCGGGATCGCCCAGCCATTGCTGCCGTCATAGCCCTCGGCCCACCAACCATCCAGCACGCTGAGGTTGATCGTGCCGTTGATCGCCGCCTTCATGCCCGAGGTGCCGCTCGCCTCCAGCGGGTAGACCGGGGTGTTCAGCCAGACATCGACCCCGGAGGTCAGCAGCCCGCCGAGTTCCATGTTGTAGCCCTCGACCAGGAGGATCTTGTCGAGAAACTCCGGCATGTTCGCGACGCGGTGGACTTCCTGCATCAGCCGCTGACCCGGCTCGTCGGCCGGGTGGGCCTTGCCGGCGAAGACGAACACCACCGGCCGGCGCTCGTCGCCGACGATGGCGCGCAGCCAGTCTAGATCGGTGAACAGCAGGGTGGCTCGCTTGTAGGCGGCGAAGCGGCGGGCGAAGCCGACCAGCAGCACGTCGGGGGCGTCTGGATCGATGTTGCGGAGCATGCGCTTGATGTGTGCGCCGCTGTAGCGATTGTGCAGGTACTGCGCCTCGAGGCGTTCGCGCAGCACGCGCAGCGTGTCGCTCTTGATCTGCTGGCGGACATACCAGAACCGGCCGGCGGGAATCGCCATGATCGAGTCGCTGATGTCGCGGTCCATCAGCTGGTAGGCCCAGGAGGGGCCGAGATGTTCGGCGAGCAGTCCGCTCCATTCACTGCGCAGAAAAGTGGGGACATGCACGCCGTTGGTCACGAAACCTACTGGGTTCTCGGCCGGTGGTACCTCGGGCCAGGCGTCGGCGAGGATGTCCGAGGAGACCGTGCCGTGCAGGCGGCTGACCCCGTTGACACCACGAGCCAGCGCTGCGGCCAGGCGGGTCATGTTGAAACGCGGGTGCTCACCCGTCGCATTGCCAAGGGCGAGCACCCGCGTGTCGTCAACGCCGAGATCGTCAATCAGCCGCTGCAGATGCTCGGTGACCAGGCCGGCATCGAAGACGTCGTGTCCGGCGGAGACCGGCGTGTGCGTGGTGAATACCGCCGAGGCGGCGACCGCCTCGATTGCCGTATCGAAGGTCAGCCCGTCGGCGATGCGCTCGCGCATGCGCTCGAGCAGCAGGAAGGCCGCATGCCCTTCGTTGATATGCCAGATCGTCGGGGTCATCCCCAGTGCGCGCAGGGCCCGCACACCGCCGATGCCGAGGATGATCTCCTGGCGGATCCGTGTGGTCTGGTCGCCCCCGTAGAGCACGCGGGTGATGGCCCGATCCTGCTCCTCGTTGGCCTCGATATCGGTGTCGAGCAGGATGACCTGGACGCGGCCGACCTGCGCCTTCCACAGTTTCACCTGCACCGTACGGGTCTGCACCGGACAGGGCACCACGACATCGTGGCCTGCAGCGTCGGTGACCGGGAACACCGGGATCTCGTGCGAGAGCACGGTGTGGTACTCGGCGATCTGCTGTCCGTGGCCGTCGATGCGCTGGGTGAAATACCCCTGGCGATACAGCAGGCCCACGGCGATGAACGGCAAGGCCAGATCGCTCGCGGTCTTGCAGTGGTCGCCGGCCAGAATACCCAGGCCGCCGGAGTAGATCGGCACGCTGTCGTGGAAGCCGAACTCGGCACAGAAATAGGCGATGAGATCGTCTTTGGCGAGCGGTGACTTCGGTTGCCCGTTCGGCGCCGCCTCCTGGTAGGCATCGAACTCCGCCAGCACGCTGCGGTAGGCCGAGAGAAACGTGCGGTCGTCGGCCGCGCGCGTGAGGATCGATTGATCGACATGCCGCAGGAACAGGCGCGGGTTGCGCCCGACCCGCCACCACAGTGCGCGGTCGAGCATCAGGAACAGCTGGCGCGTGGGGCGGTGCCAGCTGAACCACAGGTTGTCGGCCAGGTCGGCCAGCCGGCTGATGTTCTCCGGCAGCGTGGGAACGACGTCAAGATGAAAACGGTGGCCTGCCATGGCGCAGAAGCTCCGGAACGACAACGCCGGCACACACCGGCCCCCCTATTCTGGGACTCCCCCGGGAGCCTGCCAAGGGGCTGCGTCGCAGCCACATCGTGAACTCCGCGGGGTGCATCGCGGTATTCCCCGATGCTGGTGCAGGCGGAACCGACGTTAGGCTGAACCCACTGGCCGGCGCGCCGGGCGCTGTCACCAGACGGTCATACGCGGGCGGCAAGCTCGCAAGGAATGGACATGCACGAACTTGGCGACGGATCGGCGGCGATGGGGCCGCTATCGGCGGAGGAACTGGCCGCGATACACGATTACTGGTGCGCGGCGAACTATCTGTCGGTGGGCCAGATCTACCTGCTCGCGAACCCCCTGCTGCGCGAGCCGCTGCTGCCTGAGCACATCAAGGTGCGCTTGCTGGGCCATTGGGGCACCACGCCCGGGCTGAACCTGCTCTACGCACACATGAACCGGGCGATCCGCCAGCGTGACCTCGATGCCATCTTCATCACCGGCCCGGGCCACGGCGGCCCGGCGCTGGTGGCCAATACCTGGCTGGAGGGCAGTTTCAGCGAGGTCTACCCGGATGTCCCGCGTGACGGCGAGGGCATGCAGCGGCTGTTCCGGCAGTTCTCCTTCCCCGGTGGCCTGCCCAGCCATGTCGCGCCGGAAGTGCCCGGCTCGATTCACGAGGGCGGGGAGCTCGGCTATGCGCTTTCCCACGCCTACGGTGCCGTGTTCGACAACCCCGAGCTCGTGGCGCTGTGCGTGATCGGCGATGGTGAGGCCGAGACCGGGCCGCTGGCCACGGCCTGGCACTCCAACAAGTTTCTGAATCCCGCCACTGACGGCGCCGTGCTGCCGGTGCTGCACCTGAACGGCTGGAAGATCGCCAACCCGACGGTGCTGGCGCGCATCCCTGTCGAGGAGCTCGACGCGCTGATGACCGGCTACGGTCACCGCATGATCCTGGTCGAGGGTGACGACCCCATGCGCGTGCACCAGCAGCTGGCGGGGGCCCTCGACGAGGCGCTCGACGACATCGCCGCCATCCAGCGTGCCGCCCGCGAGGAGGGGGTACTGAGCCGCCCGCGCTGGCCGATGATCGTCCTGAAGACGCCCAAGGGCTGGACCGGGCCGGCGGAGGTCGACGGCAAGCAGATCGAGGGCTCGTGGCGGTCTCACCAGGTGCCTTTCGGGGATGCCGCGAGCAGTGATGCCCACCGCGGGGTGCTCGAGCGCTGGCTGAAGAGTTACCGTCCGGAGGCGCTGTTCGATGAGACCGGTGCGCCGCGCGCCGAGCTCCTGGCGCTGGTGCCCGAAGGGGCGCGACGCATGGGTGCCAACCCGCACGCCAACGGCGGGCTGCTGCTGCGCGACCTGGTGCTGCCGGACTTCCGGGACTATGCCCTGGAGGTCGCGCACCCTGGGCGCGACATGGCCGAGACCACGCGGGTGATGGGCCGTTTCCTGCGCGATGTGATGCAGAAGAATGCCGCCCACCGCAACTTCCGGCTGTTCGGCCCTGACGAGACCGAGTCCAACCGCCTGGGGGCGGTCTTCGAAGTCACTGATCGCACCTGGGTGGCCGAGCTGCAGGAGGGCGATGAGCAGCTTTCGCCGGCGGGCCGCGTGATGGAGATCCTCTCCGAACACACCTGCCAGGGCTGGCTGGAGGGCTACCTGCTGACCGGGCGACACGGGCTGTTCTCCTGCTACGAGGCCTTCATCCACATCGTCGACTCGATGTTCAACCAGCATGCCAAGTGGCTGAAGGTGGCGGCACACGAAGTGCCGTGGCGACGGCCTGTCGCCTCACTGAACTACCTGCTGACCTCGCACGTCTGGCGCCAGGACCACAACGGCTTCAGCCACCAGGACCCGGGCTTCATCGACCATGTCGTCAACAAGAAGGCCGATATCATCCGGGTCTACCTGCCGCCGGATGCCAACTGCCTGCTGTATGTCACCGACAAGGTGCTGCGCAGCCGCGATTTCATCAACGTCATCGTTGCCGGCAAGCAGATGCAGCCCCAGTGGCTGGATATGGCGTCAGCCATCCGCCACTGCAGCGCCGGCATTGGCATCTGGGAATGGGCCAGCAACGACCGGGGCAGCGAGCCGGACGTGGTGATGGCCTGCGCCGGCGACGTGCCGACGCTCGAGACCCTGGCGGCGGTCGACCTGCTGCGCCAGCATGTGCCGGAGCTCAAGGTGCGCGTGGTCAACGTGGTCGACCTCATGACCCTGCAGCCGCGCGAGGAGCACCCCCACGGGCTCTCCGATCGCGACTTCGACGCGCTGTTCACCACCGACAAGCCGATCATCTTCGCCTACCATGGGTACCCTTGGCTGATCCATCGGCTGACCTACCGGCGTACCAATCACCGCAACCTGCATGTGCGCGGCTACAAGGAGGAGGGGACCACGACGACCCCCTTCGACATGGCAGTGCTGAATGATCTCGACCGCTTCCACCTCGTGGGGGATGTGATCGACCGGGTGCCCAAGCTCGGGTATCTTGCGGCTTACGCCAAGCAGGTGATTCGCGACAAGCTGATCGACCACCACCACTACATTCGCAAGCACGGGCAGGACATGCCGGAGATTGTCGACTGGCGCTGGCCTTACGGTAACGACGATGCATCCTAGGCTTTCCGAACTCGCCTCCCACGGCCAGTCCATCTGGCTGGACACCATCGATCGCACGCTGCTGGAGCGCGGCGGCCTGGCCGAGTACATCACGCAGGGCGTGACCGGGGTGACGACCAACCCGTCGATCTTCCACAAGGCGATCACGGCCGGCGGAGAGTACGACGCGAGCATTCGCGCGTGGCTGGCGGCCAACCCGGCAGGTGAGACCCCCGCGCTGCTCGATGCGCTGATGGTCGAGGACGTCACTCGCGCGGCCGATCTGCTGCGCGAGGTCTATGAGTACCGCGGCGGCGAAGACGGCTACGTCAGCCTCGAGGTCTCGCCGCTGCTGGCACACGACACCGAGGCCACGATTGCTGCGGCGCGCCGGCTGTTCGATGCGGTCGACCGGCCCAACGTGATGATCAAGATTCCGGCCACGCCGGAAGGTCTGAAGGCGATCGAGGCGACGCTGGCCGACGGGATCAACGTCAACGTCACCCTGCTGTTTGCCGTGTCGCGCTACCTGGAGGTGCTGCGCGCCTGGCGCCAGGGTGTGGCCCGACTGGCCGCCCCCGGGAGCGTCGCCTCGGTGGCGTCGTTTTTCGTCAGTCGCATCGACACGCTGGTGGATCGCGCGCTCGAGGAACTGGGCAGCGAGGACGCGCTTGCGCTGCGCGGGCAGGTGGCGATTGCGAATGCGCGGGTTGCCTGGGACGAGTTCAGCGCCTTCATGGCCGCGCCCGAGATGGCCGATCTGCGCGGGCGCGGCGCGCGTGGCCAGCGCCTGCTCTGGGGCAGCACCGGCACCAAGAATGACGCCTATTCGGACGTCCTCTACGTCGACCAGCTGATTGGCCGCGACACCGTCAATACCCTGCCGCCGGCCACGCTGGAGGCGTTTCTGGACCACGGTACGGTGAGCGACACCCTGGCAGGGCGCGCGGCGGCGGCCGGCGAGATTCTCGGGCGGGTCGAGCGGATGGGTATTTCGATGGCTGCGGTGACGGCGCAGCTCGAGCGCGAGGGCGTCGAGGCGTTCGCCGACGCCTACCGCAAGTTACTGGCGGCCCTCGACGAACGCCGCGCCGCGCTGCAGGCGGCTTGAGCCGCACGCCAGACGCCGGTACAGCGGGCCACAGGGCAGGTAGAGACCGACAGTGACGGCAAGCGACGTGCAGACGACGGCGGAAATCGCCTACTTCTCCATGGAGATCGCGCTGGATGCGCGCATGCCGACCTACAGCGGTGGGTTGGGCGTGCTCGCCGGCGACACCCTCCGCACCGCGGCCGATCTCGGCATCCCGATGGTGGCGGTGTGTCTGCTGCATCGGCGAGGCTATTTCCGCCAGACGCTGGCGCCCGACGGCGAACAGCATGAAGCCCCCGAGGACTGGCCGGTAGAGGAACTGCTCGAGCCGCTGCCAGGGCAGGTGACGGTGGCGGTCGCGGGGCGCGACGTGCGCCTGCGCGGCTGGCGCTATGAGGTGCGCGGCTGTCGAGGTCATACGGTCCCGGTGATCTTCCTCGACAGCCGCATCGAAGACAACGACGAGGCGGCCCGTGCGTTCACCGATCAGCTCTACGGGGGCGATGCCCGCTACCGCCTGGCCCAGGAGATGCTGCTCGGCCTCGGCGGGGTGCGGATGCTGCGCATGCTTGGCTTCGGCGCCATCCGGCGGTTCCACATGAACGAGGGGCATGCGGCGCTGCTCACCCTGGAGCTGCTCGAGGAACAGCACCGCGGCAACGGACACAACGGTGTCGGTGAGCACGAGATCGAGGCGGTACGCGAGCAGTGCGTGTTTACCACGCATACGCCCGTCCCCGCAGGCCACGACCAGTTCCCCCTGGAACTTGCCGCGGAGCTGCTCGGCCGCGGGCGCGCGCCGAAACTGCGCGACGTGTTTGCCATCGATGTCTACCGCCAGGTGCTGCGCAGCGACGATCGGTTTTCCCTGCCGCGCGATGCGCTGGATCATGACCTGATGCTCAACATGACCTACGTGGCGCTCAACCTCAGCGGCCACGTGAACGGTGTCGCCCATCGTCACGGCGAGATCTCCCGGCTGATGTTCGCCGAGTACTCCGTGGACGCCATCACCAACGGCGTGCATGCCGCCACCTGGATCGCCGCCCCGATGGCCGCCGTGCTGGATCGTCATGTCGCCGGCTGGCAGGCCGACAATTACAGTCTGCGCTACGCCCTGGCCATCCCCCTGGCCGAGATCGCCGAGGCTCACGCGGCGTCCAAGCGCGACCTGCTGGAGCACGTGGCGACCAGCACCGGCCGACGTCTGGAGCCTGCGCGGTTCACGCTGGGATTTGCCCGCCGGGCGACGGCTTACAAGCGCCCCGACCTGTTGTTTACCGACCTGGAACGCCTGCGCGCGATCGCGCGGCGTCACGGCGGGCTGCAGGTGCTCTATGCTGGTAAGGCGCATCCGGCTGACGAGGGCGGCAAGGCGTTGATCCGCGATGTGCATGCCGCCGCAGAGACGCTGCGCGAAGACGGCATCGAGGTGGTATGGCTGCCGGATTACGGCACCGCCCTCGCGGCGAAGCTGGTCAGCGGCGTGGACGTCTGGCTGAACACCCCGCTGCCGCCCAACGAGGCTTCGGGCACCAGCGGCATGAAAGCCGCCATGAATGGTGTGCCCAGCCTCAGTACGCTGGATGGCTGGTGGATCGAAGGCCATCTCGAAGGGATTACCGGCTGGTCCATTGGGGACAGCGGGGCTGGCGCTGGCGGCGCGGGTACCAGCGACGATGAAGCGTTGCGCGCCCGGGACGCAGCGAGTCTGTATGACAAGCTCGAGCATGCCGTGCTGCCCTGTTACCTCGAAGGCGGCGATGCGTTTCTCACGATCAGGCGGCATGCGATCGCGCTGAATGGCGCGTTTTTCAATTCGCAGCGGATGCTGCAGCAGTACCTGCAGCGCGCCTACGCCTGATCGGGGACCAGGCCCAGGGTACGCGCTGTATGCCGCGCGATGATCGCTTCCTCGTCGGTCGGCACGATGCGCAGTTTCACCGCGCTCCCGGGACGTGAGAACACGGGCCGGTTGGTGGCATTGGCGATCGGGTCAAGTTTGACGCCGAGCACGCCCAGGTGTTCGGCGATGCCCGCCCGGACGGGGTGGGCGCGCTCACCCATGCCTCCGGAGAAGGCGATGGCGTCGACGCCGCCGAGGGCGATCGCCATCGCGGCCATGCCCTGGGCGACCCGGTAGCAGAAGACTTCCACGGCCTCGCGGGCGGCGCCGGTGTCGGTGTCGAGCAGGATTCGCATATCGGCGCTGGTGCCCGAGAGCGCCAGCAGCCCGGATTTGCGCCAGAGCAGCTCGGCGAGGCGCTCGGGGGAATGGCCGCCCTCACGCTGCAGCCAGAGTACCAGGCCCGGGTCCAGGGCACCGCTGCGCGTGCCCATGGGCAGCCCGTCCAGCGGCGTGACGCCCATGGTGGTGTCGACGCTCTGACCGGTGTCGATGGCGCAGAGGCTCGCGCCGTTACCGAGGTGTGCGGCGATGATGCGGCGCTCGGCCGGGGCAATGCGCAGCATCTCGCCGGCAATCGCCTCGTAGGACAGCCCGTGAAAGCCGAAGCGACGCAGTGGCAGATCGGCGATGTCGACCGGCACGGCGAGGCGGTGCGCCCGCGGGGGCAGGCTGCGATGGAAGGCGGTGTCGAAACAGGCGACCTGGCCCGCGCCGGGCAGTTGTCGGTGGACCGCGTGCACGGCGGCCAGATCGTTGGGCTGGTGCAGGGGGGCCAGTGGGGCGAGCGACTCCAGCGTGCGCAACAGGGCCGGGGTGATGAGCGCCGGGGCAGCATGCGTGCCGCCGTGAACGATGCGGTGCCCGACAGCCCCGATGCCGCTTCGAAAGCCGCGCTCGGCCAGCCACGCGAAGATCTCGGCCAGCGCAGTCTCCTGGTCGACCACCCCCCGGCTCGTCGAGCCCGAGTACTTCGCCTCACCCGCGGTGACATGCAGCCTGGCCGCGCGCCGGGTCGACGGCAGCTCGACATGCAGCCCGAAGATCGGCTCCGGCAACTCGCCGGTGGGAGTGTTCGGGTCATCCTGCCTGAGGGCTGCCGCAGCCGCGTCACTGGCGGTGAACAGCCCGCAGCGCAGGCTCGAGGAGCCGGCGTTGACCGTCAGCAGGTAGGGTCGTTGCATACGTCCAGTCTGGCGGATTGCCCCGCGCGGGTCGAGGGGCGAATCATGCGGGGAAGCCGTGTGTTGACTCGCGCGAACAGCGCCGTGAGGATGCCCGTTCGCCTCTCGTGGAGGATACCGGATCATGAGGCTGAAGGACGGCGCGCGGGTGGAGGAATCGTTCGATACCCTGCAGCACCTGTGTGCCGCAGACGGGGTGAGCCTGGCCTACCGGCGCCGGCTGCCGTTCAGGCCTGCGGCGTCCACGGCGCTGGTGTTGCTGCATGGCGCGGCCAGCAATGGCACGCGCTGGTGGCATTTCGTCGATCACACGCAGCTGACGAATCATCTGCTGCTGGCGCCGGATCTCCGCGGCCATGCCGATTCCGTCTGGCGCGGGCCGGCACGGATGGATCAATGGTGTGATGATCTTGTCGCGCTGCTCGACCATGAGCAGGTGGCTCGGGCGGTCGTCGCCGGCCACTGTCTGGGCGCCAACCTCGCCGTGCACTTCGCCGCGCGTTACCCGGCACGCTGTGCGGGTGTGGTGTTGATCGAACCGATGTTGAGTGAGGCGCTGACCGGACGCATGGCCTGGTTGCGGCGCCTGGCGCCGCTGCTGCGCCTGGGTGCCTGGGTGATCGGCCGGGTCAATCGCCTGGGCGTATTCCGTCGCCGGCTGCGCCGTGTCCACCTGCGTGAACTCGATGCGCCCGTGCAGGTGGCCGACACCCATGATCTGCTGGAGGTGCATGGCTCGCTTCGCCATGATGCCGGTGTGCTGCCGCTTGCCCAGCTGTTGGGGAATTTCGTCGAGCTGTTGAGACCGCTGCCGCTGGCGGAGCTCAAGGCGCCGGCGCTGGTGATTCAGGCCAGTGGCCGGCGCATGACCGATGCCGCGCTGACCCGACGCAGACTCGAGCCTGCCCTGGCCAGCGCGCGATTCGTCGAACTGCCCTCGGAACACTGGCTCCCGACGACGCACCCGGACCGGCTCCGGGTGCTCATCGACGAGTGGGTGGCCAGCCTCGAGGGCCGCCAGGACTGATCGCTCGGGCCTGAGCGATCAGGCTCGAGCATCAGGTCTGGGGCGGCAGCTTGGCGAAGCCCGGACGCACGATCGCGAGCACGTCACCCGGCACCGCGTTCAGGATGCGCTCGGCCGTGTTGCCAACCACCATCCCTTTCACGCCCGGGCGGATCACCGCACCCATGACCAGCAGGGGATTGCCCAGTCGCTCGCAGGTCTCGGTGATGACGTCTTCCGCGGCGCCTTCGCCGACATGCGCCTGGTTGCGCGCGATACCGAATTGCTTCGCCAGGTCCGGTGGATGCACGAACTCCATGCGGCTCGGGAACGAGTTGACCACGTGCAACTCCGCACCCAGCAGCTCGACCAGCTCGCGCGCGTAGCGCGTGACCGTCTCCCGCAGCTCGCGGCGTTCCAGGTCGTCGGCGTTCACGTTGACCGCCACCAGGATTTTCTCCGGCCCATTCTCGGCGAGTGTGCTGTCGGTCTTCGAGAACAGAATCGGGCAACGGGCCGATTTCAGCAGCAGGTGATCGGAGTTTCGCAGCAGCCAGCGGCGGACCGCGGAGCGGCGGTAGGTGCTCTTGGTAATGAGGTCGGCACCGCTGCTCTCGGCCGCCGTTGCGATCGCCCGACGCCAGTCGGCGGCGCGCTCGATCTGCGGCTCGACGGTGAGACCCTGCTCGCGGAGCGGCGCGATCTGCGTCTCGAGCCAGCCCTCCGGGTCAGCCATGTCTTCGTCTTTCGGGATCACCAGATAGGCGGTGATGGTGGCGCGCTGCGCCCGGGCCACGAAGGCCGCGCGCACCAGCGCATGCTGGGTCTCGGCGGTGGGGTCCATGACGCAGAAAATATTCTTGATCTTCATTAACGGCTCCGTCAGCAAATCGGCACCAGCATACGATGGGTGTCAAGCGGCTGGAAATGCGGAATTGCCGCAGCCGGCTCAGCGGTCAGCGGGGCGGGGGCTGTCCGCATCGCCGTGCAGCGCCAGCCAGCGCACGATGTCTTCGCGCCGCACCAGCCCGAGCACCTGGCCCTCGGCCAGCACCGGCACCTGGTTCAGATTCCGCTGGCCAAGCAGCGACAGCACCTCGAAGGCATCGTCTTCAGGCGAGACACTGATCAGGCGCGCGGCCGGGGTCATGATCTGGCCCACTGGGGTGTCCGGCCAGCGTTCGCTGGGCAGGGCCCGCACGTCGCGCAGCGTCGCCAGCCCGACCAGGCGGCCCGCCTCGGTGACGGGGTAGGCGCGTTGCTCCCGGTGCATCAGGTGCTGCGTGACCAGGCGCTCCACCGGCAGCGACGTCTCGACGCTGTCCAGCCCCGTGCACATCAGTCGCGACACCGGCACCGATTCCAGGGCATCACGGGTGACCAGCTGCCGATAACTGACCAGCGCAGCGTTGTTCAGGAACCAGCCGATGAACATCAGCCACAGGCCGCCGACCAGGCCCGCCCCGAACACCGGCACCTGGATGCCGACCGCCATCGAGACGCCGAGACCGATCAGCAGCCAGGCGAAGGCCTGGCCGCCGAGCGAGGCCCAGCGGGTGGCGCGGCGCATGTCACCGGTCATGCCCCACAGCAGCGCACGCAGTACCCGCCCGCCATCCAGCGGGAAGCCGGGCACCATGTTGAAGATCGCCAGGATGATGTTGATCTGACCCAGCCACAGCAGCACCGAGGGCACGAGGCCGAGTTCGGCGAGCAGTGCCTCCGGGGCCGCCGGATCGAACTCCACCGGGCCGATCAGCAGGCCCGCCAGCAGCAGACAGCTCGCACCGATCACCAGGCTGGCCAGCGGCCCGGCCAGCGCCATCCAGAATTCGTCGCGCCAGCGCTGCGGTTCGTTGTCCATGTGCGCCATGCCGCCGAACACGAACAGCGTGATCTGGCGGATGGTGATGCCACGGCGCCGGCCGACCAGCGCGTGGGCGAACTCGTGGGCCAGTACCGAGAGCAGGAACAGGGTGGCCGCGCCGAGCCCGGCCAGCCAGGCGGTGGCCGCCGACCACTCCGGATGCCAGGCCGGGAACAGCCCGATGGCCAGCGCCACGGTGATCAGCGTGAAGATGATCAGCAGCGACCAGTCGAGATCGACCGCGATCCCCGCGATACGCCCCACCCGCAGGCGGTGGCCGGTGCGTTGCTGCATCTGCTGTCCCTTGCGCTGCCGGCGGCATCACGCGCCGGGAGTCATTTCAACATCGCCCTCCGTGCTCAGCAAGCGCGCGCGGATCACGTAGACTGCCGGGGCCAGTGCAGGGAGCGTGGATGTTCGAACTCGAGGCCGTCAGCAAGTCCTTCGCCGGGACCCCGGCCCTCTCGGCGGTGGATCTCGCCCTCGCTTCGGGGGCGACCACCGCGCTGATCGGTCCCTCGGGCTGTGGCAAGTCGACGCTGCTGCGGCTGCTGATCGGCCTGCTGCAGCCCTCCTCGGGTGAGGTGCGGTTTGATGGCCAGCCGCTGACCCGGGCGGGACTGCCCGCCGTGCGTCGGCGCATCGGCTACGTCATCCAGGACGGCGGGCTGTTTCCGCACCTGACGGCACGCGACAACATTGCGCTCATGGCGCGGCATCTCGGGTGGCCGGCGGAGCGGATCGACGCGCGGCTGGAGACGCTGCGCGCGTTGACGCATTTCCCCGCGAGCG
>RECU01000008.1 GCA_007693855.1 Gammaproteobacteria bacterium | reverse complement strand
GCGATCTCCCGCGCCCCAAACCCGCTGTAATCCCGCGGCGTGCACGTGAGCACGATGACCTGCAGGCCACGGGTGGCGGCCAGATCGAGCATCCGCTGGAGCTGGCGGATGCGCTCGGGATCTGCATTGGTGAACGCATCGTCGAAGACTACCGGCAGGCAGCCGTCGTGGTCGGCGGCGAGCACCTCGGCGATGGCCAGCCGAAGCGCCGCGGACACCTGCTCGCGGGTGCCACCGCTGAGCGCATCGAACGAGAACGCCGTGTCCGCCCGATCGGCCCGATAAACCTGCAGGTCCTTGAACCCGGTGCCCTCCACGGCCAGTTCCATCACCGTGCTCGCCCCCAGCACCGGTCGCAGGTACTCGGTCGCCTTCTGCACCAGCGGGCGGGTATAGGCCTGGGCAAGCTGCTGCTGTTTTTCGCTGAACAGCGCATGCAGGCGCAGCAGGGCATCGGCGCGCAGCTGCTCCGCCTCGGCTTTCGTGCGGGCACGCTGGTGGGCCGCGCGGGCACGCGACAGGTCAGCCTCCGGGTCGGACACGCCGTCCGCCCCCAGCGCACCGAAGGCCTGGTTGAGCTCGGCGCGGGCCTGCTGCGAGGCCTCGGCCTGCGCCCGAAGGGCGCGATCCAGGCGCGCCACGTCCTGCACCACCAGCTCGGGCTGCAGGCCGGCAAGACTTGCCTGCGTGGCCTCCAGACGCTGGGCGTGCTGATCTCTGCCCGCGCGAAGGTCGGCCAGTGCCCGCTGGCGGGCGTCATCCTCACCGGACTGCTCGAGCAGCCAGTTGAGCTTCTGCTCACCCTCGGCCACCCTGGCCGCCAGATCACGCGCGCGCAGCCGCGCGGCATCGGCTGCCTCGCGCGCCTGCTCCACGGCCTGCTCGGCCAGCGACCGCCGGTTGGCGAGATCCCCCTCCTCGCTCTGGGCTTCATCTTTCGCCTGCTCGGCGGCCTGCACCGCCGCCTCGGCCGCCGCCAGGCTCACCGGCGGGTCGGCCGCCGCTGATTCCGCTGCATCAAATGCATCAGCTGCATCCGCAGTACCGGCGGCATCTCCGCTCGCCTGGGTGCCCTGGGACTGACGGGCGATCCGCGCCTCCAGGGTGGTCACCTGCTCCGCCAGCTGCTGGGCCTCCTGGCGCAGGGCCTCGCCCCCGGCGTCCGCCAGGCGTGCCTCGAGTTGCGCCAGGTCCGCGCGCATGCGCTCGCAGCGCTCTGCAGCCTCGAAGGCCTCGGCGGCGCCCTGCACGCCCAGGCGCGCGCGCCAATCGTCTCGCGTGCGGGTGAGTGCATCGCGCTGTCGCAGCGCCTGCTGCAGATCCGTGCCGCCGCCCGGCGTCAGCGCCAGGCGCACATTCTCGCCCACCCGGATCTCGGTGGCCTCGGCAAACACCTCCACCGCGCCGGCCTCGAGCGCCCGGTCACCGATCTGCACCGACTGGCCCGCCTCGATGACCGAGAGCCTCGCCGAGGTCGCCTCGATCGCCGCCTGCGCGCGGGCGCATTGGTCCTCGTGCCCCCGCAGGGTCTCGGCCTGCTCCCGGGTCACCGGCAGCAGCGCGGCCAGGGCGGTTCGCCGCTCGGCGAGGTCTTGTTCGAGCTGGGCCAGCTTCTGCAACCGGACGCTGACCTCCGCCTGGCGTTCGCGACTCCTGACCAGATCACGCACCAGCACCTGGCCCTCGAGCGCGACGCGCGCGCCCGCGGCACGGGCACTGGCCGCCTCCCACGCCGCTTTCGCCACCCGCGCCTGATGCTGGCGCTCAATCAGCGCCGCGTCGGCCGCGGTTTCGGCCTCGCTCAGGGGGGCGAGCGCCTGGCGATGCTGCGCGAGTGCGCCGCGGGCGGCTGCGATCTTCCCATCGGCGTCCAGCGCCTGGGCATACGCCCGCTCGGCCTCCTCCAGCGCGCGCGTCTGCTCCTCAAGCTCCGCCTGAAGCGCCTCGATGCTGCGGGCCGTGGCGGTGGCCTGCTCGAGTTCCCGTGACAGCTCGGCCTGTTCGGTCTCGATGGTGGCGATGCGCGCGCTCGCCTCGGCGTGGCGGCGGCTGGCAGCCTCGCGCTGCTCGAAGCGCCCCTCGGCGTCCTGCAGCACGCGCTGGGCCTCGGCCAGTGCGCTCTCGGCCTCGGCCAGCGGCGATCCTGCCCGCGGCCTGGCCTGCCGGGTGAACCACTCGCCCACCTTCTCCGTGAGCTTTGCCGACACGGCGGCATCGCGTGCCGACTGCTGCACGATGGCCCCGCCCGACGCCTGGAACTGCGCCACCAGATCCTGTCGATAGGCGTTGGCAAACTCCGTTGGGTCTTTTGCGGAGTGGCCCTGTTCCACCAGGATGTGGGCCCACGCGTGCTCGGGCTTGCCGTTGGGCTCACCCAGCAACGCCTGGAGCGCCTCCTCCGCCGCCTGGTCGGTGACGGTGTTGCCCCCGACCCGCGCGAGGCTCACCTGCCCGGCGCCCTTGGCGTAACGTTTCAAGAGGCGATACTCCTGGCCGCCAGCCTCGAAACGCAGCACCACCTCGGGGATCCCGCCCCCGTGGGCCGGGCGCATCGCCCGGTGCAGGGCGGTGTTGCCCTTGGCAGGCAGGAACAACACCCGCTGCAGCGCTTCCATCAGGGTGCTCTTGCCGGCCTCGTTTGGTCCGGCAATGACATTGCGGTGGGGATCGAAGACCACCGTCAGCGCCTCGTGCAGACGGTAATGGCGAACGCTCAACTCCAACAGGCGCATGCTCTCAGCCCGCCAGCCGATGGAGTTCGCGCAGCGCATGGCGCGCCACATCGGCCTCGCGCCCCTCGCCCGCGCCCTCGGCCAGCAACGCCTGGGCCACCTGGGCGATCAGCGGATCCTCCGCGCGGTTGGCCAGGGCATCGATCTCCTCGGCGGTGGGCGCGTAGGTCGTCGTGTCTTTGAGCTTCAGGCGGATCAACCGGTTCGTCCAGACCGACAGTTCATCCTGGAGGCGGTCGTGATCGGCAAATCCCAGCGCACCGGACAGACGAAGCTCCAGCAGATCACGCTCCACCCGCCCGCCCAGCAGCTGCGCCATGGCCTGCTTGAACGCCGACACCGGGTCCTCGCCCACGAACTCATGCGACAGCTGGTGCCAGCGGACCGCCCCGGTGACCGCTGCCCTGACCCCCGGCGGCGCACCGCGCTCGGCGGTCACGACCAGGCACTGCCCCGAGGTGTACTCGGGGCCGCGCGGAAACCGGTCCTGCTCGTGCGCTCCGGCATACCAGGCTTTCGGGCCCACCTGCAGCGTGCCATGCCAGTCGCCCAGGGCGATGTAGTCGATGTCGGCCATCGGCATGCGCTCGAGGTGAAGACGGTTCGGTACGCTGGTGTAGAGATCCTCCTCCTCGTCGCTCACCGCGCCGGTGAAGTCCTGCACCGAGCCGTGTGCCAGCACGATCCGCGGCAGATCGCCAAAGCCCTCCCATTGGCCCTCGAGACGGGCCAGCCAGGCGGCGGGGTCGTCGCTGGCATGCCGGCGCAGCAGCGGACAGGGCAGCAGCACCGCGGTGTCGAGCACGACCGGTTCCGCCTCGAGCAGCACGTGGAGATTCGGGGCGAGCGCATCATGCTCGCGCTGGAAGTACGCCTGCCCCCAGATGCCGCCGGCCCCACCGTGGTCATGGTTACCGGGAATGACGTACACGGGCCGCGCCAGCGCCCCGATCGCCGCCAGGGTCTTCGAGACGGTGGCGCTGGGCACCGTGGCTGAATCGAACAGGTCGCCCGCGACCACGATGAACGCCGCATCGGCCTCCGCCGCCACCTCCCCGAGCCGCTCGATCGCCTGGATACGCGCCTCCTGCAGCAGCGCCCGCTTGCCCGGCTCGGCCACGCTGCCGTAAGGCTTGCCGATCTGCCAGTCTGCGGTGTGGACGAAGCGCGTCATGTGCCCTGCGCGAACACGGCCGCGCGATTGAGCAGCACGATCTGCTGATCCTGCGGCGATCGCGCCCCAGGGTCGGTATCCAGCCCCAGGCGCTTGAGCGCGTAATACAGCAGCGCCCGGCGGACCCGAATCCTGGCCTTGCCGCCACGCATGCCGTAATCCCGGGCGATGACCTTGCGCTGGCCGGGCGAGAGCTTCGGGTGCGGGCCGATCTCAAGCGTCACCCGCGCCGCCCAGTCGCGGTCTGCCGTCGCCGCGATGTCGCTCGGCCGCTCCCCTCGCACCTTCAGCATGCGCGAGAGCAGGAAGTCTTTGAAGCGCTCATCGGCCAGGCAGTAGGCCCGCGCGTGCCAGCGAAACCCGTCGAAGGCCAGCGCATGCGGGGCGATCCAGCGCCAGCGCGGCTCGGGATGCGACAGCGACTGGTAGTGCACCTCGATGGCGCGGCAGGCCCGGATCGCGAGGATCACGGCGCGAAGCGTCTTGGCGTCCACGCCGCGCACCGGGGTGGGTGTGGCATCGAAGGCCGGCAGCGTGCTGATCCAGGAAGCCTCGGCATCCAGCAGCCCCTGGTCGATCGAGCGCAGCTGCGAGAGCAGCCCCTCGGCCTCGGGCCGGTAGTACAGCGGCTTGAATGCGGGCCCGCGGGCATAGGTGCGTGCCCGGGTGTCGTAGACCATGTTGGCCGGCGCGAGCTTGAGGTAGCGGTTCAAGTCGTTGGAGGCCTGGTTGGTCGATAGGCCGAATTGTCCGGTCAGATCCGAACGATTGACATGACCGTCCCAGAACAGGCGGAACTCGATGAATTCGAGTTTGTGCGCTACACCCCAGCGGAGTTCTTCTGTTTTGTTGGACACTCTCGATCTGCTGTTTTAAAAAGTTGGCCGCCCAAAAACTATGCTGATAAGGTACCCGAGGCCTGCCGGGGCTTCAACCGAGCCTGTCACAGTGTCGTTACCGGCAATGTTGATCCGGAATGTCTCCGGAACGGATGGGGTTTTGGCCGCACAGGCCGGCGCCGTCGCAATCTTCACTCATACCAGGGAGCTGTCGTGGAACTCA
>RECU01000091.1 GCA_007693855.1 Gammaproteobacteria bacterium | reverse complement strand
GGGGATTTCCGGCCCTTTACCCGATGTGTCTGCGCCCGGGCACCGGGGGGGGGGGGGGGGGGGGGCGACTCCTCACGAGTCGCCCGCCGACGGCCTTCGAGCTACTGCAAACGAAATAACTCACGCAGACGACACAGCTTTTCAGCGACCGTTGCCAGTGACAGCATCACGCACCTGATCGATAGCGGTGGCTACCCGCAGGGAAGTCGAATCCACACGCTCGACGCCCTCGGTATCTTCAGCGATCTCGACCGCATGATTGACCTGCGACTGATCTTTCACTTCGCCAGAGAGATAGACCACGTTGTCCTTCGTTTCGACGGAAATATCGAAGCCAGAGACTTCCTGGTCGGCCAGCAGCTGTGATTTGACCTTGGTGGTGATCCAGCTGTCTGTGGCCACATCCCCAGCCGTACGTTCATCATCGTTGTTGTAATCCCCTGCCTGCACAGGACTGAGGGCGAGTCCCGAAGCGAGCGCTACGGCGGGCAGGCTGGCGCCTAACAGCCAGCGGCGGCGGACACGCGATGTTCTCGATCGATGGATGTTTTCCATGGCATTCCTCCTTGCGGATTGATTGGGGCACTCGTCCGACACACCCGTAAGATGAGCGTGATCCGTGCCCTTGCAAGGGAGATCTGCACGATACATGCCAGACAACCGAGGAGGGAAAAACAGCTATTTTCGTCGATCGCGAACGGTAAAATTTACCCAAGCCAGTAAGCCTGTCCAGCGTGTTTCCACATCAGCGGACTGCTGTAATCGGAATGTTCCGCTGGATTGGCAGGACAGACTCACATCGGTTACCGTGAACCTCCCATTTGCAGCGCCAGGTACCCTCGGCGCGACACAGAGGGAGACCATGTCCAGCGATAAGCTTCACGAATCCCCGCAGGCCCTTCCAGAAGAGATCATCGACAAGCATCGCGCGATTGCCTCGTTGATGGAGGAGCTCGATGCAGTCGACTGGTATGACCAGCGCGCCGCCGTGACCAGCGACGCCGAGCTGCGCGAAATCCTGTTGCATAACCGTAATGAGGAAATGGAACATGCCGCCATGGTGCTGGAGTGGCTGCGACGTCGCCATTCGATGATCGACGAGCATCTGCGCACGTATCTGTTCCGGGAGGGCAACATCCTGGAAACAGAGGAGGCTGCTACCGGTAAAGCCGACGCGGCCCAGCCCTCCGATCGAGCGAGCGTTCATGAAGACGGCTCACTTGGCATCGGCAGTCTGCGGGAGGAATGAGGAGACGGGTGTTCAACCCTCAGGAGGACTCATGAACGATCTCTATCGGGAACTTGCCCCCATCACCGCTGAAGCCTGGTCCGAAATCGAAGCGGAGGCCAGCGCTGCACTCAAGGCGACGCTGGCGGGACGCAGGGTAGTCGATTTCCGCGGTCCGTTAGGCTGGCAAGCCTCGTCGATAGACCTGGGACGCACCACACAGATCGAATCTCCCGTGGATGGCGCCACGGCCCGGCTGCGCCGCGTACAACCTCTCCTCGAGATCCGTATCCCTTTCGAGGTCGACCGACGGGAGATCGACGCGCTCGCACGCGGCGCACGCAATCCAGAACTCGAGCATGTGATCGCCGCCGCTCGCCAAGCCGCCATGGTAGAGGACAGCGCGATCTTCAGCGGCTTCGAACCCGCAGGGATTGCGGGCATCGGGAGCGCTTCAGCGCACGCCCCCATCTCACTGTCTGCCGATTACACCAGCTATCCCGAGGCTGCGGCCGAGGCCATCCGCCTGATGCGCGACGAGGGGGTCGACGGACCCTACGCCATCGCCCTCGGGCCCCGCTGCTATGCCGGCCTAAGTCGTACTACGCACGTTGGGGGCTATCCGGTGCTCGAACACCTGCGTCAGTTGGTCGATGGTCCGCTGGTCTATGCGCCGGCCGTGAACGGCAGCGTTGCGTTATCCATGCGCGGCGGCGACTTCGAGTTGACCGTGGGTCGCGACTTCTCGATAGGTTACCTCGAGCACGATGCGCGCAGCGTGCAGCTGTACATCGAATCGAGCTTCACGTTTCTGAACAACGCCCCAGAGGCCGCCGTGGCGCTGGTGTACACCGCGTCCTGAGCTTTTTGGCGCCACTACATGGCCTGATCACGCGCGCACCTCGGACACCTGAGCCTCGTGTGCCAGCAGCCATTGCTTGCGCCACACGCCCGCCGAGTACCCCCCTGGACTGCCGTCACTCGCGATCACGCGATGACACGGAATGACGATGGCGATCGGATTCCGGCCATTCGCCGCGCCCACCGCGCGCTGGGCACCGGATCGACCCAACCGCCGGGCCACCTCGCCATAGCTGCGGGTCTCACCGTGAGGAATCGTCGCTAGCACTGACCAGACGCTGCGCTGGAAGTCGGTACCCTGCGGCGAGAGCGGCAGCTCGAAGCCCGTGCGCGAGCCATTGAAGTACTCCGCCAGCTGACGACAGGCGAGGGCCGTCGCGGCATCGGGGCAGGCCGGAAGTTCCTCTCGCGCCACGAATGCGATCGCTGTGATGCAACCGTCCTGAGCATTGATACTCAGGAGACCGAGGCGGTCACGCGCCGGGGGAGAGAAATATTCGAGTGCATCGGTCATTATCGGCTGCTCGCCCGCTGCCAGGGCCTAGGCAGGCTCAGTCGCGCGTCGGTCGGACCTGTAGCACACCCACGCTGTTTTGACCCTCAGGCCTGCCGAAAGTCTCCAGCGAGAGCGAAACATCAACGCCGTGTCCGCTGACCCGCCACGCCGCCTGCCGCGCACCGGTGGTCTGTTCGGGCAGTTCCTCGCTGACGATCTCCCAACCATCCCGCGCCAGGCGCGTGGAGAAAAACTCAAGCACTTCAGGCCAGGGTGCCGAAAAAGTGAAGTTGACGTAGCGCGTATTCAGAATCGTGCGTTGCCCGCCCACGGTCACGCCGGCAGGAAACGGCAGCAGCGCTGCAGTTTCCCCGGGCAACTCGATGCCATGAGCGGCCGCGGTGTCTGCCGCCGGCTGTGCGTGCACCCCAGTGATGGTCAACGACAGCACCAACAGCACCACTGCGGAAAGCGAGATACGGGACTTCATCACTTTACCCTCCAACGCGCACTCAGACTGCCTTGGGAGTATAGCCCGTTGCGCGCGCAGCGCCTGCGTCCGGGCTGGAGAGGAACTGCGAAAAGCCGAGCCGCCATACGCAATCTCCGACCTTGACGGCCGCGCCCCACGCGCGACCATGGAGGAGATGACACAGGAGGGCACGTGATGGCACTGCAGCACTACCACAACATCCTCGTCCCGGTGGACGGTTCCGAGAACGCGCTGCGGGCGCTGGACTATGCGGCGAGTCTCGCCCAGGCGGCCCATCTGCAGATTCTGCTGCTACACGTGGCGCAGATGGGGCCGGTGGAGCTGATGAAGGCACTCGGCTACCCGGCGGCGGCGAGGGAGGATGCAGCGAAGCGGACAAGCGAGCAGGAAGAGGTCCGCCGAGAGCTTGCCGAACACGTGTTCCAGGCGGCCCGCGAGCGCCTGCCCGAGGGCCTGGAGGTCCGCCAGATGATGGTCGCCGGTGATCCGGCGCAGGTCATTCTCGAACAGGTCGACAAGCTGGGGAATGCGGTGATCGTGATGGGTAACCGCGGCCTCTCCGAGGTGCGGGAACTGTTGATTGGCGGGGTGAGCAGCAAGGTGCTGCACCATGCCACCTGCCCGGTCACGATCGTCCACTGAACCGCGCTCGTGCCACAGGTCACACTGCAGCCGGTCGTCTTCCGCTCGGCGGTGGATCACTGGTTCTATTTGGTCCTCCTCGGCAGTGGCGCGATCATCTTCGTGAGCGTGCTGCCCCTGCTGCATACCGGTCATCCAGAGCAGATGCTGGTCGCGCTGCTGGCCACCGGCCTCGGGCTGGGGCTGCCGCTCTGGCTGCTGCTCACCACCCGCTATATCGTGGATGGCGCGGTACTGGAAGTCCGCTCCGGGCCCTGCCAATGGCGAATCATGCGCCGTCAGATCACGTCGGTGCGCGCCAGCCGCTCGACGATGGCCGCCCCCGCCCTGTCCCTGAATCGCCTGGAAATCCGCTACGGCAACGGCCAGTGCCTGCTGGTCTCTCCGGCCGATCGCGAGGGGTTTCTCAGGTGTCTCGGCTTCCCGAACGGCCGCACCGATGACGAGCCCCCCTAGTGCCGCGGCCCGACCGCGGTCCGGCATGCGCTGAGCCAGTCGCCGGAAGGCACTGACGACCGGCCGCCGACACACCCCGTATAGAGGTACACCCACGCTGTCAGTCTCTGGCCAGCCGGGCCGAGCACCTCAAGTTCGACGCGGCGGAACTCGGCCGCCGGCTGTGCGGAGGCGCACCCCTCATAGCGGTCGAGGCGCTGGAGCACAGCCAACGGATCGGTCAACCGGTGCAACTCACCACGCACCCAGCCTGACCCGCCCGGCAACAGCCCGGGATATGCACCGAGATGCAACAGCCGCCCGCGCAGCCGGGCACCCCCCAACGGCTGGCTGCCCGGGCGCAACAGCCGCGCCATGCCCCCGGGCGCGCCCCGGCGGAGGCTGCCATACACGAATACCCTCTCGACCATCACCGCTTCCCGGACATCCAGACCATTGCCCCCAGCGAATCAGCATGCGAGGCTCGCAACACCATGCGCAAGACACTCAAGATTCTCCACTCGATCGGCGCCGCCGGCATCACCGGTGCAGTGCTCGTACACCTCGTGCTGCTGGCCTTCCTGCCGGCTCCCGAGGAGCTTGTCGCCTACGCCGCCCTCCGCGAGGGCATCGCCGGCGTCACCACCTGGGTGCTGCTGCCCTCGCTGACGCTGATGCTGCTCTCGGGGCTGCTGGCGATCGCAGCACACAACGCCTTCGGCAATTTCGCCTGGGTCTGGCTTAAATTCGCGCTGACGCTGTCGATTTTCCAGCCGATCCTGATGTGGATCCACGGACCGGCACAGCGCGAAGCCGACGCCGCACGGGCCTTGCTGGCCAACCCCGCCGCCGAGGTGGTGATCGAAGGCGCCAGCGCGATCGAATGGGGAATGCTGTGGGTCACCCTGGTCACCTGCATCGCCAACATCGTACTGGCGATCTGGCGGCCGCGCTTTCGTCGCGCGTCCGCAGCCTCCCGATCGTCGTCTGCCCTGGCTAGCCGCGCCGCGTCCCCAGGTAACTGAGCGCTGCAGTCTCGAAGCGCCGCGGCGTGATGTCGAACAGCGTCCAGGCCTCGCGGCCGTCGCAGACATTGCCGGCCAGCAGCATGTCCAGCTGATCCCGGGTAATCGGAAACCAGGGCTGGCCATCCAGCAGCGTGGCCACCGCCCGCACCGCCCAGGCGGGTGCCGGCAGCATCAGCTTGCGCCGCCCGCAGGCCTCGGCAATGGTGCGGATGATCTCGCGCCACTCGAGTGCCTCGGGGCCGCCAAGCGGGAAGATCTGCCCGATACTCTCCGGGGTCTCCAGCGCCTGCACGAAGGCCTGGGTCACATCCTCGATCGCCACCGGCGAGAGCTGGAACCGCCCCGCCTGCAGCGGCAGCAGGCCCTCGTGGAACAGCGGCGCGGGAATGGGCATCTCGATCATCTCATCGCGCAGCTGGGTGCAGAACTCCATCCGGCCTTGCGGATCACCGAACACCACCGAGGGCCGGAACACGGTCCAGTCCAGCCCGCTCTCGGCCAGAGACTGCTCGGCGCGATACTTGGTGGTCTGGTAGGGCGTCCCCTCCGGGCCCGCGCCATTCGCGCTCATCAGCAGGAAGCGCTGCACGCCCGCCGCGCGGGCGGCGGCGATTGCGCGCACGCAGCCCTCGTAGTGCATGGCCTCGAAAGTGACCCCCTGGGCCGGGAACTCCCGCAGCAGTCCGATGTTGTAGATCGCTGCATCGCAGCCGGCCAGGCACTCGGCCACCGCCTCGGCCGAGCCGATCTCGCCCTGCACCACCTCGCTGACATCGCGCCGGGTCACCCGCGCCTCGCTGCCGGGGCGAACCAGCAGGCGTGGCGTGTGCCCGGCGGCGATCAGCCCGTCGACCAGATGGCTGCCGACAAAGCCGGTGCCACCGAACAGCGCAACCTTCATACCGTCCTCCCGGGCCACCGGCCCTCGTCCGTTCGTTGCGTCTTCTCGCCTATCCCATCTTTACGCCCGGCAGGCCGTTCGGGATGCGCCACTCAGCGAAGTCGGGTCCGGGCGCGCTGTGCGAACGCCTCCATGGTTTCGCGAAAGACATGCTGACAGAGCCTGTCGACAAGGCGGCTCAACAGCCGGCCGCGCAGGGCGTATTCCACCTGGAAGCGCAGTTCGGTGCTGCGCTCGCCCAACGCGTTGAAGGTCCAGGTCTGGTGCAGACTGCGAAACGGCGCCTGGTCGCCTTCGATGGTGATCAGCGTGGGCCGCTCCAGCTGCGCGCGGGTATTGAAGCGCTGCCGGATGCCGAAGCCGCCGAGCTCCTGCTCGACCACCAGCGAGGTACCGTCGCGCTCGAGGATGCGCGCGGCCTGCCAGCCCGGCAGGTAGTCGGGGTAGCGCTCGACATCCGCGACGAGATCGAAGACATCCTCCCGCGGAAACGGCAGGGTACGACGCATATCGAGTCGTCGCAGCTCAGCCATCCGATCGGTCCACCGCAGGCGGCGGCTCATCCTCCGCACCGGGCTGTGCGTGTGCTGCCGGTGCCTGGTGGGCCGCGGTCTCGGCATGGTGGGCAATGGCCTCGGTCATGCGGCTGAAGATCAGCCCGTGGAAGGGCACCAGCGGATACCAGTACATCAGGCCCAGGGCCCCGTGCGGATGCCAGTAGGCGGTGGCGGTCACCCGCGTGCCTTCCTTGACCGGCACCAGCTCGAACTCCAGCACGCCGGCCCCCGGGGCCTTCATGCCAAACCGCAGCGTCAGCCGACGCTCGGGCTCGAGCCCGATCACCTCCCAGGAATCGATGGTGTCGCCCACGCGCAGGGCCTGGGGATCACGCCGCCCGCGACTCAGGCCTGGACCGCCCACGAACCAGTCGGCCAGTTCGCGCAACGTCCAGAGCAGGTCCAGCGCGTAGTAGCGGTTCTTGCCCCCGATCGCCGTGACCACCTGCCACACCGCCCACGCCGGCGCGCGGGCCACGGCGCTGCCCGACGCGCGCTTGGCGTAGAACGCGTAGTCCTGCCGATAGTCGCGATACATCAGGGCACCTTCAGTCCAGCGGGAGGGGACGGCGTGCCGGCGCTCTGCCTCGAGCGCCGCGGCGACGGCCTCCCGGTAATCCAGCAGCGGCTGCGGGATGAGCTCACGCAGTGCCTCGGGGTGAGCGGTGATGTCATGCGAGAGTCCCTCGATCAGGGCCCGGGCGACGGGCGTCGGCACGGCCGTCACCAGACCGAGCCAGTAGGATGACAGCGTGGGGGTGAGTACGGGCACGGGGATGATCCACGGCCGGCGGCCGACGAGCTCGCCATAGCCCCTCATGAGATCAGCATAGCTGAGCTCCTCCGGACCGGCGACGTCATAGACACCGCCCGCGGTCTCCGCGTGCTCCGGCACCCGCAGGAGGTATTCCAGCAGATTGTCGAGCGCGATCGGTGGCGTGCGCGCACGCACCCAGCGCGGAGTGAGCATGACCGGCAACACGTTCACCAGGTCGCGGATGACCTCGAAGGCTGCTGAGCCCGGGCCGACGATGATGCCTGCACGGATCTCCGTGACCGGCACGCCGCCGGCACGCAGGCGCTCGCCGGTCTGCGCCCGGGAGCGCAGATGTTCGGAGCGCGCCTCTTCCGGCACCAGGCCGCCGAGATAAACGATGCGCCGCACACCTGCGGCGGCGGCGGCCGCGGCGAAGTTTTCGGCGCACTCGAGATCGAGCTTGCCGAACTCGCGTCCGGCACCCATCGAATGCACCAGGTAGTAGGCGACGTCGATACCGGCAAGCGCGGCGGGCAGACTCTCCGGAGCCAGCGCATCGGCAGCGATGGTCTCGACGCCCTCCCAACCCGGTCGCTCGGCGAAAGCGGCGGGATTGCGCGCCGCCGCGCGAACCGACCGCCCGGCCGCCACCAGTCGCGGGACGAGCTGACCGCCGATATAGCCACTGGCGCCGAACACGAGGTCCATACGACCGCTACCAGACCAGATCGTCCGGCACCTCGAACCCCTCGTAGCCGGGCACGGTCGACGAGGCGGCGGCGTCGCCCCCCTGGGCATGGTCGACCACGATCAGCGCGGCATCGCGTTCGCGCAGCCGTGCCGCGGCGGCCTGCGGCAGCAGCTCATAGCCTCTGCCCAGACGCACGATCACCAGGGCGCCACTGGCGAGCTGCGCGCGCTGCTGGGCATCGACCAGGAGACGCTTGACCCGGCCCCCGTCGGGGAAGGCGTACTCGAGCTCGCCAGTACGGGCGATGCGGTGCGCCTCGATCAACTGGCGGGCCTGGTCACGGCGCTCCCTGGCCTTGGCGGCGGCATTGCGTTCGGCCGCCAGGGCGCGATCGCGCGCGGCCTGCTCGGCGCGACGCTTCGCGGCAGCCGCCTTGGCCTCGGCCCCGTCCGGCGCGGCGCGGCCCTTGCGCTTTTTCGCCTGCTGGCGGGCGGTCTTCTGGACCTGGTCCTTCTTCACCAGACCGGCCTTGAGCAGCTGTTCCTGCAGGGACGTGGGCATGACGGGCTCCGCGAATGGTTCGGCAAGACGCCTATGGTAACCCCGCATCTGACACCGTCGCAGTCGCGGGTGTTTCATAATGGCCGGGTGTCGTCATCAAGCCCACAGACCGCCGCCCACCTCGCCGGCCCTATCGCCGGACTGGCGAACATGCCGCCGGACCAGTGGGCGCTGGCGTGGCCGGGCGGAGGTCGCACTGCCGCCAGTCTCCGTCACGAGATCGGTGTGCTCGCGGCGCGCGCCGCGGCGCTTGCGCCCGAGGACGATCGCCCGCTCGCCATCGTCTCGGCGTCCCGGCCACGCATGGCCATCGGCGTGCTCGCAGCACTCGCGCTCGGCCGGCCCGCGCTGCCGCTCGATCCGACCCGAACTGATCTGGCGACCCTGCTCGCTGCCTGCCCGCCGGCCGGCGCGCTGGCGGACGCGGACGTCAATTTACCGCAGGCCCTGCCCTCCGCCGGGCTGGCAGTTGTGGGGGGTATCGAGACGCCGGCAGCCTGGCCGCAGGCGAACAAGCCTCTCCTGCGCGCCAACGCCCCTGCCCTGCTGGCCCCCACCAGCGGCACGGGCGGCCAGGCGCGGATTGCCATGCTCACGGCCGCCGCCCTGGATGCCCATGTGGCCGCCAGCAGCCGCCGGCTGCCCGAGTTCACCGCCGTAGACCGCTGGCTGGTCTGCCTGCCGATGACCAGCATCGGTGCGCTGGCGGCGATGTGGCGGGTGTATTCCAGAGGTGGCAGCCTGGCGGTGCTCGAGCATGGCTTTGACGCCCGGGCGGTACGGGTACTGATGGCCGAAGGGGCGAGCCACGTGTCGCTGGTGCCGGCGATGCTCGATGCCGTCGCCGCCGTGGCGGACGTCGCCCCCCCGCGCGGCCTGCGCTGCCTGCTGAGCGGGGGCGGGCCGTTGTCGACCGTCCAGGCGGTGCGTATCCGCGGCCTTGGCTGGCCACTGTGGCAGGGCTGGGGCATGACCGAAAGCGCCTCGCATGTCGCCGCCGGACCGGTGGACGAGCACTGGACCCCCGGCGTGGTCGGACACCCGCTGCCGGGCGTGACAGTGGCTCAGTCGGGCGCCGATGCGCGGCTGCGGATCGGCGGGCCGATGCTGATGTCCGGGTATGCCCATCCGGGCCTGGTGCCGGGCACAGGCCTCGATGATCACGGCCGCGTCGTGACCGGCGATACGGGCGAGTGGCTCCCGGACGGCCAGCTGCGCATCCTCGGGCGTGCTGACGATGTGATCGTCACCGGCGGGGTCAACGTGCATCCGGAGGGCATCGAGGCGCGCTTCGCGCAGTGTCCCGAGGCCGGCGAGGTGGCGATCACCGGTCGGCCGGATGCCCGCTGGGGGCACGTGCTGGTGGCGCTGTATACCGGGCCGGCCGCGCCAGAGCAGCTGGCCGCATGGGCGCGGGCGGCGCTGCCAGGCAGCTGGCGTCCGCGCGAGTTCACGCGGGTGCCGGCCCTGCCCCGCAACGCCATGGGCAAGTTACAGCGCGCGGCGCTGACGGCGCTGCAGATGACCCATAATGGCAACACCACCGCGACGCCCGCCGACCCTCCGGCAGCGGTCGCGGCAGACGCAGCCAACTCGCGAGGAGCACCGAACCATGAAGACCCTTGATCTCGTCCGCCACGGCGCGCTGGCACTCGTTCTGACCCTTGGCACTGGCGCCAGCCTGGCCGAGCCCGTCGATCTCAGCGATCAGCGGCAACTGCTCGATGCATTCGTCAAGACCACCGGCAGTCTCGACGGCGAGGAGGTGGTCATCTATGCGCAGAGCACGGTCTATGCGTTCGTACCGGGCAGCCGCGGCCAGGCACTGTTCGACCTCGAGGTCATCGGCGTGAAGCGCTACGAACGCATCGAGGGCGGCTGGCAGCGCATCCAGCGTGAAATCGCCCTGTATACCGACCGCGAGACCGGCGAGGTGCTGGCGCACTGGGACAATCCCTGGACCGGCGAGCGGGTCCGGGTGATTCCGGTCTTGAACGATCCGGTGAACCGCCGGCACGTGATCGACGGCCAGGGCGGCGGCTGGGGCATCGGTGTCATGGAATCCGGCGACGAGGTGATGTTCTATCGCGAGATCCCGCTGCGCTATCCGAACCCGCTGTCACCGCAGGATCACCCGCGGCATTCCAGTGGCGAGTGGTACGAGGCCATGGAACTGTTCAACCACTTCGTGCGGCGGTCCGACCTGGAAAACCCGGCGCTGGCCTCGGCCCCGTCGACGGTGTCCTGGAGCCGGATAGGACCGTGGCTGCCGTGGATGGAGATGGCCGACCACCCGGGCTGGCTGGTCTATCACGGCCGGGGCGTCAAGCTGGACAGCGTCGCGGGGCTGCCAGCGCATATTCACGACTACATCGAGCGTCACCATCCGCAATACCTGAGTGCGCCCGAGGCCTGGTCAGAGCCCTCCGAGACCAGCTGGACATTCTTCCGGAAGCTGCTGGAAGGCGAGATCGACCTGGACGACCTGCGGGATCACTAAGCGGGCGGTCGGACTCACCGGGTTCGGGACTGAACCATGGCAGTCGATGACAGTGCCGGCGCTTTCTCGACCGGCATGAGGGCGATCCGGCAGTGCGTGGTCCTGGGCGGCGTGGCGCTGCTCGTCCTGCTGGGCGTACTGAGCGCATATACCGTAGTGACGATGAGAGACGTCGCGCGACAGCTGCCGCCGCCCGGGATCTTCATCGACGTCGAGGGCGCGCGGATGCACTACGTCGACCAGGGGCGCGGCCCGGTGGTGGTGCTGATTCACGGGCTGGGCGGCAGCAGCCGGAACTTCAGCCCCATCGCCGACGAACTTGCCCACAGTCATCGCGTCATCGCCATCGATCGACCAGGCTCGGGATACAGTAGCCGTCCGCCTGCGCGCTCAAGGGCACTTGCCGACCAGGCCAGCGTCATCGCCACGCTGCTCGATCAGCTCGACATAGAATCGGCGATCGTCGTCGGGCACTCGCTGGGCGGGGCGGTCGCCCTGGCACTGGCGCTGGATCATCCGCGCACGGTCTCTCGCCTGGTGCTGCTGGCACCGGCAACGACACCGGTCGAACTGGAGGCTCCGCTGGACAGTCCGATGCTCGAGCGCCGCTGGTTCCAGCAGCTGCTGGCCTGGACCATCGCCGTGCCGGCATCACGGCACTTCGCCGACGACACGCTGGCCAGGGTATTCCAGCCGCAGCCTGTGCCAGAGGATTTTGCGACCACCGATGGTGGCCTGCTGGCCCGTCGCCCGGGACAGATCCTGTCCACCATCGGCGACCTGCTGGCGCTCAACGCTGGCCTGGAACACTATCGGTCGCGCTACGCGCAGCTCGGGGTGCCGGTCCGCGTGATCTATGGCAAGGAGGACGCCATCCTCGAGCCCGAGGTCCACCTCGGCGCATTGCAGAACGTGCCGATGGTGAGCATCGAGCGATTGCCAGGCGTCGGCCATATGGTGGCGCATGCGCGCCCCGAACGCGTGCTGGCGCTGATCAAAGGCGTCATGGCGCAACCAGGGGAGTCTTGAGCGGCCGAGCCTGGGCGTGAGCGAGCACCGTTCGATCGCGGGGGCCGTCCTCCGCGAAGTATGCGACCTGGATATGGACGGTGCCGCCAAGTACCTGCCGTCGCCCCGGCCAGGCCGGCCACCATCGCCGGACTGGCGATCCCCAGGGTCATCGTGTACTGACGCAGCAGGCGGACCAGATCCCGCGCCTCGATGGGGCGCAGCCAGCTGGCCTCGAGGCAGGGACTTGCCGCGCCGGCAGCGTCCAGGTCTTTGGCGTGACACATCGCGGTACGCAATCCCAGGATCATGACATCTCCCTCCCTGCTCTTGTGTGCCAGCCGCTGGGCATACTCCTCCCAGTGCTGGCCATGGAACAAGATGAATTTGCGTATCCACCCTACGTAGCTTTTCTCGGCCCGGTAGGCATAATGCCGCCTGCGCAACACGTCTCGCACCTGATCAAGCAGTCGCCGCGGACGATTCCCTGCGTCCACCTCTCGCTTTACCCCTCGATTTGTCACCCCCCCGATCCAGCAGCCGCAACGTATTCGAACAGGGGGTTACGTTCCCAGTTCCCGTATATCAAACCGAAAACGTTCTATTGAAAAGGCGCGTTTTTGGGGTCCAAATCAAAGTTATGCGGTCTAAGAGGACGCCTTGACACGCGTCACGTGACAGCATACGCTCGAGCGCATGCTCAAAACTTTTGCGGATCGCGCCACCCGTGAGCTTTACGTTACGGGAAAATCGACCCGCTGGCCGCCGGACATCAGGAGGCGGGCTGTTCGTAAGCTTGAGTATCTGGACCTTGCGATCCGCCTGGAGGACCTGAAGGTTCCGCGAGGAAACAGACTCCACGCTCTCTCGGGCGACCGGCGGGGCCAGCATTCCATCTCGATTAACGACCAGTGGCGGATCTGTTTTCAGTTCAAAGACGGTGACGCTTACGATGTCGAGATCTGCGACTACCACTGAGTAGGTGTGAGGCATGAGTATTCCCAATACAGGTATGAAGCGCAGGCCCACGCACCCGGGCGAGATGCTTCGCGAGGACTTTTTTCCCGACTACGAACTAAGTGTTTCGGGGCTGGCGGAGGCGCTGGGCGTTTCGCGTCAGTCGGTGAACGAACTGCTGCGGGAGCGTCGTGCGGTAAGTCCGGAGATGGCGCTGCGCCTGGGACGGCTGTTCGGAAACTCGCCGGAGTTTTGGTTGAACGCTCAGCGAGCAGTAGACCTGTGGGATGCGGCGCAGGTGATAAAGAAGGATGTGGCCCGAATCAAACCACTGGATGCCGCATAACAGGTCGATGCAGCGGGCAAAGCCAAGTGTCACGCCCTTTGCATGCGCAAATACCGCGCCACTTGGCTTTGTCGCTGATCTCGGTCGTTAGATTCCCTTTCCCGCCTCCCGCGTCCGCCGATACAGGGGTCTTGACGAGCTACGGCAAAGCCGTATACTCAGATAATGTTTAGCTTCGTTGAGACGAAGCTCTTTACCCGCTTAGTTCGGGAGTGCCTCACCGACGATGAATACGCTGCAGCGCAGCGGGAGTTGATTGCTGATCCCGATGCAGGGTCGGTGATCCGAGGCTCAGGCGGTATACGGCAACTCCGCGTGGCAGCGCCCGGGAGAGGTAAGCGGGGCGGCTACCGGCTGATCTATTTTGTGCGCCGCCCCAAACACTTGATCTGGATGTTGACGATCTATCCCAAGAGTGTCGCGGAATCGATACCGACGGACGTACTTAGGAAGATTCGCGAGGAGACGGAAGATGGCTAAGCTTAAACGTGACATCGGTGCCGAGATTCTTGAGGGGCTTCGCGAACTCAAGCGCGGTGAACATGGGCGCGTGATCAACGTTCCCGACGTCGGGCAGATTCGAGAGAAGACCGGCCTCTCCCAGGCACGATTTGCCGAGCTTCTGGGGGTCTCTGTGCGGACCTTGCAAGATTGGGAGCAAGGTCGGCGTGCGCCTAGCGGAGCCGCTCGCACGTTGCTCCTTGTTGCAGACCACAATCCGCGAGCCTTGCTGGATGTGGCGTGAACGCCCAAGACCCGGAATCCAACTTGCCGCTGCAGCCGACGATCCGGCCTGTCACGCGGCTCGCAGCTGAGCTCGAACGTTAGATTCCCCCTCCCGCCTCCTGCGTGCGGTAGTGTCAACAATCTTTCGCAGTTTCCTCACATAGGCCACCGATGCGACCGATCTGAAAAGTCGAAGCCTTTGCCAAACCGTCCGCGGAAACGGGATGGAACCCCATCATCGAAGCAGTACGGTAGGCGCTCGGTGATGGTGACATCACTCATTCAGTGCGGGTCAGCCCATGTCAGGCTCGAACCCCAGGCCGGGCGCGTCGCTCAACGTAACCCCGCCGTCGGCGGGCAACGCAGGGCCCAGCAGCCGGGCCAGCCACCCTCCAGTATCGAGACCATGCGCCAGCGGACGACCGCCGGCGACAGGCACGGCGGCGGCAAGGTGCGCACACCCCCAGAGCCCGACTGCCGTCTCCAGCGTTGAACTGACCACGCTGGAGACCGCGCGACGCTGGGCCAGGCGCAGCGCCCGCCGCGGGCCGCCGAGCAGCATCGGTTTGAGTACCTGGCGTTGCACGGGCAGCGGGTCGGTATCGGCGCGGGCGGGCAGGGATTCATCGACTGCCAGTGGATAGTCGAGCGCCGCCTGCCAGCGTGCCAGCACGGCATCGCCGGCCGCCGTGGCCGGCTCTTCCAGCGCCTCGATCCCGTGCCCACACAGGCGTGGCAGTAACTGCGCGGCCACTTCGACCGGCCAGGCCCCATTGACGTCCAGGCGCAGCGCACAGCCGGGCGGCCGGCCCGCAAGGAGCCGTTCGAGCGCGGGCCATTCCCGTTCGGCGGCGGCCAGCCCGAGCTTCAGCTTGGCCACCGGGTAGCCGGCCGCAGCGGCGGTGGCCAGACGCTGCGGCGTTCCGTCGTCCAGGCCGCCGATGGCGGCGTTCACGACCACCTCAGGCGCGGCGTCAGCGCGCAACCAGAGGTATAGCGGCATGCCGGCTTGGCGGGCTGACAGATCCAGCAGCGCGAACTCCAGCGCGCAGCGCGCTGCCGGTGCGCCGGCCAGGATACTGGCACCCTCAAGCGCCTCAAGTCCCTCGAGTCGCTCGAGGGCCTCGGCCGCCTCCAGCCCGACCAGGCTGTCCGCCGCCCAGGCCAGGGCCGCATCGATGTCGGTCGCGGTGCCGGTGCCCAGGGTCGGCAGGCAGGCCGCCTCACCCCAGCCACGCTGGCCGTCCGCCGCCTCGACACAGACCAGCCAACCCTCGCGGGTGCTCACCGTCCCTCGGGCATCCCGCCAGGGACGTGTGAGGGGCACGCGGTAGGCCTGGCGCCGGATCGCCGCCAGCGCCCGGGTCACAGCGTCCAGCCGATGGAGAACAGGACCGCGTGCAGCAACAGCAGCTGCCCCGTGGTCGCGAGCGTGCGGTTGAGGGCCAGGGCGTCGTGCGCGGCGAAGACCCGCCGGATGGCGGGGATCGCCGCCAGCGGCACCAGCAGGGTCAGGGCGATCGCCGGCCCGGCACGCCCGGCGGCAAGAAACACCAGCGGCAGCGCCGCGGCCGCCAGCAGGGCCAGCAGATACTCCCAGCGGGCGAAGTCCGGCCCAAGGCGCACGGCCAGCGTGCGCTTGTCGGCGCGCGCGTCGGTATCGATGTCGCGCAGGTTGTTGACCGTGAGGATGGCGACCGACACCAGCCCTGGTCCGAGACCGGCCAGCAGCACCCAGCCATCGATCGTCAGGGCCTGGACGTAATACGTGCCCCCCACCGCAACCGGTCCGAAGAACACCAGCACGAACAGATCCCCAAGCCCCTTGTACGCCAGCGGCCAGGGTCCCCCGGTGTAGAGCACACCGCTGGCGATCGACACCAGCCCCACGGCCAGGATGGGCAGGCCGCCACGCCAGACCAGATAGGCCCCCACGAGCACGGCCAGCGCGAAGGCGATCACCGCGGCCCGACGCATGGCTGCGGGGCTGATCAGGCCGGACTGCACCATGCGCCTGGGCCCGACCCGCGCTGCCGTGTCGGCGCCCTTGAGGAAATCAAAGTAGTCGTTGGCGAAATTGGTGCCGACCTGGATCAACAGCGCGCCGAGCAGTGCCGCCACAGCCGCCGGCCAGTGCGCCAGTCCCGCCGACGCGGCCATCACGGTGCCGACGAGCACCGGCGCGAGCGCTGCCGGCAGGGTTTTTGGCCGCGCGGCGAGCAGCCAGAGCACCACGGGGGAGGCGTTCATCGGCTCACGCCCGCGGCCGGACGGTCAGGGCTGGCGGCGGAAGCGACTGAAGTCGGGCTTGCGCTTCTCGACGTAGGCATTGCGTCCTTCCTGCCCTTCCTCGGTCATGTAGAACAGCATGGTGGCGTTGCCGGCGAGCTCCTGCAGGCCGGCCTGACCATCACAGTCGGCGTTCAGCGCCGCCTTGAGGCAGCGCAGCGCCATGGGCGAGTTGGCGAGGATCTCCTGGCACCACTGTACGGTCTCGGCCTCGAGGCGATCCAGCGGCACCACCGTGTTCACCAGGCCCATATCCAGCGCCTGCTGCGCGTCGTACTGACGACACAGAAACCAGATCTCGCGGGCCTTCTTCTGACCGACGATCCGCGCCATATAGCTCGCGCCATAGCCGCCGTCGAAGGAGCCGACGCGCGGCCCGGTCTGACCAAAGCGCGCATTGTCGGCGGCGATCGTGAGATCGCACATCAGATGCAGCACGTGGCCACCGCCGATGGCATAGCCGGCCACCATGGCGATGATCGGTTTCGGGCAGGTGCGGATCTGGCGCTGGAAGTCGAGGACGTTCAGGCGCATCACGTCGCCGTCGTCACGATACCCCGCATCGCCGCGGATGCGCTGATCGCCGCCGGAGCAGAAGGCGAGCTCCCCCTCGCCGGTGAGAATCACCACGCCGACATCCGGGTCCTCGCGGGCATCGGCCAGCGCAGCGATCATCTCGCGCACGGTCAGTGGCCGGAACGCATTGCGCACCTCCGGTCGGTTGATAGTGATCCTGGCGATCCCCCGGGCGCCACGTTCGCCCTTCTCGTAGCGGATGTCATGGTAGTCCCCGGCGCTGCGCCAGCCGTAATCGCTCATGGGTCCCGATGCCGTCCCTGTGAAAAAAACCCCTGCAGGCAGGCGATCACCGTCGCGCCCTGCTCCATGTGCACATTATGCCCGGCGCCGGGAACCACGCGTAGCTCCATGCGCGGGTGACATGCCGACATCTGCGCCGCGATCTCGCGGAACTTGGCGTCGTGTTCGCCGACGATCGCCATAACAGGCGGCGACAGCGACGGGAGTGCCGACCACAACGAGGGCTGGCTGCCGGTCCCCATGCCGCGCAGCGATGCCGCCAGGCCCGCCGCGGCCTGACGCTGCCGACGCGCCAGCAGCGCCGCGAACCCCGGTTGTCCGCGCAGACTCTGGAACATCGGCTGCGCGTACCAGGCCGCGACGAATGCCGGCGTGCCCTCGGCCTCAAGCCGCGCGGCCAGCGCCTCGTCGTGCTGTCGCCGCGCTGCGCGCGCGCGCTCATCGTCAAGTCCCGGCGAAGCGGACTCGAGCGCCAGCGCCTGAAAGCGCTCCGGGTAGTGCAGCGCGAGATACAGCGCCAGCCGGCCGCCCATGGAATAGCCATACAGGCAGACCGGACTGTTTACCTGCTGCCCGAGCCACGCCATCAGCGCCGCCGCACAGCCGGCCATGGTGCAGGCCTCCGCGGGCAGGCGGCTGCGACCATGCCCAGGCAAATCCGGGGCAAGCACGTGGAAGCGCTCAGCCAGTGCGGGCATGAGACCGGTAAAGTCCTCGCCACTGCCGAGGAACCCATGCAGGCACAGCAGTGGCGGCAGTGCCGGATCGCCTGCGGTGCGGACGTGGAACCCGCCGCTCATGGGCTGATCTTCATGCCCCGGGAGCAGCGTCAGACCCCAGGGCGGCGGTAAAGTCCGCGAGCAGTTCGCGGTGGCGGCGCAGATTGGCCGCGCGATCGGTTCGCACTTCGATCACCGAGGGGGCCCCCGAGGCCAGCGCCTCGGCCAGCGCCACGCGGAACGTCGCGCGCGTGTCAGGTGCGCGGCAGGCGAGGCCGAAACCGCGGGCGAGGTCGCCCAGTGGCAGGCCGTGCGGTGTGCCGAAATAGGCCTCGAACGGCTCGCCGACGTCGGCCACCGGCAGGAAGGAGAAGATGCCCCCGCCGTCGTTGTTCAGCAGCACGACGGTCACTGCGGGACGCTGGCGGGCCAGCAGTGCCAGGGCATTGAGATCATGCAGGAAAGCGAGATCGCCGCACACCAGCACCACCCGGCGCCCGCTGCCGGCAGCCACCCCACAGGCCGTGGCCAGGGTACCGTCGATCCCGCTGGCGCCGCGATTGCTGTAGACCGGCACACAGGCGCCGTCCGCGGCAGCGAACATGTCCATGTCCCGCACCGGCATGCTCGCGGCAAGACACAGCACGGCGTCCTCTGGCAGCCCGCGCGAGACCAGCCGGCAGACCGTCGGCTCATCGAGCTCCCCTGCCCCATCCAGCGCCCGGGCCACCGCCGTTCCGAGGCGGGCATCGGCGGCCAGCAGGCGATCGCGCCAGGCGGAGGCAGCGCCTGCGGGAGGCGCTGGCGGGCGTGCCCCAGCGCTCGGCGCACCCGCTGCTGCCGGCACCAACGCCTCGGCCAGTGCGGCCAACGAGACCTGCAGACGCAGGCGGACCCGATGTGCGGGGTCGAGCCGCCGGGGATCATCGGCCACCCGGACCAGCGGCACGCGCCAGGCGTCGATGCGGCCGAGCAGCCGTTTCGAGACCAGCTCGCCACCGAGATGCAGGATGCCGTCCGGCCTCTCCAGCGCTTCAGGGTCGGCCCCGAGCAGCAGGTCGTAGTGGCGCAGCCACGGCGCCGGCACCCGGCTGGCCCGCACCCCGGAGGTGATGTCGGCACACACCGGCCAACCCAGCCAGCCGGCCAGCCGCTCGGCGGCCGCACGCTCGCTGTCGTCGCGCAGACGACCGATCACCAGCAGGCCACGCTCGATGCCGTCGAGCGCCGCCCGCAAGGCGCCCAGCGCGTCGGGAGCCAGCGCATGCCGTGGCGGCGGATACTCGGTGTAGGGCTTGTCCGATGCGGGCCAGAGCGTTGGCGTTGGCGACGGCGGAGACGGAGACGCCCCGGGAGCAATCAGGGGTTCCCGGAACGGCACATTGATCTGAACGGGGCCTGGCAGGGGATGGCGGCAGCGGTACAGCGCCTGGTCGAGCGTGGTCAGCAGCGCTTCGGCGGGGTAGTCCTCGGCCGGGACCGGCAGGTCGACACTCATGCGGGCGTGGCCACCGAACAGGCCCACCTGGTCGATGGCCTGGTTGGCGCCCGTGTCGCGCAGCTCGGGCGGGCGGTCCGCGGTGAGCAGCACCAGCGGCACGCCGTCCATGGCGGCCTCGACCACTGCGGGATACAGATTGGCCACCGCGCTGCCCGAGGTGCAGATCACCACCACGGCACGGCCACTGCCGCGCGCCAGGCCGAGCGCGTGGAACGCCAGCGCGCGCTCGTCGAAGTGCACCGTGCAGGCCAGCGCGGGATGGCCGGCAGCCGCCAGGGTCAGGGGGGTCGACCGCGAACCGGGGGCGATGCAGACGTGACGGACGCCGAGCCGGACAAGTTCCTCAATGACCAGCGCGGCCCAGCGGCCGTTCAGCGCTGCCGTCGCGGCAGTCATTCATCGGCCCAGGCGGCCCGCAGGCTGGCCATCTTGCTCTCCAGCTCCTGCCACTCCGCGGCGGCATCCGAACCCTGGACGATGCCGGCGCCGACGAACAGCGCCAATTCACGATCGTGCAGCAGACCGGAGCGGATGGCGACGGCGAACTCGCTCTCCTCGGCACCGACGTAGCCGACCGGGCCGGCATACCAGCCGCGATCGAACGGCTCGAGCGCCGCGATGCGATGCAGAGCCTGCGGCGGCGGATCGCCGGCCACCGCGGGGGTGGGATGCAGGCTGTCAAGCAGCGCGGCATCGCTCACGCCTGGCCCCAGGGCCCCGCTGAGCCCAACATGGAGATGCTGCACATGCGGCAGGCCCAGCACCTGCAGCGCCTTGGCCTCGGTGGCCCCTGTCGTCAGCGGTGCGAGCCTGTGTTCGAGGTAACGCACCACACAGGCATGCTCGCGCCCGTCCTTGCCGCAGTTCAGCAGCTCCGCGCGCAATGCGTCATCCTCCGCCCCGGTGGCGCCGCGGGCGCGGGTGCCGGCCAGCGCTTCGGTGCCGACGTGGCGGCCGCGACGGTGAAACAGCCGTTCCGGGCTCGCCCCGAGAAAGGCCGTATCCCCGCCGGGATTGAAGTAGAAGTGAAAACAGGGGCCACTCCGTCGGGACAGCGCCGCCAGCAGCGCCAGTGCATCCGGGCGCTCGGCGAATACCATGTCGGTGCGCCGCGCCAGCACCAGCTTGCAGAGCTCGCCCCGGCCCAGGCTGTCGGTGACCGCGCGGACCATCCCGGCCCAGGCGCCCCGCGAAGGCGAATCCAGCTTGCGCACGGGAGGGGCCACCGGCGACAGCGGCTCGATGTCGCAGACCAGCCCACCGAGCTCCTCCAGCAACCGGGCGCGCGAATCGCGCCCGGGGAAGGCATTACAGGCGAAGCGGACCCGTCCGCCTTCGCTCACCAGTTCGAACCGCGGCAGCGCCAGCCAGCCAAGACCAAACGGTTGCCACTCCGCCGACACTGCAGCGGCAGCGTCGAACCGAAAGCCCCCGTAGTACCGGACCCCGGGCGAGGCATCCTGCAGACGCGAGGCCGTGCGCTCGACCAGCTCGGCGGGTGTCATGCCCTCGGCGAGCGCCAGCCGATCGGCCAGCCCGACACCGGCGACACCGCGGCGCTGCTCGCGATCGGCCCAGTAGAGCCGGGGCAGCTTGTGCTGTGCGGCCAGCCAGGCCAGTGGTTCGAGGCCCTCCGCCGCCACTTCCAGACGCAACATGGGGCCTACCCGCGAGGCGGCCTGCTGCTCGCCGAAGGCCTGATCGATGCGTGCTGCCATGCGCGCGTAAACGCGCATGGCCAAGCGTGCCATGCGATCGGCCGACTGCCCCGGCAGACGGTCAGTTCTGGCGTTCACGCGTGCTGACTCCCCACGATGCCGTGCGAGCCGCCTGCCTCGAGACAGGCGACGCCTGTTGTTGTTCCGGGGATTCTACCCGGCGTGCCGTGCCGATCCATGCCTGCCTGGCTGTCCTGCCCGCACGACCGTGCAGCGCCTCAGGGCGCAGCGCGCCCTTCGTCGAAGCGCGCGCCAGCCTCGGCCCAGGCAAGCAGCGTCGCGTAGTCGTCGGAATCGCGGTCGAACACCGGGCCCGCCGGATGGCCCTCCCCGACGCTTACCGCCAACAACGGGCTGGCCGCGGGGTCATCGGTATCGACCATCGCACGCGCCGTCTCGAAGTCCTGCGCGGCATCGCCATGGACAGGGAAACCGCTGTCAGGATTGCGGCCGCCGTCATGGCACCCCTGGCAGCGCGCGACGAGCAGAGTGTGGACCTCGGGCGCGAACACCACCTCACTGTCGCCACCCTCTTCGGATGTCGCTTCCGTCGCCGCGTTGTCGGTCTGCCCGGCGGCATTCTCGTGATCGGACGGCACCAGGTCGGCACGGGCCATCAGCTCGTGGCGCCGGGCCTCTTCATCCTGCGGACCGCCGCAGGCGGCCAGCGGCATGAGCAAGACCAGAGTTAACGCAAGACAGGGAATCCGCATAGACAACGTCCTCCTTACAGCGCTCCGGTGTGGCGCAGTTCACGCAGCACCGTCCAGATAAATACGAGCGTACCGCACACCACCAGCGTCACGCCGACCGAGGCGAAGAGGATGAAACTGATCGGCGACCAGAACAGGCTGGTCAACAACTGTACCGCCAGACCTGCAATACACAGGACCAGGGCGATCTGGACTGCGCGCAGCGTACTCATCGCGCCACGGCCTGCCAGAACTGTCCGGCGTGCACGGCGTCAAGATCATGGCTGCTGCGGTGGCAATCCAGACAGGAGCGCTCATCACGGGCCATGTCCGCAGCGAACCTGACATGCACCTCGACGTCCAGATAGCGTCGGGAGTCGTCGTGACAGTGCAGGCAGTTCGCATTCGGGTAGGGGGCGTAGAGCTCGATCGGATCCGAGGCTTCACCGAAGTAATGCACCAGCAGATGGTTCAGCCCGTGGAGCTTGGTACGCACGTCACCGAACATGGCGTAGTCCTTGTGACACACATAACAGGCATAGTCACGATCGACCAGACGGTCCTGGAAGTGCACCGCGACCAGCGAATCCCCGTCGACGAACAGGCTCTGGCCATACGGCGTCATTTCGTGGCAGCTGAGACAGAACGAGGTCTGGCTCGAGCTGACCACCCCCGCGGTCAGGCCGCCGACCGAGACGGCCAGCGGCAGCACACCAATCCCCGCGAGCAGCACCAGTTTCCCGGCCGTACTGGCCAGCAACCGCTCCGCGCCCGCCAGCAGCACAACCGCCAGGCCGATGCATAACGCCAGTGCCGCGATGACGAAAACCGTATTCATGCCGCCACCTTAGCGGCAGCCCGGGGACGACTCCATCAGTAATCACCGCTATGCTCCAGGCATGGCCAAACCCTCCCTCAGCCCCCTTGCGACCGACGCCTGCACGCTGCTGCTCGACCAGGGATCCCACGCCTGCCGCGCACTGATCGCCGATACCCACGGCCGCCTGCTCGGCCGCTGCCTGGTGCCAGTCGGCACCCATGCCGACGGCGTACGGGTCGAGCAGTCGCCCGACGAGATCATCGCAGCGCTGCAGCAGGCGATCAGCGGCGCACTGGCCGAGAGCGGCGTCCACGCGTCGCGGCTCGTCGCCGCTGCGCTGGCAACCCAACGTTCCAGCATCGCCTGCTGGCGGCGCAGCGATGGCGTAGCGCTCGGGCCGATGCTGTCCTGGCAGGACCGCCGCGCAGCGGACTGGCTCGCCGCGCTGGCCCCGGACCCTGACACCCTGCGCCGTATCACCGGCCTGGTGCCGAGCGCCCACTACGGCGCCAGCAAACTGCGCTGGTGCCTGGATCATCTGCCCGAAGTGCGCGCCGCACAGGGGCAGGGAAACCTGTGCATGGGCCCGATCGCAAGTTTCCTGCTGGCCCGGCTGCTCGTCGGGTATCCCTGCAAGGTCGATCCCGCCAACGCCGCGCGCACCCTGCTCTGGGATCTCCAGCGCGGGGACTGGTCGGCACCGCTGCTCGCGCAGTTCGGGATTCCGCAGACGGCGCTGCCGACCACCGTACCCAGTCGCCACCTCTTCGGCACGCTGCCGCTGGCGGGTGCAAGCGTACCGCTGACCGTGTGTACCGGTGACCAGTCGGCGGCACTGTTCGCCCACGGCTGGCCGCGACCAGACAGCTGTTACATGAACCTCGGCACCGGGGCCTTCGTGCAACGCCCGGCGAACACGGCACCGACGTCCCCGCCGCCCGGCATCCTGACAAGTGTTACCTGGCAGGATGAGTCCGGCCGGCTCGATGTACTGGAGGGCACAGTCAACGGTGCCGGCGCCGCGCTGGACTGGCTGGCCTGCTCGCGCGACACCGAGACCGCCCAGCTCATTGCCCACGCGGAAACCTGGCTGCAGCATGAGCGCGCCCCCCCGCTGTTCATCAACGGGGTGGGTGGTCTGGGCGCGCCCTACTGGGCGCCGAACTGTCCGGTGCTCTTTGAGGGCGACGCCGAGGATGGACGTACAGTTGCGAGCATCGCGGCCTGTACGGTGGCGGTACTGGAGAGCATCGTGTTCCTGCTGCTGGAGAACATGGACACGATGGACCGCGCGCTCGGCCCGGCAGGCCGGATCGTCGTCAGTGGCGGGCTGTCCCGGCTGGACGGGCTGTGTCAGCGGCTGGCTGACCTGTCCGGCCTCCCGGTGGTCCGTCCCGGCGAGACAGAGGCCACCGCAGCGGGCCTGGCCTATCTGCTGACGGGTACCGCCTGCCCACCCACAACGCCGGAGACATGCTTCATGCCGCGTCCTGCCGCCGCGCTGGCCGCAAGGCGGGCGCGCTTTCGCGCGCGCCTGGCAACCCACCTGGCCCTGGAGGACACGACTCAACCCTCGTCGCGGTAGCGCCTGAGCCAGATCGCCAACATCACGAAAACCGCCGCCACCGCCAGCCCGAGCCACAATCCGGGGGCGGTGAGCAGTCCCGGGAGGTCGATCAGCGCGAGCAGGCGATCCGTGGCCACGGCCTGGAGCTCGCCGTCACCGTCGACCTGCATCAGGGTCTTGATGTCAGGCCGGAAGGCCACCCGGAACACCCCGATCACCCGGTCTGCGACCAGACTGTAGACCGCGGTCGTACCGAAGGCCAGGAGTTCCAGCTGACCACCGATCACCACCGGCAAGGTCGCCCACAGCAGGGGGGCCTTACGGGCCCACGCCGAGGCCAGCAGCAACCAGCCGATCAGCGGGGCGCACCACACCGCAGCGGCAACCATGAAGTACAACGCGAGGGTCCACAGACTCATCAGTGGCGCCGGCCGCCAGACCAGCGACCAGGCGTCCCCCTCCGCACCCCAGACCATCAGGGTCGCGAGCAGCAGGGTGAGGACCTGGGTCAGCCCAATGAATACCAGGGTGACCAACGGGATGATCAGGAGCGCCGTGCACAGCTTGGAGAGCACGGTGGCGAGGTCTGTCACCGGCAACGACTTCCAGAACAGGATGCTGCGGTCGCGTCGCTCCGAGTACAGCGCATCGACGGCATAAAACAGGATGACGATCACCATCGTCAGCAGGAACAGCGGCACCACACCGGTCAGCAGCACGGTCAGCGAAGCCTCGCGCCGTTCGGGCGACATCAGGCCGAGGCCCTGGACAAGATACAGTCCGGCGCCGTCCCGGCTCAGACCACGCCCCTGCACCAGCCCGGCGAGCATCAGCAGCGTGGTGAGGCCAGCCACGATGGCGGGGGCGAGCACGATGGCCCGATGCTCCCAGGTCTCGCGTCGCAGCAACATCAGGAAAGTCATGACAGCACTCATTTGCGCGCCCCCCCGACCTTGGCGACGAACAGGTCGCTGATCGACGGCGTCCGCAGCTCGCCCAGCGGGGCGAGACGTTCCTGCGGGACATCCTCGAAAATCAGCGCGTGACGGCCGAAACTCGTCTCCTCGCTCAGCGGCCCGAGCGCCCGGGCGGCCTCCAGGTGTTCGCGCCGGGGGATCAGCTGACGGTAGCGCTCACCAAGCGTATCCATGGCCTCGGCCAGCACGGCGCGGCCGTGATCGATAAACACCACGTCGGTGAGGATGTACTCGATTTCCTCCACCTGATGGGTGGTCACCAGAATGGTGCGGTGGTCGTCGAAGTAGTCGTTCAACAGCGTGGTGTAGAACGCCTTGCGGAACAGGATGTCGAGTCCGAGCGTCGGCTCGTCGAGCACCAGCAGTCGGGCATCGATGGCCATGATCAGGGCCAGATGCAGCTGCGTGATCATGCCCTTGGACAGCGTCTTGACCCTCGCGCGGGCAGGAATTTCAGTGGTCGCAAGAAAAGCCTCAGCGCGCTCGCGCCGGAAGCGCGGATGCACTGTGGCCACGTAATCCAGCGCCTGGTTGACCCGCAGCCAGCGCGGCAGGACGGCGACGTCGGCGATGAAGCAGACATCCTGCATCAGCTGCTTTCGCTGGCGCACCGGATCCAGCCCCAGCACCTGCAACTCGCCCTCGTAGGCGGTGAGGCCGAGCAGGGCCTTCAGTGCCGTGGTCTTGCCGGCGCCATTCGGACCGATCAGGCCGACGATGCGGCCCTCGCCGATCGACAGGTCAAAACCATCCAGCGCCCGCTTGCGGCCATAGCGCTTGACCAGCCCGCGGGCATGCACGAGCTCGTTCACTGCGAATTCTCCTTGTCGATAGCGGCGAGCAGGCTCTCGGCATCCAGGCCCAGGCGCTCGATGGTGGCCGCCACCTGGGGCCATTCCTCGGCGAGAAACCGTTCCCGCTCCGCACGCAACAGGCGCTTGCGCGCACCCTCGATGACGAACATCCCACGCCCGCGGCGTTTCTCGACCAGGCCCTCGTCGACCAGCTCCTGGTAGCCCTTGAGCACCGTGAGCGGGTTGACGCGGTACTCAGCGGCGACGTTGCGCACCGATGGCAGCGCGTCGCCCTCGCTGAGCACCCCTTCCAGCAGCATGGCGACCACCCTGTCGCGCAGCTGCCGGTAGATCGGCTGTTGGTCATTCCACTCGGGGTCCATCCGTCACCTTGTCCTTGCGCAGGCGGGCGCGAGTGTCAGAGCGTCACCCAGGTTGCCGCTGCATCCACGGTGCCCGGGCGGCCGGCAGGTGCGGCCAGCACGATCTCGCGCTCGCGTAAGACTACCGCACTCGCGAGACTGTCACGCGTCTCGAGGCGCGAGAGATGTCCGGCGCTGGCCAGGAGGTTACCCGTGAGCGCGTGGGTCACGAGGTCACCTGCCAGCGGCATCTCGGCCGGCTCGATCTCCAGCCGCGCGAGTGTATCGGCGCGCAACGCCGCGTATTCGGCAGCAATCCTGGCCGGCTCGGCATGTGCGGCCATCGGTCCGGCCGCATGGGCCGGGCCACCGGTCACGAGCATCAGGGCCGCGGCCGCCGCCAGCGCGGCGAACAGCGCAGCACGCAGGGGACGGGGAACGTGCGGAAGAGTGCGGGTGTTCATGTCATTCTCCTGTAGTCACTGTTGCGATCGGGGTTATCTGAACTGGTGTTGTAGTCAACTATAACACCAAATCCCCAGATTGCAAGCGCCGCGCGGAAAAACCGCCAGGCCCGACTGGCGCGCGCCCCGCCAGGGCCGGCGACCGGGTGATACAATCCGCGCCCGTCGTGGGGACAACACGGCACCCGGCTCACGCTCTCTGCAAGGAAAGACGACATGAAAAAACCCGTCCGAGTCGCCATTACCGGCGCCGCAGGCCAGATCGGTTACTCGCTGGCGTTCCGTATCGCCTCCGGCCAGATGCTGGGCGCGGACCAGCCGGTGATCCTGCAGCTGCTGGAAATCACCCCGGCCCTGGGGGCACTGTCCGGCGTGGCCATGGAGCTCGACGACTGTGCCTTCCCGACCCTGTCCGGCCTGGTGCTCTCCGACGATCCCGAGGTCGCGTTCGCGGATGCCGACGTCGCACTGCTGGTCGGCGCCAAGCCGCGCGGCCCGGGCATGGAGCGCAAGGACCTGCTGACCGAGAACGCCAAGATCTTCTCCGCCCAGGGCAAGGCCCTGAACGCCAGGGCGAGCCGCGACGTACGGGTCCTGGTGGTGGGCAATCCCGCCAACACCAACGCGCTGATCGCCCGCGAGAACGCACCGGACATCGACCCGCGAAACTTCACCGCCATGACCCGGCTCGACCACAACCGTGCGCTGGCCCAGCTCGCCGCCAAGACTGGCAGCCATGCCCAGGACATCCGCCGGCTGACCATCTGGGGCAACCATTCAGCCACGCAGTACCCCGACATCTCGCAGGCGACGGTGGCCGGCAAACCCGCCACCAGCCTGGTCGAGCAAACCTGGTATCGCGACGAATTCATCCCCACCGTGCAGCAGCGCGGGGCGGCCATCATCAAGGCCCGCGGCGCCTCGTCGGCAGCCTCGGCCGCCTCGGCCGCCATCGACCACATCCACGACTGGGTGCTGGGCACGCCCGAGGGTGACTGGGTGAGCATGGCAGTGGCCTCTGATGGCAGCTACGGCATCGCCGAGGGCGTGGTCTACTCCTACCCCGTGATCTGCCGAGACGGCGGCTACGAGATCGTGCAGGGACTGGAGATCGACGAGTTCAGCCGCACCAAGATGGCGGCCACCGACGCCGAACTGCGCGAGGAACGCGAGGGCGTGGCCCACCTGCTCTGAGCTCCCGACCGTCTGCAGGCGCCGCAAGGTATCCTGCAGGCGGTCACTCGGGATGCTTGCCCCGCGGTCCTGACGTACACTGGCGCCCTCTGAATTCCGCGGGGAATCCCATGCTTTACAGTCTTTTCTGGCTGTTCGCCTTCGTCATTGTCGCCACCACCCTGGCCTATAACCGGGTGGATCTGCGGTCCTCGACCATCGTCATCGGCGCGACGCTGCTGGCCTACACTGTATTCGGCACCGGCGGTGTCCTGTGGACGCTGGTCCTCTGGGTCCTGTTCGGCGGCATGGTCTTTCTCAACTTCGAGGATCAGCGGCGCGAACACGTGACGCGCCGCCTGCTCGAGATTTACCGTCGCATGCTGCCGCAGATGTCGCGTACCGAGCGCGAGGCCCTGGAAGCCGGCACGGTCTGGTGGGAAGGCGAGCTGTTCTCGGGCAACCCGCGCTGGGAAAAACTCGTCGACCAGCCCGCGCCACGGCTCACCGAGGAGGAACAGGCCTTCCTGGACGGCCCGGTCGAGGAGGTCTGCCGTATGGTCGACGACTGGCAGGTCACCCACGAGCTTGCGGACCTGCCGAAAGAGGCCTGGGATTACCTGATAGAGAAGCGCTTCTTCGCGATGATCATCCCGAAGAAGTATGGTGGCCTCGAGTTCTCCGCCCTGGCCAACGCCATGGTGCTCGCCAAGCTCTCCAGCCGCAGCATGGTGCTCGGCTCGACGGTCGGCGTACCGAACTCGCTCGGGCCGGCGGAACTGCTGCTGCACTACGGCACCGACGCACAGAAGGATTTTTACCTGCCGCGCCTGGCGTCCGGCGAGGAAATCCCCTGTTTCGCGCTGACCTCCGTGCGCGTCGGCTCGGATGCCACGGCGATCACCGACACCGGCGTCGTCTGCCGCGGCGAGTGGCAGGGCGAAGAGGTGATCGGCGTGCGGCTGAACTGGGACAAGCGCTACATCACGCTGGCCCCGGTCGCCACGGTCATCGGCTTGGCCTTCAAGCTGTATGATCCCGATCACCTGATCGGCGACAGCGACGAGTACGGCATTACCGCCGCACTGGTACCCGCACACACGCCAGGCATCACCATCGGCCGCCGGCATTTCCCCCTCAACGTCCCCTTCCAGAACGGGCCGACCCAGGGTCATGACGTGTTCGTGCCGCTTGATGCCATCATCGGTGGGCCGAAAATGGCTGGCCAGGGCTGGAAGATGCTGGTCGAGCAGCTCTCCGTGGGGCGCGCCATCACCCTGCCGGCCTCGGCCATGGGCGGCGCCCGCGCCGCGGTGTATGCCTCGGGCGCCTATTCGCGCATTCGCCGCCAGTTCGGCCTGCCGGTCGGCAAGTTCCACGGCGTGGGTGAGGCCATCGCCCGAATGGCAGGGATGACCTACATCCTGAACGCCAATACCGAGGTCACCGCCGGCGCCATCGACCGTGGCGAGAAACCCTCGGTGCCGGGGGCGATCCTCAAGTATCACAACACCGAAATGGCGCGTCAGATCGCCAATGACGCCATGGACGTCCATGGTGGCAAGGGCATCATGATGGGCCCGAAGAATTATCTCGGGCGCGGCTATCAGGGCGTCCCGATCGGCATCACGGTCGAAGGCGCGAACATCCTGACCCGCTGTCTGATCATCTTCGGTCAGGGGGCGATCCGCTGTCATCCATGGGTGTTCGACGAGATGCAGGCGGCGTCCAACCCCGACGCCGAGCAGGGCCTGGTGGATTTCGATCGCGCCCTGTTCGGCCACGTCGGCTATGCCATCAGCAACGCCGCCCGGTCGCTGGTGATGGCGCTGACCATCGCGCGCTTCGCCGATGTCCCGGCCCACGGGCCGGTGCGCCGCTACTATCAGCACATCACCCGTTACAGCGCCTCCTTTGCGCTTACCGCCGATGCCGCCATGCTGACCCTGGGCGGCGCGCTGAAGCGCAAGGAACTGCTTTCCGCGCGGCTCGGTGACGTGCTGGCCAGCATCTACATGGCCTCTATGGTCCTCAAGCACTACGACAACCAGGGCCGGCGCGCCGCTGACCTGCCGCTGGTCGAGTGGGCCTGCCGTCACCTGCTGTATCGCGCGCAGGAGCAGCTCCATGGCTTCCTGCGTAACTTCCCGGTGCGCTGGGTTGCCTGGATCCTGAGGGCGCTGGTGTTCCCGCGCGGACGCACCTATTCCTCGCCAGCGGACGAGCTTGGCCAGGACATCGTCGAGCTGATCATCAGTCCGAGCGAGACGCGCGATCGGCTGTGCTCGGGGATCTACAACACGGTCGAGCCGGGCAATCCGCTTGGCCTGCTGCAGGAGGCCCTGGAGCTGGCCTATTCGGTGCGAGACCTGGAACGCAAGGTCTTCGACGCCATCCGCGACGGCCGGATCACCGCCGAGGAGGTGCCCTCACAGATCGATCAGGCGGAGCACCTCGGGGTGTTGACCGCCGACGAGGCCGCGCGGGTCCGCGAGTTCGACCGCAAGGTACTGGAACTGATCGGCGTCGATGACTTCCCGCCCGCTGCGCTCGGCACCCGTCCCGCCAGTCGGCCGGGGCCGCAGGGCGCGACGGACAAGCCTTCAGCCGTCGAGCGCGCAGCCGCACGACAGAGCGCTGCAGGCAGCGTGCACTGAGGCCGACTGCATGGGCGCGTCCGAGGGTCTGACCCCGGCGCCGTCGACGCCGCCGCGCCGCGTCCGCTGCATCCTGCACGTCGATATGGACGCCTTCTACGCGAGCATCGAGCAGCGCGACGAACCTGGTCTGCGCGGCTGGCCAGTCGCCGTAGGCGGCACCGGGCAGCGCGGCGTGGTGGCGGCGGCCAGCTACGAAGCCAGGCGTTACGGCGTGCGCTCAGCAATGCCGGTGGGCGAGGCGCTGCGCCGCTGCCCCGAACTCGTGAGGGTGGCGCCGCGCATGGCCCTCTACCGCCAGGAGTCGGCGCAGATTTTCGAGATCTTTGCGCGCTACACCCCTGAGATCGAGGGGCTCTCGCTGGACGAGGCCTTTCTCGACGTCACGGCCAGCCTGTCGCTGTTCCGCTCGCCCGTGGTCCTGGCCGAGCGGCTCAAGACCGACATTCAGCGCGAAACCGGGCTGACCGCCTCGGTGGGCATCGCGCCCAACAAACTGGTGGCCAAGATCGCCTCGGACCTGGAGAAACCCGATGGCCTGTGCGAAGTGACACCCCAGCGGCTGCACGCCGTGCTCGACCCGCTGCCGGTCGCCGTGCTGCCCGGCCTTGGACCGCGCAGCCAGACCGGCCTCGCCCGCCTGGGCATCCACACCCTCGGCGAGTTGCGCCGCGCCGCCCCCGATCATCTGCACGCGGTTCTTGGTCGACAGACGGAGGCGTTGCAGCGCCGTGCCGCCGGGGAAGATGACCGACCCGTCATGGTGTGTCGCGCAGAGAAATCCATCAGCAGCGAGGAGACCTTCGACCAGGATCTGCCCCTCGGCCCGGCGCTGGCCCGCGAACTCGCGCGCCTCGCCGACCGCACCGCCAGCCGGCTCCGCGGCAAGCGCCTGCTCGCTGGCACCGTCGTCCTCAAGGTCCGCCGCGCCGACTTCACCACCAGCACCCGGCAACAGGGCCTCGGCGTTCCCAGCTGCGAGACTGCCGTGATCAGCGCCACCGCACGGGCACTGCTTGAAGCCTGGGGCCGGTCGCAGCCACAGGTGCGCGTTCGTCTGCTCGGCGTCGGGGTCACCGGGCTCGTCCCGACCAGTCAGCTCGGACTGTTCGGTGAGCACTCGCGCGGGGGCGTGGACGCGGCCACCGACAGCATCCGCGAGCGCTTCGGCGACGCGGCGCTGACCCGCGCACGGACGCTCCGATGACCCCCTACGCAGACGCATGCTAATGTAACGCCCATCATGTACTTACAGTTCTTCGGGCTCAACGAGAAGCCGTTCGCAATCACCCCGGATCCGCGCTACCTTTACATGAGTGCGCGGCATGCCGACGCGCTCGCGCACCTCTTGTACGGGATCTCCGAGAGCGGCGGCTTCATCCAGCTGACGGGCGAGATCGGCACCGGCAAGACCACCCTGGTCCGGAGCATGCTGGAGCAGGCTCCGGAGAACGCCGACATCGCGCTGATCCTGAACCCCCAGGTGACGGCCACCGAATTCCTGCAAGGGATCTGCGACGAACTCGGTATCGCACCGCCTGAGGCGCCGGGCAGCACCAAGGCGCTGGTCGACGCCCTGAACACCCATCTGCTGGCCGCCCACGCGCGCGGGCGGCGCACCGTTCTGGTGGTCGACGAAGCGCAGAACCTGCGCCCGGAGGTCCTCGAGCAGGTGCGGCTGCTGACCAATCTGGAGACGGCGCGGCAGAAGCTTTTGCAGATCATCCTCATCGGGCAACCGGAACTCCGCGAACTGCTCGACCGCCACGACCTCCGCCAGCTGGCCCAGCGGATCACCGGGCGTTATCACCTCGAGCCTCTGGACCGTGACGACACCGCACGTTATGTCGAGCATCGGCTGAGGGTCGCCGGCGCACCCGCCCAGTTGTTCACGGCACCGGGCTTGCGCGAGCTGTATACGCGCTCAGGCGGGGTCCCGCGACTGATCAATATTCTCGCCGACCGGGCGCTGCTCGGCGCCTACAGCCGCGAATTGCCGCAGGTCGACCGGCGGCTGGTGCGCCAGGCGGCTCGAGAGGTCTTCGATCGCGAGGGCAGACGCAATCGGCGACGCTGGCTCGCCGCCCCAGCCGCCCTGGCGGCGGTCCTCGTCGCCGTGGCCGCGTGGCAGGTGCTGGAGCGTCCCGCCGCCCCGGACGAGACGCCCGAGTCAGTGACGACCCATCCCATCCGCCTCGCTGGGATGACGCAGGCGGCAGCGCCGATGCCCCCGCCGGGCATCGATCTCGTCACCCTCGAGCAGCTGCTGTCGCTCGGCATGGACACCAGTACCGACGGGGCCTTCGCGACCTTGTTCGGGCTGTGGGAGACGCCCTATCGCCGCGGCGAGGGCCTGGCCTGCGAACAGGCCGACCGACATGGGCTCGCCTGCCTGTTCCAGCGGGGTTCCTTGAGTCACCTGATGAAACTTGGACGACCCTCGATTCTCAATCTCGTGGACGGCGACGGCACCGCGCATCAGGTCGTGCTGACCGCGGTCGATGGCGATGCCGCGGAAGTCGGTATCGAGGGTGAGCGCTTCTGGATCAGCGTCCCCGAGCTCTCCGACTACTGGTTTGGCGACTACCTGCTGCTCTGGCGGCCCGATGGCGATGCAAACCAGACGCTCAGGGCCGGCATGCGGGATCCGCGAGTCGTCTGGCTGCGCGGCGCGCTGGCAGCGCTGACCGGAGAACCCCTGCCGCCGGAAGAGTCCCCGCTGTTCGACGAGTCGGTCGAGGCGCGCGTGCGCGAGTACCAGCGCAGCCGCAGGCTGGCCGTGGACGGCCTGGTCGGCCCCCGGACCCTGATCATCCTCCAGAGCGAACTCGACGACGGCGGTGCGCCGCGCCTCGCCGGAGGGGGCTGAGATGTCCATCATCCTCGACGCCCTGCGCAAGTCCGACAACGAGCGACGTCGCCAGGAGCGCCCCGGCATCAGCCAGCTGCCGCCGGCAGCGCCCAGCCCGACGATGCCCGGCTGGGTGTTCGTCGCGCTCGGCGTACTGGCGACCCTGGTCGTCGTCCTGGCGGTCGCCTTCTGGCGGTTCGCGGGCCCGGCAGGCGACGGGCCGTCCGCGACTGCACGCCTGGCGGGCGGCGAGGCCGACAGTCCCGTGACGGCCGTCCAGGCACGGCGTGCAGACCCAGCCGGGGGCACCGCCGAGCGGTCGGCCGCCGGGCAATCGCGCCAAGAGCACATGACGCCAGCCGTGCCCGCCACTACGCGCCCGCTGGCGCGCGAGATTCCGCCCGCCCCAGCGACAGCACCGCCAAGGCAAGGTGAGCGCTCCACGTCGCCGGCGGTATCCTCGCCAGCGCCCACCACCACCGCGACCCCGCCCGCGGATACCGCATCCGATCTGCCCTCACTCGACGAATTGATTTCCAGGGGAGAGCTCAACCTGCCAGGTCTGCACATGGACCTGCATGTCTATGCCACCGATCCTGCGCAGCGGTTCGTCTTCATCAACGGCCGACGGCTGCGTCACGGCGATGAACTCGCCGGTGGCGTGCGGATCGTGGAGATCCTGGCTGACGGCGTCATTCTGCAGTACGACGGCAGACGCTTCGTTCTCCCGCGCGACTGAGCCCGACATCGGTTGTCCACCATCGATTCAACTGACAATTGGTAACCATGAGCACGACTGCAGACTCTCTTGATCTCGACGACTTCGGCGCCCGCGGCGTGGACGGGATTGCCTACCTCGACGGCGCCAGGCTCCGCCGCGCGCTGCGCGCCGGGATCGCACGCCTGATGGCCGGGCAGGAGCATCTCAACAAGATCAACGTCTTCCCGATTCCCGATGGCGACACCGGGACCAATATGGCCCTGACCATGCAGTCGGTCCTGCAGGCGCTTGAAAGCTCTCGGGAAAGCCATGCCGGGCGCACACTGAGCACCATTGCCGATGCCGCGCTCGATGGCGCTCGGGGCAATTCCGGGGCCATCCTCGCGCAGTTCTTCCAGGGGCTCTCGGATGCCACCGTGGACCTGTCGCGGCTGCGCCCGAGCGACTTCTCTGCCGCGGTGGCCACCGGCGCCCAATATGCGCGGGAAGCGCTGTCCGAGCCTCGCGACGGCACGGTCCTCTCGGTGCTGGCCGATTTCGCCCACGAGATGCAGGCGCGGGTCGGCGACGGCGCCCGGGACTTCGGCGACCTGCTGGGGCGCGGCCTCGAGCGCGCGCGCGATTCACTCGCACGCACGCCGGAGCGGCTGGAGGCTCTGCGGCGCGCTGGCGTGGTCGATGCTGGCGCGGAGGGCTTCGTGCTGCTGCTGGCCGGGATGCATCGCTTTCTGACCGCCGGCTCGTTGCGTGAGCGGCCCGAGCTGCCGCACGCCGTGCTGCTCACCAGCGAAGAGGAACTCGCCATCGATCACGGCGAGGAAACCCATCGCTACTGTACCGAGTGCATGGTCACCGGCAGCGAGATCGACCGTCGACGGCTGCGCGAGGAACTGACCAGGCTCGGCAGCAGCCTGGTGCTCGCCGGCACTCACGCCAAATGCAAGATCCACATCCACGTCGACGAGCCCCAGGCGGTGTTCCGGCTGGCAGCACAGTTCGGTACGGTCTCCGGAGAGAAGGCCGACGACATGTTCCGCCAGCAGGCGAGCGCCCATCACCAGTCGGCCCAGCGCGTGGCGGTCATCACCGACTCCGCCGCCGACATTCCCGACGAGGAATTCGAGCGTCTCAACCTGCAGATGGTGCCCGTGCGGGTGATGTTCGGCGACCGCAGCTACCTCGACAAGATCAGCCTGTCGAACGCCGAGTTCTTCCAGGAACTCACCACCAACCCCCATCATCCGACCACCTCGCAACCTGCCCCGGGCGATTTCCGCAGGCTCTATGGCTTTCTCGCTTCCCACTATGAGCACGTGGTATCGGTGAATCTCAGCACGCGCGTCAGTGGCACGCTGCAGGCCGCGAAGTCCGCCGCCAGCCGCGTCGAACCCCGGGGTCGTGTCAGCGTAGTCGACTCGCGCAACGTCTCGCTCGGGCAGGGCCTGGTGGTGATGCACGCCGCCCGTTGCGCGCAGGCCGGCATGGACGCGGCTGCGGTGATCCGTGAGACCGAGCGTGTGGCCGGGGAAACCTTCTCCTTCGGCCTGCTGCGCAATCTCGACTACGCCGTGCGCGGCGGTCGGGTCCCACGCTCGCGCAAGGTCGTCGCCGATCTCCTGCGCATCACGCCAGTGCTCTCCACCACGCCGGAGGGGATGGTGGTCGCCAACGGTGTCATCCTCGGCCGACGCAGGGCGCTGCCGAAATTCGTCGACTACGTGCTGAAGCGCATAGACACCACGCGTGCGTGGCGGGTCTCGGTGGGTGATGCCCAGGATCCGGTCGGAGCAGCTTTCCTCGCCGAAGCGCTCGCGCAACGACTGCCGAAGCTCGCGCACCTCTACCGCGCCCCGCTGGGGACGGCTTTCGGCGTTCACGGTGGACCAGGGACGCTGGTCGTGGCCTTTCAGGCGGCCGACGGCGATCCGGCGGAACTGGATGCCACGGATGCCTGAACGGATGTCCGGAGCCGCGGACAGGCGTCGCGTCACCGTCCCGGCCCGGAGGGCGGCATGGATGCCCTGATCGCCAACCTGTGGATCATCGCGCTGGCAGGACTGATCGTCACCGGACTTGCTCTGCAGCGCCGTTTTGCGTCGCTACGGGCGCTGATCGCGGACCACCATCCCGAACTGGCCAGAGAGCTCGGTGGCAGCCCTGATGGTCCGCCGCCCGTGCCCGCCGTACTGCAGTGGTTGATCGCTGGACACTGGATGCGGGTGGAGGATCCACTGCTCAAGGCCTATGGCGCCACCTGCCTGCGGCTGCTCAGGTTGTGCCTGGCCTGGCTGGTCGGCCTGCTGGCGGCGGCGCTGCTGAGCGGTAGCACCATATAAGACAAGACTGAGCTACCATCAGGCATGCGCGGTCTGCCAACACTGACCGCATCGCGTACGGAGACGCACATATGAACCTGCTCGCGAGTCTGAGCCGCCTAGCCAAAGCGCGACGAGACCGGCGCCGTCGGCCTGAAGTCAATGACTTCATCCTGGCCGCGGCGGCACTTGAAGCGGGCGATATTGCAATCGACTGCGGGGCGAACGTCGGGCTCTATACGGTGAAGATGGCAGCCAGCGGCGCGCGGGTCTTCGCTTTTGAACCGGATCCCGCGGCGTATGCCAAGCTGGTGCAAGCGACCCGGGAATACCCCAACGTCACCGTTTACCAGGCCGCAGTCACCACGCAACCTGGGCCAGTGAAACTCTATCTGCACAAATGGGCGGAGCAGGATCCCGTGTACTGGTCTACCGGATCGTCACTGCTCGAGAGCAAGAACAACATCCGCAAAGACCGCTACATCGAGGTCGAGGCCGTGATGCTTGCCGAGTTCATCGAAGGCCTCGAAGGACGGGTCAAACTCCTCAAGATGGATATCGAGGGGGCGGAGGTCGATGTCCTGAACCAGCTGCTCGAGCGCGGCCTGCATAGCCGCATCGATGCTGCATTTGTCGAGGTGCACGACCGCCGAGTGGCGGCACTTCGGGCACCCACGCAACAGCTGCGTGAGCGGCTGGAGAAATTGCAGGCGAGACAGTTCAGGCTGGACTGGCGCTAAGCCGGGGATATGCTGCGGCGATCTGCCCCATCGTCGGCGCCGGTGGCGCAGTACACGCCTGAGAGCCGACCGCCTCGGTGCCGAAGCCGCCTACTTCGCCTCGTCGCGCAGGCGTACCGCGGCAAGTGCCTCGGGCTCTCGCAGACGCATCTGCGACTCGCGGATCCGCGCCCTCAGGCGAGTGTTGAATGCACTGCCTGTGTAGCGGCCCTTGGAGAGGTGGCGGATTCGCACCACTCCGGGGATCACCAGCCCCACGCCCTTGCTGCGGACCAACCAGCGGTAGGCGCCGTCCTCGTGCGCCTTGGTCCAGACAGGCGAGGGCGTCTGATAAATCGGAATGTTTCTGCAATAGCCTATCGCGCGACACACGTCGCCATGGGTAATCTGCAACGGTCCTGTGGCATGCTTTCGGGGCCGCACCTGCAGGGGCATATCGCCCAGGTCGAGCACCGTTGGTGCGTTGCGGCCGGCAGCCAGCAAGGGCGCATCGTCGGGAAGCAGCGGCGTGCAGTGCTCCTCCAGCGGATGGACCAGCGCATCGCGGCGACCCTGTAGTGCTGCCGCCAGCGTGTCAAGACAACCGGCTTCGAAGAGCACGTCACAATCCGTAAACCAGACCCAATCCGCCATCGATGCCAAGGCCGCGGCATTACGGCCAATACCCCGCCTGAAGAGCACTTCGGGTGGATACTCACACCAGTGCCAGGTGACGTTTGACACCTTGAGGGACGAGAAATAGTCGAGGACCTGTAACGTGTCGGTATCGCTGGAAGAATACAGCACCGTCATGGTGACTGTGCAATCGCGCGGCGGATTCCGGACCAGTGAACCGAGTTGGTAGATCAGGAGATGTGAGTAGTTCCAGCAATGGGAAACAATCTCGATGGACAGCTGACCAACACGCGCCGCCCTGGCCTCCGGCCGTGGCAGATCGGGCTCAATCCAACGCGCGGGAACAAGGCCCTTGGCCATGGCCCGCCAGGCAGCAAGCCGAGCTGCGCCTATAACCCCACGGGTTTCGCTCATGATCTCCGACCGTCTTGGGCAGCCAATACCAACCTCTGAGTATTACCGTCGACATGTCACGTAAATGTCGTGTAAACATGAAAACTGCGTGAAACGAGGGTGAAGCCATCCAGATCCTGATCATCGAAGACAATCGCGACCTCGCCATCAATCTGGTCGAGTACCTGGAGGCCTGCGGGCACACGGTAGACGTGGCGATGGATGGCAAGAGCGGGTTGCGCCAGGCGCTGACGGACCACTTCGACGCCATCGTGCTCGATCTTGGTTTGCCACGCCTGGATGGCACGCAACTCTGCCGGCAGCTGCGCTCCGCCGGACGCTCGACGCCAGTCATCATGCTGACCGGTCGCGCCGACCTCGATGACCGGATTGGCGGCCTCGAGATCGGCGCGGATGATTACCTGGTCAAACCGGTCGCTTTGCGCGAGCTCGAGGCGCGGCTGCGCGCCCAGGATCGCAGGGCACGCGGCGGACTGGACGGAAGAGTCCTGGCCGTGGAGGACCTGGAGCTGGACGAACGCGGCGTCCGCGTCACTCGCGCCGGACAACCCATCCTGCTGGCCAGGCTCGACTTCGAGCTCCTGAAAATCCTGATGCGGGCGTCACCAGCAGTGGTGACGCGCGCCCGGCTCGAACATGAGCTCTGGGGCGATCAGCCGCCACGCAGCGACGCGCTGCGAAACCACATTCATGTTCTGCGGCGCCTGGTCGACCGGCCTTTCGGCGTGCCGCTGCTGCAGACCGTTCATGGCATAGGCTATCGTCTGGCCGCTCCCGAATGATCACCCGTTTCCGCGACAGCCTTCGTTTCCGGATTCTGATGTCGTTCATCGTCATCGGCGCGGTGCTTGGCCCTCTGGTCGCCGGCAGCCTGCTGTGGGTTACGCACCAGCTCGAGGAACGTGCCGTGATGCGCATGACGGCCGATCGACTCGACGCTGTCATCCGGAATCCTGATGCGTATCAACTCGAGACCCGGGGTATCCCTCCGGGCGTACAGGTGCTCGTGAGCACAGATGCCTCCGGCCTGGCCGACGATATCCTGATGCTGCCCGATGGCATCCATGAGCACCACACGGAGCAGGGTGCCTGGATGGTCGCCCTCGAGAGCAGAGAGGGCGCACGCTATGCGGTGGTTTCCGACATCACTGCACTGGACAAGCGTGAGGATCTAATTGCCATCACGCTGGGGGCAGGCACCCTGCTGGCGATCATGATCGCCGCGTGGCTGGGATTCTACATGTCCCGTCGTCTTCTCGCGCCGTTACGGGAGCTCTCGCAGTGGGCGACACATGCGACCGGCCCGCATATGCCACGGCCGCCAGTCGCAGCGCTCGCGCCGGACGAGGTAGGCACCCTGGGCCACGCCCTTGATCGTTATGCGCGTCTGATGCATCAGGCATTGACCCGGGAGCGTGAGTTCTCGGCCAACGTCAGCCATGAACTGCGCACGCCGATTACGATCATCCAGAACGCCGCGGAGCTGATCGAACTCGATCGGAACGCATCGACGAAGACCCGCGACGCCGCAACGCGGATTGTGTCGGCTACCCGTAGACTCGCAGATACCGTGACGGTACTCATGATGCTGGCGAGGGATCCTGCTGACCGGCGAGCGGATGAACAGGTCGATGTGAGCGACGTCGTGGCGGCGATGCTCGATGAGCTCAGGAAGGCAGACCCTGAGACCACGCGGCATGTGCAGTGTGAGGTGCACGCCCGGCCAAGCGTATTGGCGCCGCCAATCGTGGTGGAAGCCATCTCGCAGAATCTACTGCATAACGCGCTGCAACATGCCGGGGCCAGCAGAATCGACATCGCCGTGTACGACCATAGGCTCGAAGTCAGGGACGACGGTGTCGGCATCAATGCGGAGGAGCTTCCCCGAGTGATGGAGCGCGGCATCAGAGGCAGCAGCGCAACCGGCGACGGCAGCGGTCTGGGCCTGGCGCTGGTGCATCAGTTGTGTACGCGCTATGGCTGGCGGCTGATGTTACGAAGCGACTCGCCGGGAGGCACCCGCGTGGTATGGCACTTCGGGGAGGCCGGTGAGGGCACCGACACCCCCCACATGGATCACGCGGTGAAGAAATCCGCCCGCGGCCGACCTTCCGGATCGTAAACCGGTTCGGCGTGGTCGATGCGGTACTTCTGGGTGACCGCCGAGACGATACCCGCCCCGTGCAGATGGCTGAGCATCTGCTGGTAGGGCTCGGCGGTGAAGTGATAGGCGAGATCGGCCTCCGAGGCCCACTCTTCGAACACATGAATCCGCCCGGGTTCGCTGAGGTCCGCCGTCCAGGCGTAGGCGATGCAGCCCGGCTCGGCACGCGCAGCCTCGATCAGCGGCCGGGCTTCGAGCAAGGTGTTCTCGCGCGCCTCAGGGGCCACGTCCACGGTGCCGGCGATGATGATGGCCATCCTCTATCTCCCCTTTCACAATGCCTGGATGATGCGGTAGCTGCGTCGGGCGATGCGCCAACCCTCGGCGGTGCGACGATACTCGTCGTCGTAACGGCCGAACAGCTCGCGCCGGTGCCCCTCGGTGTCGATCAGGGTCTCGCGCACCCAGACCCGCGCGCGTGCGGTGTCACCGTCGACCTCGATCGGCCCGGGCTGGCACATGAAGCCGACGAATGGAAAGCCGGCCATCGCCTGCTGCCAGGCGGCGACGATGGCCTTGCGCCCTTCGATGAGCGTGCCCATCAGATCCCAGTGGGCATCTACCGCCCAGTTGGCCTGCCACGCCTCGGCATCACGCCGGAACACGGCGTCGGCATAGGCCTCGATCAGGGCGCGAACGGCGGCGTGGTCGCTGGTCATCGCGATACTTTACCCCGAAATGTCAGTGACTCAGCTGCGAATTCCCCGTCCCTTCGCCAACAGCCACATATTGGCCACGAACAGGATCACCAGCAGCGACAGAATCAGCGCGTAGGCCACCCCGATGGGGATGTCCGACACGCCCAGCATGCCATAACGAAACGCATTGACCATGTAGAGGATCGGGTTGACCATCGCTGCGGCTTGCCACGCAGGTGCGAGCAGAGAGATCGAGAAGAATACGCCCCCGAGATAGGTCAGCGGCGTGAGCACGAAGGTCGGCACGATGGAGATGTCATCGAAGGTCTTGGCGAAAATGGCATTCAGCAGCCCCGCGAGCGAGAAAATCGCGGCCACCAGCACCACCACCGACAGCGTTATGAAGGGATGCTCGACGCTGATGCGGGTGAACAGCAGCGCGACCACCGTCACCAGCAGACCGACCGCCAGCCCGCGGAAGATACCGCCAATCATGTAGCCCACCACGATGGTTGCCGTGGACAGCGGCGAGACCAGCAACTCCTCGAGATACAGCTGCAGCTTGGCGCTGAAGAATGACGAGACTACGTTCGAGAACGAATTGGTGATCACGGCCATCATGATCAGGCCCGGGGCGATATAGGTGATGTAGGGCAGACCGTCCATCTCGCCGATACGCCGGCCGATCAGGCTGCCGAAAATCACGAAATACAGCGTCATGGTGATCGCCGGCGGCACGATGGTCTGCACCCAGATACGGGTGACGCGCCTGATCTCGCGACGCATGATGGTGCGCAGACCGACCAGGTTGACCGCCAGCAGGCCCTGCATCGGTGCCGGCCCTGACACGCGTTCGAAGTCGTCGGCCCGCGCCGCTTCGCGCGCCACGTCGATCTCCGGCCGGGCGGCGTCGCGATCGACATCTCCGCGGCCGACACTCACGGGCGGTCTTCCGGCGAGCCAGAGCGCTCGGTCAGGCGCATGAAAAGCTCTTCCAGGCGATTCGCCTTGTTACGCATGCTGTGCACGCCGATGCCCTGGTCACTCAGCAGGGCGAACAGCCGATTGACGTTCTGCTCCCGCGAGACCTCGACCTCGATCTCATGCTCGTTGCGCAGCCGCACCGTATAACCGTCGAGCACCGGCGCGGCCTCGACCGTCTGCTCGAGCGAGAGCACGAAGGTCTCGTACTGCAGCTTGCGCAGCACCCGCGACATGCGATCGTTCTCCACGATGGTGCCGCGATCGATGATGGCCACGTGACGACAGAGGCTCTCGGCCTCCTCGAGATAATGCGTGGTGAGGATGATGGTCACGCCGGCGTCGTTGATCGCCCGCATGAACGCCCACATGGAACGGCGGATCTCGATATCCACACCAGCGGTGGGCTCATCGAGGATCAGCAGGCGCGGCTCGTGCATCAATGCCCGCGCGATCATCAGCCGGCGCTTCATGCCACCGGAGAGATTGCGGGCGATGTCGTGGCGGCGGTCCCACAGGTGCAGGGCCTTGAGATATTTCTCGGCCCGCTGGCGGGCAAGCCGTGGGCGGACACCGTAATACCCCGCCTGGTTGATGACGATGTCGATGAGCTTCTCGAACATCGCCAGATTGACCTCCTGCGGCACCACACCGATGCAGGCTTTGGCAGCCTCGCGATGGCGGTCCATGTCGTGCCCGAAGACGACTACCCGGCCCGCGGTCTTGTTGACCAGCGACGTGATGATCCCGATGGTGGTGGTCTTGCCCGCGCCATTGGGACCCAGCAGCGCGAAGAAATCCCCCTCCTCGACCACAAGATCTATACCGCGCAGGGCCTGCACGCCATTCGGGTAGGTCTTGCGCAGGTGCTCGAGCCGCAATGCGTCCATGACTGCCGGGAATGTCCTTCAACGAATCCGCACCGGCGACCGTCCACCCCGAGAGTTGCGGGCGGGCGCCAGCGCACAACCAATCTGCCATTGTAACGCCGCAGCCCTCAGACATGCTGTTCGGCACTCGCAAGGTACACGGCCGTGTACAGCGTCAGCCGCAGGCTCTCCCGATCCTCACCGGCGGCGGCGCAGTCCGCAAGCCGATCCCAGAACAGGCCGCGGCGGAGGAAGCGCAGCCGCAGCGCTTCGGCCGCAGGGACCGCCAGCGCCGGCAGCTCGGACAGCGGCAGTTCGGCCAGCCAGACCAGCTCCCGTGGTGTGAGCCCGAAGCCCAGACGCGCCCAGTCCGGCGCACTGCGCAGCATGTGCCAGGCGGTCAGCAACGCACTGACCGTGAAGGCCAACCGGGCATCCTGACTCTCGACTGCCAGCCAGGCATCCGCGGCCACCCGATCGCCGACGCCACCGGGCGCCAGGTGCAGCCGGAACAGCGCCACCGGGGTGCTCGCCAGTTGCTCCCGTGCCTGGGGCCCCAAGGCCCGCAGGGCACGGTAGGGGGCGCCCTCCAGGCCAATCCGGTGAAACGCCGGCTGGGCAGCCCCGGACTGCACCAGGGGACCGATGATTCGGAGAAAAAGCCGATTCAGCTCGGCGAGCTGGACCATCGGGGAGGGGTCCGACAGGGTCCCGTGCATAGCGCCTCCTGTCCGCATAGCGGTCGTTTTTTTGACCTTAACCGGCAAATATGTTTATTTTTTTTCACCAGGAGGGTCTAGTAGAGTATCTATGCTTTTTGGCTATAAGTAGACGCGCGAGCGGGGAGGGCCCATGCGCAGTACCGATGACCGCTACCGTAGCGAACAGGCACGACATGATCTGGCGCTGCGCCTGATCGCTCATGAGGCGCGTACGGGCACCATCCGTCAGCTCACCGGCCTGTCCGACGACCGTATCCGCCGCCTCTACGGCAGCTACTTCAAGCACCAGCCTGGCAATGCCGTGCGCCGGCGCCGCGGCCGCACGCCCTCCCAGGTCTCGATGTTCCTGAAGACGCCGCGCCATCGGCGTCATGCGGCGTCGCTGGCGGCCGCCTTCGTGGCCGGTGGCCTGTTTGATCCGGAGACCCGTGCGGTATGCGGTGACTGCCAGCTCGACACGGGTGATCGGCTCTGCCTGGCCTATGAGCGTTATCTGGTCCTGCACGGCGGCAAGGATGGCGCACTGTTGACGATCGAGTGGGCCTGGGCGCTGCTGGGCAGCCTGCAGGCGGGAGACGAACTGGCCCTGGAGGTCTGTGAGCACTGCGATGCGCACTATGTGCGAGATCTGCTCAGCATCGAGCCGCAACAGTGCCCAAGCTGCCTGGTGACGCCAACAGGCCCCTGCCGAAAACCCCAAGATCACGAGATCGCCGGCGAGCACCTCGGGGCAGGCTTCGGCTGACCTTGCCCCTTGGGGGCCTGGCGACAGCCATCAAACTGCAGCATTTTTTGCCATACTGTGGCGCTTCACCTGTGCCCCATAGAGGAGCCGCCATGAGCGCCGCCGCCCCCCCCCATTTCGCCACCGCAGACCTCTACGACGAATTCGGCGACGAGCTCGAGGTCCCTGACCCTCTGTTCCGCCACTTCGGCGGACAGCGCCGGTTCTGCGGGCCGATCCGTACGGTCTCGACCCTGGAGGACAATACCCAGGTGCGCGCCACGCTGGAGACGCCGGGTGATGGGCATGTGCTGGTCGTCGACGGCGTCGGCTCGCTACGCGTCGCACTGGTCGGAGATCAGCTGGGCCAGCTGGCGATCGACAACCACTGGGCGGGCCTGCTCGTCCATGGCTGCGTACGCGACAGTGCGGTGCTCGCGCAGATGCCGATCGGGGTGCTGGCCCTGGCCACCAATCCCGCCAAGAGCCGCAAACAGAACCAGGGGCAGGTAGACGTGCCGCTGCGCTTTGCCGGCGCAAGCTTCGTGCCTGGCCACTGGCTGTACGCCGATGACGATGGCGTGGTGCTCTGCGACCGCCGGCTCGTCGACTGACATGGGTTACGGCGCCGAAGTCGCCAACCACTTCGCGGGGCCCTGGCTCGACCGTGCCAGCCGGCTGCGCCAGGATCCCGCCTGGCTGACGGCAGCGCTGGCAGCGGAGGACACGCTGTTCGTGCCGGTCCACGCCGAGCGCTGCCTGGTGGCCAGCCTCGAAGCCCCGCGTGCGCGCTTTCTGACACGGACCCAACTCGCCGCTCTGGACGCCGACATCGACGTCGAGGACGCAGTCTTCCTGGGGCTGCACGAGACGCGCGCAGTGTTTGCGCTCGCACTCCCGCAGAGCCCTGACACGCTGGAGGGCGAGTTCGTCGACCTCTGGCAGGTGGGTCAACGGCTGGCGCCGGTCGAGGCCGCCATCCTCGCCTATGCCAAGGCCATGGTCGGCTGGCGCAGCCGACATCGTTACTGCAGCGAAACCGGCGAGCCGCTGGCGGCGACGGCCGGCGGGCATGTCCTGGCTGCGCCCGACGGGCGGCGGCTGTTTCCGCGGGTGGACCCGGCGATCATCGTGCTGGTCAGCGACGGCGACCGCTGCCTGCTCGGCCGCCAGGCCAAGTGGCCACCCGGCCGCTACTCGACCATCGCCGGTTTCGTCGAGCCGGGTGAGAGCCTCGAGGATGCCGTTGCCCGCGAGGTCGAGGAGGAGACCGACGTGCGGATCCGTGACCCGCGCTATCACAGTTCTCAGCCCTGGCCGTTTCCCTCGTCGCTGATGTTGGGTTTCCACGCCGAGGCCGCAAGCACGGCGATTCACCTGAATGACGGCGAGCTTGCCGATGCGCGATGGTTCAGCCGAGCGGAGATCGCCGAGGGCGAGGTCCGACTGCCCCCGGCCCTGTCCATTTCCCGGCGCCTGATCGCCACCTGGTTCGACCGCTGGGACGGTCCGTCGCTGGTCACGCTGCTGGGCGCGCACGCAAGCCGGTAGTAAGGTTGGCTTGCGGCGTGACACCCGGGGAGGCCCAGCGTTGAATCAACCGGTCGTGATCCCACTGTGGCTGGCGCTGATCTTCGGCGCGATAGCCCTGTGGCTGCTGGTGTCCCGGCTGCTGCTGCCGACCGTGCGCTGGTATTTTCGCCGCCAGGCCAACCAGCTGATCGACAGCGTCAACCGCAGCCTGAATCTGCAGATCCCGTCCCTGTCGCTCACCCGGCGGCAGGTGCTCATCGACCGGCTCGTCTACGATCCGCGAATTGCCCGAACCGTAGCCGAGCACTGTGAGACCACTGGAGAGCCCCGCGGCGTGGCCATGGACCGGGTCGAGCGGTACGCGCGCGAGATCGTCCCGGCTTTCAACGCCTACGTGTATTTCCGCTTCGGCGGCTGGCTCGCGCGCAAGCTGGTCCGCGCACTCTATCGCGTGCGACTGGGCTTTCTCGACGAGCAGGCGATCTCCAACGTTGGCGACGATGACAGCCTGGTGCTGGTCGTCAACCACCGCAGCAACATGGACTACGTGCTGGTCGCCTACCTGGCCATGACCCGCACGGTGCTCTCCTACGCGGTCGGTGAATGGGCGCGGGTCTGGCCCCTGCAGCAGATCATCCGGTCCGTCGGCGCCTATTTCGTGCGCCGCGGCTCTGGCAACCCACTGTATCGGCGCGTGCTGGAACGGTATGTCCAGATGGCCGTGGAAGGCGGCGTGACACAGGTCGTCTTCCCCGAGGGAGGCTTGAGCCGGGACGGGGCCCTGCGCGAGCCCCGGGTCGGGCTCATCGACTACATGCTGCGCGATTTCGATCCACGGGGGCAGCGGGATATCGTCTTCCTGCCCATTGCGATCAACTACGACCGGGTGCTGGAAGATCGCACGCTCATCGGCGAACTCCAGCCCGGCGCACCACGGCGCAGTGGCTGGGCCGCGATCCGCAAGGCCAGCGGTTTCCTTCTGCACAACCTGCGGCTCGGACTGCGCAAGCGCTGGTATCGCTACGGCTATGCCTGCGCGAACTTCGGCCGACCCGTGTCGCTGCGCGCCTACCTGGCGGAGCGCGACTGGGACCCTCGGGACCTCCAGGCCCCCGGCAGAGCCACGCGACTGGTCGAGCTCGCCGAGCATCTCATGCGCGAGGTGGGCATGCTGATGCCGGTGCTGCCGGTCAGCCTGATTGCCTCGCTGTTCGACGAGCGTCCGGACGAGAGCTTCAGCGTCGAGGAGATCCGGGCATCCGCGCGCGCGCGCCAGCAGACACTGATGAGCCGCAACGCCCAGGTTTACCTGCCCCGGCAAAGTGACGATTACGCGGTGGACGTCGGCCTGCGGATGCTCCGGCTGCGACGGATCGTGCTTGAAGACGCGGGTTGTTTCCGGGCCAACCCGGACGAAGCGAAACTCATCGCCTACTACGCCAACGCCATCGCACACCTGCGCGACTCGCAGCCCGAAGCGGAGACGACCGCGGCTGACCCGCAGCGCGCCATGAGCTGAAGACCCGCCAGCCCGGTGTTCCGGCCGAGCGTCCTATAATGGGGGCATGTGCCTGATCGCCATTGCCTGGCAGTGCCATCCCCGCTTTCCGTTGGTGCTCGCCGCCAATCGTGACGAATTCCATGCGCGACCGACCGCCGCTGTGCACCGCTGGAATTCGCCGGTCGGCATCATCGCCGGACGCGATCTCGAGGCCGGCGGGACCTGGCTGGGCGCGAGTCCCGGCGGCCGGATCGCAGCGCTGACCAACGTCCGCGAGCCTGCTTCAGGCACGCTGGCAGCGGCTCCTTCGCGCGGTGAACTGCCGGTAGCGTTTCTCGCCGATACCCGCCCACCGGCCGCCTTCGCACAGGACCTGGCGGACACGGCAGCCCGGTATCGGGGGTTCAATCTGCTGCTGCTCACCGGCGAGGCGCTGCTGGTGACTTCCAATCGCACCGCCGGACCGGTCACCCCGGGTCCGGGCGTTCATGCACTCAGCAATGCCCCGCCCGGCGTCGACTGGCCAAAGACGCGGCGGGCGCGGGACATCCTGGGCAGCGCGCTGGCGGATAACGGCGATACGCTGGAGGCTCTGGTCGATGCGGCTTTCGGGCTGCTCGCCGACCCGGCCCCCGCCGAGGACTTCGAACTGCCCGAGAGCGGACTGCCCACTGACCGCGAGCGCCAGCTGTCGGCGATTTTCGTGGCCGGCAGTGACTACGGGACACGCTGCTCCAGCGTCCTCGTCGTCGATCATGAGAGGACACTGCACTGGCATGAGCGGCGGTTTGGCCCCGACACCCGGCCCACCGGCAGCAGCCGGCTGCAACTGGCTTACGGCGGCTGACCGATGAGCTCGGCCCACCCCACGCTGGCGCACGGCAGCTGGCCCTCGCCCATCTCTCCGGCGATGGTGGCGCGCGCGGGCCTGCGCCTGTCTGCGCCGAGGGTGCAGGGCCAGCGCACACTCTGGCTCGAGGGGCGCCCGGCTGAACAGGGCCGCGGTGTCGTGGTCGCCGCGGAGCCTGATGGCCAGCTGCGTGATCTCATCCCGGCCGGATACAGCGTCCGCAGCGCCGTCAACGAGTATGGGGGCGGCGCGTGGGCCGTCCAGGGTGCCTGTCTGTGGTTCGTGAACGCCACCGACCATTCGATCTACGTCATCGATAACGGCCCACCCACGCTGGTGCACGGGGCAGAGGGCGACGATTTTGCCGACCTCGTCGTCGATCCGGTCCACTCACGCCTGCTCGCCGTGCGCGAGCGCCAGGGTGAGGCCGGCATCCGCCAGGCGCTGGTCGCCATCAACCTCGCGGACCGGGACGTGACGGTGCTCGCCGAGGGAGAGGACTTTTACTCGAGCCCCTGCCCGTCGCCCGACGGCAGGCAGCTCGCCTGGCTCAGCTGGAACAGTCCTGACATGCCTTGGGACGCGACCCGGCTGTGGCTGGCCGAGGTGGACGCCAGCGGGCAGACCCGGCATCCAAGGGTGGTCGCCGGTGGCCAGCACGAGTCGGTGTTCCAGCCGCAGTGGGGGCCTGACGGTCGACTCTACTTCGTCAGCGACCGCGAGGACTGGTGGCAGCTCTACCGCCTCGACGGCCAGGCGATCGCGCCCGTATACCGGCCGAAGGCCGAACTGGGGCTACCGCAATGGGTGTTCGGCATGTCCACCTACGGGTTCGCCGACCGGGCAAGCGTGCTATGTGCCGTGTGCCGCGAAGGCTTCTGGCAAGTCGAGCGGATTTACCTCGCCACCGGACGCTGCGAGGTGGTCACCGGCGACTGGGTGGCCATCGACCACCTCTCGGCGCGTCCGGGGGAGGGCGCCACCTGGCTGGCCGCCTCGCCCACACGCGGCAATGCCGTGCTGCGCTGGCGTGATGGCGCGATCCGGGCGCTGCGCCAGACCGGCATGGGCGAACTGGACCCGGACCAGGTGTCGGCGGCGCGGGCGGTCAGCTTCCCGACCGGCGACGGCGACACCGCGCATGGCCTGTACTATCCCCCGGTCAATCCGGCCGTGGCGGCCCCTGCCGGCGAGCGCCCACCGTTGCTGGTACGCTGCCATGGGGGACCGACAGGCGCGGCCGACCCCGGTTTCGACGCGCGGATCCAGTTCTGGACCAGCCGTGGTTTCGCCGTCCTGGATGTCAACTACCGTGGCAGTACCGGCTTCGGCAGGGACTACCGGCGCAAACTTTACGGTCACTGGGGGGTCTCAGACACCGAGGACTGTTGCCGGGGTGCCCAGTGGCTGGCCGACCAGGGCCTCGCCGACCGGCGACGGCTGCTCATCTCGGGCTCGAGTGCCGGCGGCTTCACGGTCCTCTGCGCCCTCACCTTCCATGAGACCTTCGCCGCCGGGGCCAGCTACTACGGAGTCGCGGATCTTGAATCACTCTTTGCCATCACCCACCGCTTCGAGGCCGGCTACGACCGGGCGCTGGTGGGTAATGGCGAGCACCGGCGCGCGCTGATGCGCGCGCGCTCGCCACTGCATCACGCCAGCCGGCTGCGGCGGCCGGTGGTGTTTTTCCAGGGCTTGCGCGATCGAGTCGTCCCGCCGGAGCAATCGCGGCGCATGGCCGATGCCCTGCGCACCCAGGGTGTGCCTGTGTGCCTCATCACTTTCGCGGAGGAAGGCCACGGGTTTCGACAGGCGGAGACGCTGTCGCGCTGCATCGCCGCGGAATACAGTTTCTACGCCCGCATTCTCGGTCTGACGCCGGCGGATCCGCTGCCGCCGTTGTCAATCGACAACCTGCCGCGCTGAGTCGGGTCTATGGGGCACACCGATTCCGGAGCAGCACTCATGGGCGAGGCCTCATGCCCCCGACCGCCACGTCGCTCTCGGATCCTGACTGCACTGGTGACGCTTGCGCTCGCGTTCGCTTCGCTCAGCGCGGATGCCAGCATCCGCGTGCAGCTGACCGGCGTGGAGGGAGAGACTGCCGCCAATGTCCGCGCGTGGCTTGACCTGGTCCGTTTCGCCGAACGCGAGGACCTCTCGGAGACCGCAGTCCGGCGGCTCTACGACCGTGCACCACGCCAGATCCGCGAGGCGCTGCGGCCTTTCGGGTACTACGACGCACGGGTGGTCTCGCGCAGCCTCACCCGCGAGGGTAACGATTGGATCGCACGATTCGAGATCATCCGAGGGGAGCCTGTGCGGCTGAACTCGGTGCGCCTGGAGGTGATCGGCGAAGGGCACGACCACCCCGGGTTCCAGACACTGCTGGCCGAGACGCCGCTGGTCGCAGGGGCGCAGCTCCGCCACCCGGACTTCGATCAGTTGCGCGCCCGCCTGGAGCGCGCCGCAAGCACCTACGGCTTCTTCGACCGAAGCTTCCCCGAACGGCGACTGGAGATCGATCCTGCGGCGCTGTCGGCCAACGCCGTGCTGGTGATGGACACCGGCCCCCGCTATCGCTTCGGTGAGGTGGTGATCGACCAGGACATCCTCAACCAGGCGCTGATCGAGCGCATGGTGTTCACCCGCGAGGGTGAGCCTTTCGACACCGAGCGCTTGCTGCGGACCCAGTACGCGCTGACCGACAGCCAGTACTTTGCCAACGTGGTCGTCGAAACCGGCGAGCGCAATCCGCTGACCCGGTCCATCCCCGTGAATATCGAGACCGTCCCTTCACGGCGCCAGCGCATTCGGCTCGGCATCGGCTACGGCAGCGACACGCGGGCCCGCGGCAGCATCGGCTGGGACTGGCGGCGCATCAACCAGCGCGGCCACCGCGCCAATATGCAATTGCAGGTCTCCCAGCCACTGACCGAACTCACCACCCAGTACATCGTCCCCTTCGGCGATCCGCTGCGCGAACGCCTGTCTTTCCGCAGCAGCCTGGCGGCCGAGGATCTGGCGGACGTGCGCAGTCAACGCGCGACCATCGGCGTCAACCATCGACGCGTGCTCGGCAACTGGCAGCGCAACCTGTTCGCCGACGTGGTGGATGAACGTACCCGTCTGCCCGACGGTGCGCGCTTTGCCGACACCCTGATCGTGCCGGGAATCGGCTTCGAGCGGCTGATCGCCGATGATCCGCTCGTGCCCACGGAGGGGCATCGTCTGCGGGCCGAGGTCCGCGGCTCGCACGGGCTGCTGGCCGCCAAGACCGACTTTCTGCGCCTCCATCTCGGCGCGAGCCGGATCCTTTCACCCAGCGATGACTGGCGCCTGGCCCTGCGCGCGGAACTCGGCATTGGCATCGTCGACGGCTTCGACGAGCTGCCGGCGTCACAGCGATTTTTCGCCGGCGGTGACCAGAGCGTGCGCGGCTATGGCTTCAACAAGCTCGGTCCGACGGACGACGAAGGCCGGAGCATCGGCGGTCGCCACCTGGTCTTCGGCAGCGTCGAGGCCCAGCGGCGCATCCAGGGGCCCTGGCATGTCGCCGCCTTCATCGACAGCGGCGGCGCGCTCGCCCGCCTGGATGACACACCGGAAGTCTCTGCCGGTGTCGGGCTCCACTTTCTCACACCGATCGGCCGCATTCGCGTGGAGGTCGCCCAATCGCTCACCGAAAGCCGCTCACCGCGGCTGCACATCAGCATCAGGCCGGACCTGTGATCCTGCGACGGTTGCTCTTGTGGTCGCTGCCCCTGGTGCTCGTCGCCCTGAGCGCAGTGCTGGCGTGGCTGCTCAGCACCGAGGCGGGGCTGCGCTTCGCGCTGGCGCGCATCACCGCACTCGACGCGGTGCCTGTGCAGATCGACGCCGCGCACGGGCGTCTCGCAGGCCCCCTGCAGCTCGAGGGTCTGCGGGTGGAACTCGATGCTGTCGAGGTCGACATCCCCGCCCTGAGCCTGGACTGGCGACCCTGGCGGCTGGTCTACCGGCGCGAAATCCGTGTGCTGGCGCTGTCGGTCGAGTCCCCCACGGTGGTCCTGCGCGAAGGGGGGACGCCGCCGCCGGAGCCCCCACCCGAGGGGCGCAAGGACTGGCCGGAAGCGCTCGAGCTGCCGGTACGCGTCGAGATCGAGAAACTCCAGGTCCGTGGCGGTCGGCTGTTGACGGGGGAGAGTGTCCAGATCGAAGACCTGTCGCTGGATCTGGCCGCAGGCTGGCGCGGACGGCGGGCGTCGCTGCGCGAACTCAAGCTCGATCTGCGTCGCGGTGACCTCCGCGTCCAGCTCGACGCCGAGGGCAGAGTGGCGACCGCGTTGGCCGAGCCGCAGTCGCTGGATCTGCAGTGGCAGATCGAGCTGCCCGACGCCACCTCGACGCTCACGGGCACTACGCAACTGCGCGGCCCGCTTGCGGATCTCACCCTCGACCAGCGCCTCGCCGGGCTGCTCGAGGCCCGGCTTGCCGGCCAACTCCAGGGGCTGCCGGACGCACCTGCCTGGTCGCTGCAGCTGACCCTGGCGCCCCTCGCACCCGACGGTGGCCTCTGGCCCGAGACCCTTGGCGGGACCCGCGCCGACCTGGTGGTGCGTGGCGAGGTGGCCCGCAGCCGGCTGCAGGGCGAGGTGGCTGCACCAGGGTGGGTGGCCGGCCCGGTGGAGATCGACCTCATCGCTGGTTGGCAGGACGGCGTGGCGCGGGTCGAGACCGCCCGGGTCGAAACCGCCGACGGCGGTGTGCTGCGGGCCCGCGGCCAACTCACCCCTGCCGATGAGCTTGCGGCGGAGTTGGTCGTGGAAGCCGAGAATCTCGGCTGGCCACTGGACGGCAGCCCCCGCCAGTTCGACCTCGAGCGCCTGGCCGTCGATGCACGTGGCGGCGCCGAAGCCTACGACTTCGCGCTGGCCGCGCGCGGTCGCACGGGCGACCTGCCTGCGGTCGAGCTGTCGCTCGAGGGTCGCCTGCGGGAGCGGACACTCTGGGTCGATCGACTGGCCGCCGATGACGAGGACGGCCAGGTGCGGTTGCGCGGGAACGGGCAGGCCCTGCTTGCTGCCGACGCACTGACCTGGACGGCGACGCTCGACGCCGCAGTGCAGCTCCCCGAGCAACCTCCGTTGGCCCTCGATCTCGAGGCTCGCGGAGATGCTGGACACGCCGAGTTCAGCCGCCTGCGGCTGGCGCTGCTGGATGGCACTGCCGAGGGTGGTGGCCGCATCGCCTGGGCCGAAGGGGCGGACATGGACTTCACCCTGGCCTTTCGCGAGATCGATCCAGGCAGCCACTACCCCGGCTGGACAGGGCGACTGGCCGCAGAGCTGGCCTTGCGCGGCCAACTCGGTGACGAGGCGGATCTGGTCGTCGAGCTCGCGCCCCTTGGGGGGCAGCTGCGCAATCGGGATGTCGCCGGGGAAGTCCGGGTGGCGCTGCGCGGCGACACGCTGCAGGTCGACACGCTGCGGGTGGCCGTCGGAGGTGCACAGCTCTCCGCGGAGGGTGGGCTCGGCGAGACGCTCGATCTTGGCTTCGCGCTGGATGCCGACAACCTCAACGACCTGATGCCGGGTGCCGGCGGCCGGGTCGCGCTGGCGGGTCGGCTGCACGGCCAGCGCGACCTGCCCGCGCTGGCGCTGGACCTCGAGGCTGCCCGTTTGCGCTATGCGCAATGGTTCCTCGGCGCCCTGGAGGCATACATCGATGTCGACCTGGACGCCGCCAACCGCTCGGCGCTCGCCATTCGGCTCACGGAGCTCCGGAGCGAGGACACCCTGATCGATACGCTCAGTCTCGAGGGCTCAGGCACCCCCGGGAGCCACACGGCCACCCTTGACGCCCGCCGCGGCGAGTCGAGCCTCGTGCTCGAGATCGATGGCGGGCTCGACCAGGGCGCCGGGCAGTGGGCGGGGCGCCTGGAGGACCTCACGCTGGTGCTGGCCGAGGAAATCGTCTGGGCCCTGGAGACGCCCAGCGCCCTCCTCCTTGGCCGGGACGCCGGTCGGGTGGAGACCACCTGCATGGACGGCACCCTCGGCCGGGTATGTCTGGCCGGGGACTGGCGCGGCGGGGCCGCCTGGCGGGGCGAGCTCGGTATCTCCGCGCTGGACCTCGAGGGGCTGACCCGCTGGCTGGGCAACGGCCTGGTGGCCACGGGCATGGTGGCCGGCAATGTCGTCGTGGATGCCGACGAGGCGGGTTTCGCCAGCCTGGGCGGCGGCCTGGCCGTGAACGACGGTGTGCTGTTCCTCGAGGAACGGCCTGAAGAGGAGCTGCTGGGCTGGGCCTCTGCGGCAGTATCGCTGCGCGGCGACCGCGAGGAGGCGCGCGGCCGCGTGGCCGTCGCACTCGCAGGCGACGATCTCGTGGAGGGCGAGTTCAGCGTAGGCTGGAACGATCCAGAGCTGCCGCTGCAGGCAACCCTGACCGCAGAGCTCGGGCAGCTGGCACTGGTCGCCGAGCTGGTGCCAGACCTCGCGGCGTTGCAGGGCAGCCTGTCAGCGCGACTGGACGTCGGTGGCAGCCTGCGCGCACCCGTCACGCGGGGGGAGCTGAACTGGCGCGACGGTGCCGCGCAGTTGCCCGTACTCGGGATCGCACCGCGCGAGATCAACGCCCGCGTCGAGCTTGCCCCTGATGACCTGCGCTTCGAACTGAGTGCACAGACCGGCGAGGGCAGGCTGGAAAGCCAGGGCCGGTTCAGCTTTATGGAAGGATTCGCCGGCGTGGCCAGCCTCAGCGGCCAGCAGCTCCTGCTGGTGGACCTGCCCGAGGCCCGCGTCCTCGCCAGCCCCGATCTTGGTCTGACATTCCGGGACAGACACCTGCAGATCAACGGCGCAGTCGAGATTCCACAGGCCCGCATCACCGGGCTGGTACAGGGCACGGGCGCGGTCTCGGAGAGCCCGGACACGGTCATCGTGGGCGAGCGCGCCCGCGATGCGGAGCGACTCACCGTCGGCTACGCCGTGCGGGTGAACGTCGGGCCGGAGGTCCGTCTTGATGTCGCAGGCCTTCGCGGTCGCGTCGAGGGCAGCCTGCTGGCACTGCAGGGCGACGATGGCGTGGCCACCGGACGTGGCGAGGTGCGGGTGGTGGACGGCAGCTTTGGTGCCTTCGGCCAGCGACTGACCATCGAGCAGGGCCGCCTGCTGTTTACTGGCGGGGCCATCGACAACCCCGGTCTCGACATCCGCGCGGTACGGCGGGTAGACAACATCACGGCCGGCGCGCAGGTGCGCGGCAATCTGTTCGAACCGGAAATCAGCGTATTCTCGGATCCACCAATGCCCCGCGCCGAGGCGCTGTCCTACCTGACCATCGGCAAGAGCATCAACGACCTCGACAGCGGCGAACAGGATGCACTGAACAGCGCCGCCAACTCGCTGGCGCTCTCCGGCGGCAATCTGCTGGCTCGGGAGATCGGCGGGCGCCTGGGCTTCGATGAGGTCGGTGTCGCCGCCGGCGCGGAACCCGGCTCGGCCTCCCTGGTGGTGGGCAAGTACCTCGGACCGAGGCTGTTCGTCAGCTACGGTGTGGGCCTGTTCGAGGCCGTCAACGAGCTGCGTCTGCGCTACCGCCTGAGCAACCGCTGGACGCTCGAGGCCGCCTCGGGTGAGCAGTCTTCCGCGGATGTCATCTTCACCGTCGAGCGCTGAGGCGTTGGACCGCCGCCGCTAGTCGGCCATGGGCCGGAAGACCAGGACCGGCTGGCCGTCCACCAGCAACTCCAGCCGCTCGTCACGCAGCCGCCAGCCGTCGATGCGCGACAGGGCCTCGAGGTAGATCTGCTCCATCGCCATGGCCTCCGGCGACCCGGCCATGCGGGTGCTCGCAAGCGGGCCGAACGCCAGGCGGTCCGCACCTAGTTCGTAGGAGCCGGTAAAGCGATTGACGCCGGCGAAGCCCGAGACCTCGGCTGTCTCGGCCTCCAGCACCAAGGTCGGACGCCTGGCCTCCGGCGGCAACTCGAAGCCGGCGATACGGCTGATTTCCCAGGGATGGCGCTCCGGGACCTGCACCATTACCGGATCACCGACCGCGGGCATCGACTGGAGGCCCGGTGCGGGTGGCTCCGCGCCAGGGCGCGGCTCGTCCGGATCGGGTGCAGGCGCACAGGCGCCCAGCGCGAAGGTCATCAGCAAAGCTGGTGCGACGAGGCGAATATTCACGGGGCATCTCCATCCGTAGGGTGATCTGGCGGGGACTGGACGCCACTCACGCCGAGCCGCTGCAGCGCATGTACCAGCGACACCAGCGCCAGCACTGCGATGGGCATCAGCACACCCAACATCCAATGCCCACCGAACAGGCCGAAGGAACCGGCGAACGACAGTTCGCGCGTCAGTATGACCCAGGCGAAAGCCGGGATACAGGCCAGCAGCACCACCAGCGACACCACCGCCTGCCGGCGCAGCGCGCGCCGCGCCCGCGGGTCGATCTGTGCCGGCGCTCCGGAAGGCTCGTCCACCGGCGCCTCAGGTCAGCACCCGGGCCAGCCACTCGGCGATGGCGCGGACTTCCTCCAGGCACACCTGGTGACCCATCGGATAGGCCCGCCATTCGACCGGATAGCCCAGCGTCTGGAGCAGGTCCCGCGAGTGTTCGCCGAGCGATACGGCCAGCACGGGGTCGGCCGACCCGTGCGCCATGAACACCGGCACAGCCGCGCTCCCGGGCGCGCGCTCCTGCAGGAACGCCTGTTCCAGCGGCAGGTAGGTCGACAGCGCCATCACGCCGGCCAGCGGCTCGCGGCGTCGCAGCCCGGCATACAACGCGATGGCGCCACCCTGCGAGAATCCGGCGAGCACGATCCGCTCGGCGGGGACACCCCGGGCGATCTCGCGCGCGATCAACGCCTCGACCTGGTCGGCGCTCTGGCGAATACCCGCCTCGTCCTGCAGCGCGCGTCGATCCAGCCCGGTGATGTCGTACCAGGCACGCATGCGATAGCCCTGGTTGAGGGTCACCGGGCGTTCCGGCGCATGCGGGAAAACGAAGCGCACCGCAAGCTCGAGACCGAGCTCCGGCACCAGCGGCTCGAAATCGTGCCCGTCCGCACCCAGGCCATGCAGCCAGATCACCGCGCGCTCCGGCGCGGGTCCGGTGGTCACCTCGACGGCAGGCAGCACTTCCGTATCACTCATTCCCTGATCCCCTACTGACGTGAACGTCATCCACCGCAGCCGATGACACATTGCCGGCGGCGATGGTAACGTGAATCCGCATTGCATAGTCATGCGCATCAGTTTATTCTTATGCGCAATTCGCTGGAACCCATGCCCATGCCCGCCCAAGTCGAACACCAGGTCCGCCGCCGCGAGGCCATCGCCACCATCATTGCCTCGCAGACCGTGACCCGGCAGGCCGAGCTCGTGGCGCTGCTGCAGGCAGCCGGGATCGAAGCAACGCAGTCCAGCGTCAGCCGGGACCTGCGCGACATGGGCGTGATCAAGCATAAAACCGGTTACGCCCTGCCGCAGGCGAGCACCGCGGCCGACGCGGATTTCGACTCCGTGGCCGGTTTCGTGCGCGCACTGCGCGCAGCAGGGCCGAACCTCACCATTGTCACCACGGCGGTGGGCGCCGCGCAGCGGGTGGCGCTGTCGCTGGATCGCAGCGGCTGGCCCGAGATCGCCGGTACGCTCTCCGGCGACGATACGATCTTCGTGGCGACGGCCGACCGTGCCCGCCAGAAACTGCTGCTGGCGCGGCTCAACGCCGTGTTCGGCATTCGCCCCACACCCTGACCTCGAAGGACTCCCGTTTCATGGCCAACACCGACAGCCCCATCGTGCTCGCCTTCTCCGGCGGTCTCGACACCTCCATGTGCATCCCCTGGCTGACCGAACGCCATCAGCGTCCGGTGGTCACGGTCACCGTCAACACCGGCGGCCTGGATGCCGCCGATATCCGGCGGCTGGAGGAACGCTCACGCGCGCTCGGGGCCCGCGAGCACCTGCTGGTCGAGGCGCGGGAGGCATTCTTCAACGAGGTGCTTCGCCACCTGATCTTCGGCAACGTCCGCCGGGGCCAGCTCTACCCGCTGTGCGTCGGCGCCGAACGCGGCATCCAGGCCTCGCGGCTGGCGCAGGCGGCGCGTGAGCTCGGCTCCACCACGGTCGCCCACGGCTGCACCGCGGCCGGCAACGACCAGGTCCGCTTCGAAGTCGCCCTGAAGACTCTCGACCCTACGCTGGAGATTCTCGCGCCCGTGCGTGACGAGGGTTTCATCCGCGCCGAACAGGTCCGCTACCTCGAGGTGCGCGGACTGCCGGTGCCGGCCAAGAGCTCGGCCTATTCGATCAATCGCGGCCTCTGGGGCGTCACCATCGGCGGCACCGAGACGCTGGACTCGCGCGCGAGCATCCCGGAAGACGCCTGGGTGCTGTCGGCCGGCGCATTCGAGGCCAATCGCCCACCGCGCCGGCTGGTGATCGGCTTCGAGGCGGGGGTACCGGTCAGTCTCGATGGCGAGCGGCTGGCGCCTGTGGCCCTGATCGAGCGGCTGGAAAGCATTGGCGCGGCCCATGCCATCGGTCGCGGCATCCACCTCGGCGACACCATCCTCGGCACCAAGGGCCGGGTGGCGTTTGAAGCGCCTGCGGCCGAACTGCTGATCACCGCCCACCGCGAACTCGAGAAGCTCGTGCTCTCGTCGCTGCAGCAGCGGGTCAAGGAGCAGGTCGCCGCGATCTATGGCGATCTCGTGCACGAGGGCAAGCAGCTCGATCTGGTCTGCGCGGACATCGAAGCGCTGCTCGGCTCCTCGCAGCGGCGGGTGACTGGAGAAGCGCATCTGCTGCTGCGTCCAGGCAGTGTATTCGTCGAGGGTGTGGTCTCCCCGCACTCGCTGCTCAAGGCCACTCGCGGCGTGTACGGCGAAGCCGCGGGCGAGTGGACCCCGGCCGACGCCCTGGGCTATTCGCGGGTGCTCAGCCTGCCAGGCATCCTGCAAACCCGCGCCGGCGGTGGCGCCTGAGCGCGCCCGAGGACTCCACCATGCGTACCGTTATCGTCGACAAGATCGCCTCCGTCGCCCATCACCTGAATCTCTCGCGCGAAATCCGTGTGAGCGACCGTATCCCCTGTGAAGAAGGCGTACTGGTCGCGGTCGAGGTGCTGAACTCCAAGACCACGTACAACACGCTCGAGCTCACCAGCGGTCGCATGGCCAAAATCCGCCGCGGTGACGTGATCGTTGGCGCACTGGGCCACCGCAAGGCCCTGTTCGGCTACTCGGGGCACCTGCCGACACAGCTGACACCCGGCGATGTCGTCCAGATCCTCAACCTCGGCGGCGTGCTCGGCGTGTGTGATTCCGCGAATCCCGATTATGGCCAGCCGTTCGACTGCCGGGTGCTCGGCACGGTGCTGCACTTTCCCTATCTCGGCGAGCGCATCGGCGTGCCCGCACGCATGGGCATCGGCAAGCTCGCCGAGGCACCACCGCTGGAGACCCACGGGATCCCCGTGGTCGCGCTCGCCGGCACCAGCATGGACGCCGGCAAGACCGCGGCCGCCTCGGCGATCATCGGCCGCTTCCGCCACTATGGCCTGGTGGTCGACGGCTTCAAGGCCACGGGCGTGGCACTGCGCCGCGACGTCCTGGCCATGGAGGACGCCGGCGCCCGCAATACCCTGCTGTTCTCGGATTTCGGCATCGTCGCCACCACCGCCGCCAATGGCCCTGCCCTGACACGCACGCTGCTCACGCGCCTGGCCGGCGAGAAGCCCGACGTGATCGTCTTCGAACTCGGCGACGGGCTGCTGGGCGCCTATGGCGTCGATGCCATCCTGCGCGACCCGGCCATCCGCCAGGCCCTGACCTGCACGGTACTCTGCGCGAACGACCCGGTGGCGGCCTGGGGAGGGGTGAAGCTGCTGCGTGAGGAGTTCGACATCGAGCCTGCCGTGGTCACCGGCCCGGCCACCGACAACCAGGTGGGTATCGACATCATTCGCGACCGCCTCGGCGTTGCCGCCGTCAATGCACTGGCCAATGGCGCGGAGCTTGGCGATCTCCTGCAGACGCAACTCGGCCTGCCGATCCGCCGCAGCAACCAGGAGGCGCTGGCGTGAACGAGACCTGGCCCGTGACCGTCCTGGGCGCAACCGGCTATGTCGCCGGCGAGTTGCTGCGCCTGGTGGCCGGCCACCCGCACCTCGACCTCGCCGCGGCAGTCTCGGAGAGTCAGGCGGGGGCGGCGATCGCGGAGACCTTCGGCCACCTGGCGCCGCTGTATCGCGATACCCGCTTCAGTGCGCCCGACAGTCTCCCGGAGCTGCTGGCGGTCGTGCCACGCATGGCGGTGTTCTGCGCGGCCCCGCATGGGGCGGCTGCGGCGATGATCGACCAGCTGCTGACCACAGCCGCACAGGTCGACACCGATATCCGCCTGGTCGACGTCTCCGCCGACTTTCGCTTCCGCGAGGCCGAGACGTACGCCGGCATCTACGGCCACCCGCATGGCGCGCCGCACCGACTGGCCGAATTCGCCAGCGGCCTGCCCGAGCATGTTGCCGGCGTGCCGGCGAAGCATGTCGGTCACCCGGGATGCTTCGCCACCGCGATGCTGCTCGCCGCGGTGCCGCTGGTCAGTCTCGGGCTGGTCGAAGAGGACCTGTTCGTCGCCGCCATCACCGGGTCCACCGGTTCCGGGCGCACGCCGCTGGCCACCACCCATCATCCGGTGCGCCATGCCAACCTCTATGCCTACTCCCCGCTGGGTCACCGGCATGCGCCGGAGGTGACCGGGCTGATCGAGGCCGCCACCGGCCATCGACCCCGCCTGCACTTCGTCCCCCATTCAGGACCATTTGCCCGGGGCATTCAGGCCACCCTCCAGGCGCGCCTGCGCGAACCGGTGCCGGTGAACGAGCTGCGCGAGGCGCTGCGCCGTTTCTATGCGGCCTCGCCCTTTGTCAGCGTGGTCGAGGGCACGCCGAAGCTCAAGGACGTGGTGGGCAGCAACTATGCCCAGCTCGGCATCGCCACCGATGGCGAGAGCGTGGCGGTGTTCTCGGTCATCGACAATCTGCTGAAGGGCGCTGCCGGCGGCAGTGTGCAGTGGCTGAACCGCATGCTCGGCTGGCCCGAGCACACCGGCCTGACCGCGCCGGGCACCGGCTGGACCTGAGCCGCGCCACCCCTGCCCTATCGATCGCCCGGAGACCCCTTAGCCATGCACGCCCTCACCGTCATCGCCCGCGAAGCCGAGCATCTGCTGCCGGTCTACGCGCAGCTGGACATCGAACCGGTCCGCGCCGAAGGCGTCTGGATCCACACCGCCGATGGGCGCCGGATCCTGGATTTCTATGGTGGCCACGCCGTCACCGCGCTCGGCTATGGCCACCCGCGGCTGATCGACACGCTCGCCCACCAGGCCGCGACGCTGATGTTCCAGAGCAATGCCGTGGCGCTGGATATTCGCGCCCGGGCCGCGCGGCGCCTCGCCGGGTTCATGCCCGCAGGACTCAGCCATGTGTTTTTCGTCAACTCGGGTGCCGAGGCCAATGAAAACGCCCTGCGCCTGGCGCTGAAGGCGACCGGCCGGCCGCGGATCGTCGCGCTCGAACACGGCTTCCACGGCCGCACCGCAGCGGCGGCCGCCGCGACCTGGGGGGCGGACAAGTGGTACGGCTTCCCACAGCGCCCGTTCGAGACGGTGTTCGTGCCCCGAGATGACCCGGCGGCGCTGCGTGCAGCCGTCGATGAGCGCACCGCCGCGGTGATCCTGGAGCCGGTGCAGGGTGTGGCCGGCGCCTACGATCTGCCCCTGGCGGTGTTGCGAGCGGCCCGCGAGGCCTGCGATGCGGCGGGCGCCTGGCTGATCAGCGACGAGGTGCAGAGTGGCATGGGCCGCAGTGGCATGGCGCTTGCGATCAGCCGGGCCGGCGTCACCCCGGATGTCGCCACGCTCGCCAAGTCGCTCGGCGGCGGCTTCCCGGTCGGCGCCCTGGTGACCCGCGCCGGCGTGGCCGAGGGGCTGCAGGTGGGCGATCTCGGCACGACCTTCGGTGGCGGGCCGCTGGCCTGCGCCATCGTCGAGACGGTGCTCGCGGTGATCGAGGAGACCGATCTGCTCGCGCGCATCGGCACACTGGAGCGCCTCATCCGCGAGCACTGCCAGGTCGGTCCGGTGACCGCCGTGCAGGGCGCCGGCCTGCTGCTCGGCCTGCGCACCACCCGCCCGGCACGCGACATCAATCGCGAGCTCCTGGCCCGCGACATCATGGCCGGCGGCAGCGCCGATCCGCATATCGTGCGACTGCTGCCCCCCTATGTTCTCGAAGAAGACCACGTCCTGCGGCTGGCCGCCGCCCTGGAGGAGATTTCCGCATGAAGCTGTTCAACGACCTCGCCGATTTCAGCGTCGAGGAGATCGACGACCTGCTGGCGCTGGCCCGCCGGCTCGACGAGCATCCCGAGCCCCAGGCACTGGCCGGGCGGGTGCTGGCACTGCTGTTCCTCAACCCCTCGTTGCGGACCATGTCCTCGTTCCAGGCGGCCATGATCCGACTGGGGGGCAGCGCCTTCGTCATCTCTCCCGAGATGTCGATCCACGGTCTGGAGACCCGGCCGGGCATCGTGATGGACGGTGCCGCCGCCGAGCATATCCGCGAGGCCGTGCCGGTCATCGCCTCCTACGGCGACGCCATCGGCATCCGCGCCTTTGCACAGCGCCAGCGGATCGAGGATGACCTCGCCGACAGCGAGTTCCAGACCTTCCGCTCGCTGATCGACAAGCCGATGATCAACATGGAGTCGGCCATCAACCATCCCTGCCAGGCCCTGGCCGACTGGAAAACCATGGACGAGCTCGGCGTGCCGCGCCAGGGCGGCAAGTTCGTACTCTCCTGGGCCTATCACCCCAAGGCGCTGCCGCTGGCCGTGCCCTCTGCCGTGGTGCACATGGCTTGCCACCGCGGCATGGACGTGACGGTCCTGCGCCCCGAAGGCTTCGAGCTGCCGACACCGATCATGGACAAGGCCCGCGCGGCCGCCGAGGCCAATGGAGGCAGCCTGCGGGAGTCGGCGGATCGCCACGAGGCCATCGAGGGCGCCCACGTGGTGTACGCCAAGGAGTGGTCGTCGACCCGTCACTATGGTGATCGCCTGGGCGACGAGAAGCTTCGCCGCGAACTGGTCGACTGGTGCGTCGACGACCCGTGGTTCGAGCCGGCCCGCGAGGACTGCCGGCTGATGCACTGCCTGCCGGTCCGCCGCGGTGTGGCGGTCAGCGATCGGGTGCTCGATGGCCCGCGCAGCGTGGTCATCCAGGAGGCGCGCAACCGCATGGTCGCGCAGATGGCGGTGGTTTACCGCATGCTGCGCGGCAGCTGAGCGAAGCACACAACAAAGGACCCGAGCAGATGAGAACCAACCAGGAACGCGCCATTGTCGTCAGTGCGCTCAAACACGCCGCGCCTTACATCCGCATGTACAAGGGCAAGGTCTTCGTGCTCAAGGCCGGGGGCGAGGTCTTCGCCACCCCGGAGGACACCCATGCGCTGATGACCCAGGTCGGGCTGCTGCACCAGGTGGGCATCCGCGTGGTGCTGGTCCACGGCGGTGGCCCCCAGTCCACCGAGCTTGCCAAGTCCCTGGGGCTGGCGACCCAGTTCGTCGAGGGTCGTCGGGTCACCGATCAGCCCGCGCTGGAAGTCGCCACCATGGTATTGAACGGCCTGATCAATACCCGCATCCTCGCGGCCTGTCGCGATCTGGACGTGCCCGCGGTCGGTATCTCTGGCGTGGACGCCGGGCTCATCCGGGCGCACAAGCGGCCACCGGTCAGAGTGGCCGGTAACGAGGCGCCGGTGGACTATGGCTTCGTCGGAGACATCGACGCCGTGGATGCCGACATCATCCAGAAGCAGCTCGACAACGGCCTGATGCCGGTGGTCAGCCCCCTGTCGGCTGATGAAAACGGCACCCTGCTGAACATCAATGCCGACACCGTCGCCTCGGCGCTGGCCATTGCGCTGAACGCTGAGAAACTGATGCTGGCCACCGCGGCGCCGGGCATCCTGCGCGATCGCGAGGATCCGGGCTCGCTGGTGTCGTATATGGATCTCGAGGATCTCCAGGAGCTGCTGCAGGCCGGCAGTCTCGCCGATGGCATGCTGCCGAAGGCCGTCGCCATCCAACAGGCGCTCCGGGGTGGGGTCAACCGCGTCCACGTGATTTCCTGGAAGGCGCCCGAGTCCCTGCTGCTCGAGGTGTTCACCAACGAGGGCACCGGAACGCTGGTGGTGAACGACATCGAGGCGCTGACACCCGAGGAACAGGGAGATGGCACGGCATGAGCCGGCTGTGGGACAAGGGCGAGCCCCTGGATGCGCGGATCCTCCGCTACTGCGCCGGCGAGGACCACCTGCTCGACGCGCGCCTGGTCGGCTACGACGTCACCGCATCCATCGCCCATGCCCGCATGCTCGCTGCCCGTGAGCTGCTGAGCGCGCCCGACTGCGAGGCCATCGTCGCCGGACTGCAGGCGCTCGGGGCCGCGCATGCAGCAGGTGAGTGGCAGATCGGCCTGGAAGACGAGGACTGCCATACCGCACTGGAGACACGGCTGACCGCGCGCATCGGCGAGGCCGGCGGCCGGGTCCACCTCGGGCGTTCGCGCAATGACCAGGTGCTCACAGCGCTGCGGCTTTATCTGCTGGACGTACTGGAGGGGCTGGCGGGCCAGGCCGACGACGTCGCCGCTGCCCTCGACCGGCTCGCCGGTCGCCAGGGCGAGGTCGCCCTGCCCGGCTATACCCACATGCAACCGGCGATGCCCTCGAGCGTGGCCCTGTGGGCCGGCGGCTTCGCCACCGAATTCCGTGACGACGCCGCCGCCCTGCGCAGGGTCCGCCATCGCGCCGGCCTGAACCCGCTCGGCTCCGCCGCCGGTTACGGCGTGCCGGGCCTGCCGCTCGACCGGGAGATGACCACCGCAGCCCTCGGCTTCGACGCCGTGCACACCCCGGTGACCGCCGTGCAGCTCTCGCGCGGCAAGGCCGAGAGCGAGCTGCTGTTCCAGCTCACGCTGACGCTCAACGACCTGGCACGCCTGGCCGCCGACCTGCTGCTCTACTACACCCACGAGTTCGGTTTCGTCAGCCTGCCCGAAAGCATGACGACCGGCTCGTCGATCATGCCGCAGAAGCGCAACCCCGATGTCTTCGAGCTGCTGCGCGGCGCGGTCGCCACTGGCCAGGGCGCACTCAACGAAGCCCTGGGGATCGTGCTCAAGCTCTCTTCGGGCTACCACCGCGATCTGCAGCGGCTGAAGGCGCCGCTGTTCCGCGGCATCGATCTGGCCAGCGATTCGCTGGCCATCGCCGCGGTGGCGCTCGACGGCGTGGTCTTCCACCCCGAGAAGATCGTGCTCGCGGATGAACTGCATGCCGCCGAGCAGGCCAACGCCCTGGTGCTGACCGAGGGCATCCCGTTTCGTGAAGCCTATCGCCGGGTCGGCGCCGCGCTGAAGCGCGGCTGACACCCACTGGAGTATTTCGTCATGGCCATCTGGAAAGTCCCGCCCTCGCTGCCGGCGCTGCAGCAGCGCCTGGAAGGCACGCTCGCCGCCCACCTCGACATCGTGCTCGAGGCCGCGGGCAACGACTGGCTCAAGGCCTCGATGCCGGTCGACCACCGCACGCTCCAGCCTGCCGGCCTGCTGCACGGCGGCGCCTCCTGCGTGCTGGCCGAGACGCTGGGCTCGATCGCGGCAACGCTGTGCGTCGACCCGGAACGCCAGATGTGTGTGGGCCTCGACATCAATGCCAATCACATCCGAAGCGCGAGGAGCGGCCGGGTGACCGGCGTCACCCGACCGTTCCATATCGGCGGCAAGACCCAGGTCTGGCATATCGAAATACACGACGACGAGAACCGACTGGTCTGCGTCTCCAGGCTGACAATGGCAGTTCTGGACCGGCCGGCCGTGACCGTCGCTGGTGTATCCTCGGCAAAATGACTGCCACCCGCCCCAAGCCATCGGCGCGCGCACACGCCGGCCCCGTCGTTGTCATCGGGCTGCTGGCAGGACTGCTGCTCGCCGGCTGCGGCCAGAAAGGCCCACTGTATCTGCCCGAGCGCACCCCGATCGAGATCGGTCATGAGAACGGCGAGGAGACGCAGGACAGCAGCGAAGACGAGCCTGAGGACGACGAGCAGGACCAGGCCTCGTGACCCGTGACGCCCCCCCGCTGATCCTGGTCGATGGTTCGTCCTACCTCTACCGTGCCTTCCACGCCCTGCCGCCCCTGACCGCCGCCGACGGCACCCCGACCGGTGCAGTGCTGGGCGTGCTGAACATGCTGCACAAGCTCATCGACGACTACTCGCCCGAGCACATCGCCGTGGTGATGGACGCGCCGGGACCGACATTCCGCGACGAACTGTTCGCCGAGTACAAGGCCAATCGACCGTCGATGCCCGATGAACTGCGCGCGCAGATCGAGCCGCTGCTGACCGCGGTACGCGCGCTGGGACTGCCACTGCTGCGCATCGAGGGCGTGGAGGCCGACGACGTGATCGGCACGCTGGTGCGCCGCGCCAGCGAACAGGGCATGGAGGTGCTGGTCTCTACCGCTGACAAGGACATGGCCCAACTGGTCGGCGACGGTGTGCGCCTGGTCAACACCATGACCGGCAAGGTGCTGGACGAGGCTGGCGTGGTGGAAAAGTTCGGGGTCCGGCCCGACCAGGTGATCGACTGGCTGGCGCTGGTCGGCGACAGCTCGGACAACATCCCGGGTGTGCCAAGAGTCGGGGCCAAGACGGCAGCCAAGTGGCTGGGCACCTACGACAGTGTCGCGGAGCTCGTCGAGCGCGCAGAAGAGATCGGTGGCAAGGCCGGCGAGAGTCTGCGCGAGCACCTTGAACAACTGAAGCTCTCGCAGCAGCTGGCCACCATCCGTACGGATGTCGAGCTTGATCTCGGCCCTGAGGCATTGCGTCGCGATGAACCGGACACGGCGACGCTGCGCAAGCTGTTCACCCGACTGGAACTGGTGTCGCTGCTGCGGCGGCTGCCCGCCGAGGCGGCAGGCGAGGCCGACACGGCGCCAGGCGAGGAAATCGAGCGTCGCTACGACACGGTGCTCGACGAGGCCGCGTTCGCGGCCTGGCTCGAGCGCATCCAGGCCGCGGAACTGACTGCGCTGGACACCGAGACCAC
>RECU01000061.1 GCA_007693855.1 Gammaproteobacteria bacterium | reverse complement strand
GCCCGATACCCCGACCGGTGGTGCCAATGGCCGCCGCACCGCGCGCGCGCTCACGCGCATGGTCCAGGGCGACATGCGACGGGAGAATCAGGGGACAGGCGGGACTGATGCGCAGCCGCTCCGTCACCGGCACGCCGCGCGCCATCAAACCGTCCATCTCCTCCAGCAACGCCGGCAGGGAAACCACCACGCCATTGCCGATCAGACACGAGACGTTGTCCCGGAGAATGCCTGAGGGAATCAGGTGCAGAACGGTCTTCTCGCCGTCGATCACCAGCGTATGGCCGGCGTTATGCCCCCCCTGGAACCGCACCACTGCTGCGGCACGATCGGTCAGCAGATCGACGATCTTGCCCTTGCCCTCGTCACCCCACTGGGTGCCGATCACCACGACGTTCCTGCCTGCCATTGCCTCTGTCCGCTGCCTTAAGGGTGTGCCCGCGGCGGCGTTGTCCGCCGCAAGTCAGCCGCGAACGGCGTACAGCAGCAGCAATCCGGCCAGCATGATCACCAGCCCTCCGATCCGCAGTTCACGGTCGGAGAGCTGGCCAATCACCAGCAGACTGCGTCGCCAGCGCTGCGGGCTGGCGAAGGGTAGCAGGCCTTCGAGTACCAGGTACAGCGCGAAGGCCGCCAGCAGGTCCGTCCAGAGCATTTCGCGCGCGCGGCGTTATGGTGTCGGCGACATATTGCGCATGTAACGGAAGAAGTCGCTGTCCGGCTCAAGCACCAGAATGTCCTGCTCGAGACCGATCGACTCACGATAGGCCTGCATGCTCCGGAAGAACGAATAGAACTCCTGGTTACGGTTGAACGCCGCGGCATAGATTTCCGTGGACCGCGCATCGCCATCACCACGGATGCGCTCGGCGTCACGGCGCGCCTCGGCCAGGATCACCACCCGCTGGCGGTCGGCATCGGCACGGATCTGCTCCGAGCGTTCGGCGCCGCGGGCACGCCAGTCGGCAGCCACGCGGGCACGCTCCTGACGCATACGGTTGAACACCGAGTCACTGACCTCATCGGGCAGGTCGATCTGCTTCACACGGATGTCGAGGATATCGATCCCCAGTGTCCCGGCCGCCTGCGTGGCGCGGGCCAGCATGGCGTCCATCATTTCCGAACGCTCGAGCGACACCACTTCCTGCACGGTGCGTCGGGCGAACTCGCCGCGGATGCCGTCCTTGACGATTTCGGTCAGACGCATGGCGGCCACCCGCTCATCACCGCGGGTCGAGCGGTAGAACTCGCCCGGCTCGATGATCCGCCACTTGATGAAGAAATCCACCCGCAGGTTCTTGAGCTCCGCGGTCAGGAACTCCTCCGGCGGGTTGTAGATTCGCAGCACCTGGTTGGAGAGTTTCACCACATTGTTGACGATCGGGATCTTGACGTGAAGCCCGGGGTCGTAGTCGTCGCGAATGATCTCGCCGAAGCGGAACTTGAGTGCGTGCTCGCGTTCATTGACCGTGAACACCGACATGCTGACGCCGATACCGATCAGCACCAGGATGACCAGAAGAATGTTGAACTTGCCCATTGGATTCCTGCCTCCCTGGCTCAGCGGATCACGCGCGCACGGCGATCGTCACGGCCGTCCGTCGTGGATTCCGGCAGCGGCAGCGGCCGGATCGATGCCTGCGAATCGCGCGTGCCGGCCCTCTCGGCCGTCGTACCGCGCCGTTCCAGGAGCTTGTCCATCGGCAGGTACAGCAGATTGCCGCTGCCTTCCGTGTCCATGATGACCTTCGATGCCCTGCCCAGCACCTCCTCCATGGTCTCGAGGTAGAGCCGCTGACGGGTCACCGCGGGCGCCTGCTCATAGGCGGCCAGCAGGTTCACGAAACGATCTGCCTCACCGTCGGCCACGGCGATCAGGCGGTCGCGATAGGCCATGGCGTCCTCGATCTGGCGCGCTGCCGCACCACGCGCGCGCGGCACGATGTCGTTGGCGTAGGCCTGCGCTTCGAGCTGCAGACGCTCGAAGTCCTCGCGCGCCTTGATCGCGTCCTGCACTGCCGCCTGCACCTGCTGCGGAAAGTTCGCTTCCTGCAGGTTGACCTGGGTGACCTCGATGCCGGTGCCGTAGGCATTCAGCGTCGACTGGATCACCTGCTGGGTGCGCTGCGCGACCTCGGCCCGACCCTCCGTGAGGATGAAGTCGAGATCGTTCTTGCCGATGACCTCACGGATCGCGCTCTCGGCGACATCCGCCAGCGTCTCCTCCGGGTTTCGCACATTGAACAGGAAGGCGACCGGATCAGTCCGGCGGAACTGCACGGCCAGGTCGACCTGGACCAGCGTCTCGTCGCGGGTCAGCATGCGCATGCGCAGCGGGAAGCGGTCAACCTGGCTGACGTTGATTTTCTCGACCGTCTGCACCGGAAACGGAATCCGCCAGTGCAGCCCCGGCAGGGTGGTGGTCGAGTATTCGCCGAACGTCATCACCACGCCGCGCTCGGAATCATCGACCTTGTAGAATCCGGTGAGCAGCCAGACGACCAGCGCCGCGCCCACGATCAGTCCCGGACCGATGCCGCCGCCGGAACCGCCGGTGCGGCCAGCGCCGTCGCCACCGCCCCGTTTCCCGCCAAACACCGATGAGAGCCGGCGTTGCAGGTCACGCACCACCTGGTCAAGGTCAGGCGGACCCTTGTCGCCGCCACCTTGGTTCCAAGGGTTCTTGTTGTTGCCAGATTCGTTCCAGGACATCGATTTTCATTCCCTGATTGACTTGCAGGTCCTATAGGTCGGCACCCCGAAGGCGGGTGCGGCCCGGCTCAAGCGCAGGAGTCGAGCTGCGACTCCAGTAGTTCGGGCACCATGCCCTCGCGCCGGCACAGCTGCCGGAAGCGGCTGTCCGACATTTCAACATCCAGCAGCCAGCCACCCTCGTCGGTGGTTCTTTCCTGACGCACCGCGTCGAGCTCAAACAACCGTGAGCGGAGCCGGCCCTGGTCCGCTTCCAGGCGCAGCGTGCCGGCGACCATCTCACCGTCGAGCACCTGGCGGATGGCCGTGAGCAGCCCATCCAGGCCCTCACCGGTGACCGCCGAGAGCCAGACCCGGCCCTCGCAGCCCTCGCCACCGGCCTCGTGCCGGGCACAATCTCCCAGTATATCAATCTTGTTGAACACCTGGAGCACGGGAACCCCGTCGGCACCGACATCGCTCAGCACCTGTTCGACCTGGCGGATCCGCTCGGCGCGGTGCGGATCGCTGGCGTCGATCACATGCAGCAGCAGATCCGCCTCCCGAGTCTCGACCAGCGTGGACCGGAAAGCCACCACCAGTTCGTGCGGCAGGTCCTGCACGAACCCCACGGTATCCGCGAGCACTGCCTGACGATGGGGGGCCAGCTCCAGCCGACGCACCGTTGGATCCAGGGTCGCGAACAACTGATCCGCCGCAAACGCGCCGGCCCCGGTCAGGCGATTGAACAATGTCGACTTGCCGGCGTTGGTATACCCGACCAGCGACACCGTCGGCACGGCAGTGCGCTTGCGCAGACTGCGACTCTGGACCCGCTGGCGATCGACCCGCTCGAGGCGCCGCTTGAGCTGGCGGATGCGCTCACCGATCAGCCGGCGGTCGGTCTCCAGCTGGGTCTCGCCCGGACCGCGCAGACCGATCCCGCCCTTCTGTCGCTCCAGGTGAGTCCAGCCCCTGACCAGGCGCGTTGACAGGCGCTCAAGCTGGGCCAGTTCGACCTGCAGCTTGCCTTCGAAAGAGCGCGCCCGCTGAGCGAAAATGTCGAGAATGAGGCCATTGCGGTCGAGCACGCGGGCACACACGGCACGCTCAAGATTCCGCTCCTGGCTCGCCGAGAGGGGCTGGTCGACCAGCACCAGCTCGGCCTCGTGCGCCGCCACCGCGGCAGCCACCTCCGCGGCTTTGCCACTACCGACAAACAGCCGGGAATCCGGCCGATCACGGCGCGTCTCGAGAATGGCGACCGGCAGGACACCGGCCGAGCGCGCCAGCGCTTCGAACTCGGCGGCGTCGTCAGGCGAAACCGCCTGCCGCAGGCCGACGGTGACCAGTACCGCGCGAACCGGGGCTGGCGTATTCGATGTGCTCAAGCGCTGCTCCTGCGACGACGCCGTCAGGCGTCGTCACTCCCGCCCTGCGCCTCGTCGCCACCGGGGACCGGCAGCTTGACGTTGCGCGAGGGCACGACCGTTGAAATGGCGTGCTTGTAGACCATCTGGCTGACGCTGTTCTTCAGCAGCACCACGAACTGGTCAAACGAGTCGATCTGCCCCTGCAGTTTGATGCCGTTGACCAGGTAAATCGACACCGGCACCTTTTCCTTGCGCAGTGTATTGAGAAACGGGTCCTGTAATGACTGCCCCTTGGCCATTCTTTAGTTCTCCTGGGTGGCGGGCCGGAACCTGCCTTGTTGATTTTTTCCGTGACTTCCGTCCGTGACCTCACGACGTCCCTGCGTGAAATCCTACCATGCACTGTCAACCTGCCACGCGACCCGCCGCCTCGATGACCCGCCTCTCGACTGCCTCTGCCACCCCCCCGGCAAACGGCTCCAGCACCTGGTCCGGTTGCTCGCGGCGCAGCCAGACGAGCTGCCTTCTCGCCAGCTGGCGGGTCGCGATCACCGCACGCTCGCGGGCCGCCGCCAGTGAACATCGGCCGGCGAGATGCTCGATCAGCTGCCGGTACCCGACCGCGCGCAGCGCCGGCGTGTGTTCGTCGAGGTCATCGCGCCCGTACAGCGCTCTGACCTCTTCCAGCAGCCCGCGTTCCATCATCCGGTCGAATCTGGCGGCGATATCCGCCGCCAGCCTGCCCCGATCTCCGGGAATCAATGCAATGATGAGAAACTGCCATGGTGCCGGCGGACCTGGCTGGCGTGACTGCAGCCCACTGAGGGGCTGGCCGGTGAGCGTGGCGACTTCCATCGCTCTCTGAATACGCTGGGCGTCGCGCGGCTGGATTCTCGCCGCCGCCTCGGGGTCGAGTTCGGCCAGCCTCGCATGCAGCGCGGGCCAGCCCTCGACAGCGGCCTGCGCGTCGAGGCGTGCACGCAGGGCGGGATCACGGGGAGGCAGCGGACTCAGGCCCTGCAACAGCGCGCGGAAATACAGCATCGTACCGCCGACCAGCAACGGCAGGCGGCCACGCGCATCGATCGCCTGCATGGCCGTGATCGCGTCCTCGCGGAAGCGCGCCGCCGAGTAGGCATCGGCCGGATCGGCCACGTCGATGAGGTGGTGCGGGACCTGCCGGCGCTCCACCGCGGTCGGCTTGGCGGTACCGATGTCCATGCCACGGTACACCAGGGCGGAGTCCACACTGATGATCTCGCCGCCGAGGCGGTCGGCCAGCGCGAGGCCCAGGGCGCTCTTGCCGGTGGCCGTAGGGCCCATCAGGCATACGGCGAGTGGCCGCCGGCTGCTCACCGGCCGCGCAGAAACAGGTTGTCGAGCTGCCGCAGCGGCAGCACTGTCCAGGTTGGGCGGCCATGGTTGCACTGATCGGCGCGCTCGGTGGCCTCCATATCGCGCAGGAGCGCGTTCATCTCCTCGCGCGTGAGCGCGCGATTGGCGCGCACGCTGCCATGGCAGGCCATGGTCCCCAGCAGGGCGTGCTGCGCCTGCTCGATCCGGGCGGAACCGCCCAACTCGCCGAGGTCACCCAGCACATCGCGCACCAGCTGCGCAGCGTCCGCCCCCGCCAGCATCGCCGGCACGGCGCGTATCACCAGCCGCTCGGGACCCTGCCGATCGACTTCCAGGCCCATCTCTCGGAGCCGTGGCGCATGGCGCTCGGCCAGCGTCGCCTCGGCCGAGGAGACCGCGAGACTCTCGGGCACCAGCAGTGGCTGGAGTTGCACACCCCCGCTGGCAGCCGCCTGTTTCAGCCGCTCATACACAATCCGCTCATGCGCCGCATGCATGTCGACCAGCACCAGCCCCTCGGCGTTCTGCGCAAGGATGTAGATCCCATGCAACTGTGCAAGCGCAAAGCCCAGCGGCGGGATCTCCGCAGCGACGCACGCGACAGCCTCAGCGGCGAGGGCACCGCCGCCCGCCCGGTCAGCCACACCCGCCTGCCCCACCCCGGCACCCGCAGCCCCCCCAGCCGGAAGGTCGGCGGCGGGCGCGCCCAGCGCCCAGGGCAGCGGCCCGCCCAACGACAGCCCGCGCTGGTCCGGGCGCGCGGACATGAAGGCCGGCGGGGCGGCAAGGCCCGTCGTCGCGAGCTCACCTGCACCGGCGGCGCCAGGGGCCGTGCCGGTACCGCGCGGACGGGTCTCGGCCAGCGCCTGCTCGACACTGCGGAACACGAAATCATGGACCCGTCGGGCGTCGCGGAAGCGCACCTCGGTCTTGGCCGGATGCGCGTTGACGTCAACCCGTGCCGGATCCATGTCGAGAAACAGGACATAGGCCGGCTGGCGGCCGTGGTAGAGCACATCGCGATAGCCGTGGCGCACGGCGTGGGAGAGCAGTTTGTCACGCAGTGCGCGACCGTTCAGATAGACATACTGGAGATCCGCCTGCGCACGGGAAAACGAGGGTTGCGCCAGCCAGCCCCACAGCCGCAGGCCTTCGACTTCGCGCTCGATGTACAGACAGTGTTCCACGAAGGTCTCGCCACACACCGCGGAGAGACGGCGCAGGCGGCTGGCCTCGTCCTGGCCGGCGGGCAGCCGGAGCTGGCTGCGCCGCCCGGCACTGAGACTGATCGTGGTATCGAAGCGTCCAAGCCCGATCCGCCGGACCATGGTCTCTACGTGGCCCAGCTCGGTGCGGTCAGTGCGCAGGAACCGCCGCCGGGCCGGCGTGTTGTAGAAGAGATCTCGGACCTCCACACAGGTGCCTGGCGGCGACGGCGCAGGCTCAGGCGCCACGATACGGCCGCCCTCGACCTGTACGCGCCACCCTTCAGCCGCGTCCCGGAGGCGCGAGGTCAGCGTCAGGCGCGACACCGAGGCGATCGAGGGCAAGGCCTCACCGCGGAACCCGAGCGACACCACCTGTTCGAGATCATCAAGCGACGTGATCTTGCTGGTGGCGTGACGGTCGAGCGCCGAGGCGAGCTCATCGGGCGGGATGCCTGCACCGTCGTCGCGCACCCGCACAAGCGCGCAGCCGCCCTGCTCGACCTCGATCTCCACCCGCCGGGCACCCGCATCGAGACTGTTCTCCAACAGCTCCTTGACTACCGAGGCTGGCCGCTCGACAACCTCACCGGCGGCAATCTGGTCGACAAGTTGGGGGGGCAGGCGGCGGATCGGCATCCGCGCATTGTTTCAGATGCGCCGCGAGGCGGAAAGCCGGGTCAGCCCCCGGCGCCGGGCGGAATGGTCAGCACCTGGCCTACACGGATACGGTCACCGTTGAGGTTGTTGTGGCTGCGCAGCGCGGCGAGCGAGACATTGTGCCGGGTGGCGATGCCACTCAAGGTGTCGCCGCGCGCCACCACATAGCTTGCCGGCGCCAGGAGACCGTCTCGACGCATTCGCGCCAGGGAGGTGTCGGGCGGCGGGTTCTCGTGGAAGTACGCCCGGATCCCCGCCAGCATGGCCTCGGCCAGGCGCGCCTGGTGGGCGCGATCAGACAGGCCACGTTCTTCTTCCGGGTTGGAGATGTAGGCGGTTTCAATCAGCAGCGAGGGGATGTCGGGGGACTTGAGCACCACGAACGGCGCCCGCTGCACCTGGGTGCGCCGCATGCGTGTCACCCGCGCCATCTCGTCGATGACCGCCTGGCCCACCGCGGCGCCGACCGACAACGAGGCATTCTGCGAGAGGTCCAGCAGCACCGAGGCCAGCAGATCATCCTTGTCTGCCAGGGTGACCCCGCCGATGAGGTCCGAGGCGTTCTCGCGCTCAGCCACCCGCCGGGCAACCTCGTCGCTCGCCCCGCGCTGGGAGAGCACATAGACCGTGGCACCGCGGGCCGCCTGGCTATGGTAGGCATCGGCATGAATCGACACGAACAGGTCGGCCCGATGGGCCCGGGCCCGCTCGATGCGCCCACGCAGGGGAATGAAGTAATCGCCGTCACGGATCATCACCGCGCGCATTCCGGGCTCCGCATTGACCCGACGCGCGAGCTCACGACCGATGGCCAGCACCACGTCCTTCTCCCGGGTCCCCCCACGACCGATGGCACCGGGATCCTCGCCGCCATGGCCGGGATCGATGGCGATCACCAGGTCGCGGCCATGCCCCTGGGGTTCCGGCAGACGACGCACGGCCCGCGGCGCGCCGTTTCTCGGCGGCAGGTCAATGACCAGCCGGTGGCCGTAGGTGTCGTTGGGGGGCAGCAGAAAGCTGCGCGGCTGAACGGCATCGCTGATATCCAGCACCACGCGCAGCGCCCCATCGGGTTGCCGCGCGCTGCGCAGCCCGCGCACACTGCCATCGGCGCGCGGCAACGCCCCCTCGAGTCGGGCGCCGCGGATATCGACCACGACCCGGTGCGGATCACTCAGGGTGAACAGCGTGTGCTCAGCCGGGCGGGACAGATCGAGCACCACGCGAGTCCCCTCGGGACCTGCCCACAGGCGCACGTTCTGCACCTCCGTCGCGGCCGCCGAAGTGGCCAGCAGCAGACCTACCCATCCCCACAGCAACGCTCGGCTCATGACGGCCCCAGCTCTCCGTTCTTGACGTGCCGAAATTTGAATACTCCAGCAGAACGCTCGGGGCGTCAACATTTTTTCGATTCAAATTATAAAGATATACGTTACTTTTCAGGTCGGATCGGGCTCTTGAACACGACTCAGCTCGGCGCTCACCGCCAGCACTCGTGTGGCTGCCGCCGCCAGCGTCAAGCGACGACCGGGTGCCGCGAGCGCGAGGCTCAGACGAAGGTCTGCCCGGGCAAACAGCCCGGGAGCGCGCTCGGGCCACTCCACCAGGGTGAGTCCCGGGGCGTCCAGCCAGTCGCTGGCCCCGAGGAACAGCAGTTCTTCTTCATCCGCCAGGCGGTAGAGGTCGAGATGATGAACCCGCAGGCCCGCGAGATCGTAGGGCTCGACCAGGGTATAGGTCGGGCTGGGCACGCGTCCGGCATGCCCGAGGGCTCGCAGCAAGCCCCTCGCCAAGGTCGTCTTGCCGGCCCCGAGGTCGCCTTCGAGACACACCAGCACGGCAGCGCATCGGGCCTCGTCCTCGACCGCCCGGGCCACCGCCGCCCCGGCACGCTCCGTGGCGGCCTCATCGGCCAGCATGAAGGTGGCCGATGCCGGCGTCAGGAATTCAGGCACGTCCGCAGCTCCGCCAACAGATCTCCGGCCAGCAGGCCGCGCTCACCGGCCCGGGCGGCGCGATCGCCAGCCAGCGCGTGGGCGTGCACCCCGACCAACGTCGCCTGCCAGGCGCAGCCCAGTTGCGCCGCCAGGCCGGCAATCGCGCCGGTGAGGACATCTCCCATCCCGGCGCTCGCCATCCCCGGGTTGCCCCGATCGCACAGCCAAGGGGTCTCGCCAGGCCGACCGACCAGGCTCCCGGCCCCCTTCAACACCACGATGGCGCCATAGCGTTGACACAGCGCCGCCAGCGCAGCCGGTCGGTCGGCCTGGATATCGCCCGCACCCACGCCCAGCAGTCGGGCCGCCTCGCCCGGGTGCGGGGTGAGCACGCGATCTGCCGGCAACGCCCCGGGAGTCTCGGCCAGCAGGTTCAGGGCATCCGCATCGAGCACCACCGGACCCGCGAAATCCTGCGCGCGCGTCCACAGCGCCCTCGCCCAGGCATCGCGGCCGAGCCCCGGTCCGAGTGCGAGCACATCGGCGGCAGCCAGCAGCCCATCCAGCCGGGCCAAGCCTCCGGGCGTCTCGTCAATGCCCTCGCAGATGATCTCGGGGCGGGCGGCGACGACCGCAGGCACATGCGCCGGAAGGGTGGCGACCGTCACCAGACCCGCCCCGGCCCGCAGCGCAGCTTCGGCAGCCAGACGCGCGGCGCCAGGCATGCCGCGGCCGCCCCCGATCACCAGCACCCGGCCGTGATCGCCCTTGTGGCTGTCACGCCGGCGCGGCGGCAGCGTCCGCGCCGGCGCCAGCGCATCGAGACGCCACATCGATGCCGGGATGCCGCAGGCTTCGGCGTCGACCCCCAGATCATCGAATACCAGTGCACCGACATGTGCCGGTCCGGCCCCGGTGAACAGGCCCTGCTTGAGCGCCACGAAACTGATCGTCAAGGCAGCCCGCACCGCCACTGCGCATGCCGCCCCGGTATCGGCATGCAGGCCGGTGGGGATATCGAGGGCGACCACCGGCACCGCAGCGGCGTTGAGTGCCGTGACCACCGAGACGAAGGGCTCGCCGAGTGCACGGTCCAGGCCGGTCCCGAGCATGGCGTCGACCTCGACGTCCGGCGTGCGGCTCGCCGCGACGGCCAGCGCCTGCCCACCGGTGGCCTGCCAGTCCTGCCAGGCCCGCGCGGCGTCGCCCGCGAGCCTGTCGGGCGGGATCAGGGCGACGGTATCGACCGACAGACCGGCAGCGTGCGCGAGTCGGGCCAGCACGTAGCCGTCGCCGGCGTTGTTGCCGGCACCGCACCACACGCGCAGCCGCCGAGCGGCGGGGAAGCGCGTCCTCAGGGCCGCCAGCGCCGCCTCGGCCGCACGCGTCATCAGCCGATAGCCGGCAATGCCCTGCACCTCGATCCCGTGACGGTCGATGGCGCGGACCTGTGCCGCAGTATGCAGAGCTCCTGGCAGGGTAGGCATAATCGCTGGAGTATACCGACCGACCCGCGCCAAGGAGCCCCCTCCGGATGGTGAGCGAGACCGCACCGCCGCTGCAGCACCCGCAAGCGCTCGCAGACGAGATCCGCGCCCTGGGCCGCGAGCTGGGTTTTCAGGGTATTGGCATTGCCGGCATCGATCTGGCGGCCGACGAGGCGCGGCTGGAGCGCTGGCTTTCACTCGGTCGCCATGGCGAAATGCACTGGATGCAGCGCCATGGCGTTCGCCGCAGCCGCCCCGAAGCCCTGGTGCCCGGCACGGTCAGCGTCATCGCCGTACGCATGGACTACTGGCCGGGCGACACGGCCGACGCCTGGGACGTGCTGGACGACCCCAGCCGTGCCTACATCTCGCGCTATGCGCTGGGGCGCGACTACCACAAGGTCCTGCGCAAACGCCTGCAGCGCCTGGCCGACGCCCTCACCGAGCGCGTCGGCCCCTTCGGCTACCGGGTATTCGTCGACAGCGCGCCGGTGCTGGAAAAACCGCTGGCACGCAACGCCGGGCTCGGCTGGATCGGCAAGCACACCAACCTGATCGATCGCGACAGCGGCTCATATTTCTTTCTCGGCGAGATTTACACCGACCTGCCGTTACCTGCCGATACGCCAGCCAGTGACCATTGCGGCAGCTGTCGCGCCTGCCTGGACGCCTGCCCCACCGGCGCGATCGTCGCCCCCTATGAACTCGACGCCCGCCGCTGCATTTCCTACCTCACCATCGAACATCCCGGCAGCATCCCGGAGGTGTTTCGTGAGGCCATGGGGAATCGCATCTACGGCTGCGACGACTGTCAGCTGGTGTGCCCCTGGAACAAATTCGCGCGTACCACCGGCGAGCAGGACTTCGTCCCGCGCGACGCGCTGGACAGCGCCTCCCTGGTCGAGCTGTTTTCATGGAGCGAAGCGCACTGGCTGGAGCGCACGGCTGGCAGTGCCATCCGACGGATTGGACACGTCCGCTGGCTGCGCAATATCGCCGTGGCACTGGGCAACGCGCCGTTCTCGGCGGCTGTGATCGAGGCGCTCGAGCGACGGCTGACGCACCCTGACCCGGTGGTGGTGGAACACGTCAGGTGGGCGCTGGCGCGCCACCAGGAGAACCGCGCGCAGGATGCCGTCTAGCGGTCTCAGGCCGCCTGACAGGGGATCACGTTGGCCGACCCCTTCACGTGATTGCCCTCGCCGAGATAGACCAGCGCGGGCTTGTGCCGGGCGAGTTCCTCAGCGTCGTAGTGGCCGTAGGCGCAGATGATCACGATGTCGTCCGGATGGGCCTTGTGGGCGGCGGCGCCGTTCACCGAGATCACTCGCGATCCGCGTTCCGCGCGGATCGCATAGGTGGTGAAGCGCTCGCCATTGGTGACGTTGTAGATATCGATCTGCTCGTATTCGCGAATTCCGGTGGCCTCGAGCAGCGCCTCGTCAATCGCACAGGAACCCTCGTAGTCGAGCTCCGCATGGGTCACCCGTGCGCGATGCAGCTTGGCCTTGAGCATTGTCGTGAGCATGACGAAACCTCTGAACTCCCGGCACCCTGACCGGACAAACCCGAAAAGTTTATCAGGGAATGAGCAGATTATCGATCAGGCGGGCCCGCCCAAGTCGGGCCGCGGCGAGGACCACCCACGGGCGCCGGACCGGGTCGGCTGGCGCCAGCGTCGCGGCATCACGCACTTCAAGGTATTCAGGTGCCAGGCCCGCCTCTTGCAGCCCAGCCATGGCCGCATCACAGAGCGCCGCCGCCGACTGCCCGCCTTCGGCAAGCCCCGCCGCGACCGTCCGCAGCGCGGCGTACAGGGCCGGCGCACGCGCACGCTCACCGGGATCGAGGTACTGGTTGCGCGACGAGCGGGCCAGCCCGTCGGCCTCGCGGCTGATGGGGGCGACGAGGATGCGCGTGACCACATTGAGATCGCGAACCAGGTGCCGGATCACCAACTGCTGCTGATAATCCTTCTGACCGAACACCGCGACGTCGGGCCCGACCATGTTCAGAAGCCGCAGCACCACGGTCGCGACCCCCTCGAAGTGTCCCGGGCGCCCGCGCCCGCAGAGATCGTCCATCAGCGCCGGAATCCTGATCTGGGTGGCCGCGCTCCGGCCCAGCGGGTAGACCTCCGCCTCCTCCGGCAGGAATACCGCGTCGACCCCCTCGGCGGCCAACGCGGCCCTGTCGGCCTCCGGCGTGCGTGGATAGCTGGCGAAATCCTCACTCGGACCGAACTGCGTCGGGTTGACGAAAATACTCACCACCACCCGCTCGGCTTCGCGGGCCGCCAGTCTCACCAGTTCGAGATGGCCCTCGTGCAGATTGCCCATGGTCGGGACCAGCGCAATGCGGGCACCCCCCTGCCGCCAGGCGCTCAGCCGCGTGCGCAACTCACCGACGCTGACGAGAGTCTGCATACAGGGGGTGTCCGATCAGGAGAAGCAGTGCTCGGGAGCCGGATAGACGCGCTGTTTCACAGCCTCGACGTACGCGCGGATCGCCGCAGCCGGCGTCCCGGCCTCAGCCATGAAGTCCTGGACGAAACGTGGCTTGCGGCCCTGCGTGATATCCAGGATGTCGTAGAGCACGAGAATCTGGCCGTTGACGTCGGGACCGGCGCCGATCCCGATGACCGGCACCTCCAGTGCTCGGGTGATCGTTGCACCGACGTCGTTGGGCACGCATTCGAGCAGGACGATGTCGGCGCCGGCGGCCTCCAGCGCGCGGGCGTCTTCGAGCATCTGGTCGGCGACCGAGCGATCCCGGCCCTGGACCCGGAACCCGCCAATCTTGTGCACCGACTGTGGCTTGAGCCCCAGGTGCGCGCACACCGGGATGTCATGGCGCGCGAGGTGCTCGACGATGGCCACCTGGCCGGCACCCCCCTCGAGCTTGACCATCATCGCCCCGCCCTCCTGCATCAGGCGCACGGCGTTGCTCAAGGCCTGCTCGGGGGTGGTGTAACTCATGAACGGCATGTCGGCGACGAGAAACGCCCGACGCAAACGCCGCGCGACGTGACGGCTGTGGTAGATGACGTCCTCGACAGTCACCGGCACGGTCGTGTCATGGCCCTGGATCACCATACCGAGCGAATCGCCCACCAGCACGAGATCCGTCCCGCCCTGGTCGACCAGCAGGGCAAAGCTGGCGTCGTAGGCCGTCAGACACGCAATCGGCACGCGCTGCTCCTTCATGCGGCGCAGCGTGCCGACGTTGACCGGCGGCGACTCCATATCGCGCTGCTGCAGCTGGGTATACATGTTGCGTCGTCCTCGCTCAGGTGCCGAGGTCAGCCACCGGGTTGAAGAAATGCCGCCCGTGGCGAACCCGTTCTATCGCCTGGAAAAGCTGAGCATAATCGGCCTCGCGGTTGACCGGGTCAATGTTGGCGGTGTTCACGATCAGCAGCGGCGAGGCGTCGTAGTCGTGAAAATAACCCGCGTAGGCCTGCGCCAGGCGCTCCAGGTAGGATCGCTGGATGGCCTGCTCGGCCGGGATGGCGCGACGTGCGATGCGCGCGAGCAGCACATCCACCGGGGCCTGCAGATAGATCACCAGGTCGGGTACCGGCACCTCCGGACGCAGGTTTCGCCAGACCTGCTCGTAGAGCTCGAGTTCGTCGGCAGCGAGATTCAACCGCGCAAACAGCCGGTCTTTCTCCAACAGGTAATCGCCGACACGTACGCGGGCGAACAGGTCTTCCTGGCGCAGCTGCTCCAGCTGCCGGACCCGCTGGAAAAGGAAAAACAGCTGGGTAGGCAGCGCCGCCTCGCGAGGGTTCTGGTAGAAGCGCGCCAGAAAGGGGTTGTCTTCCGCCTGCTCGAGCACCAGGTCGCTGCCATAGCTGGTGGCAAGACGCCTGGCCAGACTGGTTTTGCCCACCCCGATCGGACCCTCGACGACCACATAGCGCCGCTCGCTCACGCCGCCGTCTCCAGCCGCTGCAGCCCGGCGAGGTCGACCTTCGCAAGCAAGGCCTCAACCCTGCCTGCACCGGGCAGCTCGAACGCCGGCGCGATGTCGGCCAGCGGCTGCAGCACGAACGCGCGGACCGCAGCCCCCGGATGGGGAATCGTCAGCCCCGACTGCGTCAGCTGCTGACGACCGATCGCAATGATGTCGAGGTCGATGATGCGCGGCCCCCAGCGCGGCGCATCGGCGGGTCGGCCACGCGCGCGCTCGATCGCCTTCAGACCCGAAAGCAGGGCGGGCGCCATCAGGCGGGTCAGCAGTCCGGCCACGGCATTGACGTAGGCCGGCTGATCCTGAGGGCCCATGGGCGGCGAGCGATAGAACGGCGATACGGTCACGACGCGGGTGTCCGCCAAGGCATTCATTGCCCGCAGCGCCGCCTGCAGCTGCGCCACCGGGTCGGCCAGGTTGCTGCCGAGCGCGACGTAGGCCGGCTGCCAACGCCGCCCGGCGCCGCCACCGGCGATCAATCCGGGCGGCTCCGTCGGCGACTCCGAGGGCGCTGGCCATCGCTCGACTTGCCGCTGCTGCGACGCAGACCCATCTCCTTGCGACGGGTTTCGCTGTCCATCTCCTGGACGGCAGTCCACCACTCCACCAGGTCAGGGTCGACTTCGCCACATTCGGCGCGCAGGGCAAGAAAATCGTAGGCCGCCCGAAAACGCTTGTGCTCCAGCAGGCGCATCGCACGCACGCCGCGCCGCTGCGAGAACCGTGGCTGCAGGGCCAGCATCTCACGCAGCGGCCCGGAAAAGCGCCGCGGAATCGTCACGCGGTCCAGCTGTTCGAGCACCACCTCGGTGGTCCCGCCGGCCAGGGCGTCGGCGTCCGATCCGCCTTCCTCGAGCAACAGCGCGGCGCGCTCGCGGATCGGCCCCCACAGCAGCACGGCGAGCAGGAAGGTCGGCGTCACGGGTTTGTCCTCGGCCACCCGAGCATCGGTGTTGGCCAGTGCCAGGCGCAGCAGTTTCTCCAGGGCTTCACCATGGGGACCGGCCAGTGAGGCATGCGTGTGCGGGAACAACTGCCCGAAGAGCCCGTACTGCATCAGCAGCTCGAAGACCCTGAGGCCGTGACCGCCCTGGAACAGCTTGAGAATCTCGTCGAACAGCCTCGCCGGCGGCACCTCGGCGAGCAGCGGTGCGAGGCGGGCGATCGGCGCTGCAGTCTCGGGTGCAATGGAGAAGCCGAGTTTCGCTGCAAACCGAATGGCCCGCAGCATCCGCACCGGATCTTCCCGGTAGCGGGTCTCCGGATCCCCTATGAGCCGCAATACTCGATCGTGAACGTCCTGGAAGCCCCCGGTGAAATCCCAGATCGAGAAATCCGCAATGTTGTAGTAGAGCGCGTTGCAGGTGAAATCCCGGCGCCAGACATCCTCTTCGATGCTGCCGTAGACGTTGTCGCGAAGAATGCGGCCGGCGTCGTCCTGCACCCGGTCGTCATGGGCCTCTTCCCCGCCGGCACGGAACGTGGCCACCTCGATGATCTCGCGACCGAAGCGCACGTGCGCCAGACGGAAGCGCCGACCGATCAGACGGCAGTTGCGGAACAGCTCCGCGACCTGCTCGGGGTGGGCGTCCGTGGCGATGTCGAAGTCCTTGGGGGTTACCCCGAGCAGCAGGTCGCGCACGCTACCGCCGACGAGAAACGCCTGGAAGCCGCCTTCCCGCAGCCGGTAGAGCACTTTCAACGCGTTCCGCGAAATATTCGCGCGAGAGATATTGTGGTCGGGGCGGGCGACGATCGAGGGCGATGCCGTTCGATCCGACCCGGACGGATCGTCTCCCGAGTGTCCATCCTCCGAGCGATCCGCGTGCGAACCATCCAACTGGGCCGGATTCAAGTGTTTCCTGCTCCGCTTGTGTAGCCGATAAAGCGGACTATAATACCAGCCCTCACCCGTCCGGGTGCAGCGCTCCCTTCGTCTAGCGGTTAGGACGCGGCCCTCTCAAGGCTGAAACACGAGTTCGATTCTCGTAGGGAGCGCCATTTCCTGTCCCCTCACGACCATGCTTCCGGCGCGATGATCGCGTAGGATTACGGCCTTCGGCTGCATCCTGCTGGAGGACACCTGGACATGCGCATCGCCCCCCGTCACCCCCCCGTCAGGCACCCTTGGGCTGCCATTCCCGCTGCCCTGCTGATCTCCATGGCTGTCGGCCTCCAGTCGCAGGTCGCCAGCGCCGAGGTGCAGGTCCGCACCGCCAACGACGGCAACCTGGTGATGGAAGATGTCCCGCCGATCCCGCGCGACATCGTCGATGCCCTGCGGCGCTTCCAGAACACCCGCAGTGCCACGCTGCTCGACTGGACCGCCGCCGGGGACGGACTCTACATCGCCACGCGCTTCGCGGAGACCACCCAGATCCATCGGGTGGCGCGGCCAGGCGCCAGTCGCGAACAGCTCACCTGGTTCGACGAAGCCGTAGGCCAGGTCGTCCGGGCGCCGGGCAGCGACCTGCTGGCATTCACCATGGACGCCGGGGGCAACGAATTCAGCCAGATTTTCCTGCTCGACCCCACCGACGGCGAGGCTCGGATGGTCAGCGACGGCGAGTCGCGCAACGGCGGGCTGGTCTTCTCCAGAGACGGTAGCCGGCTGGCCTTTTCCAGCACCCGCCGCGACGGCCGGGCCAATGATGTCTGGGTCATGCCGACAGACGATCCCGAGGCGGCGCGCCTGCTGGTCGCCGCCGACGACGGGACGTTCTGGGGCGGCGTGGAGTTTTCACCCGACGGCAGCCAGCTGCTGGTGCAGCGCTATGTCAGCGCCAACGATTCCTATGTCTACCTGGTCGACGTGGCCAGCGGCGAGAAGCGGCGGCTGGCCGGCCGCGATGACGCGCTGGTCCGTAACCTGGCGGCGGGTTTCCACCCGGATGGCAGCGCGGTATTCCTGCTGACCGATGAGAACAGCGAGTTCGCCCGCCTGGCGCTGCTGCCGCTGGCCGAGGGTGCCGCGCCCCGGCTGGTCACCGCGGACATCGACTGGTCGGTCACGGACTTCGCCGTCAACGAGCGCGGCACGCGGGCGGCGTTCGTGACCAACGAAGGCGGCGTCAGCCGGCTCTACCTCCTCGACCCGCGCAGCCTGCGCTATCGCGCCGTAGAGGAACTGCCTGTCGGCATCGTCACCCGCATGCGTTTCAGCCCGGAAGGTCGCCGCCTCGCCCTGACGCTCAACACGCCGCGAACCCCGAGCGATACCTTCGTCCTCGAACTTGGACGCGGCGCGCTCGCAGCGGGGCGCCTGGCGCGCTGGACCTACAGCGAGGTCGGCGGACTCGACACCGAAAGTTTCATCGAGCCTGAGCTCATCGACTACCCGACCTTCGACGAGGTCGACGGCGCGCCCCGACGCATCCCGGCCTTCGTCTACCGGCCACATGGCGAGGGCCCGCACCCGGTGATCATCCAGATCCATGGCGGCCCGGAGGCCCAGTCGCGGCCGTTCTTCACCAGCACGTTCCAGATGTGGCTGCGGGAACTGGGGGCGGCGGTGATCTCGCCGAATGTCCGCGGCTCCTCGGGCTACGGCAAGGAGTACCTGCTGCTCGATAACGGCAAGCTGCGCGAGGACTCCGTGCGCGACATTGGCGCGCTGCTCGACTGGATCGCCACCCAGGAGGATCTCGACGCCTCGCGCGTGGCGGTGTTCGGCGGCAGCTACGGCGGCTACATGGTGCTCGCCAGTGCCGTGCACTACAGCGATCGCCTGGCGGCCGCGGTGAACATCGTCGGCATCAGCAACTTCGTCACCTTCCTGGAGAACACCGAAAGCTACCGACGGGACCTGCGGCGGGTGGAATACGGCGACGAGCGCGATCCCGAGATGCGGGCGTTCCTCGAGGACATCAGCCCACTGAACAATGTCGATCGCATCGACGTGCCGATGTTCGTGGTCCACGGGCAGAACGATCCGCGGGTGCCGGTATCGGAGGCGGAGCAGATCGTCGCCGCCCTGCGGGAGCGTGGCCGCCCGGTCTGGTACATGAATGCGCTGAACGAGGGTCACGGCTACCGCCGCAAGGAAAACCAGGACATCTATCAGCAGGCCGTGGTGTTGTTTTTCCGGGAGTTCCTCGGGCCTTGAGCAGGGACGCGCGGCACCGGCATCCGCGGGCAGATGCGCATTTGCCGCAATGCACTGCCGGTAGGCCACGCTTTGGCCTCGCTCCGGCAGGCGGCATAATTGCCTGAGCATGAGAACAACCCAATGAGAAGGTGGCCATGATCACGAAAGTCAGCAAGATCTTCTGCATCATCGACCCGACCACGCCGGAGCAGCGCGCCCTGAAGCGCGCCGCGGCCATAGGGGCTGAATCCGGTGCGGCTCTGCATGTGTATGCCTGCGTTCCGGGGCAGAGCAACCTGCCCGCGGAGGACCGCGACGATGCCCGCGCCGCCGAGATCGCGCGGCATGAGGCCTGGCTGCGGGAAATGGTGCGGCCCCTGCAGGAGCAGGGACTGTCCGTGGCTATCGAGGTCGAGTGCGACGATGACTGGCGCAGTGCGATTGCGCCGGCGTCGCGGCGTGCGCGGGCTGACCTGGTGATCAAGGCAAGCTACCGGCGAACGGCCATCCAGCGGCGCCTGCTGAAGACCTCCGACTGGACACTGCTGCGCAATACCGACTGCCCGGTGATGTTCGTCAAGACCGACCGCGTCGAACCGCTCACGCAGGTGCTGGCTGCCGTCAACCTGGCGGCCGAGAAGGCCGACCACCAGGCGCTCAATGACATGGTGATCGAGTATTCGACCATGATCGCCAAAGCCACCGGCAGCGAACTGCACGCCGTCAACGCCTATCCCGGCTCGTTGAATTTCATCCACCCGCCCGACCTGGCCAAGCGCGTCGGTACCGAGCGCAGCCGCGCCCATGTCGGCGACGCCGCCCCCGAAGCGCTGATCTCGGAGGTCACGGAGAAGCTCAGCCAGCCGCTGCTGGTGATCGGTTCGCTGGCACGCAAGGGCATTGGCGGGGCGGTGGTCGGCAATACCGCCGAGCGCATTCTGGACGCCGTGGACACCGACGTTATCGTGCTGATCCGCCCACGCGATTGAGCGGGGCGGGCGCACGCCCGCCCCGGCCCAGCAGGTAGATCCCGAAGCCGACGACCACCGAGGCGACGATGGCCACGGCGGCCGCGACGCCGGGGTTTTCGCCATCGGCAAGCGTGAACGGCAGCGGCAGACGACCGTAATACATGCTGAAGTGTACGGTCACCGCCGTCAGCGAAGCCGCGACCGGCGCCACCAGCGGGACATCGCGCAGGAACATGCCCATCAGAATGGGCACGAACGCCGCGGAAAAATACGCATACACGCCGTTCTGCGCGAAGATGCTCACGCTCAGCTTGGGGTCGACCAGCTGTTGCCAGCTCAACATGAACGCCGCAAGCGCCAGCAGGATGATCACCGCGCGATTGATCAGCAGGACCACGCGAAAGTTCTCCGGGCGATCCAGTCCCAGCCGTGGACTCGCCAGAGGTTTGATGATGTCGTTGGTCACCGTCGTCGAGATCGACTGGATCAGGCTCTCGAGCGTCGACAGGCCCGCCGAGATCAGGCCCAGCACCACGATCAGCCCGATGAGCACGGGAAACTCACTGACCACGTAGGCCGAGACGATATTGTCCATCGGCAGCGGCTGGCCGGCGAAAGTCAGGTCCGGGAACGCCAGACGTGCATACAGGCCGGCGAACACCACCGCGAAGAAAACAAACTGGACGGTGCAGCCGGTGATCAGATAGCGGTTGACGTCGCGTTCGCTCTTCAGGAGCAGTGACTTGGTCAGGATGTGTGGCTGGCAGATGATCGCCACGCCGACAATCAGCGCGGCGCCGAAGACCTCGAAGTGATCACGAAACAGAAAGCTGTCGGTGTTGGTCGTGCTGATGAGCTTCGGGTCGATGGCGGCCAGCCGATCAAGAAACCCGGTCACCCCCTCGCGGAAATGCTCGTAGCCGGAACCCAGCAGAATCACCGCGATCACCAGCATCAGCAGCGCCTGTAACGTGTTGGTGTAGACCATCGAGTTCGCGCCGCCGAACATCATGTAGCCGAACACGAACACCACCAGCCCGGTGAGCACCGCCACCTCGCCAATGCCGAGCGCGGCCGACAGCACCTTGGTCAGGCCGACGCAGATCAACACCACGAAAGTGATGAGCAACAGGGACAGGACACCGAAAAAAATGCCGTAAGGCCGGCTGCCATAACGGGTCTCCATCCACTGCGCCATGGACAGCGCCTTGACCGTCGCGCCGTGGCGCCGGAACCCCTTGGTCAGGATGACCAGGGAGCAGAGACTGGCCAGCGGAATCGCCACGGCCATCGAAAGCACCGCACTGAGGCCGTAGAGGGCGACGAAGCCGGGATTGATGATGAATGTCGCGGCGCTGGTCATCGAGGCGGCCAGCGACAGGCCGACCGCCACCGGCGAGAACAGCAGACTGCCGACCGCATAGTCGTCCATGCTGCGGGTACGACGCGCACCGCGGACCACAATCGTCAGCACCACCACGGCGTAGACGACAATCAGTGCCCAGGTCGCCGCCGCCAGCGGCGAGGTGTCAGCCTGCATCTTCCGCCCCCAGAAAAGTTCAACGAACGTTGAATGAAATCAGCGGGGCCGTCAAGGGCAACCCTCAAGGGCAACCGACAGGGGCGCGCCCTAGTCGCGCGCGCTCCAGTCAATCCGCGCCGGCACAGGCAGTTCCTCGAACACCGCCACCCGGAAACGGCCGGCGCCCTCGCGCAGCGGTTTGACCTGGTGCTGGTATTCAGGCGAATGCCAGAAACGCCTGGCGTGCGCCAGCGAAGGAAAGCGGGCCAGCACAATCGGCTGATGCTCCGGCCAGTCGCCCTCGAACACCTCGACCGGCCGGCCGAAGGCGGTGTAGTAGCCGGCGTTTTTCTCATAGAGGCCGAACTCCTGCATCGCGCGGGCGTAATCGGCCATCGGCTCGCGATCTTCGAGGTCGGCCAGCACCAGCATGTACACGGGGCGGTCAGCAGGCTCATCAGTCATCATCGCTCTCCTCGGGGCCACGGGCTGCCGGCCAGCCCCCGCCCCGCCAGACGCCGACCGGGGCCACGCTGCAGCGCGGCCCGCTTGCGGCATACAATACCGGCCTTTTCCGCGCGACTGGAACCCATGGTCAAGCAAGACACCGACAGCCTGCCGGCAGGGCTGATCCGTCGCCTCGCCGCGCTGGTCTACGATGCCCTGCTGGTGATCGCCGTGTTGATGGTGGTCGGCGCGCTGGTCGCCGCCGGCGTGATGCTTGCCCTGGGCGGTGAACAGGGCGCGCTCTACCCGGCGCCCCTCTGGTTCCGACTGCTGATGCTGGGCGCCCTGGGCGGGGCCTGGTATCTGCTGTTCGGCTGGTTCTGGACCCATGGGGGGGCCACGCTGGGGATGCAGGCCTGGCATCTGCAGGTCCAGCGCAGCGATGGCGGACCGCTGGACTGGCGCCTCGCGACCCTGCGCTTCGCGGCGGCAGGCCTGTCGCTCGCGAGTCTGGGCGTCGGCTATCTATGGATGCTGTTTGACTCGCAGCGCAGGACCTGGCACGACATCCTCAGCGACACGCGCACGGTGCGGGTGGTGTCCAGCCGTTGAGCCCCCCCCCGGGCCTCAACGGCTGCGCGCGAGCCCGCCGATCGCAAGCGCCAGGAGCAGTCCTGTCGGCGCCCAGGCCACGATCACCGGTGGAATATCGAACACGACAGCGCCATTGGCCAGCATCCGGCTGACGAGAAAGTAGCCCAGGCCGATCATCACGCCCACCATCAGGCGTGCACCCGCGCCGGCGGCACGCAGCGAGCCGAAGACGAACGGCAACGCCAGGACGGTCATCACCGCCACCGACGCGATATTCGCCAGCCGACTCCAGAAGGCGACTTCATAGGCGGTCGAATCCAGTTGGTTCGCCCGCAGGTACGTGACATACATCCACAACCCGCGCGCGTCGAGATCGGCTGGGCGCACCACCGAGAGATTCAGCAGGTCCTCGGTGAGCATCTCGGTGCCTAGCAGGCGCACGCCCTCCGCAGCAACGACACGTTCGTCCTGGAAACGTGTCTCGGCATAGCCCGACAACAACCAGGCCCCGGCGCCCTCGGCGGTCGCGGAGTCGCCCCTGCCCAGGGCGGTCAGCTGCTGGCCCGGTCCGATCTCGAAGACGAAAATACCGGCATTGCCAGGCGCGGTATCGTCCTGGCGCATGTTCATGATGACACTGCCATCACGTACCCAGGCGTTGAGCCCACCGACGGTGAGCTCGTCGAACTTGGCAATGGCGCGCATCTGCCGGGCGTAGTTGGCCAGTGTCGGCGAGAAGTACTCACCCACGCTGCCCATGAACACCACCAGCACCGCACCGGTCATCAGGGCTGCGCGGGCCATCTGCAGGCGCGACACCCCGGCCGCCTGCATGGCAATCAGTTCGCTGCGTGCGGCAAGGTTGCCCAGCCCGAGCAGCGAACCCAGCAGCGCGGCGGCAGGCAGCATTTCCACCGCCAGTCGCGGCAGCCGCAGCGCCACGTAGGCCGCCGCCTGCGGCAGTCCGTAACTGCCTTCGCCAATATCGTCGAGCTGGCCGAAGAATTCGATGAAGGCGGCGAGGCCAAGCAGCACCGAGAGCACCATGGCTGTGGTGCCCAGGATGGCCCGAAGGATGTAGCGGTCCAAAATATTCATGCAGACTGTTCCAGCTGCGCCCGCGGCGGCGCGACGCGCCCCACCAGCACGCCCTGCTCGCGCAGCAGCAGCACCACGGCCACCGCCAGCACCAGCGCATGCACCCACCACAAGCCCAGCCATGGGGGTACCTCGCCACGCTCCAGCCACAAGCGCCCGGCGGTCAGCAGATTGGTGTAGACCAGGTAGATCAGGATCCCGATGCCGACCTTGCCAAAGCGCCCGGCCCGCGGTGGACTGCGTGACAGCGGAACCGCCAGCAGCGCCACCACCAGCAGAGTGATCGGTACGCCCACACGCCAGTGGATCTCAGCGAGGTTCTCGCCGGTCGGATCGGACAACAGATCGGCGAACGGACGGGCCTCGACCCGACGCTCCTCCGGGCGCTCGGGAATGCTGGGCAACGGGATACCGTGTTCCTCGAATTCGATCAGCCGGAAATCGCGCCGGCCGGGGACGCCCTCATAGCGCCGGCCGTCACGCAGCACGAAACTCTGGCTGACGCCGTCGGCCGCCAGCACCCGCTCGCCACGGGCCGCCAGCAACACCTCAAGCCGATCACCCCGCAGGCGCTGGATGAACAGGTTGCCCAATACGCCGTCGGCGGAGACCCGCTCCGCGTACAGCACCGTATCCGGATCCCCCAGGGCGATGAACCGCCCGGCCTCGAGCATCCCGAGGGTGGCGGTCCGCTGGACTTCGTACTGGATGTCCTCGATCTGACGCACCGCCCAGGGGGCGGCCTCCAGCGCCAGCCAGGCCAGCAGCGCCCCCACGGCCGCCACCAGCGGCAATACCGCACGGTAGAGGGTGCCGTAGCCCACACCGCAGGCCATCATCGCCGCCATCTCGCTGTCTCGATAGAGACGTCCCAGCGCCAGCATCACGCCAAGCAGGAAGGCCACCGGGACGAGGATCGTGAGGTAGTTCAGCGTCGTCAGCCCCATGACCTCGAGCACGGCGTCGCGCGGGATGCGGTTGGAGGCAGCATCGCCAAGCACGCGGGCGAACTGGTTGGACAGCAGGATGGCCAGCAGCACCACGGTGACCACCAGCCACACCAGCAGGGTCTCGCGGAAGATATAGCGACGGAGGATCGTCAAGAAATCAATCCCTTGAGTCGGATTCGAATGCCCGGCAGGACGGTGATTGCAGTACACTATAACGCCTGGGGTCGCCGGCCCGGCCAATGTAGCACAGGGTGGCAGCGCGTCATCGCTGCAGCGCCGGCCGTCGCCACGATAGGCCAAGAGACCAAGAAAAGACCAGGAGTGCCGCATGGAGTTCAAGACGATCAGTGCCGATCCCGTCCGTCGCAAGACTGCCTGCCTGGTGGTGGCAGTGGTCGACGGACGCCAGCAGCCGGCAACCACCCGGCATGTAGACGAGGCCACTGGCGGTCTGATCTCCGCGTTACTGAGCGAAGGCGATGTCAATGCCAAGCCTGGCGACACCCACCTGGTGGTGCAGCCGCCAGGACTGGCTGCCGAGCGACTGCTGCTGGTCGGCTGCGGCAAGGCCGCGGACTACGACGCCGCCGCGTATCGCAAGGCCATCGCCGCGGCCGTCGCCCGCCTGGCGCGGACGCGCGTGGGCGATGCGCTGGTCACGCTGGCGCGCGATGGCGTGGCCTCGCTGGACGCCTACACCCTCGGCCGTCAGGGTGCCGAAGCCGCCGCAGCCGCCGCCTACCGCTTCGACGAACACAAGGCGAAGAGCCGCACACCGAAATCCGCCCTCAAGCGCCTGACGCTCTCGTTCGACACCCGGGCTGACGCCAACCAGGGCGCACGCGGCGCCGACGACGGCATGGGCGTCTCCGCCGGTGTCAAGTTCGCGCGTGATCTCGCCAACCGGCCGCCGAACATCTGCCACCCTACGCACATGGCCGAGCAGGCCCGCAAACTGGCCAATCGCCACCGCAGCATGAGCATCGAGGTGCTGGGTGAGACGCAGATGAAAAAGCTCGGCATGGGCGCGCTGCTGTCAGTCGCGCACGGCTCCGAGCAGCCGCCGCGCCTGATCGTACTGAAATATCGTGGCGCACCGGCCGGCGAGGCCCCGATCGTACTGGTCGGCAAGGCGATCACTTTCGATACCGGCGGCATCTCGCTCAAGCCGCCTCCGGGCATGGACGAAATGAAGTTCGACATGGGCGGCGGCGCGGCCGTGCTCGGCACCATGGCGGCACTGGCAGAACTCAAACCCAGGCTGAACGTCATTGCAGTCGTCCCAGCCTGCGAAAACATGCCGAGCGGGCGGGCCTCACGTCCGGGTGACATCGTCGAGACGATGTCGGGCCAGACGGTGGAGATTCTCAACACCGATGCCGAAGGCCGGCTGATTCTCTGCGATGCACTGACCTATGCACGGCGCTTCAAGCCGGAGGTGGTGATCGATGCCGCGACCCTGACGGGCGCCTGCGTGATCGCCTTGGGACACCAGTACACCGCCGTGTTTTCGCCGAACGACGCCCTGGCCCATGAACTGCTCGCCGCCGGCGAACGCGCCGGCGACCCGGCGTGGCGCATGCCGGTCAACGCCGAGTATGGCGAGTCGCTGAAGAGCAACTTTGCCGATGTCGCCAATGTCGGCGCTCGTGAAGGCGGCTCCTCGATCGCCGCCGCGTTCCTCTCACGCTTCACCGAAGGCCTGACGTGGGCGCATCTGGACATCGCCGGGTCGGCCTGGAAATCGGGCCGTGAGAAAGGTGCGACCGGACGGCCCGTACAACTGCTCTGCGAATTCCTGCTGGCCAGGCAGTCGCGACGCCCGTGACCCGGGTCGACTTCTACATCCTCGGCGATGACAGCGACGCGCAGGCGGCCGACACCATTGCCTGTCGGCTGGCCGGCAAGGCCTTCGGGCTGGGTCACGCGGTCTACCTGCATGCCGCCTCGGTCGAACACGCACAACGCCTCGACCAGCTGTTGTGGACATTCCAGCAGGGCAGTTTCGTGCCGCATGTGGCTGCGCAGGGCTGGCAGCCGCCGGTGGACGGGCTCCCGACACCGGTACTCCTGGGGTATGACGAGCCCCCGGAAGCCGAGCCCTGGGACCTGCTGATCAACACTGCGGGCAGTGTCCCGCTGTTTTTCAGCCGCTATGCGCGCGTCGCCGAGCTGGTCCCTGGAGAGTCGGCCGCACGGCAACTCGGGCGCGAACGCTACCAGTTCTACCGCGAGCGCGGCTACGAACTCCACACCCACAAGCTGTAGGCAGACACGGCGACACCACAATGAACGACAACGTGAACGCCCGCGAAGATGCCGAAGAGCTGCCGGTACTGACCGACGTGGTGGATGCCAGTGCCGCCCTCAGCCACCCTCGCAAGGACTACGACACGCTGATCGCGGAGCTGCAAACCGAGCTCGCATCGGCCACCATGAACCTCGCGGAGGGCATGCTGCACGCAGCGTTCCGCGAAATGGAGGCCACCCTGTTCGAGCAGGTATCGAACCGGCTGCGCCAGGAACTGCCGGAACTGATCGACCGCACACTGCGGGACCATCTCGACGACGCCGGCGACACGGACGACGAGTAAACCCTTGGACACGCCGAACGACAACACCACACCCGAGATGGCCAAGGCCTACGAGCCGGCCGCCATCGAGCAGGAGATCTACGCCCGCTGGGAACAGGACGGCTGCTTCACGCCCTCGGGCGAGGGCGAGCCCTACTGCATCATGATCCCGCCGCCAAACGTGACCGGCACACTGCACATGGGCCACGCATTCCAGGACACGATCATGGACGCGCTGATCCGCTACCAGCGTATGCAGGGGCGCGACACCCTCTGGCAGCCCGGCACCGATCACGCCGGCATTGCTACGCAGATGGTGGTCGAACGTCAGCTCGCCGGTGAGGGTTCGAGCCGCCACGCACTCGGTCGCGAGCGCTTCCTCGAGCGGGTATGGCAGTGGAAGGCACAGTCCGGGGGCACCATCACCCGGCAGCTGCGCAGACTCGGGGCGTCGGTGGACTGGTCGCGCGAGCGCTTCACCATGGATCCGGAGATGAACCGGGCGGTGACCGAAGTGTTCGTGCGCCTGCACGAGGAGGGGCTGATCTACCGGGGCCAGCGCCTGGTCAACTGGGACCCGATACTGCATACGGCCATCTCCGACCTCGAAGTGCTCGCCACTGAGGAACAGGGGCATCTCTGGCACTTCCGTTACCCGCTGGCTGACGGCGACGGCGAGCTGGTGGTGGCCACCACCCGCCCCGAAACCATGCTCGGCGATACCGCCGTGGCGGTGCATCCGGAAGATGCGCGCTATAAGCACCTGGTCGGGCAACAGGTCCGCCTGCCGCTGACCGGGCGCCTGATCCCGGTCATCGCCGACGAGTACGTCGACCCCGAGTTCGGCACCGGCTGTGTGAAGATCACGCCGGCACACGACTTCAACGACTACGAAGTCGGCAGTCGACATGCCCTGCCGCTGATCAACATCTTCGACGCCGACGCGCGCATCAACGACGAGGCCCCGGAAGCCTACCAGGGGCTCGACCGCTTCGAGGCGCGCCGGCGGGTGGTCGATGACCTGCAGGCCCTGGGGCTGGTCGAGCGCATCGACGAGCATCGCCTGATGGTGCCGCGCGGTGACCGCAGCGGCGCGGTGATCGAGCCCTGGCTTACCGACCAGTGGTACGTGAAAATCGCGCCACTGGCGGCACCAGCCATCGCCGCCGTCGAAGACGGACGCATCCGGTTCGTGCCGGAGAACTGGAGCCGGACCTATTTCGAGTGGATGCGCAACATCCAGGACTGGTGCATCAGCCGCCAGCTGTGGTGGGGGCATCGGATCCCGGCGTGGTATGACGAGGCCGGAGCGGTCTATGTCGGCCGCGACGAGGCCGAGGTGCGCGCGCGCCATGGCCTGGGCCCCGAGGTAGCGCTGCGCCAGGACGAGGATGTCCTCGACACCTGGTTCTCCTCGGCACTGTGGCCGTTCTCCACGCTCGGCTGGCCGGAACGCACACCTGAACTCGGGCGCTACTATCCCGGCAGCGTGCTGGTGACCGGCTTCGACATCATCTTCTTCTGGGTGGCCAGAATGATCATGATGGGGCTGAAATTCATGGGCGAGGTGCCCTTCCGCGAGATCTACATCACCGGCCTGATCCGCGATGGCGAAGGCCAGAAGATGTCGAAGTCCAAGGGCAACATCCTCGACCCGCTCGACCTCATCGACGGCATCGGGCTCGACGATCTGCTGACCAAGCGCACCACCGGCCTGATGCAGCCGCAGCTGAAGCCCGCCATCGAGCGCGCCACCCGCAAGCAGTTTCCCGAGGGTATCAACGCGCATGGCACCGACGCCTTGCGTTTCACCCTGGCGGCGCTGGCCTCGCCCTCGCGCGACATCAACTTCGACATGGGGCGTCTCGAGGGCTACCGCAACTTCTGCAACAAACTGTGGAACGCCTCGCGCTACGCGCTGATGAATCTCGAGGACTACGACCCCGCGGCGAAGGGCGGCCCGCCCGCGCTGGCCGATCGCTGGATTCTCAGCCGACTGGCACGGACCACCCGGAGCGTCCACGAGGCCTTCGGCCAGTACCGCCTGGATCTCGTGGCCCGTGCGCTCCATGAATTCACCTGGCATGAACTCTGCGACTGGTACCTGGAACTGCTCAAACCGGTGCTGCAGGGCCAGGACCCGGTGGCACGCGCCACCGCTCAACGCACGCTGATCAGTGTGTTCGACGCACTGCTGCGCCTGCTGCACCCGCTGATGCCGTTCATCAGTGACGCCCTGTGGCGTCGCTTTGCGCCGCTGGCCGGGGCGCAAGGCGAGCTCATGCGCGCCAGGCTGCCTCACCCCGGACAGTTCAGCGAAGCGCCGGACGCCGAGGCGGAAATGGCCTGGCTGCAGGCGTTCATCCTCGGGATCCGGCGGATCCGCGGCGAAATGGATATCGCCCCAGGGCGGCCCCTGCCGGCAGTCCTCGAAGACGCCGGCGAACTCGACCGCGAACGCCTGGCGCGCCACCAGGGCAGCCTGCTGCCGCTGGCCCGCCTGGCGTCGATCGACTGCCTCGAACCCGGCGCCCCGCCCCCGCAGGGCTCGGCACTGAGCCTGTTGGGCCAGATGAAGATCCACGTCCCGCTGGCGGGCCTGGTAGACGTTGCCGCGGAGATCGCCCGACTGGAACGCCAGCAGGGCAAGCTCCGGAAAGATCTCGAGAAAAGCACCGCCAAGCTGGGCAATCCCCGGTTCCGCGACAACGCCCCCGACGAGATCGTGGCCAAGGAACAGGCGCGGGTCGAGGAATGGCGTGCTCTCGACGGGGAACTGGCGCAGCAGATCAGGCGTCTACGCGAGATTGGCTGAGCGCACCGGGTGCCAACTGCATCACAGTTGCGACGCACGGGAGGTGTGACACCGGCGCAATTGCGCGAAGATGGCCCGTCATCCTCCGCCGCGGACAAGGAGTCCCATGTCAGGCAAGCTTGCAGCCGCTCCGGTCACCGGGGCAGACGCCGCCCGAGCCCGTGCAGATCATGCACTGACTGCCGCGCCCATCCTCGAGGCGCTCGACGGCATCATTCTCGGAAAATCGCGTGAGCTGCGCCTGGCGCTGGCCTGCCTGCTGGCGCGCGGACACCTGCTGATCGAGGACCTGCCGGGGGTCGGCAAGACCACCCTGGCGCATGCGCTCGCGCGGGTGCTTGGTCTTGGCTTTCAGCGCATCCAGTTCACCTCTGACCTGCTGCCGGCGGACATCCTCGGCGTGAGCGTCTATCACCCGGAACGCCGCGGGTTTGAATTCCAGCCAGGCCCGATCTTCGCGCAACTGGTGCTCGCCGATGAAATCAATCGCGCGACCCCCAAGACCCAGAGCGCGCTACTGGAAGCGATGGAAGAACAGCAAGTGACGGCGGACGGCGTGACCCACCCGCTGCCGGAGCCGTTTTTCGTCGTCGCGACCCGCAACCCCACCGAACAGACGGGGACTTTCGCACTGCCGGAGTCGCAACTCGACCGCTTCCTGATGCAGATCAGGCTGGGGTATCCCGATCCGGCACAGGAGCGGGCTCTGCTGACCGGCACCGACCGGCGCAGCCTGATCAACCAGCAGCCCGCCACCATCGACCCCGAGGGCCTGCGCGCCCTGCAGCAGGCCGTGCCGGCGGTGCATGTGTCCGAGGCGCTGCTGGATTACCTGCAGGCGCTGATCGCCCACAGCCGCGACAGCCGCGACTACGTCGCCGGGCTGTCGCCGCGCGGTGGCCTCGGCCTGTTGCGCGCCGCCCAGGCCTGGGCACTGTTGCATGGCCACGCTGGCGTGCATCCGGACGATCTCCAGGCCGTCCTGCCGGCGGTGGTCTCGCATCGGCTGGTCGCGCGCGCCGGCACCGGCGAGGTGGATCCCGGCCGTGCGCTGATCGAGGCGGTGCCGGTGCCGTGAGCCACGCGGGCGTGGCGGTCCCAGGCAGGCGCACCCGGCGGCGCGAGCGCCGGCGCCTGAACCGACTGCGCCAATGGCTGCTGCGCAGCCACGGCCGTGATGCCGCCCCGCTGACGCTCAAGCGACGGCGGCTCTACATCCTGCCGAGCCGGCAGGGGCTGGTGTTCGCCCTGATGGTGTTCACCATGCTGCTGGGTGCCATGAACTACGATAATGCCATGGGCTACCTGCTGGCTTTCCTGCTGGGCGGGGTCGGCCTGGCCGCCATGCACCACGCCCACCGCAACCTGCTGGGCGTCGAGCTGACGCCACTGGGCGCGGAACCGGTGCATGTCGGACAGACCGTACTCTACCGTTTTCGCCTGCGTAATCCCGGTCGGGTGACCCGCTATGACGTGGTGCTGCGCCTTGGTGAACACCACAGCCGGCCCGCAGACCTGACCGCAGATGCCGAAGTCGTGGTCGCGGTCGGGGTTCCCGCCCGACGGCGGGGACGCCAGCGATTTGATACCGTGATTGTCGAGAGTCGGCATCCGGGCAACCTGTTCAGGGTATGGTCCTGGGCGCACCTGACGGTGACGGCCACCCTCTGGCCGGCGCCGGCAACCCAGCCTGCCGAGCTGCCACCCGCCGCTGAGCAGAGCGGTCACGAAGGGGGCCTCGCAGGTGCCGGCGAGGAGGACTTCGCCGGCTTGCGCGAGTTCCACCGTGGTGACGCACCCCGGCGGATTGCCTGGAAGGCCTACGCGCGCGACCAGTCGCTGCGGGTTAAACAGTTCAGCGGCAACCAGGAGGCGCCGCCTGTACTGGATCTGGACTCACTGTCTGCAGGCGACCTGGAACAGCGCCTCTCGGTGCTGACCCGCCAGGCGCTGGACTGTGCGCGCGCCGGACGTCCTTTCGGCCTGCGCCTGCCTGGCGTCGGCCTCGCGCCCGCTGGCGGCCGCGCCCAGCTGGAACAGGCCCTGACGCTCATGGCCGACTTCCGCAGCGGAGACGACCATGAGCCGCGCTGAGGCCACTGCACGGCTGGGCTGGGTCACCGGGGTTATCGCCGCAGCCACCCTGCCGCATCTCGGACACCTGCCGCCCTGGGTGCCCCTGCTGCTGGCCGTGTGCGTCCTGTGGCGCCTGGGCGTGGCGACCCGCGGGCTGCCGGTGCCGCCAGGCTGGCTACGCATCGCGCTGGCCTTCGTCTGTTTCCTCGGCGTGCTGGCGACCTACGGCACCATCAACGGGCTGCATCCGGGCAGCGCCCTGCTGGTCGTCATGATGGCCCTGAAACTGCTCGAGACCCGGCGCGCACGCGATCTCGTGGTCCTGCTGCTGATCGCCTACTTTCTGGTGTTCGCCGGCTTTCTGCACAACCAGAGCCTGCCGTGGGGTGTATATCTTCTGGGGGTGGCCTGGCTGACCACCGCCGCCCTGCAGCAGGCCACGCGAACCCGGGCGCCGTTGCCCGCCGGCGAGGCGCTCGCACTCTCCGGGCGACTGCTGGTGGGCGCGATCCCGGTGATGCTGATCCTGTTTCTGCTGTTCCCGCGCCTGCCGGGTCCGCTGTGGGGCATCGGCGCCAGTCCAGGCAGCGCCACCACCGGGTTGTCCGAGGAAATGAGCCCCGGAGACATTACCGAGCTCGGCCTGTCCGAGGAGCTGGCCTTCCGGGCCCGGTTCGACGGGACGGTCCCGCGCAACTCCGAGCTCTACTGGCGCGCCCTGGTGCTCGACGAATTCAACGGCCGCACCTGGCGGCGTTCGCGCCCGCGCAGCCAGATGCCGTTACAGCCGGAACAGCTATCGTCCGGCGGACAGGCCATCGAGTACGAGGTCGTGATCGAGCCACATGGCCGCCACTGGGTGTTTGCCCTCGACGTGCCGGTGGCCGCCGAGGGTGACGAAGTGGTGCAGGCGGCCGACCTGCGCCTGGCGACGGTACGCCCGGTCAACGAGCGCCGAACGATGAGGCTGACCTCGGATCTCGCCGCAGTGGCCGACCTGACCCTGCCGCCGCGTGACCAGGAACACTACCGGCGCCTGCCGCAGGAGGGAAATCCGCGCAGTCGCGCCCTGGCACAGCAGCTGCGCGCCGGCAGCGCCGACGATGCAGGTGTCATCCAGGCCCTGCTGAGCCGGTTTCGCGCGGAGCCGTTCTACTACACCCTGCTGCCGCCGCCGCTGGGCAGCGATCCTGTGGACGAGTTCCTGTTCGAGACCCGCGAGGGCTTCTGCGAACACTATGCCTCGGCATTCGCCACCGTGATGCGCGCTGCGGGCATCCCGGCGCGGGTGGTGCTCGGCTATCAGGGCGGGGAGTTCAACCCGCTGAGCGGCTACCACGTCATTCGCCAGTCCGACGCGCATGCCTGGACCGAGGTCTGGCTGGAAGGCCAGGGCTGGATCCGCGTCGACCCGGTCGCCGCCGTCGCACCCTACCGGGTCTCGGACGGGCTCATGGGCGCCCTGCGGGCCGGGGAGGCGCGCGCGGGGCGCAGCGTGCAGGCCATGCAGTGGCGGCGGCAGGCCGCCCGCGTCTGGGATGCCGCCAACACCTGGTGGAACACCAGCGTCATCGGTTACGACGATGCCAGCCAGCGTCGCCTGCTGGAACGCTTCGGGTTCGAGGGCGAGCACGCCCGCACCCTCGTCATCCTGCTCGCGATCGGGCTGGCCGCCAGCCTGCTGATCCTGGCACTGGTGCTGGCGCGAGGACTGCTGCCGAAGCGCCGCGACCCGGTGGTGCTCGCCTGGCAGCAGCTGTGTACTCGCCTGGCCCGACAGGGTCTGCCGCCACAGCCGGGCGAGACCCCCCGGGCCTTTGCCGAGCGCGTCGCCGCGACACGTCCTGAGCTCGCCGCGGGTACCCGGGCGCTGGCCGCCCAATATCAGCAGCTCCGCTACGACCCTGATCCAGCGCCTGGCCTGCGGGAAGGCTTCATCAGCGCTGCACGGCGCTTTCGCCCACATCGCTGGAGCCGCGCCGTCCGTTAGGCCAGAATCACCCTCTCTGCCGCGACCAAGGCACTCGCCGATGGCAAGCTCCGCATGCAGGTGATCCCACGCACGCGCGCCCCCAAGCGCGAGATCTTCGGCTGGGGCATGTTCGACTTCGCCAATCAGGCGTACACCCTGCTGATCATCACGGTGGTTTTCGGCGACCTGTTCACGCGTGTCATCGTCGGCAACAATGACGGCGATTACCGCCTCGGCAACTTCCTCTGGAGTCTCGCGCTGTCGACCAGCTATCTGCTGGTGGTGATCTGTTCGCCGGTCGCCGGCGCGATCATGGACTACCGTGCCGCCAAGAAACGCTTCCTGTTCGCAAGCTACCTGCTGACCGTGATCACCACCGCGGCGCTGTATTTCGTCGCGCCCGGCTATGCGCTGCTCGGTGTGCTGCTGATCATGGCGTCAAATTTCGCCTACTCGATCGGCGAGGCCTTCATTGCAAGCTTCCTGCCTGACCTCGGCCCCCCTGAGGACCTCGGCAAGATCTCGGGCTTTGGCTGGGCACTGGGCTACGTCGGCGGCATGGTCTCGGCGGTCTTCGTCCTGCTGGTGCTCGGTGACGTCAGCGCCGAGAATTTCGAGCGTATCCGCTGGGTCGGGCCCTGGGCGGCGGCATTTTTTCTGGTCGCGGCCATCCCCACCTTCCTGTGGGTGCGGGAGCGCGGCACCCCCCGGGAACTGCCGCCGGGCAAGGGCTACCTGCACATCGGCCTCTCGCGCGTCGGCGGCACCCTGCGCGGCCTGGCCGCCTACCGCGACCTCGCGGTGCTGCTGCTCTCGGTGTTCTTCGCCATGAACGGGATCTACATCATCATCACCTACGCCTTCATCTACGGCGCGCAGGTCATCGCCTGGGATGAGGAAGTGCGCACGCTGATGTTCGTGATCGTGCAGATTACCGCCGCGGTCGGCGCCCTGGGCTTCGGTTTCATCCAGGACCGGCTGGGGGCGAAACGGACTTACCAGATCACCCTGGTCATGTGGATGCTCGCGATCGCGCTGATTTACCTGACACCGGCCATCGCCGAACTGCTGGCGCGAGTGGCGGGCGTGGCGCTGCATCCCCAGTACGTGTTTCTGGTGGTCGGCAGTGTGGCGGGCCTCAGTCTCGGCTCCTGTCAGTCGGCCACCCGCACCTTGGTCGGACTGTTTTCACCCCTGTCCCGCTCCGCGGAGTTCTTCGGCTTCTGGGGCCAGGCGATGAAGCTCGCCGGCGTGACCGGACTGCTGGCGATCGGCGTGCTGCAGGCCCTGCTGGGGCTGCATACCGCCGTATTGTTCTGCATCGTGTTGTTCGCGGTCGCGCTGATCGTCAGCCGGCGTATCGATGAGGCTCGCGGCCGGGAAGTGGCCGAGGCCCACTGAAATCAGGCGGCGACCGGGGCCTTTTCCCGGGTCGCGCGGAATTCGATCTCCGGCCACCGCTCCTGGGTGAGACTGAGGTTCACGCGGGTCGGTGCCACGTAGACCAGCGCGCCCCCGTGATCGATGGCCAGATGCTCGGCGGCCTTGCGGCGGAATTCCTCGAGGCGCCGCTCATCGTCGCAGTACACCCAGCGCGCCGTGGCGACCTGGACGCCTTCGAAGTGGCACTCGACGCCATACTCGTGTTTCAGGCGATCGGCCACGACATCAAACTGCAGCGGACCGACCGCGCCGAGGATCAGCGCATTGCCGACCATCGGCCGGAACACCTGGGTCGCGCCTTCCTCGCAGAGCTGGTCCAGGCCCTTTGAAAGCGCCTTCATCCGCAGCGGATCTCGCAGCACCGCGCGCCGGAACAGTTCCGGGGCGAAACTCGGGATGCCGGTGAAATGCAGCGCCTCGCCCTCGGTGAAGGTGTCGCCGATATTGATGGTGCCGTGATTGTGCAGCCCGATGATGTCACCCGCGCTGGCCTGATCGGCATGCTGGCGATCGGCAGCAAGAAAAGTCACGGCATCGGCGATGCGGATGTCGCGTCCAAGACGCACGTGACGCAGCTTCATGCCCTTGCTGAACCGCCCCGAACAGATCCGCATGAACGCGATGCGATCACGATGTGCGGGATCCATGTTCGCCTGGATCTTGAAGACAAAGCCGGTCAGTGACGGCTCGGCCGGGTCCACTTCCCGTTCTGCGGTGGCCCGGGCCTGCGGCCCGGGTGCCCACTCGACGAAGGCGTTCAGCAGTTCACGCACGCCGAAGTTACTGATCGCCGAGCCGAAGAACACTGGCGTCAGTTCACCGCGAAGGTAAGCTGCATGGTCCCAGGCATGGCTGGCACCGCGCACCAGCTCGATCTCCTCGCGCACAGCTTCGGCATCGCTGCCGAGCACCTGGTCGGCCGCCGGGGAATCGAGACCATCAACGCAGTCGATCTGCTGCACCCGGCCGCGTTCGCCGTGGTGATAGACGTAAATCCGGTCTTCCAGCAGGTGATAGACGCCCTTGAGGGCCCGACCCATGCCAATGGGCCAGGTGATTGGCGCGCAGGCAATCCGCAGCACCGACTCAACCTCATCGAGCAGCTCCATCGGCTCGCGGCCTTCGCGGTCGAGCTTGTTGATGAAGGTCACAATCGGGGTGGTGCGCATACGGCACACCTCCATCAGCTTGATCGTGCGTTCTTCCACGCCCTTGGCGCAGTCAATGACCATCAGGGCCGAGTCGACTGCTGTGAGCGTCCGGTAGGTGTCCTCGGAGAAATCTTCGTGCCCGGGCGTGTCCAGCAGGTTGACGATGCGACCTTCATAAGGGAACTGCATCACCGACGAGGTGACCGAGATCCCGCGCTCCTGCTCGAGCTTCATCCAGTCTGAAGTCGCGTGGCGCGCGGCCTTGCGGCCCTTGACGGTACCGGCAAGCTGGATGGCGCCGCCGAACAGCAGAAGCTTCTCGGTCAGCGTGGTCTTGCCGGCGTCCGGGTGCGAGATGATCGCGAACGTCCGCCGGGCGGTCTGGTCTGCGTGCAGTAGCAAGGTCGGCAACCTGATGGGAAACCGCTCATTGTACCGGCGTACGGCAGCCAGGTGCAGCCAGCTCAGTTGCGCCCGGCGAGCTCGAGCGCGGCACCCTCGAGGCAGAGCACCACGGCATCCTCGCGGCCCGCTTCTGCCTGGTAGTAGCGCGGCCGCACACCCACCTCGGCGAAACCGAGGCTGGCGTAGAGCCGCCGCGCCACCGCGTTGGACGGTCGGACTTCCAGGAACATGCGCCGGGCCGCCGCATCGAGGGCGCGTTCGATGAGTGCGCACATCAGCCGCCGTCCCAAGCCACGGCCGCGCGCGTCGGGGTGGACACAGACATTGAGCACGTGTGCCTCACCCGCCGCCACGGACATGATCGAGTACGCCACCACCCGCCCATCGTCCTCGATGACCAGACAGGTATAGCCTGCAAGCAGACAGTCGCGAAAAATGCCGGGCGACCACGGGTAGCCATAGGCGCTGCGCTCGATCTCGGCGATCCGCGGCAGATCGCGCGCCATCATGGCCCGCAGGCTCGGGTCGAAGCGGTCTTCCGCGGCGCTCATGCCGCCACCCCGGCAGCGGTGCGGCAGGCCAGCAGCAGGTCTTCCCAGGCCTGCGCCTTGTCGGCCGGACTGCGCAGCAGATAGGCGGGATGGTAGGTGACGACCACCGGCACATCATGCCGCGGGTGGCGGTGTACCTGGCCGCGCAGGCGCGCGAGAGGTGCCGCGGTCTCGAGCAGCTGCTGGGCGGCGATCCGGCCCACGGCAAGAATCAGGCGCGGTCCGAGCAGCTCGATCTGGCGCTCGAGATACGGGCGACAGGCCGCCGCCTCTGCTGTTGACGGATCACGGTTGTTCGGCGGTCGGCACTTGAGGATGTTCGTGATGAACACCGTTTCCCGGGACTGCCCGATGGCCGCCAGCATGGCATCGAGCAACTGGCCGGCACGGCCGACGAAGGGCTCGCCCCGACGATCCTCCTCGGCACCCGGCGCCTCGCCGACGATCAGCCAGTCGGCGGTCACGTTGCCCACGCCAAACACGGTGCGCGTGCGATCGCGATGGAGCTCGCAGCGGGTACAGTCGGCGACGCAAGCGCGCAGCGCCGGCCAGTCGAGTTGCCCAGGATCGACCAGAGCAGCCTTGCCCGCCGCCGAAGGCCGGTCCGGCACAACCTCTTGAGTGGGCGCCGCGACACCCTGCACCGGCGCGCAACGGCGTTCCCAGCGCACCAGACCCAGCGCCGCCAGCCAGGCGTCGCGGTCGGACGCAGGCCTCATCCGTCGTCTCCCGGCGGCGCCTCCTCTCCGTGTCGGCTGTCGGTTGCGCTGCTGCTGCGCCGGCGCCGGCGCCAGAACCATAGTGCCGGGCCGGAGCAGGCGTACAGCAGAAAGCCCAGGAACAGCACCACCGGCGGATTCAGCGAGATCAGCATGAACGTCGCGGGAATCAGCAGCAGGTGGGTGAAGCGCACCCGCCCGCCGAGGTTGAAGTCCTTGAAACTGTAGTAGTGGAACGCACTGACCATACACAGGCCGGCCAGCACGGTGATGACGAACGCGGTGAGCAGGGCCGGCAGCCCGTCGATGCCCTGGACGGTGCCCAGCCAGACCAGGCCGCCGACCAGCGCTGCCGCCGAAGGACTCGGCAGGCCGTCGAAAAATCGCTTGTCGGCGCTGGCGATGCGGGTGTTGAACCGCGCCAGGCGGAGTGCCGCGGCGACCACGTAGAGAAACGCGGCGATCCAGCCCAGCCGGCCCCAGGCCGTGCCATATTCGGCCAGCCGGGCGACGCCCCACTGGTACACCACGATCGCCGGCGCGACCCCAAAGGCCACCATGTCCGAAAGGCTGTCATATTCCTTGCCGAAATCGCTCTCGGTGCTGGTCATCCGGGCGACACGGCCATCCAGGCCATCGAGGATGATCGCGACATAGATCGCGATCGCCGCGGCGATGTAATTGCCGTCGATGGCCGCGATCACGGCATAGAAGCCGGAGAACAGAGCACCGGTGGTGAGCAGGTTGGGCAGCAGGTAAATGCCCCTTCGACGCCGGCGCACGGGGGCGGGCACGTCGTTGTTTTCGTCTGGCTCGATCATCTCTGCCGGGGCGTAGGGTGATGCCAATCATCGTGAGTGAATCGGCCCGGGAAAGCAATTCCGCGACATCCTCGCCGCACCCCGCCGGCGATCCACGCTAGAATCCTCGGGGTCGTCCTTCAGCGGAATCCGTCATGCGCCTGTCCAGCTTTCCACTCAACACCCTCAAGGAGGTGCCCTCCGAGGCGGAGATCGTCAGCCACCAGCTGATGCTGCGGGCCGGCCTGATCCGGCGGCTGACCTCGGGAATCTACACGTGGATGCCGCTGGGGCTGCGGGTGCTGCGGCGGGTCGAGCAGATCGTCCGCGAAGAGATGAACCGCGCGGGCGCTATGGAACTGCTGATGCCCGCCGTCCAGCCCGCAGAGCTCTGGCGCGAATCCGGTCGCTGGGACCAGTACGGCCCGCTGCTCCTGCGCATCAGCGATCGCCACGAGCGGGAGTTCTGTTTCGGGCCCACCCACGAGGAAGTCATCACCGATCTCGCCCGCAGGGAGCTCAAGAGCTACCGCCAGCTGCCGGTGAACTACTACCAGATCCAGACCAAGTTCCGTGATGAGATCCGGCCGCGTTTCGGCGTGATGCGTGCCCGCGAGTTCATCATGAAAGACGCCTATTCGTTTCACGTCGACCAGGCCTCCCTGGAAGAGGGTTATCTGGCGATGCGCGAGGCTTACCTGCGCATTTTCACCCGCCTGGGGCTGAAATTCCGTGTCGTCGAGGCTGACAGCGGCGAAATCGGCGGTAGCCGCTCGGAGGAATTCCATGTGCTGGCCGACTCGGGCGAAGATGCCATCGCCTGGTGTGAAGACGACGGCTTCGCCGCCAATGTAGAGACCGCCGAGGCACTGGCGCCAACCCGGCCACGCCCCGCGCCAGCCGCAGCCCTGCGCGAAGTCGAGACACCCGGCGCGCGCACCATCGAAGAGGTCTCCGCGCTGCTGGAAGTCGCGCCTGCGGCCTGCCTGAAAACCCTGCTGGTCGCGGGCAGCGACGGCGGTGCCGTGGCCCTGGTGGTGCGCGGTGACCACGAACTCAACGCCATCAAGGCGGCGCGACTCCCTCAGGTCGCCGACCCCCTGACGCTCTGCGATGCCGCCACGGTGCGCCGGCACACGGGTTGCGAGCCGGGATTCATCGGCCCCGTCGGCCTGTCGGTTCCGGTGATCGCAGATCACGCCGCGGCAGCGCTGGCCGACGTGGTCTGCGGCGCCAACCGCGTCGATGCGCACCTCACCGGCGTCAACTGGGGACGGGATCTTCCCGAGCCGGTCTGCGCTGACCTGCGAAATGTCGTCGCCGGCGACCCCAGCCCCCGGGGCGGCGGCGTGCTGGCCATCGACCGCGGCATCGAGGTCGGTCATATCTTCCAGCTGGGCTGCAAGTACAGCGAAGCCCTCGGCGCGGTGGTGCTGGACGAAGCCGGCCAGGAGACCCCCATGGCCATGGGCTGCTACGGCATCGGCGTCTCGCGGATTGTCGCGGCGGCCATCGAGCAGCATCACGACGAGCGCGGCATCCGCTGGCCGGCGCCGATGGCGCCGTTCGACGTCGTGCTGGTGCCCCTGAACTACGACAAGTCCGAGCTGGTGCGCGAGACCGCCGACCAGCTCTACACCAGTCTCCGTGCCCGGGGACTGGAAGTCTTGCTGGACGATCGACCGGCACGACCCGGTGTCAAGTTCGCCGACGCCGAGCTGATCGGTATCCCGCAGCGGATCGTGATCGGCGAACGCTCGCTGGCCGAGGCGGCAGTGGAATACCAGCGGCGCGACGAGCGCGAGCCCCAGCGGATCGCGCTGGAGGATATCGAACAGTTGCTGGCCACCGCAGCGGAGCCGGGAGATGGCACAACGCAGCGCTGACAGGCGCCGCCTGGCTCCAGCCCTCGGGCTGGGAGCGGGCCTGCTGCTGGCGACTGCCCTCCCCGCTCAGGAGCCGGTGGACCCTCAACTGCGGGCATTGCTGAGCGCCGCGATCAATGACAGCGGCAGCTTCGGCGACCGCTTCGAGGCCGAGGTCTGGCTCACGGACATGTCCCGACGACTCACCCGGCAGGTGCCGGACGTGGAGGAGCGTCTGTACATCCTGCGCCATGTGCATTACGAGGCGGCTCGCGTGGACCTGCCCCCGGAACTGGTGCTGGCGGTGATCGACGTCGAGAGCAATTTCGACCGCTTCGCCATCTCGGTGGCCGGCGCGCTGGGTCTGATGCAGGTCATGCCATTCTGGCTGCACGAGATCGGCCGCCCGGACGATAACCTGTTCCACATCCGCACGAACCTGCGCATGGGCTGCACGATCCTGCGCCATTACCTCGACATGGAAAACGGTGACCTGGTGAAGGCGCTGGCCCGCTACAACGGCAGCCGGGGCCAGCGCTGGTACGCCGACCGGGTGCTCGACCGCCTGCGCACGCGCTGGTATCAGAGCTGAGCCGCCGCGCTGACTACTCGGTTGTAAACGCGCCGACGGTGAACGTGTCGTCCGTCGGCGCGGCCTCTTCGAGCGCTACTTCGCTGACATGCGCAAATGCCGGCCCCTGCCATAACCAGCGCACGAGTTCCGCCAGCGCCTCCGAGCCCCCGCGGGCCAGCACCTCGACACGACCATCCTCGAGATTGCGGGCATGACCCTCGATCCCGAGGCCGCGGGCACGGCGCGCGGTCGCCGCACGGAAGCCGACACCCTGGACCCGGCCGGTCACCAGACACCGTATCGCCTGCATCGGCTAGTCGCGGCGCGCGCGGCGCGCCGCTTCGGTCAGATACAGCGCCTCGGTGGCACGCGCCCTGGCCTCCACCGCCTCAGCACGGGCGTCGTCGAAACGCCTCACCTTGAGATGCTGCTGGGCAAGTGCAAGGCGGTTGTGCGCCTGGCTGAGCTGCTCCGGTGCGTGTTCGGCCGCCCCCGACTGGACCGCGGCATGAATCGCCTGGCGGGCGTCGCTCATCTCCTGGACAGGCGCTGAAGTGCAGCCTGCCAGGACCCCGAGCACCAGCATGCAAGCGATCCCTCCAGCCCTTCCGACTCCCGAAGACTGCGGCAAGAACACGCTCCAAACGGCTACAATCGCGCAAACGGTAGCAGTGTACGATTCGTGACGTCAAGCGCCACGAATCGCCACATCAGAGAAAACTTTTCTTAATTATCATGGACCTATCAAGGAGGATGGTGATCCTGTGAGCAAACTTCTGGTGCTTTACTACTCGCGCCACGGCAGCACCGCTGAACTGGCCCGACAGGCCGTACGCGGTGTTGAATCCCAGGCCGGCTGCGAGGCGTTGCTGCGGACCGTACCTGCGGTGTCCAGCGTCTCTGAGGCGACCGAACCTGAAGTCCCCGGCGATGGTCCGCCATATGCCACACTTGAGGAACTGGCGGCTTGCGACGGACTGCTGCTCGGCAGTCCGACGCGCTTCGGCAACATGGCCGCACCCCTGAAGTACTTTCTGGATGGCACCAGCGGCCTGTGGATGCAGGGGGCCCTGGCGGGCAAGCCCTTCGGCGTGTTCACCTCCACGGCCAGCATGCATGGCGGCCAGGAGAGCACACTGCTGACCATGGCCGTTCCGCTCCTGCATCACGGCATGCTCTACTGCGGGCTGCCCTACTCCGAGGCTGATCTGGCCAGCACACGCAGCGGCGGGACGCCCTATGGCGCCAGCCACGCGGCCCTGGATGGCGCCACCCGCCTGACCGACGAGGAACAGCGCCTGGCCCGCGCCCTCGGTGCGCGGGTCGCGGACATCGCCACGCGACTGGCCCGATGAGCCGCGCGGAACGACGCATGTACGCGCTGATGCAGGCCTCACTGGTCACGCTGATGGTGCTGTGCGCCTGGCTGGTATGGCTCAGTCTGCCGGGCAGCGACGGCGCTGTGCTGGCCACGGCGATCATCCTTGTGCTGCCGCTGGCGATTCCGCTGCCCTGGCTGTGGCGACGCAGCCGCTACGCGGCCGTGTGCGCGACGTTCCTGCTCACGCCCTACCTCGCGTTTGCGGTGATGGAGATCACGGTCAACCCGGCGATGCGACTGCCCGGCGGCCTGGTCCTGCTGATGATCCTGCTCACACTGATCGCCTTGGTAGGCTGGCTGCGCACCTCAAGGCCCCGCGCCGCCTGAGCCACGGGGCGCATCCTCAGCGCGCGCCTCACGCCCATCGGAACCCTTCGCCAGCACCGCGCGCACAAATGGCACGGTGAGGCGCCTTTGGGCCTGCAGTGCGGCAACGTCGAGATGGTCAAGCAGCGCAAACAGCGATTCGGCGTCGCGGGGCGCGCGGGCAAGCAGCCAACGCGCGGTCTCCTCGGGCAGCTCCAGACCCAGGCGCGCGGCGCGGGCGACGAGCGCGCGCAGCAGCCCGGAATCATCCAGGGGTGTGAGGCGGTGGACGGCCGCGGCAGCCAGGCGTGAGTCGAGATCGGGCAAACCGCTATGGAACGCCGACGGCGGGGTGGCCGTCGTGAACACCAGCCAGCCGTCGGTATCGCGTACCGCGTTATAGAGGGCGAACAAGGCCTCGCGCCAGCGCTGCCCGGCAGCGGCCAGCTGATCGAGATCATCAAGGCAGATCACCGCTGCGCGCTCCTGGCCCTCGAGCACGCCGGGATCTACGGCGGCCAGCTGCTCCAGGGGCAGATAGGCGGCCGTGTGGCCGGCCTCGGCCGCCGCCGCACACACCGCCTGCAACAGGTGGCTGCGGCCACTGCCCGGGGCGCCCCACAGCCATGTCGGCTGTCGGCCGCCAGGGCTGCTGGCGGCCACCCGCAACTCGGCGATCAACAAGGGCTGCGCCGTGTCATCGAAAGAATCGAAGGTGGCGTGGTCACGCAGCCCCACAGGCAGCGCCAGCTGCGCGGGGGTGTTCACGCGCCGCGGCGCACCGCGCGGGTCCGGCGAGTCCGGCGGGTCCAGGTCATGATGTAGTCAAAACCGCTGACCATCAGCGTGACGAAGACACCGGCACCCAGGACCTCGACCACCAGTGCCGGGGGCCAGCCGAACGCCTGCAGGGTAATGACTGCCAACACGAAGGCCAGCTGCAGGACGGTATTGAATTTGCTGATCAGGCTGGGCTGCGCCGTCAAGGGTTCGACCAGCGCGTTGTACGCGAGACTGCACCCGCTGATCAGCACGTCGCGCAGGACCACCAATGCGGTCAGCCACAACGGCACCAGCCCCAGCCAGGTCAGGGTGACAAACAGCGCCACCAGTAACAGCTTGTCGGCCGCGGGGTCGAGCATGCTGCCCAGACGGGACTGCCAGCCAAAGCGTTTTGCCAGAAAGCCGTCCAGGCCATCGGAGAATCCCGCCACGCCAATAAGCAGCAGTGCGGCCAGCCAGTCCCCATGCAGCAGCAACAGCACGATCGGCGCCACCAGCAGCATGCGCAGGATACAGATCAGATTCGGCAGATGACGCAGCGGTGTGTTCACGGCAGCGCTCGGCGACACGGTCATGGCACCAGCGCGTACCTGCCCTCGCCGGGCAGCGCCGAAAGGGTACGGCCGATCTGCAACGCACGGGCCAGCTGGTTGGCATCCGCGCGCGTTCGCACCGCCAGGTGAATCGTCTCGCCAGTCACCCGTTCCACCTCCACCGCGTCGATCAGCGAGAGTCCCTCGAGATGGCGCATGAGCCGGCCATAGGCCTCGAGACTGTCGATTCCGGACACCTGCAGGCGATACCGCCCCGTTTCGCGCCCGACCGGGGCCAGCGCCCGGGCGAGCACATCGGCGGCGCCGTGCGGCCCTTCGGCAAGGTCGCCGCGCCAGCGGCGCCGCTCCCCGGCCTCGCCTTCGCCGAGCTGCAGCGTCCAGTCGATCACCAGCCGATCCCCCAGCGCGCGCGCACACCCGATCAGGATCGCGTCGGCACGGTAACGCTCGGCAGCCACCCGCCAGGGCAGGTCCGTGTCCGCCGCCGCGGCATAGGCCTCCACCGCGAGGCGCGACTCAGGCCACGAGTCGAAACCCGCACCGCACAGCCGCTCAGGCGTGACGCGGACACGGTCGCCCAGGTCCATCACCGGCAGCACGACGGGGACGGCTCGGAGCGCGGCCACGTCGGTCATCCCCGCGCGCAACCCGGCGAGGTCCAGCAGCGGCTGGAGCACCCCAGGGTCGCTGGGCAGGTCTGGCGCCGGGGGAGTCGCGGCCGTGTCGACCACTTCCAGCTGGGGCGGCCAGACACTGTCCTGTTCGCCGAGCACAAACGCCGGGCGCTCGCCGTCATCGATGGCCAGCCAGGCGAGCACGCGCGGGCGTTCCGCACCCCAGACCGGACGCTCCAGCGCCTGCAGCTCGCGGCGCACCAGGCCGGCGTCGAACTGCACCCAGAGGCCCTCACGGGTGTAGCTCCATTGTCGGGTCAGCGTGCGCGCCCGCGGCAGCAGCGCCGTGAGGGCGTCGTCGTCGCGGACATCGCGCAGGCCGGTGACGCGAACCAGCACCTTGGCCAGCGCCGCCGCAAAGGCCTCATCCTCGGCCGCGCGATCGCGCACCTGCAATGGCACTTCCGCTGCGTACAGCTCGGCAGTCGCCGCAGCCACGCCCAGCCGGGGCATCAGGCAGCACAGCAATATCAGCAGCAGGGCGGCGAAGCGCATTAGAGTCTCCGGGCATGACCGACAGCAGTGGTGGGTCGACCTCACCGCGGGTTCCCCGCCGCGGCGTGAATCTCTATTATACCTCCGCATCCACGTGCCGCCGCCGCAGGCGTCGGCGTCGGCCACCGGACGCCATCCGCAATGACAGCCAAACCGCCCCTCTCCTACCGTGACGCCGGCGTAGACATCGACGCCGGGGCCGCACTGGTCGAACGCATCAAACCGGCCGTGGCCAGCACCCTGCGTCCCGGTGTCCTCACCGGACTCGGTGGTTTCGGCGGGCTCTTCGAACTGCCGATGGACCGCTACCGGCGGCCAGTCCTGGTCTCGGGCACTGACGGCGTCGGCACCAAGCTCAGGCTCGCGCTCGACCTCGGGAAGCTCGACACCGTCGGCATCGACCTGGTGGCCATGTGCGTGAACGATGTCCTGGTACTTGGGGCAGAGCCGCTGTTTTTCCTGGATTACTACGCCACCGGCCGCCTCGACGTCGAGGCGGCCAGCGCGGTCATCGGCGGGATTGCCGCCGGCTGCGCCGAAGCCGGCTGCGCGCTGATCGGCGGCGAGACCGCCGAGCTGCCCGGCATGTACCACGGCGGCGACTTCGACCTCGCCGGCTTCTGCGTCGGCATCGTCGAACGCGACGCCATCCTCGACGGCAGCAGGATCGAGGCGGGCAGCGTGCTGCTGGGCCTGGCGTCCTCGGGACCGCACTCGAACGGTTTCTCGCTGCTGCGCCGGATTCTCGAGCGGGCCGACCCGGAGACCCGCGTGCTGAGCGACGGCCGTGCGGTGGCCGAGGCGGCCCTCACGCCAACCCGCATCTACGTGCGCAGCGTGCTGGCGACCCTGGCGGAAGTGCCGCTGCAGGGCCTGGCGCACATCACCGGCGGTGGCCTGCTCGACAACGTCCCGCGCGTGCTGCCAGAGGGCCTGCAGGCGCGTATCGATCCGACCAGCTGGACACGGCCCGAGCTGTTTACCTGGCTGCAGCGCGAAGGCGCCGTCAGCGAGGAGGAGATGTTCCGCACCTTCAACTGCGGCATCGGCATGGTCGTGGTGGTCTCCCCTGCGCAGGCGGACCGCGCGGCAGCGCACCTGACCGCGGCGGGTGAGACGGTGTATCGGATCGGCAGGGTCGAGGCCGGCGACGCCGGGGTGGTGCTGGCAACGTGAGCGCTGCCGACGCGCCAGGCGGCGTCGCGGTACTGGCCTCAGGGGAAGGCACCAATCTCCAGGCGCTGATCGACACCGCGGCACGCGAGGGTTTGCGCGACGGCATCGCGCTGGTGGTCAGCGACCGGGCCGAGGCCGGCGCCCTGGTGCGGGCGCGGGCCGCCGGCATCCCCGCCATCCACCTGTCGCCGGCAGACTGGTCGACACGTGCGGCCTACGACCACGCGCTGGCCGACCTGCTCGCCGAGCGGCAGATCACCCTGGTGGTCCTCGCCGGGTTCATGCGCATTCTGGAGGCCGAGGTGGTCCAGCGTTTTGCCGGGCGTATGCTGAACATCCATCCCTCGCTGCTGCCCCGGCATCGCGGCTTGGGCACGCATCGCCGCGCCCTGGAGGCCGGCGACCGGATACACGGTTCCACCGTCCATTTCGTCGAGCCGGAACTCGACGCCGGCCCCCCCGTCCTGCAGTACCGCATCGCCGTGCAGCCGTGGGACACTCCGGGGCGCCTCGCCCAACGGGTCCGCCACGGCGAGCACTTCATCTATCCGCTGGCGGTCCGCTGGTGGCTGCAGGGCCGACTGGACTGCACGGACGGCCAGGCGTATCTCGATGGCAAACCGCTGGCCGCGCCACTGGTGGTGACCCGTGACATGGCGCCCATTCCGGGCTGAATGACCTGTTTCAGGTCTGTGGCAGGGTCACGCCGCGCTGGCCCTGGTACTTGCCACCCCGATCGGCGTAACTGGTGGCGCAGACCTCGTCGGACTCCAGAAACAGCATCTGTGCCACACCCTCATTGGCATAGATTTTCGCCGGCAAGGGCGTGGTGTTGGAGAACTCAAGGGTCACATGGCCTTCCCACTCCGGTTCCAGGGGGGTCACGTTGACGATGATGCCGCAGCGGGCATAGGTGGACTTGCCCAGGCAGATCGTCAGCACGCTGCGGGGGATGCGGAAATACTCGACCGTCCGGGCCAGTGCAAAGGAATTCGGCGGGATGATGCAGACGTCCGCCTTGAGGTCGACGAAGCTGTTGCTGTCGAAGGCCTTGGGGTCGACCACTGCGGAATTGATGTTGGTGAAGATCTTGAATTCGTCGGCGCAGCGGACATCGTAGCCGTAGCTCGACGTGCCGTAGGACACCACGCGCTGGCCAGCCACCTCGCGCACCTGCCCGGGTTCGAAAGGCTCGATCATGCCAGTCTGCTCGGCCATGCGGCGGATCCAGCGGTCGGACTTGATGCTCATCAGGAATCCTCGACGACGATATTGGGGAAGCGGTGGCCGTAGTCGCGCCCGGACAAGGCCAGCCGGCCGGCCATGTTCAGTGCGGCCTCGCGATACGCCCGGGCCACGGCGCTCTCGGGGTCGGCCACCACGCTTGGGCGACCGCTGTCGGTCTCCTCGCGGATGCGGATATCCAGCGGCAGGCTGCCGAGCAGCGGGACCCCATACTCGGTGGCCATGCGCTCGCCGCCGCCGTGACCGAAGATCGGCTCCTGGTGGCCGCAGTTGGAGCAGATGTGCAGGCTCATGTTCTCGACAATCCCCAGTACGTTCACATTAACCTTCCGGAACATCTCCAGCCCCTTGCGCGCATCCGACAGCGCGATGTCCTGCGGGGTGGTGACGATTACCGCACCGCTGACCGGTACCCGCTGCGCCAGCGTGAGCTGGATGTCACCCGTGCCCGGCGGCATGTCGACGATCAGGTAGTCAAGCTCACCCCAAAAGGTCTGGCCGAGCATCTGGTTGAGTGCGGAGGTCACCATCGGGCCGCGCCAGACCATCGGCTGGGCGTCGTCGATGAGAAACCCGATGGACATGGCCGCCAGTCCGTGGGCCGCCAGGGGCTCGAAATGCTTGCCATCCGGCGTGACCGGACGCTCGCCGATCAGTCCGAGCATCCGCGGCATGCTCGGCCCGTAGATATCAGCATCGAGCAGGCCCACCCGGGCGCCCTCGACCGCCAAGGCCAGCGCGAGGTTCACCGCCGTGGTGGACTTGCCCACGCCCCCCTTGCCCGAGGCCACCGCGATGATGTTGCGGACGCCCTCAAGCGGCTTGAGGTTGCCCTGCACCGCATGACGGGCCACCTCGCAGGCCAGCTCGAGCTCCACCTCGGCCTGGATGCCGGCGCCGGCGAGGTGCTCGGCGATGGCAGCCCGCAGGGCCTCCTGGCGATGGGTCAGGGGGACACCGAGCGACAGCGACACCCGGATCCGGCCCGGCGCCTGGCCACTGACCTCCAGCCGCCCGGCGACCTCGGACAGCGGCCGCCCAAACCATGGCAGCTCGAGCGTGCCAATGCGTGTCCGCAGCGTCGCCTCATCCTGTGTCGACATGCCCTTGCTCCCTGTCCGAATCGGCCCGAATTGTAGCCCACCCGGCGATCCGGACGGGTTGCGACGCGGCGCACGTGTCATATTTGACCCTATGGCATAATCCAGCAGTGATTTTCCAATGATGGCCGGCTGTTGCCTGCAGTTCCCGCGCGTCGGGGGCCGCAACGGCGGTGGGCGGTCATCTCGTGGAGACGAGCTCCGTTACATGAACTTCCTCAGCGTGCTCAAGGCCGACCGGCTCATCGCCCAGATCCAGGGCGCGGGCGATCCTGCCTCCCCGGAGGCGCGCAAGGCGCTCGACAAGCTGCGCCGGGTCGGCCCGAGCGCCATTCCGCGCATCATCGAGGCCCTGGGCCACGCCGATCGGCGGCAGACCGTGGAGTTCGTCGAGGTGCTCACCGGGCTGATCTCCGAGCGAACGTTTCCGCAAGTCGCCCGCGGCCTGGCCGATCCCAGCCCGCGGGCAGTGTCCGGCACCGCATGGGCACTGTCCTCCAGCCAGGAGTTCAACCCCAACCGTCTGCTCGAACTGCTGAACGAGGAAGACATCTCGCGGCCAGCTGTCCTCGAGATCATGGCCGTGCATCGCCAGCGCCTGAATCTACGTGAACTCCTGCAGGTGGCGTACGATCTCGAGGGCGCGGAACGCACAGGATTGTTCAAACTGATTGGCCGGGCCGCCACTGCCGAAACCGTGCCCGAACTGATCGCCCGCCTGGACGGCAAGGATCCTGGGGTCCGGGTGCACCTGATGCGTATTCTCGGTCAGTTCAAGGCGCCGGAGGTGGCCATCGCACTGCAGCGCCAGCTCGGCGACGGCAACAAGCAGGTGCGCCGGGCAGCGCTCGAGGCCCTGGGCGAGCAGGACAATGGCCTGGACGTGGTGCGCCTGTGCGGGCTGCTGCGGGATCCCGACATCGACGTCGTCAACCGAGCGGTTGACCTGGTCGTCCGCCTCGCCGATCCGGATACGGTCCGCCACCTGATCGAGCCGCTCAAGGACGAATCCGAGTACGCCCGGCGGGCGGCGGTCGAGGTGCTGAACGAACTGTGCGATGTCAGCAGCGTCAAGGTGCTCTTCGAAGCGGTCAAGGACGAGGACTGGTGGGTTCGCTCCCGGGCCTCTGACGCGCTGGCCAAGATCGGCGGGCCACGGGTCATCGACGCGGTCCTGAAACTCGTCAACGATGAGGACGAGGCCATCCGCCGCGCGGCCATCGAGATTCTCAACTCCACCCGCGACGAGCGTGCGGTGAAGGCGCTGATGGAGGCGACCCGCGACCAAGACTGGTGGGTGCGGGAACGGGCGGCAGACGCGCTCGGGGCGATCGGTAGCAGTCAAGCGGTGCCAGCGTTGGTGGCCATGCTCGAGGGCGAGCCGAAAAGCGTGCCGGCCGCCATCCGCGCCCTGGGCAAGCTCGGCGATGCCTCCGTGGTCCAGCGGCTGACCCCGCTGCTCCGGCGTGGCGACAAGGCCATCAAGGTCGAGACCATGACAGCGCTCTCGCGGCTTGCCGGGGAACGCGAGGCCGAGTCAGTGCGCACCCTGCTGCTGCATGCCGGCCAGGCCACTGCGGACATGACGGTCAACCGGCTTGCTGGCAAGCTGGTCCAGGACATGGAGAATCGCCTGCTCGGCGCGACGACGACCGCCAGCGGCAGCGTGGCCCGCGCCGCCGATTCGCTAAGCGGCAGTCACCCGGCGCTCGCGGCCAGCGGCAGCCATACTCTGCTGGAGGCGCCTGGCAGTCTCGACAGCGTCGCAAGCGCGTTGCCTCCGCTGCCCAAGGGGACAGACGGTGGTTCACTGGACATCGCCGCGCTCTCGCCGGGCGACATCATCGAGGGTCGATACCGCTTCATCGAGAAGATCGGCAAAGGCGCCTTCGGCACCGTCGTGCTCGTCGAGGACACCGTGGTCGAGGAGCGCCTGATCCTCAAGTTCCTGAATCCGAATTTCGCCTCGGACGAGGAAATGATGAAACGCTTCGTGCACGAGCTGCGCTACTCGCGCAAGATCACGCACAAGAACGTCATTCGCATCTATGACTTCGTCTTCATCTCCGGGAACTACGCCATCTCAATGGAGTTCTTTCCCTCGCACACCCTCGGCACGGAGGTGGTGGATCAACGCCCGCTGGAGATCGAGCGGGCCCTTCGATACGGCTGCGATATCGCCACCGGCATGGCCGTGGCCCATCAGCAGGGCATCATCCACCGCGACCTCAAGCCGGCGAACATCCTGATCAACGACGCGGGCCTGCTGAAAATCGTCGATTTCGGAGTGGCGGCGGCAGCGGCCAGCGGCGGTACGGAACTCACCAAGACGGGGTATGTCATCGGCTCGCCGAAGTACATGGCGCCCGAGCAGATCCTGGGCAAGAAAGTCGATGAACGCGCGGACATCTACAGCCTCGGGGTGATCCTGTACGAGATGCTCACCGGCTCGCCACCGTACACCAAGGGCGATCACATGTCGGTGATGTACCAGCACGTGCAGGGCAAGGCCGAGGCCCCGCATGAACGCAACCCCGCGCTGCCGGAACCGCTCTCCGCCATTGTGCAAAAGGCCATGGCCCTGGACAAGAACGCCCGTCATCAGACCATGGACGAGTTGCATGAAGCGCTCGCCGGATATCTTCAGGAGCACCGCCAGGCATGCCGCGCCTAGACGCCTTTCTGAAGCTGGGACTGGCCCAGGGCTGTTCCGACGTCCATCTCGCAGTGGGGGTGCCGCCGATGCTGCGGATGCACGGCGACCTGATGCCCATCAAGTTCCGGGATCTGGGCGACGTGGAACTCGAAGGCTACCTCTACGAGGTGCTCACCGAACACCAACGCGAGTACTTCGAAAGCGGCAACGATCTCGACTTCTCTTACGTCAGCGAAGAAGGCGGACGGTTCCGGGTCAATCTCTACCGCAAAGACACCGGACTCGGCGCCACGTTCCGCCACATCCCCGCCAGCATTCCGACGATGGACAGCCTCGGTATGCCCCCCGTGATCCAAAAGCTCTGCGATCACCACCAGGGCATGGTGCTGGTCACCGGCTCCACCGGCACCGGGAAGTCGACCACGCTCGCGTCGATGATCGATCACCTGAACAGTGATCGGGCCCTCAACATCATCAGCCTCGAAGACCCGATCGAGTTCGTCCACCCGAGCAAGAACTCTCAGGTCATCCAGCGCGAACTCGGCACGCATATCCGCAGCTTCGCGGAAGGCGTCCGGGCTGCCATGCGTCAGGACCCGGACGTCATCCTGGTCGGCGAACTGCGTGATGCGGAAACCATCCGCTGGGCCATGACGGCCGCCGAGACCGGCCATCTCGTGCTCGGCACGCTGCACACCACCGGCGCGGTCAAGACCATCGACCGCGTGATCGACGCACTGCCCGCCGAGGAACGCGAGCAGACCAAGAGTTTCCTGTCCCAGAGCCTGAACGCGGTGATCACCCAGAACCTGGTGAAGACCGCCGATGGGCGCGGCCGCCGTGCCGTCCTGGAGATCATGCTCATGACTCGGGCCATCGGCAAACTGATCATGACCGAGCAGACCCACCAGATTCCCGCGCAACTCCAGACGGGACGTGACCTTGGCATGCAGACCATGGATCAGGCCCTTCTGGAAGGTGTGCGCAACAAGACACTCGACCCGGACGATGCCTATCGCTACGGCAACGACAAGAAAGCTTTCGAGCGCTTCGTCACCGACACGACGATCCTGACCAAGGTTGACATGCCAGCCATGCGCGGAGGCTCCTGATGACTTCGGCCCTCACGCCATGAGTCTCGTCGACCGCTACCTGCAAAGCGTGCTCAGCGAAGATGGCTCCGACCTCCATCTGCTGGCTGGCGACCCGCCGAGAATCCGCCGCTATGGCGATCTGCGTCACCTCGAGCCTGCGGCCCTGCGCGCCGACGAGCTGCGCGATGCGCTCTACGCCATCATGCCAAGGGCGACGCAGCATATGTTCGAGCGCCACGATTCTGCAGATTTCGCGTACATGGTTCCGGAGCTTGCGCGCTTCCGCGTGAATGTCTTCCGGCATCTGAACGGGATGGGTGCGATATTCAGAGCCATCCCGGCGCGAGCGAAGAGCCTCGAGGAACTCGACATGCCGCAGGCGGTACACAACCTGGCCCGCAGCACCAACGGCCTGATCCTGGTCACCGGGAAGACGGGTTCGGGCAAGTCGACAACACTGGCGGCGATGGTCGACGCCATCAACAGCCGGCTACGTGGCCACATCCTGACCATCGAGGATCCCATCGAGTTCGTACACAAGCGCAAGAACTGCCTGATCAGTCAGCGCGAAGTCGGCACCCACAGCCCGAGTTTCGCCGCCGCGCTGCACTCGGCCCTGCGCGAGGATCCCGACGTGATTCTGGTCGGTGAGATGCGCGACCTGGAGACCATCGGGATCGCGGTGACCGCCGCCGAAATGGGCATTCTGGTGATGGGTACCCTGCACACCAATGGCGCGGCCGCCACGGTCGACCGTATTGTCAACGCCTTCCCCTCGGACAAACAATCGCATATCCGCACCATGCTCTCGACCTCTCTGCGTGGCGTGGTCTCCCAGCAGCTGATCCCCCGCAAGGACGGCAAGGGACGGGTTCCGGCACTGGAAATCCTGATTAACAACTCGGCGGTGGGCAACCTGATCCGCCAGGGCAAGCTCGACCAGCTCGAGAGCACGATGCAGGCCGGCGGCAACGCCGGCATGCGCACCATGGACACGGCCCTGCGCGAACTCTTCGACCGGCGGTTCATCTCCGGCCGCGACGCCTACCTTGCCGCCAGTAACAAGTCCGCTTTCGAGGACATCCGCGAACAGACCCGCTGAGGCGGCGGGGACACATCCGTCTCTGGCATAATCGGGGGTTTGCCGCGCACCGCCACCGCAGATCGAGCACGCCATGTCCACCCGCCAGATCCTGGTCACCAGCGCCCTGCCGTATGCCAACGGCGACATTCATCTCGGGCACCTGGTGGAGTACCTGCAGACCGACATCTGGGTCCGCTTCCAGAAGCTGCGTGGCCACGATTGCCTGTACGTGTGCGCCTCGGACGCCCACGGCACACCGATCATGCTGCGCGCCGAGCAGGCGGGACTCACGCCCGAAGCCCTGATCGAACAGGTGGCTGCCCGCCATCGGCAGGACTTCGGCGATTTCCTGATCGAGTTCGACAACTACCACAGCACCCATTCACCGGAGAACCGCGAGATCGTCGAGCGCATTTACGGCGCCCTCAGCGCCGGGGGGCATATTGCCCGGCGGAGCATCAAGCAGGCCTATGACGAAACACGCGGGATGTTCCTGCCCGATCGCTTCGTGCGCGGCACCTGCCCGAAATGCGGGGCCCAGGACCAGTATGGCGACAGCTGCGAGGTCTGCGGCGCCACCTACGCCCCCACCGAGCTCATCGATCCGCGTTCGGTACTCTCGGGCACCCCACCGAGCGTGCGCGAATCCGAACACCTGTTCTTCAGACTCGGCAGTTTCGCCAAGATGCTGCAGGACTGGATTGCCGAAGGGCATCTCCATCCGGCCGTCGCCGCCAAACTCGCGGAATGGTTTGAGGCCGGGCTGCAGGACTGGGACATCTCGCGCGACGCGCCCTACTTCGGCTTTCAGATTCCTGGGGAAACCGACAAGTTCTTCTATGTCTGGCTGGATGCACCGGTGGGCTACATCGCGAGTTTTCTCGAACTCAGCCGCCGCCGCGACGATCTCGACTTCGATGCCTACTGGGGCCCCGACAGCACCGTCGAGCTCTATCACTTCATCGGCAAGGACATCGTGTATTTCCATGCGCTGTTCTGGCCGGCCGTGCTCGCTGGCAGCGGTTTCCGCACGCCCGACGGTATCTTCGCCCACGGCTTCCTGACCGTGAACGGCCAGAAGATGTCGAAGTCCCGTGGCACCTTCATCACCGCGCGCAGCTACCTCGATCACCTCGAGCCCGAATACCTGCGCTATTACTACGCCGCCAAGCTCGGCCCCGGCATCGACGACATCGACCTCAACCTCGAGGACTTCGTGGCCCGCGTGAATGCCGATCTCGTCGGCAAGGTGGTCAATATCGCCAGCCGCTGTGCAGGCTTCATCCACAAGCTCGGTGGGGGCCGCCTGGGCACGCACCTGCACGCCCCGGAGCTGCACGACAGTTTTGCCGCCGCGGCCGGATCGATCGCCTCGGCCTACGAGTCGCGCGAGTTCTCCCGCGCCATGCGCGAGATCATGCAGCTGGCCGATCGTGCCAACCAGTACATCGACCAGCACAAGCCCTGGGTGCTGGCGCGCGAGGGCGAGACTGCCGCGGCGCTCGATGTCTGTACCCAGGGCCTGAACCTGTACCGCCAGTTGGTGATCTTCCTCAAACCGGTGCTGCCCGAGGTGGCAAAGGCCTCCGAGACGCTGCTGCGCCTGCCGCCGCTCACCTGGGCTGACCTGGACACGCCCCTGCTCGACCGCGAGATCGAGGCGTTTTCGCCGCTGCTCTCGCGCATCGAACCCGCCCGGGTCGAAGCTCTGGTGGCGGCCGCGCGGACGGCGGCGGCCGCCGCGGCGACGCCGGACGCCGGCGCCGGCTAGGCCCGACGGCATGACCGAGCTGGCGCTGATCGTCATCGCCACGGTGCTGGTCAACAACCTGGTGCTGGTCAATTTTCTGGGCCTGTGTCCCTTTATGGGCGTGACCTCCAGCACCACGGGGACCGCCGGCATGGCACTGGCCACCGCGTTCGTGCTGACGCTTGCGGCCGCGGCCGGACACCTCGTGTACACCTGGGTGCTGGTGCCGCTGGAGCTGACCTGGCTGCGCACCCTCGCGTTCATCCTGGTCATCGCCGGACTGGTCCAGCTCACCGAGCTGGTTGTCCGCGCCACCAGTCCGCTGCTCTACCAGGTGCTCGGCATCTATCTGCCGCTGATCACCAGCAACTGCCTGGTGCTCGGCGTCGCCCTGATCAATCTCACCGAGGCCGAGGGCTTCGTGCAGGCCGTGGTCTACGGCCTCGGCGCCGCCGCCGGGTTCGCCCTGGTGATGGTACTGTTCGCCGGGCTGCGCGAGCGCATCGACGCCGCCCCGGTCCCGGTGGCCTTTCGCGGCGCGGGAATCGCGCTCATCACGGCCGGGATGATGTCGCTGGCCTTCCTCGGCTTCGCCGGGATGGGCCGCGGATGAACACGGTGCTCGCCGCCATCGGCGTGCTGGCCGGTCTGGCGCTGCTGCTGGGTGGCCTGATCGTGCTGATCTCGCGGCGGCTGACCGACCGCGAGGGCGCGGCGGTGGAACGTCTGAACGCCGCCCTGCCACAGACTCAGTGCGCCCAGTGCGGCTATCCCGGCTGCCGGCCGTACGCGGCGGCCCTGCTGGCCGGCGAGGCTGACATCAACCGCTGCCCACCGGGCGGCGAGGCAACCATCGCGGCGCTCGCGCGCCTGCTCGGTCGCGAACCGGTGCCGCTGGCGCCGGAGCTGGAGCGCGCGCCGCCGCCCCAGGTGGCGGTCATCGACGAGAGCCGCTGCATCGGCTGCACGCTGTGTCTGCGGGCCTGCCCGGTCGATGCCATCGTCGGCGCCCAGCAGTACATGCATACGGTGATCACCGCGGAGTGCACCGGCTGCGAGCTGTGCATCGCGCCGTGCCCGGTCGACTGCATCGACCTGGTGCCGCGGACGGACAGGCTGCCGGCCGGTGCGCGCCTGCAGGCGCCGGTGATGGACAGTCCCCTCCGGCCGGCTGACCCGGCATGAGTGTGGTGCTCGAGGGTGACGGGCGCCTGGCCGGCGGCCTGGTGCTGCCTGCACGCAAGGCGCAGAGCGCAAGCCTGCCGATTGCCGAGACGCCATTGCCGGCCGAGCTGATCTATCCGCTGGGGGCCGACGCGGGCGGCGACACCGAGCCGGCCGTGCGTCTGGGTGAGCACGTGCTGGGTGACCAGCCGCTGGTGCGCGCCCGCGACGGCCAGCCGGTGCTGGTGCATGCCGCGAGTTCGGGCCGCGTGGTGGCGATCGAGCCGCGGCCGGTCGCAGGCGGCGAGGCCCTGTGCATCGTGATCGAGGTCGACGGACGCGACGAGCGTCTCGCCTGCACCCCGCCGAATGAAGCCCTGCTGCGCGACAGCGAGACGCTCGAGGCCACGCTGGCTGCTGCCGGGCTTGCCGGGCTCGGTGGCGCAGGCTTCGCCACCGGGGCCAAGCTTGCGGCCGCGCAGCGTCAGGGGCTCAGGGCGCTGCTCATCAACGTCGCGGAGTGCGAACCCTATCTCAGCTGTGACGACCGGCTGCTGCGCGAACGCGCGCCGGCAGTGGTGGCCGGCACCCGTGCCATGCTCACACTCACCGGCTGCCCGGCGGCGGTGTTCGTGCTCGAGGATGACAAGCCCGAAGCGCTGGCGGCGCTCGAGGCGGCCATTGGCCAGTGCCCCGACGCGACGGCGCTGAGCATTGTCACCGTGCCGACGATCTATCCCTCCGGCGGCGAGCGCCAGCTCATCGCACTGGTCACCGGCGAGCATGTCCCCGCCGAGGGCTACCCGCCCGACATCGGCTATCTCTGCCACAACGCCGGGACCGCGGCCGCCCTGGCCACCTATCTCGAGACCGGTCGTCCGCTCACCCGCCGCATCGTCACGGTGACCGGCGGTGGGGTCGCCCAGCCGCGCAACCTGGACGTCCGACTGGGCACCCCCATCGCCGAGCTGATCCGCGTCTGTGGGGGCTATCGTCCGGAGGTCGCGCGGCTGATCGTCGGCGGGGCCATGACCGGCCGGGCGATCGCCTGCGACGAGGTGCCGGTGACCCGCAGCACCCACGGGGTGATTGCCGCCACGGCCGCCGAACTCGGTAACCGCGGTGAGACCGTCGCCTGCATCCGCTGCGGCGAGTGCGCCGAGCACTGTCCTGCCGGGCTCTCACCGCAGCTGCTCCACGGCGCCACCCGACGTCAGGACGATACCGGCCTCGCCGACCTCGGCCTGTTCGCCTGCATCGAGTGCGGCTGCTGCGACCTGGTCTGTCCGAGCCACATCCCGCTGACCGAACAGTTCCGCGTGGCCAAGCGCCGAGTCTGGCTGGGCGAGATGGAGCGCGAGCGCGCCCGGCTGGCCGAGGCCCGCTACGCGGCCCGCGAGCATCGGCTGGCGCAACGGCTGGCCGAGCGCGAGGCCGCGCTGGAGCGCCGGCGTCGTGCGGCGCGCGACCCGGCCGCCTCCTCCGCCGCCATCGCCGACATTCTGCGTCGCGCACGCGGCGACAACGACCCGGGCAGCAGGGACGCATGAGATTCGAGACGGCCGCGGCACCGCATCTGCCGGTCCAGGCCAGTGTGCCCCGGCTGATGCGCCGGGTGCTCTGGGCACTGGCGCCGGCTGCCGCCGCGCACCTGTGGTTCTTCGGTCCGGGCCTGGCCTTCAACCTCACCGTGGCCGTGGTGACGGCGCTGGCCGCCGAGGCGCTCATGCTGCGCCTGCGCGGGCGGCCGCTCGGCCCGGGACTCGCCGATGGCAGCGCGGTACTCGCCGCGGTGCTGCTGGCCTTTGCCCTGCCTCCGCTGACGCCCTGGTGGATCACCGCCACCGGCAGTGCCTTCGCGATGATCGTCGCCAAACACCTCTACGGCGGGCTGGGCTACAACGTGTTCAACCCGGCGATGGCCGGTTACGCGGTGGTGCTGGTGTCCTTCCCAGGCCAGCTTGCCTTGTGGAGCGTGGCCGCGCCAGGCGGGCTGGCTCCACCGGCCCTGGATGTGGGCCAGACGCTGGCCTTCACCCTGACCGGACGCCTGCCCGACGCAGTGACGCTGGATGCGATCACCCAGGCGACCCCGCTGGACGCCATGCGCAGCGGCCTGGCCCAGCTGCAGACCCTGAGCGAGATCCGTGCCGTCGCGCCGTTCGGTGGGCCCGGCGAGCAGGCGTGGCTGTGGATCAACGGCCTGATCGCCCTCGGCGGACTCTGGCTGCTGTGGACCCGGGCCATCCGCTGGCACATCCCGGTGGCCATGCTGGCCACCCTGGCGCTGCTTTCGGCCGTGGCCGCGGCCATCGATGGCGACCGGTTCCCGGGGCCGTTCCTGCAGCTGTTCAGCGGGGCCGCGCTGATCGGCGCGTTTTTCATCGCCACCGATCCGGTGTCGGCCGCCACCACGCGCCTGGGCCGGCTGATCTATGGCAGCGGCATCGGCGCACTGGTCTTCGCGATCCGCAGCTGGGGCGGCTACCCGGACGGCGTGGCCTTCGCCGTGCTGCTGATGAATCTCGTCGTCCCGTTGCTGGACCGGCACACACGCTCCAGGCCGTTCGGCACATGACCACGCCGCCGACCAGCGAACTGCGCCGCGGCCTGGTCCTGCTCTGCGGTGTGGCCATCGCCGCCGCCGGCCTGGTGGCGCTCACCTGGCAGGCGGCCGCACCGCGCATCGAGGCCAATGTTCAGGCCCGCGCCGAGGCCGGGCTGGCCGCCGTGCTGGGTGATACCGTCTTCGACAACGCGCTGGCCGCGACCGGCTACCGTCCGCAGTCACCAGCCGCCCGCATCGCCGGCGTGGAGCATGCCTGGCTCGCCCGCCGGCGCGGCGAACCGGTCGGCGTCGTATTGCAGGTGGCCACCACGGAGGGCTACAGCGGACGCATCGTGCTCCTGGTCGGGCTGACGCCAGGCGGCGAGGTGCTCGGCGTGGACACCCTGGCGCACCGCGAGACCCCGGGGCTGGGCGACTTCATCGAGACCGCCCGCTCCGACTGGCTGATGCAGTTTCAGGGTCGGCAGCTGGGCCGCCCGCCTGCCGAGCGCTGGCGCGTGCGCCGGGACGGCGGTGAGTTTGATGCCGTGACCGGGGCCACGGTGACGGCCCGCGCGGTCACCGGGGCGTTGCACCGGGCGCTGGTATACTTCGACGCGGAGGCGCAGGCGCTGCTCGCCGGGCGCGATCCAGACCACGCTGGCGGCAGCACCGACCTGACAACGGGCCCCGACCCAGGGCTGCTCCAGCCCAACAGCAACCCATGACCGCGCCCTGGACTGGCCCATGACCTCACCCGGCCGTGCCGACATTCTTCGCGACGGACTCTGGCGGCGTAACGCCGGCGTCGTGCAGCTGCTCGGACTCTGCCCGCTGCTGGCGGTGAGCACCTCGGCGGTGGCCGGGCTGGGCCTCGGGCTGGCCACCCTGTTCGTGCTCACCTGCACCAATCTCGTCGTCTCGCTGCTGCGGCCCCTGCTGGTGGGCAGCCTGCGCATCCCGGTGTTCGTACTGATCATCGCCTCGCTGGTGACCGTGGTGGAACTGGTGCTTGCCGGCTGGCTGCCAGCGCTCGACCAGCGCCTGGGGCTGTTCGTGGCGCTGATCGTGACCAACTGCACCATCCTCGCCCGGGCCGAGGCCTTCGCCTCGCGCCAGCCCCCCGGCGCGGCACTGCTCGACGGCCTGGCCACCGGCAGCGGTTTTGCCGCAGTGCTGCTGGTGCTCGGCGCAGCACGGGAACTCGTCGGCCGCGGCACACTGTTCGCCGGGCTGGATCTGCTGTTCGGTCCCGCGGCGGCTGGCCCCGGCCTGGTCCTGCCGGTCGATGGCCTGCTGCTCGCCATCCTGCCGCCGGGGGCATTCATCGGGCTTGGCCTGATGGTCGCCGCATGGCGCTGGCTGGACATGCGCCCACGGGGCGCCGCCCCGCAGAATACCGCCGTCACCCCGACCCGCGAGCCCGCCGGATGAACCGCGACAAGCGCAGCGAGATCTTCCGCCGCCTGCAGGCGGCCAACCCCTCGCCGACCACCGAACTGGAATACCAGAGCGTCTTCGAACTGCTGATCGCGGTGATCCTCTCCGCCCAGTCGACCGACGTGGGCGTCAACCGCGCCACCCGCGGGCTGTTCGCCGAGGCGCGCACCCCGGCCGGTATCCTGGCCCTCGGCGAGGACGGCGTGCGCAGGCATATCCGCACGCTGGGACTGTTCAACGCCAAGGCGAAAAACGTCATCGCCACCTGCCGACTGCTGCTCGAGCGCCACGGCGGCGAGGTGCCGGCGGAGCGCGCCGCGCTGGAAGCCCTGCCCGGCGTGGGTCGCAAGACCGCCAACGTGGTGCTCAACACCGCCTTCGGCCAGCCGACCATGGCGGTGGACACGCATATTTTCCGGGTCAGCAACCGCACGGGCATCGCCAAGGGCAAGACCGTGCTGGAGGTCGAGAAGCGGCTGCTGCGGCTGGTGCCCGAGCCCTATCTGCAGGACGCCCATCACTGGCTGATTCTGCACGGGCGCTACGTCTGCAAGGCCAGACGACCGGCCTGCAGCAGCTGCATCATCCAGGACCTCTGCGAATACCGGCACAAGACGACAGACTGATGTTCCACGACCAGCAACGCGAACAGCTGCGGGCGATGTACTTCACCGCCTGGGACAAGGCCAGGCGCGGCGCACCGCTCGAGCCGCTGGAGCGCCAGCTCGCCGAGCTCATCGAGCGCCATCCCGAATACCATGGCCTGCTTGCCCGCCCCGAGGCCAGCCTCGAGCGCGAGTTCACCCCCGAGGGCGGCCAGTCCAATCCCTTCCTGCATCTGGGCCTGCACATGGCCCTGCTCGAGCAGGTGACCACGGACCGCCCGCCCGGCATCCGCGCGCTCTGGCAACAGCTCTGTGCACGCCATGGCGACCCACATGCCGCCGAGCACGCGATGATGGAAGTACTGGCCGAGACCCTCTGGCAGGCGCAGCGCGATCAGTGCGCGCCCGACGAGCGCGCCTATCTTGCCGCCTTGCGCCGGCTGACCGGAGAGTCGACGCCCGGAGCTGACCTCTAGAAAAAGGGGATGACATGACAAGTCGCGGCCTGCTTACCCTGCTTGCGTTGCCCTGGCTGCTGCTGCCCGCCGGGCCCACGGCCGCGACCGAACCCGTCGAGTGGCGGTTGGCGCACTATCTGCCAGAGCGACATTTCTTCGCCAGCGGCTGGCTGCGCGAGTGGGTCGAGTCGCTGGAGGCCGCCAGCGAAGGTCGGCTGCGCATCATCGTTCACCCGAACAACACGCTGCTGCGGCTGAACGACATCGCACCAGGCGTGCGCGAGGGCCGCGCCGAACTCGGCTTTGGCCCAGCCCCCTCAAGCCCCGCACTCTCGGTACTCGGGCTGCCCTTCATGGCCGATTCGGCAGCGCACGGCACGCGGATCGCGCTGCGCCTGCTGGCGGACGGCATGCTCGATGACGACCTGTCAGGCCTGCATGTCGCGCTGCTGCAAACCAATGCCCCCTCGCTGCTGCATACGCGAAGCACGCCGGTACGCCGACCCGAGGACCTCGAAGGACTGCGCATGCGCGGTGCCACACCAGACATCCGCGCCCTGCTCGCGGCCCTGGGCGCCACGCCCGTGGAGGGCTTTCTGGCACCCCAGGTCTACGGCGCGCTGCGCGACGGGCATGTCGACGGCACGATCTTCCCCTACGAGGCGATGGGCGTCTTCCGGCTGGCAGAACAGCTCGACTACCACACCGAGGTCTTCCTGTTCGTCAGCACGCTGGGGCTGTTCATCAACGAAGAGGCGCTGGCTGCCCTGCCGCCTGATCTGCGCGACGTGGTGCTCAGCCATTCGGGCGAGACCCAGGCCTTGGCCGCTGCGCAGGCCTGGGATGATGAGGAGCACCGAGGACGCGGTCTTGCCACCGCCGCGGGCAATACTGTCCTTACCGTCGACGGATCGGCATTGGCGGCCTGGCGGGCAGCGGCGGAACGCCACACCCATGCGCGCCTGGCGGCGATTGCCGCCGAAGGGACCGATGCCGAGGCACTCCGGAAACGTATCGAGGCGCTGACCGTGGCGGCCCGCAGAGATCTGCAATCGCCGGACGCAGCGCCGCACAGGTGAACGTCACGCGCGCTCCGAACGACTAGTGACCGGTGGCCAACCCTGCGCGTTCGCGGGTTTCGCTAGGCGACTCACCGAAGGTTCGCGCATAGTCGATGGCGAACTGCCCCGGATGCTGAAATCCCAGTTCATACGCCACTTGCTGCACACAGCGCCGATCGCGCTGCCTGAGAATTCGTCTGCGCGCCGCGTGCAGACGTAACATCTTGACGTGCGCGTGAGGGGAACGTCCCAGCAGCGCCTTGAATGCATAAAACAGCGCGCGCCGGCTGGCAAAACTGACTTCGCAGAGGTCGGTGATGGTCGGCGGGCTGTCAAGCCGGCTATGAATCAGTTCCTGCGCGCGCGCCACGATCCGCCGACTGGACACCGCAGTGGGTCGAGGCGCTACCGACTCCTCAGTGGCCTGGGCCAGGGCGATCACCTTCCCGGCGAACTCGTCCTCTGAATACGCACTGCCCGACACGAGCACGTGAGCCGAGAGCACTTGTCTTAGCATTCCGTCGAGTTCGAGCGAGTTCTTGGGATCCGATTTGACCCGCCAGTGGCTCCAGATCTCCTCCGGTTGTGCATGGTGCTCGACCTGGATGATGCGTTCGGCCAGCGGCAGCGGGATCGAAATCGCGTTCTGACTATGGCCACGCTGGACACACTGAAAGATTTCACCTGCTGGATCCAGCAGCAGCAGGTCCCCGCTGTCGAGTCGAGCGCCACGGTAACGTCCATCTGCGCACCGGGGAGTGATCGGGGTGATGGTCCAGTGATTCGGAGACCGCCGCCCCGTGCAGACCAGTGGTCGATTTGTGCTGCTACTGCGAACCAGACACCCGCCAATCGCGGTCGACATCATGGCAAGGTCCAATGGACCAGGCTCAGACTGGGTAAATTCAAATTCGCCGATCTGGGAGAGATCGTCCTGAAGCGCGTCGACGCAGGAGTAACGAACTCGGTGGTTTGGCATGTTCGCCGCCCTTGATGCCGGTGCGCATTTATCGACGCCAGACCAATCGCCGGCCGAGCCACCCATCGAAGCGACGTTCAGGTCTCACAACGTGCCTGCAGGCTTTAGCCTTGCAGCAATGTACGTTAGCATAAATTCAGCAAGCTTGCGGGGGTTCAAGCCAGACCTGAGAGCAACCGCCCAGCCGCCCGGCCATCCTCACATCAGAACCAATGCCCGATATTTACACTTGTGTGTACCGACACCGGACCAAGATCGACACTCGGTCCCGCGATACCGACATTGGCGTAGATCCCACCCCCGGAGCAACCGACCAGCGACAGCGAAAGCGACAGGCAGAGGGCGGCGAGCAGTGCACGACGACAGACCAGCGGCTGCCAAAGGCGGAGATCCGTCGACGCGGAAATGTTGTGCATCTCTTGCTTCCTCCTTGGTTTCAGTCCGGCTGAGGCGTTGAACGCGCGGGCGCCCAGGTCTGGATCAGGAAGCCCGCGCCAGTGGGATCGTTCAGGATGGCGAGTTCTCCACCGCGCGGATTTCTCTGCGCGGGCAGCAGAATCTCGCCCCCGAGTTCCTGGGCGGCGGCCGCAGTGACCGCAGCATCCAGCACCCTGACGTAGGCGACCCAGGTATCTGCGATGCCCTCGACCGGCTTGGGCACCACGCCGACCCGCGGCACGCCACCGGCGCTGAGGAAGCGATAATCGCTTTCCCCGGCGTCGCCGGCAACCTCAATCTCATAGTCCGGCACCAGAGAGAGATAGAAGGTCAATGTGGCCTCAGGGTCCGAACTCCAGATCTCGTTCCATAACCAGTCGCCGTACTCGACAGGACGATCCACCGGTTCACCCTCGCGCGATTCGAACAACGTCAGCACCGCTCCCTGGGGATCCGCCACGACAGCTACGCGACCCCGTTGCTGGATAGTCACAGGCTCCTGGAAGACGCTCCCTCCGGCCGCGCGAACCTCCGCCATCGCCGCGGCCATATCGGCAACGGACACCACCGGAATCCAACGTGACACATTGACACCGCGGCCGATGCGACGAGCATCCACGAGCCCGCCGATGACGCGGCCGTCATGTTCTATGACGGTATAGCTCTGACCGAGACCGAGGCCGACCTGACGGAAGGTCCAGCCGAACAGCCCGCCATAGAACCGCCGCGCGGCCGCCGGATCCTCGGTCAACAGATCATGCCAGACCACCTTGCCCGGCATGGATTGGGTACCTGCAGTATCGATAGGCGGTATTCTGGCCGGATCGAGACCGACGCAGCCACCCGCCACGGCGAGCACCAGCGCGACCAACGCAGGACGCAAACCGCTTTGCGGAAATCGGCTCACTGCTGCACTCCCTGTAGCGTGGTTCTGTATCGACACGATCGCTCCAAAGGGCGTCCCCACCTCGTACAGTAGTAGACCTTCTAGCACCCGCAAAGCAGCCTGTCACCTCCGAGCTTTCATGCACTTTTTCGACTGTTTTGGTTGCCGGGGCTTAATTTATGCTGGTGGGCCATCAAGTCACTTATCGCCCAGCAACACAATTTCGTGTCAGAACTCTCAGCGCGCCTCACCCAACCCACGGTAGCAGAGCATAGTTTCGCGAGATGCGACCCACATCTGTCGCCAGCACAGTCCTCAACGCGATTACCAGACACGGCAACAAGGACTATCCACCTAGCCTGTGTCTGGATGCAGGCGTGGATCCGCCGGCCGAGACACGCGATGCTGGCATCCTGATGAAAAGACCTCTGCTTGCTGCTTCTTTGCTGTTGACCCCGCTGGCCTCCGCTGCAGATTCGGCGGACTGGACCGGCGTGTGGGATACACAGTGGCGAGGGGGTGGCGCCGTGATGGAGCTACGGCAGGACGACGACCACGTCGAGGGAAGCTACCCCGGGTTTGAAGGCGTGGTGCAGGGCAGAATCGACGGTAAAACGCTTTTCGGCACCTGGGAAGACGCCGCCGGTAACGGCGTGTTTACCTTCGTGATGGCTCCAGATCAGCAAAGCTTCATGGGTCGTTTTGGCACGGGCGAGTGGTGGACCGGGATGCGCACGGACACCCACATGGCCGCGACATTATTCGGCGAGCTCGATTCATCGAGTCCGGAGCTGACCCTGAAATCGTTTCTGCGTGCCGGCAACGCGGCACGTGGCGGACGCAGCGATCGCTTGGGCGTTGTCACTCCGTTACTGGATTTCACCGCCCATGGAGAGGCACTGACGGCTTATCAGCGCATCGATCTCGCGCGGCAGCTATTCCAGATCATCGATCGTATGACGTTTCGCATCTGGGAGCTCCGGCCCAACCGAGTACTCGATAGCGGCGAAGACTACATCGTCGAATTGAGCCAGGCCGGCAGTCAACTCGGACAACGTCTGACGTTCCGGGCTGGCGGAGACAGAAACGGTGAGGCCACACCGAACTGGCGCATCGTCGTGCCGCCACAAGAGGAACTGCAGGAATCGACGCCGTTTTTCCAAATACGCAACCAGGTCCGCTCGGTCCATCGAGAACCTTTGCAGGAGAGCGGCGCTGGCATGGAGCTCTGGCAGTGGCTGGCCCTGATGCTGTGGCTGTTGTTCAGCATAGCGATCAGCTGGCTGCTCACCTGCTGGAGGCTCAATCCCAGCGCTATCGTTACCGTGACGAAATACTGCGTTCCCTCGCCGTGTCGATAGCCAAGCTCGCCGTGATCGTCGGAGCTATCCTTTTTCTTGCCGAAATCCTCTCGCTGCCCTATCAGGGGGTGATCGCAGGTCTCGGCATTGGCGGCCTGGCGGTGGCGTTGGCTGCACGCAGCACGCTGGAGAATTTTATTGGTGGTCTCACGCTGTTTGCCGACAAGCCGGTCGAGGTGGGTGATTTCTGCCAGCTTCGAGATCACCTGGGAATCATCGAGGGGATCGCGCTTAGATCCGTCAAGGTACGCTCGCTGGACAGGACGGTCGTCACCATCCCGAACGCCGAATTCGTCAACATGAATATCGAGAATCTTACCCGACGTGACCGGATTCTCCTGCGCACCACCATCGGACTGCGTTATGAAACAACCCCCGACCAGTTGCGATGGGTCCTTGCCGAGATTCGCAAGCTATTGCTGCAGCATCCAGCAATCACCGCCGAACCGGCGCGGGCACGGCTTCTCGGATTCGGCGATCACTCTGTCGATATCGAGATCTTCGCCTACGTGATGAGCAACGACTGGAACGAATTCCTCGCGGTACGCGAGGACGTCTTCCTGCGTCTTATCGATATCGTCGACGAGTCGGGCACCGGCTTCGCGTTCCCCTCCATGGTCAACTACTTGGCCCGCGATGGCGGTCTCGATCAGGACCTTACGAAGCGGGCTGAGGAGAGCATACGCGAGCAGCGCGAGAGCAGCGAAATTCCCTTCCCGGAATTTGATATTCAAACGCGGAAAACCATGAGAGATACATTGGACTATCCACCGAAGGGATGCGTCGATTTCACGCCGAAGTCGGCCTCAAGCACCTGAGCGAGCAACCAACAGGGAAGCCCATGCGGTATCTATTGAACATTCCCTGCCTGTTGGCGCTAGTCACGATGGCGGGCTGTACGATGACGACCACCGAGACCGAGAAGTCAGAAATCAGTGGACAGGCATTCTACATCGAGCGGATCGCGGCACCGGCAAACGCCCGCGTGGAGGTCGTGCTGGAAGACATCAGCCGGGCGGGCGCCGCCGCCGTGCGGATTGCGAAGCTGACTATCGAGGATGCCGGGCAACCACCATACCCGTTTACGATCCAATACGATCCGGCAGACATCAACCCACGGCATAGTTATCGAGTCGCCGCCCGTCTCTACCAGGGTGACGAGTTGCTGTTCATCTCGGATCAAATCCACCAAG
>RECU01000074.1 GCA_007693855.1 Gammaproteobacteria bacterium | reverse complement strand
AACGTCGGCGCCGCCGGCCCCACGGGCAACCCCAGGGCAAACACCCAGAGGTAGAACAGCGCGATCCAGCCCAGCAGGAAGGCAATCGAGTACGGCAGCATGGTGGCGATCAGGGTGCCGATACCGAGATCCTTGATGTAGCGGGTGGCGAAAGCGAGGATCAGCCCGAAATAACTCATCATCGGCGTGATGATGTTGGTGGTCGAGTCGCCGATGCGATAAGCCGCCTGCACCACCTCGGGGCTGTAGCCGATCAGCATCAGCATCGGCACGAAGATCGGCGCCGTCACCGCCCACTGCGCCGAGGCCGAGCCGAGCATCAGGTTGACGACGCAGCACATCAGAATGAAGAAGATGAAGACCAGCGGGCCGGTCAGCCCGATACGCTGGAGAAACTCCGCACCCGTGACCGCGGTGATCTGCCCGAGGTTCGTCCAGCCGAAGAAGGCAACGAACTGAGCCGCGAAGAACACCAGCACGATGTAGAGCCCAAGTGTGCTCATGGTGTCGGCCATGGCATTGATGACGTCACGGTCCGAACGGAATTCACCCACCAGCCAGCCGTAGACCACGCCGGGCACGAAGAAAAACACCAGAATCAGCGCGACAATGCCGCGCAGGAACGGCGAGTTGCGCACTTCACCGGTCTCCGGGTTGCGCAGCACGCCCCATTCCGGAACCACCGACACGACGATCAGCGCGACCATCCCGAGCACGGCCACGCCCGCCCAGGCCAGCGCCCGCTTCTCGCGCGCCGTCAGCGGCTCGAGGCCGCCCTCTTCATCCAGATTCACCTGCGCCTGGGCAGGGTCATAAGGCCCGAGCTTGGGCTCGACCACGGCAATGGTGATCCAGGTCCCGATCGCCGTGATCAGGAACGTGCTGATGATCATGAAATACCAGTTTGCGCTGGCGTCGACCAGGTAGTCCGGATCGATCAGCTGCGCGGCCTCCTGGGTGATACCCGCCAGCAGCGGATCGACGGTGCCGAGCAGCAGATTGGCGCTGTAGCCGCCCGACACCCCGGCAAACGCCGCCGCCAGCCCCGCCAGCGGATGGCGGCCCAGGGAATAGAACACCACCGCCGCCAGTGGCACCAGCACGACGTACCCCATCTCGGAGGCGGTGTTCGAGATCACGCCGCCGAAGACCACGGCGACGGTGACCACGTGACGGGGGGCATTCAGGACCAGCGCGCGGATTGCCGCGCCGAGCAGCCCGGAGCGCTCGGCGACCCCCACACCAAGCAAGGCCACCAGCACCGTGCCGAGCGGCACGAAGCTCACGAAGTTGTTGACCAGATTGAGCACGATCATCCGCAGCCCGTCGCCGTTCAGCAGGCTGACGGCGCGGATCACACCATCGGCGCTGCGCCCGGCTGCCCCCTCGGGCCGCGGGTCCGGTACAGAGACACCGAGTGCGCCGAGCAGTCCGGAGAGCAGCAGGACGCCCAGCGCGAACAGGGCAAACAGGGTAACGGGATGCGGCAGCAGGTTCCCCAGCCACTCGACCGTATCGAGAAACCGGGTGAACGCGCCACGGCGCGAGGGACTAGGAGTCTGGGGCTGGTTCATACAGGCTTCCCTGGTCTCGCCAGCGGAGCATTCTGGAGGGCCGGAGCGGTGGTGACCAGCCCGGCAGCCCAGATCCGCACTAGGTGCTGAGGCAAAGCTCGGGTATTCTCAGCGAAAACCGCGCCCGGGGGGGGCGCGACAGCGGCGGAGCCCGCGTCATGGGGGAATCTCAGCGCAGCCGAGAGCCATATCACGCCATTGCCATCGGCGGCGGCGCGCTATTGTTGTTGGCGGCGGCCTGGTGCGCATGGCTGCTGTTGGACGCTGCGCCCGAGGCCAGCTCGCCACTGATCCTGCCAACCACCGGCTTTCTGGCCTCGCTTGCCGGTGTGTTCTCAATCGCGTGGTGGGCACTGCGCAGGGACACACGCCAACAGGTCGACGTCATCCGCCGAAAACTTGCCGAGACCACGATCACACGCAACTACCTTGACCAGATCCTGAGCGGCATGCATGAAGCGCTGCTCGTGGTCGATCGTGACGGCCACATCCTTCGCGTCAACCCGGCGGCCTGTCATCTCGCCAAACGCAACGAGCAGAGCCTGCTGGGCGCGACGCTCAGCGAACTGTTCAAACCTGCCGAGGCCGCGGCGCTGCTGGCGAATGGCCACGATTCGCGCGCGCGCGAGGCGCAGTTGCAACGCGGTGACGGCGGTGAAGTCCCCGTGTCGCTCACCTGTTCCGCGGTACAGCTGCCCGAGGCCGGTTTCGATGGTTTTGTCATCGCCGCGCAGGACGTCAGCGAACGCAAACGCGCGGAGCAGCGTATCCGCTATCTCGCGCGTATCGACGGGCTCACCAAGATTCCCAATCGCATGCAGTTTCAGCACCTGCTGCAGCGGGCGATGGCCAGAGCGCGGCGCAGCGGCCGCTGCCTCGGGCTGCTCTACATCGATGTCGATCGTTTCAAGGATATCAACGACACCTACGGGCACCTGGCCGGAGATATTTCGCTGGAGCAGTTCACTCACCGGATCGTTGCCGCCTTGCCAGAGCATACGGTGGTCGGACGTCTCGCCGGCGATGAGTTCGCCGCCATCATCGAAGATCTCGCCTCACCCGACGACGTCACCGAGGCCCTGGAGCGCGGCGCCAGGCGCCTGATCGAGAGCCTGCGCCAGCCGCTGGACGTGCAGGGGCAAGAACTCCACCTCTCGGCAAGCATCGGCCTGGCACGCTACCCGGTTGACGGCGATGATGTGATCGAACTGATCCGCAACGCCGACGCGGCGCTCTACGAGGCGAAGAAGTCCGGCGGCAACCAGTTCGCACTCTACAGCCCTGAAATGAATGCCCAGGCGGTGGAGCGCCTGATGCTGAAAAGCAAATTGCGTCGCGCGCTGGAGAACGACGAGCTCACCCTGCGTTACCAGCCAAAATACAGCGTGGCCACGGGCAAGGTCGTGGGTGCAGAGGCGCTGGTTCGCTGGGACATGCCAGAGCGAGGCCTCATCCCCCCCGCTGATTTCGTCCCCCTGGCCGAAGAGGTCAATCTCATCGTCGAGCTCGGCACCTGGGTGCTGCACCAGGTCTGCAAGGATTACCAGCGCTGGCAACGCTCGCTCGCCTCGCCGGGACGCATTTCGGTCAATCTCTCCCTGAAACAACTCCGCCAGCCGGATTTCATGCGCAGCTTCAGCGATATTTTCCGCAGTCGCGGCATCTCGCCGACCTGTCTCGAGCTTGAGATCACCGAAACCACCCTGATGGAGGATGTCGACCGGACGGTGGGGCTGCTCGATCAGCTCTACGCCATGGGTCTACATCTCGCAATCGATGACTTCGGCACCGGCTACTCCTCTCTGAGCGCACTGCAGCAATTCCCGATCAGTACCCTCAAGGTCGATCGAAGCTTCATCCGGCACGTCGCCACCGATCGCGATGATGCAACCATCGTCAATACGATTATCCAGATGGCCCACAGCCTCGGGATGGACGTGGTGGCCGAGGGTGTTGAAACCCAGGAACAACTCGAGTTCCTGCGCGGGGCGGGCTGTGACCAGGTCCAGGGCATGCTGTTCGGTGACCCCTTCGAGGCTGCCGACTACGCCGCCCTGCTCCAGCACCAGCTCGAGGGCACGGACAAGCACCGGATCCTGTTCGGGTGACCGGCGGACGGCGGCGCGCTCGCTGGCTGTCCGCCGGCATCGCCCTGGTGCTGATCGCCGCACTGGGCGTCGTCACCTGGGCCTGGCAGGATCTGCGCGCCAGCCGCCCGGCCCTCGAGGGCGAGCAGCGACTGGCCGGCCTGGCACAGCCGGTCAGCGTGATGCGTGACGAGTTCGGCGTGGTGACCCTCCAGGCGCGAACTCGCAGCGACCAGGCGAGAGCGCTGGGTTTCGTCCACGCCCAGGAACGCTACTTCCAGATGGATCTGCTGCGTCGCAGTGGCGCGGGTGAGCTCGCCGCGCTGTTCGGGGCCGCAGCGTTGCCGGTCGACCGCGCGCGCCGACGTCACCAGATGCGCCGACGGCTCGAGGTCACACTGGAACAGTGGGACCCGACAACGCGCACGATACTCGAGGCCTATACCGAGGGGGTTAACGCCGGGTTGGCGGCACTGGCGGCGGCGCCCTTCGAGTACCGCCTGCTGCGGTTGCAGCCCGAACCATGGCAAAGCGTGGACAGCCTGCTGGTCGTGGCCGCGATGTACTTCGTCCTGCAGGACAGCGATGCCAAACGCAAACAGGGCCGCACGCTGATGCAGCAGGCCCTGGCACCGGAAGTCGTCGACTGGCTGCTGCCTGCGGGCTCGAGCTGGGATGCCCCGGTGACCGGCGAGAGGTTCGAGGACCCGTCGCCGCCGCCGGCGCAGATTCTCGATCTGCGCAGCCTCGAACCATCCCCCGGCGACGACGGCACACAGGCCGACCCCTACGTCCCGCCGCCCATGCCAGGCTCCAACAACTGGGCGCTGGCAGGCACGCTGACGGCGACGGGCCACGCCATGATCGCCAACGACATGCACCTTGGTCTGCAGGTGCCGGCGCTGTGGTTCCGGAGCAGCCTCTTGCTGACAGATGAGGCCGGCGCGGTGCACCAGCGTGCCGATGGGGTGACGCTTCCCGGGCTGCCGTTCCTGGTGGTCGGCAGCAACGGCAAGGTCGCCTGGGGCTTCACCAACAGCTACGGTGACTGGAGCGATCTGGTGCTGCTCGAGCGCGACCCCGAAGATGATCGGCGCTACCGGACACCCGACGGCTGGGAGTCACTGCGAACAGTGCAGGAATCGATCGTCGTGCGTGGTGCGGCGGACGAGACGCTGGAGATCGATGTGAGCCGGTGGGGACCGGTGGTCGGTGAGCTCCCGGACGGTACCCCCATGACCGTGCGCTGGATCGCCCATGAACCGGCCGCCTTCGCCCCGGCCTATGTCGCGCTGGAAGCCGCTGCGGACGTGAGCGACGCGCTGGAAATCGCCGGTCGGGCGGGCATTCCGGCACAGAACTTCGTGGCCGGGGATGCCGCCGGCAACATCGGCTGGACACTCACCGGGCCGCTGCCCACGCGCCGCGGCGAGCACGACGCGCGTGACGCCGTGCCCTCATCCCGCGCACCGTCCTGGACGGGCTGGGTGGAAGAGGGTGAGCGCCCGCGCCTGCTCAACCCGGAAGGCGGACGGCTCTGGACTGCGAATTCACGCGTGGTCGCCGGCGAGTGGCTGGAGATGATCGGCGACGGTGGCTATGACCTGGGTGCCCGCACGACCCAGATCCGCGATCGCCTGATGGCGCTGGAGCGGGCCACCAGCGATGATCTGCTGGCCATCCAGCTCGATGATGAAGCGAGATTTCTCGCGCGCTGGCACGCGCACCTGGTCGCACTGCTGGACGAGGAGGCGCTTGACGGACATCCGGGCCGGGCGGCGCTGCGAAAGCAGCTGGCCGCCTGGGAAGGCCGTGCCAGCGCGGAGGCCGTGGCCTACGGCCTGGTTCGCGGATGGCGCAACCTGATGATCGGCGCGATGGCCGCAGCCGTGACCCGCGAGGTCCGCGAGCTTGACCCGAGCTTCCGCTATCGTGATCCGCTCGCGGAAGCCTGGGCATGGCCGCTGCTGCAGGCCCAACCCATGCACCTGCTGCACCCGGCACAAGCGGGCTGGCGGGACTGGCAGCTCGCGCTGGTCGACCGGCTGGTCGCCGAGCAGGGCGGGAATCCGGTGGCCGGCGCCCTGTCCGCCCCGACCTGGGGGGAGTACAACTCGGGTGAGGTGCGTCATCCCCTCAGCCAGGCCGTGCCCTGGCTCGGCCGCTGGCTCGACATGCCCACGCGGCCGCTGCCCGGCGATGCCGACATGCCGCGGGTGCAGGCACCGGGCTTCGGCGCCTCGCAACGCATGGTGATCAGTCCGGGCGCAGAGGCCCAGAGCCTGTTTCATCTGCCTGGCGGCCAGAGCGGACATCCCTTGTCGCCGTTCTACGGCGCGGGCCATGACGCCTGGGCCCGCGGCGAGCCCACGCCCCTGCTGCCAGGCGCGACGGTGTACTCGCTGCAGCTGATCCCTGCGGGATCACCCTCGGGATCTGGGGCGGCTCAGAACAGATAGCCCAGACGCAATGTCGCGCCCCAGTCCTCGGTGCTGTCCGAGAGTCCTGCGAAGCCCGTCGCGGTCAGGCGCAGGCGCTGCTCGTCACCGAAGCGCGTGGAAACACTGCCCGCGAGCGTGCGCTGATCCTCCCGCCCCCGGACGGCGTTCACGCGATTTTCAAAATACATCGAGATGGCATGGCGACTCCCCGCATCCAGTGCCAGCGAGACCCCGACGCCGAGGCGCACCACGTCGCGCAGCGCAGCCTCATCATCCTTGCCGATCCAGGTGTAGCCGGCGTCAGCGAACAGGCTGGTCCGACCGAAAGACTGGATGAGGCTGACGCCAAGCTCTAAATCAGTCTTGCCGGTGCCGAGCCCGCGGTCTTCGTCCCCGGTGGGGGTCTTGATCCGCACCAGCCCGATCACCCATGGGGCGATCTCGCTGCCTTCGAGCAGATAGACCTCGCCTTGCAGCGAGATGTCGCCCAAACCCGACTCGCGGCGGGTCTCGACGATCTCTTCAGGCGGGGGCGGCTCGGGCGCGCCTCCGGGGAGCCCAGGCAATCCGGGCGGCCGGAAGGGGGCGCCTGGCTGAAATCCGCCAAACCCCGGAACCGGTTGACCGCCGATGAGCCGGATGTCCCCCGGCCCTTCGAGGGAGACGAAGGGCACGCTCACCTGCAGTTCGAAGCGCGGAAAATACCAGCGCAGGCCTGCGGCCACGACGTCATACCGGGTGGTCTCTTCGAGACCGTACTCACCCTCGAAGCGACCGACCGTGAGGTCCAGTCGGGTCTGCTGCAGCGTCAAGGCACCGTCGCGCGCCTCGGCTGAAACACCGAGGCCCAGCGCCAAGGCGACCAGCACCATGCCCACACTGTTCTCGGCTGTTGTCGGCACTCGATTTCCTCTCGAACAAAAACACGCCACCATCATCGCGACGGTGGCGTGTCGGTCAGCTCAGCATCACGCGTTGCGTGACGGACGTCACCGCGGCAGCGGCGGACGACCCGCGGCTTCCGGACGACCCGCGCGATCCGGACGACCCGCGCGATCCGGACGACCTGCACCTTCCGGACGACCCGCGCCTTCCGGACGCTGGGCCTGCTCGGGGAGGTTCTCCGGGCGACCGCCCACCTCGCCTGCAGTGGCATCGCGGGCTCTCTCCAGCCCCTGGAGGGCCTGTTCGGGCAGCTCGCCCGAGTCGATCAGCGCTTCGAGCTGCGCCTGAGCCCGCTCGACACCGTCCAGCTCAGGATTCGCGGCCGGCGAAGCGACAGCCTCACCTTCAGGGATTTCCACCGAGTCATTTATATCCCCGGGCGGGTCCTGCTCCTCAGCCCCGGCGGAAACCCCGGCACCCACGGTCAGCGTCAACGTCCAGAACAGGCCCTGCGCAGCACTCTTGATCGTCATCTCTCGTTCTCCTTGAGGTGAATTCGACACGCGCACCGCAGTGGTCTCAGCATACCGATGCCGTACGTGCAGGGACGAGAACGCGTCACATGCCGCAAGGTTGACACGCCCAGGCGCCAGTTCCCGCGACCGTCAGGGTGTGCGCCCGGCCAGGAATTCGCGTACGGGCACCAGCGAACGCGCTGCCGCCTCTTCGTGGGGCACATGTCCGAGATCCTCGAACGACACCAGGCGTGCAGTCGGCAGGGCAGCCAGATAGTCGGCCGCGTTGGTAAACGGCACCATGGCGTCCTTTTCGCCCCACACGAGCAGTGTCGGAGCTTCAATACGCGCCAGCAGAGGCTCCGGCGGCTCCAACATCACCTGGGCCATGCGATCCAGCAGGGCGTCGCGGTTTCCAGGTGCGAGCATCAGGTCATGGTAGCGCCGCACCACCGGTGCGGACAGCGCGCCAGGGTCGGCATAGGCCGCCTGCAGGTTCATGCGCAGCACCGAGCGCGGCAGGGCGTGGCGCATCAGCCGCAACACCGCCGGCACTTCCGGGGCCACGCCGTACTCGAACCCGGGGCTGGCGAAACCGTCCGGGGCGATGAGGACCAGGCGTTCGACGCGCTCGGGAAACTCCGCAGCGAAGCGCCAGGCGATGCGCCCGCCCATGGAGTTCCCCACCAGACTGGCCTGCGCGAGACCGAGTTCGTCCATCAGGCTGGCGAGGATCTCCATGCTGCGCGTATCGCTGTAATCCCCGGTCGGATCCCGCCCGGACAGTCCGCCCCCGGGAAGATCCAGCGTGACCACGCGGAACTCGTCGGCAAGCGACGCCGCCCACGGCTCCCAGGTGTGCAGGCTGGCGCCGAAGCCATGTAACAGGATGACCGCCGGCGCATCACGCGGCCCCTCGTCGCGCAGGTGTATGCGGGTCCCGGCGATATCGCGGAAATCATCAGGACCGTTGGTGTAGCGGGCCTTCAGCTCATCGAGCGCACGGTCGGGCGTCCAGGCCCAGGCCAGCGTGACCAGCAGCGCGACCGCGACCACGGCCGCGATAATCAACAAGACGGTTTTCATACCGATCCTCGTGGCATGTCAGGCATGAAGTGTAACGGGCGGGACGTCGCCTGAGGTGGCGTGCTGTGAAGTCAGTGGCGAGATCCACCCTGGCAGACAAAAAAAAGGGCGGGGATGACCCCCGCCCTGTCTTGTGGCCTAAGCCCTCACCGCCAGAAGCGGTGGCGCTCACATGGGCTGGCCGCAACGGCACACGAATCCTTCCGTGTGCAAGCCCTTCTGGAACAGCATCCGTGCTGTTGGTGGGTCAGAAGGACCAAGTCGTCGTCCAACATGGGGAGTGGGACATGGCCGACGACAAGTGAAATGTTAATCGCCAAAAGCAACTTTGTCAATCTTTTGCACAATTTTTAAGTATACAAATGCTATACATCAATAACCGGTCATCTCGAGGTACCCTTCCCCGAGCCGATTCCCTTGGTCATCCAGGGCCTCCACCAGGCCTTCCCAGTAACGCACCCGGGTACGCATCTCCTGTGCCGGCAGAACAGCCCTGAGTCGGAACTCGAGGGCCGCGCGCGGTACCGTGACCTGCCACGCCACCGGGTAGCGGCTGCCCGTCACCGGACTGGTCCAGTGCTCGACCGGCGTCATCTCAAAGTCTCCATGGTGTTTACGCGCCAGACGCCCATCGGGATTCACCACCGTGCCTGCGCTGAACGGGGCGGTCCCACCCTCGACTTCGCGGAGCTGGAACAGCATCAGATCGCGGCCATCGGCGAGGCTCAGAGACAGCCAGTCCCAGCCGACGACGTCGGGATCGAGTACGCTGCTGCCCCATTCGCGGTCCATCCACGACAGACCGCTGACCTCGATGCGCGCGTCATCCCAGTACAGCTCGCCGGTCGTCGGCAGACGGGTAAAGCTGAAATAGTGGCTGGCATTGCCAGGATCGCGGCCCTTGCGGCTGTAGCCAGCATCACCGTGCAGTACCGGCCCCCGCCCGGGGGCGAATTCGAGACGCAGCGCGAAATCCTCGCCGGCAGCGGTCAACGCCAGCGGTAGAAACTCTTCCGCGGTACTCGCCAGTGCCCAGTCCTGGATCCAGGCGTTGAACGGCGCGGCGCGGACGCCGGCAAGCCCGCCACCGGGTCGCGCGAAGCGCTCCGCATGGCGATGCTCGCCGGCGTCGACATGGGTGAGCGCGAGATGAGCCATGTAGACCTGGCGGCTCTCCCAGTCCCGTGCCGGCACCGTCTCCGGCAGGTCCTCCGGGCGCGGACGCAGGGAAAAACGAAACTGGGTGTACTGCATGCCGAATCGCCGGTCTTCGGCATCGCGCAGCACACCGGTCAGGTACCACCACTCAAGACGATAATCGGGATGCTCGCCGTGATCGTCGGGAAACACGAAGGTGCGGGGGCCGGTGACCAGCGCGTGACGCTCCGTACCCGCATCGCCCGCCAGCAACCCGGCCACGTTCAGCGCCTCCGGCTCCCCTGCGGGGCCGCTGGGGCTGCAGCCTGCCAGCCCGACACCGGCGAGGAGCATCACCAGCCCCGCCAGCGTCGGGCGCGGCGCCTGCGCGCGGCCCGACGCAGCACGGATGGAGGCCGCCGCCAGCGCCCCGGCGACCAGCGCGGTCGCCACGGCGAGCAGCGCACCCTGCACCAGCGGCCAGGCCAGGATCTCGAACTGCATCGACCAGCCGAACGCCCGGCGGTTGATCACAAACACCAGCAGGGCCGCCAGCACCATCCCCAATGGCACGGCCACCAGCGCGGTGGCAAGCCCGAGCGCGCCGGTCTCCAGTACCGCCTGGCGTCGCAGCGCCGGCACGCCGAGACCAAGGGCACGCAGGGTCCTGCGCAGCGGCCGACGATCCAGCAGCCAGGCGAGCAGCGCACCCAGCATGCCGAGCACCGCAGCCGCCGCCACCAGCACCTTGAGCACATGCGTCACCGCGAAGGTCCGGTCGAAGATCTCGAGCGTGCGCTCACGCAGCGTGGCGGCCTCCGACAGCAGCAGCCCTGGATAGGCCTCGAGCAGCGCTTCGAGTTGCGGGCGCAGCGCCTCGGGGCGCGCCGTAAGCACGCCCAGGCTGCCCGGGCGGTCATCGCCGCTCCAGCGGGCAAGCCCAGGCATGGACATCAGCACCACTCCACGGTCACTCAGGTAGTCCCGATAGACTCCGAGCACCGGCAGCGAGACCGGGCCGGCGGGAAACGCCAGGCGCAGGCGATCGCCCACCTCGAGGCCGCGGCGCATGGCCAGCGGCTCCGAGATGAGCACGCCTTCACCAGTCTCAAAGGCGTCGCCGGCGCTGCCGCGCACGAGCCCCGGCACCCCCTGGGGATGATCCGCCGCCCGCAGCAGCAGGGTATCCGCGCCATCGCGCAGGCGCAGAAAACGCGTCGCGACGACAGCCTCGACGTCCGCCAGCGCCAGCACGGCCTCCCGCGCCGCGAGCAGCGGCGCCTCGCGGACATCCGGATGCATCGCGCTGTCGACGCTGATGACGAATTCCCCGGCCACCGAGTCATCCATCCAGGTGGCGACGCTGTCGCGGAAATTGGCGACCATCAGGTCTAGCGCGATCACCGTTGCAACCGCCAGCGCAAGCCCGGCCAGTGCCACGCGGGTGCGCACCAGACCGGCCACGCTGTCACGCAGCGTCATGCGCGCCAGCAGTCCCTCGCGGATGACGGGCAGGCGACCCACGATCGCCACCACCGTCTCCAAGGCGGCCGGTACCAGCAGCACGCCGGCGACCGCCACCAGGAACAGACCAGCGAACCCTGCCACCAGGCCATCGAAGCCCAGCAACACCACGGCACCTCCCGTGGCCAGCACCGCGGACAGCCCCAGTTCCAGCCACAGCCGCCGCGTACGCGCCGCCAGGCGATTCGCGGCCTGCACCGCGGGCGCGAGGCCGCCGGCCAGGGCGGCCAGCAGGCCCAGCGCCAGCCCGACCAGCATCACCCCCGGCTGCGGCGCCAGCGTCTGCACTTCCACGCGGAAGTACAGGTCGCTGATGTTGGCCGCGACGAGGCGCACAAGCCAGCGTGCCAGCAGCGTCCCGGCCAACGCGCCAACCAGGCCACCGGCAAGACCGAGCAGCAGGGCTTCCCGCAGCACCAGCCCCCGAACGGCGGCGGCGTCCAGTCCCAGCGCGCGCAGGCGTGCAAACAGGACCTCGCGCTGGGCCACCAGGTGCGTCATGGTGCTGTAGACCAGCAGCAGGCCGACCAGCAGCGTCAGTAGCGACAGCGCCAGCAGGTTGAGCCGGTAGGCCCGTGTCATGTCGGTGACCGCCTGGCTGCGGGCCACCGTGGCCACCAGTTCCAGTGCCTCGGGCTGCCATGCGGCGAGCCGGGCCGCCTGTGCTGTCGAGAGCACCAGGTCGACCCGAGAGAGCTCGCCGGCACTGTCCAACACCCGTTGTGCGCCGGCGATATCCAGCAGCAGGGTGTCGCTGCCCAGCGGCAGCAGCGCCTCGTCGGCAATCGCGAACACGCGCAGCTCATGTTCGCGACCGGCGTGCGTCACCCGTAGCATGCCATCCACGGCAAGACCCAGGGTCTCGGCCAGCGCCTCGGACACCACCACCGCCCCCGGGTCGCCCACCAGCGCAGTGAGCTCCGGACCCACACCGGCGGCCGCCACGCCCTCGATGCGCAGCTCAGCCTCGGCCAAGGGGTCGATCCCCAGCACTGCGAGGCTCCGCGTCCGGTGCTCGCCGGCAAGCGAGACCCGGCCCTCGAGCACAGGGGCGGCCGGCGCGGTGGGTTCGCGCCGTCTCAGCTCGGCGTACCAGGCCTCATCGAACCGACGATCCAGCGGCAGCAGCTGATGGGTCGCGATGCCGAAGGCCTGGCGACTGGACAGTGTGAACGCGTCTTCCGCCGCGCTCGAGGCACTCTGGACCGACACCCAGGCCGCCACGCCCACGGCGATACCCAGGAGTGCGAGCAGGCTCTGGGCGCGATGGGCCGACAGATAGCGCAGGCTCGCGCGCAGCAGCAGCGGGTTCACGGAGGCGGCGCCGCAACCAGACGACCACCCTGCAGACGCAGGACACGGTCGGCATGGCCGGCAACCTCGAGACTGTGGGTAGCCATCAGCAGCGTGATGCCGTGCGCGCGGACCACTTCGACCAGCCGGGCGACCACGTCGAGCGCCGTTTCGAGATCGAGATTACCGGTAGGCTCGTCCGCCAGCAGGATCGGCGGGCGATGCACGATTGCGCGGGCGATCGCCACGCGCTGCTGCTCGCCGCCGGAGAGCTGGTCCGGCATCCGGTCTGCCAGTTCCGCCAGAGCCACGCGGGTGAGTTCTTCCAGCGCACGCGGGTAGGCCTCGGCCAGCGGTATACCGAGCAGCGTCAGCGGCAGCGCGACGTTCTCCCAGGCGCACAGGGTGGGCACAAGATTGTAGCTCTGGAAGACCATGCCCACGTGCTGACGCCGGAAGGCGGCGCGGCTGGCCTCGTCGGCACTGGAGAGCCTGTGCCCGAGCATCTCGATCTCGCCACGCTCCGGCACCTCGAGCGCGCCCAGCAGGTTGAGCAGCGTGGTCTTGCCCGAGCCACTGCGCCCGAGCAGCACGGCGAACTCTCCCGCGTGGAAGCGCTCGGTCACGCCCTCCAGGACCTGTACCCGGCGGGCGCCCTGCCGGTAGGCATGGCTGACCTCATGCAGCGCGATGCGAACTTCTGGAGCGCTCATGTCGATTCCTTTCGACCGGCAGGCAAGTCCGGGTTCGACCCGAAATATTCCCAAAAAATCCGGCCAGTTACACAGGCGAGCCCCACGCCATCAGCCCCGGACAGGGCCCCCGCTTGGCGAGCCTGGGGGAGGCTGAGGCATAATAGGGGCAGTGACCCTGCATTGCCGCATGTGCGACAGGGCTCGTGACCAGCATAGTGCAACCCCGGGGAGAGACCCATGCGAATACTGACGATTCTGGCCCTCGGCCTGCTGGCAGGCGGCCATGCGCTGGCCTGCGACTACCCCAGCGAGCGTGTCGACCGGATGCCAAACGGCACCACCGCCACCATGGATGACATGCTCGAGGCGCAGGGCCAGGTGCGCGATTACGTCGCGGCCATGGAAGCCTACATCGAGTGCATGGATGAAGACATCGATGCCAACCGCGAAGTCTACGACGAGGAACGGCTGCGGGTGATGCTGCAGCGCCGGGATGCGGCCGTGGAGCAGGTTCGCGAAATCGCCGAAGACTTCAACACCCAGGTGCGCCTGTATAACGAAGCGAACTGAGACGACCGTTACCAGCGGTAGCGGTTGAAGTTCTCCGGGTTGGCCCAGTGCTCCGGGCTGTTCCACTCCCGGGGCGGGTTGTAGCTGGCGATATCGTGCTCATACAGGCGCCAGCCGTCCGCGGCTTCGGTAATTCGGGTAAAGCCAAGGGCCAGCATCTCACTGCGGCCCTTATCGGCGGTCTCGTGCGCAACGGTCAGCACACGAGCACAGTACTCGTCCCGCAATCGGGCCAGCAGGGCGTCACCCGCCCGCGGCGCGAGACATTCCAGTGCGCCTGCAACAACGCCGACCGCAAAGCGCCTGGCGGGCAGTTCGCCCACAGGCTGCTCGGGCGGAAAGGTCACCATATCCTCCGGCAGCGCCGGCGCCAGCTCGCGCAGCCAGGACGTCGGCGCCAGCACCAGGACATCTCTACCCTCGATATCCGCCAACTGCTCCGCCAGCCAGGCGGTGACCTGCTGCAGCCCCGGAGGAATCTCCGCGCTCACCGGCTACCCAGACTCTCGAATTCACTCCGCAGGTGCTCGCGTCGATCGGTGACGATTCGCTCCAGCACGACCAACCGTTCTTCCATCGCTTCCAGGCGTGCCACCACCTCAGGCGAGAGGCGGGCGCTCTGCTTGGAACGTCGCTTCAGATACTGTGCGAGCAGCGAATAGCTGAATGACAGCACCAGGATGAGGATGACGAACTCAAATGGATTCATAGCGGCTGTCCTTTATCCGAGCCTCCGCGGTTGCCGAGATCACGAAACTCCCGATCGAGCTGGAATCGCGGCGAGGTCACGTAGCGTTCCATACGTTGCAGCCGCAGGTCCAGTTCGCGGAAACGGTGGCGGGCGCCGGAGAGGGTCGCCTGCGGTGAACGGCGCAGTTCGCGATCGAACTCTCCAAGTGCCTCACGCCCCCGATCGACCTCCTCGCGCCGCGGCAGGAGAATGGCGAGACCAAAATACACCAGCAGTGTCGCCGGCATGAAAAACACCAGCGAGATGAGCGCGACAATGCGGGTACCGGTCACATCGAAGCCGAAGTAATCGGCCAGGCCGGCGCAGACGCCGAGCAGCTTGCCGCCGCGGGGGTCTCGATAGAGGCGGGTGGCACGTCCCTTGCGAGTGCGTGAGTCAGTCATGTCCAGTCACTCCCGTTTCCGGCATCACGGTGCCGGGTCCAGAATCTACGTTCCCCCTGCGGGTCGGGATGGGCCAGTGGACGATTACGCAGGAGTAACCCGAGCAGCAGGTACACCGGCCCGACAGTCAGGGGCAGCAGCACGAACAAGCCGAGCGTGAGGACCCTGACCAGCAGCAGATCGAAACCGAAGCGCGCGGCGAGCCCGGCACAGACGCCGAAGAGCCAGCCGTGTTCGCGATCGCGGTGCAGCGAGGTCAACCCGCGCAACAGCGCATCGAGATTCAGGGTCCGGCTCATACCCGCTTCCTCCAGTCCGGCACTTCATCATCCAGGATGGTCTCCAGCGCGTTGACACGCGACTCCATCCGTTTCGCGTCCTGCCAGAGATCCTCGAGCATCTGCTCGTCCTCGGCCGACAGCCCCTTGGACTCCCGCCACCGGGTGATGTAGTGGAGGAGCAGGGCCAGCGGCACGACAACCGTCAGCAGGATGACCAGCAGGGGGAAAATCATGCCATTCATCACATCTCAGCCTTGTCAGGGTAAGTCAGGAAAGTGAGGGGGTCGCCCGCGGGTTCAGCCGGCGTCCCGGTCACCGGCCGTACGCCGGTGCATTTTCTCCTTGAGCTCGCGAAGCTCCAGTTCCACGCGGTCCTCCGACTCGAGATCCACGAACTCTTCGCGCAGACTCTTCTTCTGCGTCCCGAGATCATAAGCCTCGACCCGCGACTCGACGTCATCGAGCTTGCGCTCGTACTGCTCGAAGCGCAGCAGGGCGTCGTCGATCCGCGTGCTGTGGATCTTCTCACGCATGGCGAGCTGGCTGGACGCGGTCTTGTGCCGGGTCAGCATGGTTCGCTGCTTGGCCTTGGCGTCGGCCAGCTTGGCCTCGAGCCGGGCGATGTCATCGTTGAGCTTGGCGAGCCCCTCCTCGATGGCGCGCAGCTGCGCGCGGGTGCCCTCGGCGGCGCTCTCGATCCTTGATTTCTCGCCCAGTGCGGCCTTGGCCAGGTCGTCTCGGCCACGGGTGACGGCCAGCTCGGCCTTGTCGGTCCAGTCATGCGCCTCACGCTCGAGACTGGCGACCTTGCGGCTGAGTTCTTTCTTGTCGGCAATGCTGCGCGCGGCCGCGGAGCGCACCTCGACGAGCGTGTCCTCCATCTCCTGGATCATCAGCCGGACCATTTTCTGCGGGTCCTCCGCCTTGTCGAGGATGGCGTTGAGGTTGGAATTCACGATGTCGCTGAAGCGCGAAAAGATGCCCATGTCAGGTTCTCCTCAGGGAAAAATCTATACTCGCCACACACAAAGCATGAGCCGTGCCAACCCGCTGATTTTGAGTTAGAGAACTGTTTTTATTTAGGTTTTCCTGAGAAAACGGAAGCGGCTTGAGCGCGATAGTTGCCTTTGAAGACTAATTAATAGTTGTTTTAGCCGTTAATTGGTTAAACTAGCGCTATGCGCAGCGCCCTTCCCGACCTGCCGCCCATGATCGGCGAGGCTCCGAGCTTCCTGTCCATGCTCGAGCATGTCTCCAGGGCCGCGCCACTGGTCCGGCCGGTCCTCGTGCTGGGCGAGCGCGGCACGGGCAAGGAACACATCGCCGCACGTCTGCACTACCTGTCGTCGCGCTGGGAGCAGCCGCTGGTCAAGCTGAACTGTGCCGCGCTGACCGAAACCCTGCTTGAAAGCGAGCTCTTCGGCCACGAGGCCGGCAGCTTCACCGGGGCAACCGGTCGGCGGATCGGGCGCTTCGAGCAGGCCGATGGCGGCACGCTGGTACTCGACGAGCTCGGCACCATTCCGCTGCGCATGCAGGAGCAGATCCTGCGGGTGATCGAATACGGCGAATTCCAGCGCGTCGGCGGCAGCGAGACGCGGCGCACGGATGTGCGGGTGGTCGGTGCCACCAACGCCGACCTGCTGCAGGCCGCGGAGGACGGCAGCTTCCGCCGCGACCTGCTCGACCGGCTGGCCTTCGATGTGATCCATGTGCCGCCGCTGCGCGCCCGGCGCGAAGATATCCTGCCCCTCGCCGAGCACTTCGCCATCAACATGACAGCGGAGCTCAAGCGCGAGATTTTCGCCGGCTTCACCGCGCAGGCCTGTCACGCACTGCTGAGCTGTGACTGGCCCGGCAATGTACGCGAACTCAAAAACACCGTGGAGCGCTCGGTATATCGCGCCGTGGCAGCGGACGAGCCGATCGACGAGATTGCGTTCGATCCGTTTGCCGAGGCGTATCCGGCGCTGCCCGCGAACACGCGGCACCGCGGCAGCCCGACTGCCGAGCCGGACACCGACGCGCGCGCGCCTGGTTCGACCCGCCGGCCGGGCGCCGCGGACCCGCCCGCCGAGCACACCCGACTCCCGGTGGATCTCAAGGCTGTCCTGGCCCGTACCGAAGTCGGCCTGATCGAAGAGGCCATGCAGCAGGCGGCCTACCTCCAACCACGCGCCGCCGAACTGCTGGGTCTCAGCTATCACCAGCTCCGGGCAGCCCTGCGGCGACATGACCTGGTCGAGCGGTTCGGTCGCGCGCGGGGCACCCCATCCTGAATCACGCAGACCTGCACAGATTCGCTAACATGGCACTCAGGAGGTTCCAGTGACCAAAATCGGTACCCCCGGCGCCCCAGGCGCCACCCGGCTGATGCTGCTCGGGGCCGGCGAGCTCGGCAAGGAAGTTGCCATCGAGGCCCAGCGCCTCGGCGTCGAGGTCATTGCGGTTGACCGCTACCCGGGCGCACCAGCCATGCAGGTGGCCCATCGCAGCCACGTGCTCGACATGCTGGACGGCAAGGCGCTCGCCGAACTGATCGCGCGCGAACGCCCGGCGCTGGTCGTGCCTGAAATCGAGGCCATCGCCACCGCCACCCTGCTCGAGCTGGAGGCGGCCGGGCAGCGGGTCGTGCCCACCGCGCGCGCGGCGCATCTGACCATGAATCGCGAAGGCATCCGCCGCCTCGCCGCAGAGGCGCTCGGTCTGCCGACATCGCCCTACCGCTTCGCCGATGACGAGGCGGGATTCCTCGCTGCTGTCGAGGAGATCGGTCTGCCCTGCGTGGTGAAACCGGTGATGAGTTCCTCGGGCAAGGGTCAGAGCACCCTGCACCACCATGAGCAGCAGGCCGACGCCTGGCGCCATGCACAGGAAGGCGGACGTGCCGGCGGTGGGCGGGTGATCGTCGAGGGCTTCATCGAGTTCGACTATGAGATCACGCTGCTGACGCTGCGCCACACCGGCGGCACATCGTTCTGCGCACCGATCGGCCATCTGCAGATCGACGGCGATTACCGCGAGTCCTGGCAGCCCCACCCGATGACCGAGCGGGCCCTTGAGCGGGCCAGGGAGATTGCCGCCGCCATCACCGATGTACTTGGTGGCCTGGGCATCTTCGGCGTGGAACTGTTCGTGCGCGATGACGAGGTCTGGTTCAGCGAGGTGTCGCCCCGGCCGCATGATACCGGCCTGGTGACGCTGGTCTCGCAGGAACTCTCGGAGTTCGCGCTACACCTGCGTGCCATCCTGGGGCTGCCCGTGCCGGAGATCCGGGAACTTGGCCCATCCGCCTCCGTCGCCCTGCTGGCCGAGGGCCAGTCACGAGACGTTCAGTTCCAGGGGCTGGCGGAGGCGCTGGCGGAACCCGATACCGCACTTCGCCTGTTCGGCAAGCCGGAAGTCATGGGCAAACGCCGCGTGGGGGTCGCGCTTGCACGGGGAGACACCCTGGTCGCGGCTCGGGAGCGGGCCCGACGGGTGGCAGGGCAGGTCATCATCACGCTCGGCTGACCACCCGCGCACGATACCGCCTGCCCACCGGCAAGGCTTACGGTCGCGCGGGTAACAACTGCCGCCAGAACAGCCGGGCAAATGGTCAGCACGACCTGCCGACCGCGTGATTCACCGGACCAGCACCTACCCTCGATGCCTGGCATGCATCTTGCGTCATCTCCCATACAGACGTCCTCTGAATTCATCAGAGACTGGTTACGGAGATTCAAGATGAGTATGAAGAACATAGTGGGCATCGCCATGCTGGGCGTTGGCATCCTCCTGCTGTTCCTGGGTTATCAATCGTCCCAAGGCATGGATGACCGGGTGTCCGAAGCGGTGACCGGCGAATACACGGACAGCACCCTCTGGTACTGGGTGCTCGGGGCCATTGGCACCGTCGGCGGCGCTGCACTGTTTCTGATCGATCGTCGCTAGGCAGCAGCGTCGGGCTCCAGGGTAAAGCGGATGGTGAACCGGTCGCCACGGTCGGTATCTGCCTGGATGTGTCCGCCATGCCGCTTCACCACCCGCTCGGCGATCGCGAGGCCAAGACCTCGTCCTCTCTCGTGCTGCGGATCGTCGCCCGTATGAAACGGCCTGAACAGCGTATCCAACCGCCCGGGATCCACATCACAACCGTCGTTGTCGATGCGATAGACTACGGGCTTGCCGGCGCCGGCGCTCTCGCAGGACACACGGATTCGTGCGCCACCGTGCTCCAGCGCGTTACCGAGCAGGTTCAGAATCAGAATCCTGACCAGGACATCGTCGGCGGCCACGTCGACGAGCGGTGCGACCTCAAGTTCTACTGTCGCCTCCGGTGCCACCGCCCGCAACTGTTCAAACACTTCGAGGACCAATCCACGCATCGACAGTGGCTCGCGTTGAAACGTCGAATGCACCGCCATCGACAGCCCGACCACACGATCCAGGATCGATGCCATGCGTCGGACGCCTGTCATGCATCTGCGCAGCGCATCCTGCGCCTCCCGCCCCGATGACGAGGCCATATCCTGCCCGATCAGCTCCAGATTGACTGAGAGTGCATTGAGTGGACTTCGCAAGTCATGACTTACCGACTCGGCAATCGTAACCAGATCGGCGTTACGGGTCTGCAGCTCTGCCGTTCGCTCAGCCACCTGGCTTTCCAGCGTCCGATTCAGCTCGCCCACCCGTCGCTCGGCCTCCCGCGCCGCCGCAGCGCGGGTATTCACCCGACCATTTTCCACAACCAACATCCCCACCAGTACCGACACGGCCAGACCCAGCGGCATGACCGCCGCCACGGCAGGTGTAACGAGAGCGGCCGCGAGTGCTGCTGTCGGTGTATGTGTCACCGCGAGCAGTGCATTCATGGACGTCCTGATCATGCCCTCGCGTGACCAGCTCTCAGGAATACCGGCAGCGGGCGCACCCTGACGGTAAAGGCTCTGGCCTCTCCATTCGACCTCGACCGCGTATCCTGGCGATTGATCCTGAAGAAAACTCGCGAACATCGCCTGGGCATCCAACGCCGCGATGAGGGTACCGCCACCCTCGTCGCGGCGAATCACCACCTTGATGCGCTGCCCTTCGTCGACCGCCTCCGGGCCCAGCATGGCTTCACCCACGACACCAGCGGCACCCCGTTGCAGCCTCTCTGCGGTGGCCTCCTCCACCGGCGAAGCAGGCCGATACATCTCCGGGGCCTCGGGGGTTGCGAGAAATTGCCGGCCAGTGGCTTCATCAACCCACAACAATGCGCTCAGACCATCGAGTTCAGCGAAACCCAGGCCCTGAACCTCGGCCCACCCGTCTATCGCCTCGGGGGCATTCGCAGCCCAGTAATCATGCACTTCGCGCAGCCTCTGCAGCAGGCTGTCAAGCTGCTGCACGAGCCGGCTGCGCGTCGCATAAGCCTCGGTCTCGGTGATAAGGGCGATCTTCGCGGTGTCGGTATCACGCAGGAAATTCCAGAGCTGGACGGTCAGAAAACTCAACAGACACGTCAGCGCACCGGCAATGAACAATCGACCAATCAAGGCTGCCCCGCAATGCGTCCGGCCGGATTCAGCGATACGACCAAGCGTCCGACAGAAATGCCCGATCATCTTAGAACAGGCGCAGAACCGCTGCAGCAACACCACAGCGACCCGGTGTTTCGGCTGCCCGCCTCCCGGTGCCCGTTTTCGCTCATTCAGAGGGGCGGGCTATACTTGCCGCGTCCTTGACCGTGAAAAGTGCGGCAGCCATGGCAGGTTTGCCGTCACTTTGACGGTAACTACCCTTTGGTTGGCGGTGGGGCGCATGGTCACCATTCTGTTCGTTGACGACGACCCCGAGTTCACCGCGGCGGTCCGCCCGCTGCTCGAGCGCGAAGGGTATGCGATCCACGTCGCACACTCGCTCACCGAGGCCCGGACGCTCCTGGGGCAGCAGACTCCCCAGCTGATGTTCATTGATCTGCTGCTGCCAGACGGCAGTGGGCTTGAACTCGTTTCGGATCACGGCCCCAGGACGATCATCATCACGGGGCATCCCTCGATCGACTCGGCGATCCGAGCGATACGCGGATCGGTTGTGGATTACCTGGTAAAGCCGGTAGACAGCCGTCAGCTGCGCAAGACCATCCGTCGCGCACTCGACAGTGAGTCTGGATCGGGCGCCAGTGACGAGGCCGCCGACAGCGACCATCGCCTCGCCGTCCCGCTGGTTGGGGAATCAGCCCCCATGATGGCGTTGCGCTCGCTCATTCGCGACTATGGCGAAACCGATGTCACCCTGCTGATTACCGGGGAGAGCGGGACCGGCAAAGAGCTGGTCGCTCAAGCAGTGCACGAGATCCGCGGCGGCGATAAACCGTTCATCGCGCTAAACTGCGCTGTCATCCCCCAGGAACTGCTGGCGAGCGAGTTGTTCGGTCATGAAAAGGGCAGCTTCACCGGCGCGGCCAAGCGACACCGGGGACTGTTCGAGCGGGCCGAAGATGGCACAGTCTTTCTGGATGAAATAGGTGAACTTCCGCTTGCACAGCAAGCGGCGTTACTGCGGGTGCTCGAGACACAGACCGTCCGGCGAGTTGGCGCGGAAAACGAGATCACAGTGTCGCCGCGGGTGGTTGCCGCGACCAATAACAATCTTTACCAGCAGATTCGCGAGGGCAAGTTTCGCGAAGATCTGTTTTACCGTATCAACGTACTGACCATCCACGTGCCGCCATTGCGGGAGCGCGAAGGGGACATTGAGCAACTCGCCACACATTTTCTGGCGGAATACGCGGCGGAGCATGGGACCCCGGAGATGATTGCACCTGCTGCGCTCGCGCGGCTGATGGCTCACCAATGGCCCGGTAACGTTCGCGAGCTCAAACACACGCTGTTACGGGCAGCGATTCTGAACCGTGACAAGGGGTGCATTGACACCCTGCCCGAGGACTTCGACCGTCCGCCTGCCTGGACTACTCCAGACGGTGGACTGGCCGCCGGCATGTCAATCAGGGACATGGAGCGGAGCCTGATCGAGAAGACCCTCGAACACTACGGCGGTAATCGCAAGAAAACCGCAGATGCTCTAGGCGTCAGTCAGAAGACACTCTACAACAGGCTGAAAGACTACGAAGACCAGCCCGCTGATGAGTAGCCTGGGCATTGCCGTCCCTGATCAGCAGTGTCATCGACCCGGCCACTGCCGGGGTGGGCGCGGCGGGCGACTCCTCACGAGTCGCCCGCCGCCCGCCCTACGGGAGAAGGCAAACCAAAAAAACACCCCGCCCCCACCACCTTTTCTCGCCCC
>RECU01000085.1 GCA_007693855.1 Gammaproteobacteria bacterium | reverse complement strand
CTTTTCGGTACGCCGCTCAGCTTGGCGTTAGCGAGATAAAATAATAGTACCGCTGTGGTACTATTCGGCCATGCCGCCGAAGATTCGCGAACTGTTACGTGACTTGAAAGCCGCTGGCTTCAATGACCGCGGCGGTAAAGGTAGCCATCGAAACCTGATACACCCCTCGGGAGTACGTATCACCATCAGTGGCGCTCCCGGTTCGGATGCGAAGCCCTATCAGGAAAAGGCGGTGAAGGCAGCCCTTGAGCAGGTTCGGAAATGAGAAAGAAGTCAGCCCAGTATTTAAAGATTGTTGAGTGGTCGGAGGAAGATCAGTGCTTCGTTGGCCGTTGCCCGGAACTGATGTTGGGCGGGGTTCATGGCAAGAACGAGCAGAAAGTGTTTGCCGAGCTCTGCGCGGTTATCGACGAGTGGATTAAAGATGCTGAGAAAATCGGTATCGACTTGCCGCCTGGTATGTCGGGAAAGCGCTACTCTGGAAAGTTCAATCTACGCGTAGATAAACAGCTGCATGAACGGTTAGCTATCGAGGCCTTCAAGCAGGGGAAGAGTCTCAACGCGTACTGCGCGGAAGCGCTTGAGAATGAAGTATCTCGCTAACATCCTGTTCAACCCGTCACTTGACTACTTTGTCGTTTCGTTACCGCTCCACTCCTTCGCCGTTAAGTGCGGGTTCACAGGTCGTTAGGCGGCACATAGGGCCGAGAACGAGCAACCGAAACCTGCAAAGAATACGGAGAGATCTGTGAACACAGCATCGAAAACTCTGAGTGAGTCCGTGTTGCGTCGTCTTACCAATAACGCCGTCACTATGTTTCTCGGCGAGGCGGCACGCTACGAAGCTGCGGCTCGACCCGGTCTGCAGTTAGCCCTGTGCAACGAAGCGGTTGCTGACATGAATATGTTGGTTGTTGGGGCCGGCGCTGACCACGATCACTTTCGGGACATGTTGAATTCGTGCCTGCATCGACAGCTGCCGTTTCTCGCCATCATCTTCCCTGAAGCGGGCGAGGCGTTCGACGACATCGCAGCCGATCTGGGCCTGGCCTACGCGGTGGATTTTCCGTTTATGGTGCGTGATGACATGCCACTCGAGCCCTCTGGTCACCCCGATGTGGCAGTCGTTTGTGCGTCTGGCGCCGAGGACGCTGACGCAAGCGCGGATGTGCTGGTTTCAGCCTATAGCATGCCCAAGGACAGCGTACTTCGAGCGCTGCCTGCGTCCTTACTCGATTCGACAGGCGTCGATGTCTACGTCGCTCGCAGCAATGGCGAGGCTGTGGGAAGCGTTACGTTGACCTATCACGGCGATACCTGCGGCATATGGGCGATGGGGACGCATGCGTCACGCCAGCGTGGCGGAATAGGTCTCAGGCTCTTGTCGACAGCGATGGCGCAAGCACGCAGTAATGGGATCCGACGCTTTTTCCTCGGCGCAACGCCGGCTGGTTACCGCCTTTACGAGAGCCTTGACTTCAAGACTGTTTGCACGGGCCGCGTCTGGGTGTCCGGCGAAAGCCACCAGGCCTAGCTGAACGCGCTAGCCCGCAGCCCACGACCGAGCCCGGACCCTCCAGCAGCTTCCTGGCAGTGCCGACATTTTTCGCGCTTTCTTCGAACAGCACTACTCCGCGCTTGTGTGGTGCTCCCGGTTTCACCGTCCCCGTCCTATCATGGATCTTTTGGCTGCTACGCAAGTCGAGTGACCATGGCGCGAAACATCGAAATCAAGGCGCGGGTGTTCGACCTCGAAAGCCTCGAGGCGAGAATCTCCACGCTGACAGCGGATCCCGCCGTGGTGATCGATCAGGACGACATCTTCTTTGGCTGTGCCAATGGCCGGCTCAAGCTGCGGCGGCTCTCTGTGTCCTCCGGCGAGCTCATTTTCTATCGCCGCGATGATCTGGGCGGACCAAAACCCTCGTTCTACGAGATCGTGACGACGGACTCGCCTGATCGTCTGCGCGTCGTGCTCGGCGCCGCCTGGGGTGAAGTCGGCCGGGTGGTGAAACGCCGCCGCTTGTTTCTGGTCGGCCGTACACGTATCCACGTGGATCAAGTGGAAGGGTTGGGTGACTTCATGGAGCTGGAGGTGGTCCTCGCCGAGGGTGAGCCTGAAGAGGCGGGGATACACGAGGCCGAGGCCTTGATGGCCACCCTCGGCATCGCGAAAGCTGCCCTGCTCGACTGCGCCTATGTCGATCTGCTGGAGCGGCAGTCGATAGATCAACCAGGAGGGCGCACTTCGCCGAATCGCCGCGGCTGAGTATGGTGCGTGTTTCGTCGGTGGCGAGGACATCGATCCGCGCCGCCTGATGGCCGATCCCACCATCACCCGCTGCATCAACTGTCGCTAGGCGGCCTCGATCCCCAGCCGTCGCCGCTGCCAGGCGGCCACGATGAACAGCAGCGTACCCACGGTGAGCAGTGCCACGGTCGCCAGCACGGAGGCCAGTGAGACCTGGGTGGCCAGTCCCGCGCAGACCATCAGGCCCAGCGCCGGGATCGTCAGGCCGCCAGGCAGGCGAATGCGGTCCGGCGACTCCTCGGCCGCGGCGTTTACCCGTGGCATCGCCGCAATGCAGGTGCCGTAGATCAGCAGCCGCACGAACACGCTGATCACGGCAAGCCAGACGAAACTGCCGGTCGCCGCCAGCACGAAGGCCACAGCCCCGAACACCAGCACCGACAGCCACGGGGTCTCGTAGCGGCGGTGGACTGCCGCGAAAAACGGCGGCAGCTGGCCATCCAGCGCCAGCCGATAGGAGATGCGTGCGGTGGAGAACATCGAGCCGAGCAGATTGCCGCCGACCGAGGCGATGATGGCCAGCACCACGATCACCGCACCGGCCTGGCCGAACAGCGCCGCGCCTGCGTCGACCACGGGCCGCTCGGCCAGCGCAAGCTCGGGCACCAGCCGCTGCGTGGCGATCTGAACCAGCACATAGACGCTGGCGGCGATGGCCAGGGCCAGCAGCAGCGCCCGCGGCATGTCGCGTTGCGGATTGCGGGCCTCGCCGCCGGGCACCAGCCCTGACTCAAACCCGACATAGGCATAGATCACCAGCAGGACGGCGGCACCGAGGTCCACCAGCCCGGGCGGGCTCACCGCGGAGGTGAAGACGGTCTGGTCGAGCCCCACCAGACCGACCAGGGCGAGGCCGACCAGGGGCAACAGTTTCAGCACGGTCAGGACGCCGAGCGAGCGCATCGCCGTCTGCGCGCCCACCAGGTTCACCCAGGTGAGCAGTCCGCAGACCAGCAGGATGAGGCCGACGCGCAGCGCAGGCCCCATGGCTTCGGGCCAGAAAAACGCCACGGTCGTGACCAGCAGGTTGGTGTTGGCCGCGAAGGCGGTCAGCCGCGCCACGTAGAAGGCCCAGCCGATCTGGAAGCCGGCAAACGGCCCGAAGGCGGTACGTGCGTACAGTGTCGGCCCGCCCGTGCCGCGAAACGCGCTGGAGAGCTGGGCAAAACACAACATCACCGGGGCGATCAGCAGGGCGCAGATCGCGAACACCCACGGGCTGAACCGCCCTGCAAGCTGCTCGGCGGCGGCCGGCACACCGAAGATGCCGGCGCCGATCATCCCGTTGATGACCAGCAACCAGAGCGCGGGCAAAGTCAGGCGTCGCGATAGCGGCTCGCTGCGCTGGACAGGATCAGCGGTCGTGGGATCGGCCATGGGTGCCCTCGGCAGATGGCCGGCCCGGCGGCAGGCACGACCTGTAAGCGGGTGTGTGCGGCGATTGTACAACGGACGCCTTGCCAAGCTCCGGCGGGCAGGGTAGGTGTAGGGGGGGCTGCGAGGAGGCGGGGTACGCCATCCTGCCGCGCGGCCGGGGGACCCGGGATGACGACTTACGCACAGGCCGTGCAGACGATCCGGCGACATCTGCCGCTCGAGGACATGGCCGATGATCTGCGGCCCCTGGTGCACTACGCCACGCTGGCAGCCTCCAGTCACAACACCCAGCCCTGGCGCTTTCGTTGCGAGCGTCGCCGGATAGTCATCCGCCCGGACCTGGCGCGCCGGTGTCCGGTGGTCGACCCCGACGACCACCACCTGTTTGTCAGTCTTGGCTGCGCCCTGGAGAACCTGTTACAGGCCGCCCGCGCCGCCGGCTTCCAGGGCCATATGGACTTCGATGCCGCCAGCAGCGAGACGCGTGTCGAGCTCGAGGTGGCGCCGGTCGAGCGCTCGGCGCTGTTCGAGGCGATTCCTCGCCGCCAGTGCACGCGCAGTGAGTACGACGGCCGTGCGCTGACCACCGGGGAACTGCAGTTGCTCGAGCAGGCGGGCCGTGGCGAGGGGGTCAGCGTGCACCTGCTCAGCGACCGGCGCGCGCGCGACAAGGTCGCCGAGCATGTCGCTGAAGGCAATCGCCTGCAGTTCGCCAATCCGGCGTGGAAGAGCGAGCTTCGCGAGTGGCTGCGCTACAGCGCTGCCGAGGCGATCGCCCGCGGTGACGGGCTGTATGGCCCGGTCATGGGCAGCCCCTCGGCGCCTCGCTGGCTGGGCAGCCTCGCCACCCGTTTCGCCCTGTCTGCCGGGGCGCAGAATCGCCGGGACGTGGAGGGCATCCGTCGCAGTGGCGCCATCGCCGTGTTCGTCTCTGAAGCCGACGATCCGCGCCACTGGCTGGAGGCGGGGCGCTGCTATCAACGCCTGGCGCTGCAAGCCACAGTCCTGGGCATCGCCCACGCCTTCATCAATCAGCCTGTCGAGGTCGCCGCCCTGCGTGGACGTTTTACCGAGGCGTTCGGGGTCGGTGGTGCGCGCGTCGATCTCGTGCTGCGCCTGGGGCGCGGACCGACGATGCCGGCGTCGTTGCGCCGGCCGGTGGAAAGCGTGATCGATGTACCGGGGTAGCGCTGCATGATCCTGGTGGTGGGTGCGCGTGGTTGCCTGGGCTCGGCGGTCAGCCGCCGCCTGCTGGCGCGCCGCCTGTCGGTGCGTGTGGCCAGTCGCCGCCCCGACAACCTCGCAGACCTGCTCGCCTGTGGCGCCGAACCCATGTGCGTCGATCTGCGGCGTCCGGAGACGCTGGCGATCGCTTGTGAGGGCGTGGATACCGTCTTCGCGGCCGCACACGGACTGCTCGGGCGGGGCGCCAACCGCTCCGAGGCGGTCGATCTGGACGGTCATCGCGCGCTGATCGACGCGGCCTGCGCAGCCGGAGTCCGGCGCTTCGTCTACACCTCCGTGCTGGGTGCGGCACCGGATCATCCGGTGGACTTCTGGCGGAGCAAGTTCGCGGTGGAACGTCATCTCGAGGCCAGTGGCCTGGCGTTCACCATCCTCAGGCCCTCGGCGTTCATGGACATCCATGCCCATCGGCTGATCGGTCGGGCGGTGCT
>RECU01000013.1 GCA_007693855.1 Gammaproteobacteria bacterium | reverse complement strand
GGTGCCTCGGCCGGGTGAGCTGCCGAGCGGGAAGTTCATTGCGAGGATTCCTCGCAGCCTGCACCTGAGGCTTTCGGCGCGGGCAAAGCAGGAAGGTGTCAGCATGAATGCTCTGGTATCAGCCTTCCTCGCTGAGAGCCTCGGTCGGCGGGAGAGCACCGACTCGTGATCGTCGCCGGAGCGGCAGCCGTCGGCGGTTTCTTCACCCGTCCCGGCCGTTCGCGCTGCTCGAGCGCATCAAGATCGAGGTCAACAAGCGCGATGAAGCAGCGGGTGAGCAATGGTCTATCGGGACACCGAAACGAACGACGATACCTTCAATATCTGCTCCCCCTCCCAGCGATAGGCGACCAGTTGCCCTCCAGGCTTTGCCACGCTGTAGTCGAGGCAGGCGACATTCGGCGCCAGCGGCGCAGGCTTACCAGTCAGCCAGTAGTGGCCGATGAATACGGGCGGCGCATCCGCCGGATAGCCCCGGCTCGCGCCCTCGTTCACAAGGGCATCCGGGAGTTGCGCGATCAGCTCCGGCGGACCCAGGGCCAGCTCGCGCCAGGTAAGGCTGCCTTCTCGCAGCCACCACCGGATACGCGCTTCGTGGCGTTGGTGGCCATCCTTGTCCACGAAGCGGCAGCCATCGGGCAGTTTCACCTCCACGCCTTTCAGCACCGTCTCCACGCTCTCGTAGGCAGTCTTCCCCGTGCGCGACGCAGTCTTCTCCTTGCGTGACATCTGCTCGAGGGCACTCGCCTGCAGCTTGCGGTCCGTGTCGAGGTGGTCGTGAAGCGCCTCCATGGACTCGGTGTGCCATGCGGCATGCACCACCCGCAGGCCACCGAGATCCAGCCACAATGGCAGGGAGGCGAACCAGTCCCGGGTCTCTTCGAATTCGGCATCGTTGCCGGCGAAGCTCTCAAGTGTCGCCTCGTGCTGACTTCGGTTCTTGGGAGAGTGCTCACGCAGGAATGCGCCAGGTCTGAGCGGATCCGGTGTGTGATACGCCAGGGCGTTGAACTCGTGGTTACCCATCACGGCCTTCGCGCTGCCTCCCTGCGTCATCTCGCGCACCAGGCGGCAGACGCCGCGCGAGTCAGCACCGCGGTCGATGAAATCCCCGAGGAAGATCGCCATGCGGCCGGGGTGCGACCACCCCTCGCTGGTGCGGCGGTAGCCGAGTTTCCGGAGCAGCGCCTCGAGTGCGCCGAGTTCGCCGTGGATATCTCCGATCAGGTCGTACATGCTCACTCCTCCTCCGCGGCGTTGCGTGCCTCGCGCTCGGCGAGGCGTGTCTCAGCCCACTCCATCGCCTGGCGTGTGTACCAGTCCTCGAGATCCGCATAGTACGGGGACGAGACCGTCACGAAATCTGCTGTCTCCTCGATCTGGTCCGGATCGCCGTAGATCAACTGGTCGTCGCGCAGCGCGGTGGGTGAGCGGCTCTGCTCCCCGTCGCTCAGCCCGTCGATCAGCGCGATCAGCTGGCCGAGCGTGAGCGGACGCTTCGAGGTCTTCGGTCGGATCACGTAAGGTGTCTCGTACTCGTCGACCACCCGGTAGGCGATCCGGCGGCCGACCCGCCGCGCGCGGATGCTGATCACGTCCCAGGTGGTCGAGTCCAGCGACAGCCGTGCGATCTCCACCTCGTTGCCCCGCAGCCGCGGCAGGAAATCGCCGCCACGCATGGCGAACGGTACGACCGGCACCTCGCAGTCCGACCAGTCGCCGCTGGCCTCGGCGAGTTCCATGCGTCGCTCGAACTCGTTCAGCGGGGTGTATTCGCCGTAGCCGTCCTCGTCCCAGTAATCATCCGGGCGCCAGTCCATGTCCGCGTCCGCGTCCGGCACAATGGCCGCGTACGGGAGAGGCGTAACAGCCGGTGCCTTCACTCCCAGTGCTGCGAGTGCCACGCTCGCCCAGCGGGCGCGGTGCGCCGCCCACACGCCGACGTTGACTGCAATGCCGGAGATGGCGTGCAGGCTGTCGGGCAGGAAAGTGACATAGGTCGGGTTGTTCATGAACTCCCCCGGCCGCCAGGCACCGAAATGCGGCGGCAGGTCGAGCCTCGCCATCTCCATGCGGTTGAGCTGGTTGCACAGCCGCGCCAGCCGCGCCCGATCCTCGACCTGGTGCGGCATCTGCAGGAGGCACTCCAGCCCACCACCGAGCACCGGGTGCGGCCGGTCGGTGACCATTTGCAGCATCGCGGTGCGCGAATCGCCAGCCAGCGCACTCAGTTCGCCCTCGGCCAGCGGGAACTCGGCCGTGAGCCCGCCTTCATCATGGGTGCAGAATGACAGGCGTGAGAGCACCGCGGCCGCAGCGCACAGGTCCGCAGGCGCCCACGTCGAATCGGCGCTACTGCGCACGGGTGCGGGCTGCTCCGGGTGCAGCCCGAAGGCCCGGATGCCGTCGATGACGGCGGCCGTCAGCAGCGGCAGCTGCAGGTCGTGCCAGGCGTACTCGCCGCGATAGACGGTGAGCCGCGCGCCGGCGAACAGCCGCTCGTGCTCGCTCATGGCGCCGGCGAGCGCGGCGGAGCGATTCAGGGTATAGAGCGCCTCGTCATCCGGGGGTCGGCCATCGCGCGGCTCGGGCAGCGCACCACGTACCGTCACGACGGTATGGATTGCGCCACGCTCGCCGGACGGCTCGTCAGGCGGACGGAATTCCACCTTGGCCGAGCGGCCCTGGTATTCGACGTAGTAGTCGTCGTGCCTGCACCGGACCGTGGCGCCGGCAGATTCAAGAGACTTGGCGAGTTCGCCGCCAACGACGGCAAAAGGATCATCACGGAACATGACGTTCACCTCTTTAGTGCTTTGGGAACATCCCGGGCGCACAAGCTGGTCGATCAAATGCCCGGCCCGTCAGGTGGGCCACTCCAGGTTCGGTCTATCTCATCAGGCAGGGAGTCCGCTTGGGTTGCCCGTGTCCAGGCCACATCCGCTCTTTCGAGCTGACCACCTTGCGGGGACTCCGCAGGTTGGTGGGGGCCGACCCCTCTCTTGATGCGCTGTCAATTATAGCAGGACCTGCGGCTGCCGGCGAACCGCAAGCCGCGCCGCGGGCACACGTTCCAGCGCGAGGTGATCGCCGCGCTGTTCGGTGTCGAGTTCAATCCCGGCAACTGGCACAGCGGGCATGTGGTGATGCCCTCGCGGCATGCGCACGTGATGCTGGTGACGTTGAACAAGGACGGCAAGGCGGCCCCGTTCGTGTACCACGGGAAGGTGCGGTATCTGCGCCATGAGGGGAGTGGGCCGATGAGTGTGGTGTTGGGGGTGGGGGCGTAAGGGGCCGAGGTTCAGGGGGGTGACCCTGGTTCGGGGGACTGCGGCGAGAGTCACCCGGAGATAGGTGACTGGCGGGGAGGTCACCCGAAAATGGGTGACCTGGCTGACAGCCGCAACCGCGCAGGGTCCAGGTGCCGAGTCGAGTGATCCGAACTCGACGCAGTTGCTGGAGGGTCTGCTCCAATTGGCAACTTGGCGCGAGGTCGGGTGAGTACTATGCTGGCTCAATCGAGAACCAGCCAAACCCAGCGCCGTCGCGGCCAGGAGGCAGCAGATGTCAGCATCGCTGAAACGGATCCAGGAACAGGCAAGCCGCTTGAGTGCGGAGGAACGCGCGAAACTCGCCGAGGCCATGTTGGAATCTCTGCATATGCCTGTTGCAGAGATCGAGGCGGCCTGGGCGGAAGAGATAGACCGACGGGTTGCGGAGTTTGACCGCGGAGAAATGCCGGTTTTCCCCGCTGAAGATGTCTTTGCCGAAGCGCGCCGCATGTCGCGGTGAAGCGCGCACGCTTCATTTCGGCGGCGCGGCGGGAGTTTCTCGAACAAGTAGCCTTCTACAACTCAGAATCCCGTGGCCTTGGAGAACGGTTCTCCAACGCGATCGAAGAGGCGGCCGCCCGAGCAGCTGCATTTCCGCAGAGCGGTTCACCAGCAGCAGGCGGTACACGTCAGGTGCTTGTCCGCGGATTTCCGTTCTCGCTCGTGTACCGGCTTGATGAAGAGGAAATAGTCATCTTCGCAGTGGTACACCAGGCCCGGCGGCCAGAGCGTTGGATAGCGCGTCTTCCAGATCGTTAGCGGGAGTGATGACTGGCACCTCGCCCTGCGCGCCGCCAACCCCGCCTACGCCGATCTCGCCCCCGACGAGAGCATACGCCCGGTGGGGGGCCTGTGCGGTGCTGGACCCGCTGGAGTTCGCCGTGGGGGAGTGAGGGGCCGAAGTTCAGCCGCTCACCCCGCCCAAGGATCGATAACTCTCACGCCAGCCGCGACAAACGGACGGGTATCCCGCGTGGCCACCGAGAACCCATTGCCGACAGCGATCGCGGCGATGAACCCATCCGCTGCGGCTATCTGGAACCCTGCCTTCCGAGCCTTGGCCACCAGTTCGGCATAGGGGCCGGTACAGGAGAAGTCGAACGGCAGGATCCGGCCTGCGAAAAGCGGCAGCACACGAGTCTCCAGGTTTTCCTGTAGACCGCTGCGCCGCTTGCCGTCGGGCAACAGTGCTACGCCTGCCCGCAACTCGGCAACGGTAACCGATGCCAGATAGAGCGTCTCCAGAGGCTGTGTGTCGATCCATTGGATGACCTGTGGCTCGGGCACCGCGCGCAGCGGTTCCGAGATCACGTTCGTATCGAGCAGGATCATCCGAGGTCGAGGGGTCGCACCGGCGTCTTGTCACGCATCTCGTCGAAGACGGCGAATTCCTCGTCGGTGAGCCCCGCCTCGCGGCCGATGTCTGCGAGTAGCGAGCCCAGCTTCACGCGTCCCTCGGGCGCGACCGCCGCAGTCAGGATCTCGCGGACCTCGGCCTCCATGCTGTGTCCGCGCGTGGCGGCACGAACGCGCAGGGCCCGGTGGACCTCCTCGGGGAGATTGCGGATCGTCATGATCGGCATCTTCAACCACCTCTGATGCATGCAGTGACTGCATCTTAGCGAAACGCAGTCACAAGGGGCAAGGAAACTTCTGCGCAGTGCACGCAGAAACAGGGTTTCCGATTCGCATGCCCGTGTCGGCGCTGATCCAATGCGTATCAAGGTGTATGTTCGAGCCGACCGCAGCCGCCTCAATGCCCTCTGGCTGAGGGGCGGCTTTCCGGTTGCCGACGGCGTGGAAGCGGTGTCGCTGCTCGGCGGGGGGCGGGGAGAGTCAACCCGAAATGGGTGACCGCCAGCAATGTAACCCGAATCCGGGTTACGTGGGTTCAGGAAACTCCATCACGAACCGCGCCCCACGGGCCGCATTGGCGTCGAGCGACAGGCGTCCGCCCTGCCGCTCCATGACGCCCCTCGCGATGGCGAGCCCCAGGCCCGCGCCGACGCCCGCGGCATTGGGACCGCGGCGGAACCGTTCGAACAGCAAAGCAGCCGTCTGAGCATCGATTCCGGGCCCATCATCGGCAATGATCACAGTGGCCGAGCCAGCGGACAGCGTGATGGACGTGCCGGCCGGTGTATATTGAATCGCGTTCTCGATCAGGTTGCGAAAGACCAGGCGCGTCAGCGTTGCATTCCCGTACGCAGGTACGGACGCCTCGGGCGTGGCCGCGGTCACGTAATGGCCTGACTCCAGTGCAACAGGTACCAGCTCCCTGGCCACTTCCAGCGCGACGGCGTAAGCGTCGAATGTGGCACATTGGAAATGCTCCTGCGACTCCAGGCGCGCAAGACAGAGCAGTTGCTCGACGAGCCGCGCGAGCTGTTCGATCTCCAATGCGATATCGCCCAGCTCCTGCGCCGAAAAACGGGACTCGAGCCGTGCCCGCAAAGTCGCAAGCGGGGTCCGCAGCTCGTGCGCGGCGTTTGCAGTAAATTCCCTCTGCACTCGATAGTCCGCTTCGAGCCGATCGAGCGAGGCGTTGACGGCCTGAACCAGCGGTACGAGCTCCCGGGGAAGGTGATGCGTGTGCAATCGTTCGTCCAAACGCGACAGCGACAACCGCGAGGCCTGATGCGAGACGGCACGTAAGGGGCGAAGAGATGACCGCACTGTCACGATCACGACGCCGATCACGGCGATCAGCAGCAGCGTGACTGGCGGATACAGCTCCTCCAGTGCACCGAGCAGCAGCTGGGCAACCAGACTCTCGGCATCGTCGAGATTCCGAACCACACGCACCCAGTAGGGGCCATGAATGCCATCGAGTTCGAGCGTGGCAGCCATGATGCTGTTGCCCGACACGGCGTCCCTCTCCCGCTGCATGACGACCCGATCACCGCCTCGAGCGACCGGCACTGGCAGGTAAGGGGCGGAGAAGCCGCCGGAATCGAGGACCGTGCCATCTGCTGCGAGTATCTGATAGCCGTTCAACGGATTCGGCTGCGCGTAGAGCTCTTGCAGGGATGGTGGCAGATCGAGCCGCGGCGGGTCCGTCTCCGCCACGATCGAGGCCCGCAGGTTCTGCACCTGCACGGCAATGCTCTGGCCTTCCAGGCCCCACAGCCCGTCGCGAAATTCGAAGTACAACACCAGATAGCTGGCGGCCAGCCCCAACACGACCACGAGGCTCAGCCGGGCGACCAGTGCCCGAAGCAGGGAGGGGGCACGCGCCGGGTCGCGATCAGGAGGCAAGATAGCCCAGACCGCGCAGTGTGCGGAGCGACATGTCAGCGCCCGCGGCTGTGAGCTTCTTGCGCAACCTGTGCACGTGGGTCTCCACAGAATTGGCGCTGCGCTCCTGCTCGAAGTCGTACAGGCACTCGGCAAGCCGCTCCTTCGAGATGACGCGCCCCTGGTTGCGCAGCAGGGTCTCGAGCACGATCAGCTCCGAGCGCGTCAGGTTGAGCGGTGTCTCGGCGACGGTCGCGATGCGGGCAGACGTATCGAGCGTCACGCTGCCGAGCGTCAGTGTGCGACCCAACGCCCCACCCGGGCGCCGCAACAGCGCGCGCAGTCGCGCGATGAGCTCCTGCATCGCGAAGGGTTTGACGAGATAGTCGTCAGCGCCGCAGTCGAGACCGCGCACGCGATCCTCGACCGCACCCAGTGCGGTGAGGATCAGCACGGGTGTGACGTTTCCGCGCTGCCGCATCTCCTTGAGCGTGTTGAGGCCGGTGTCGTCCGGTAGCATGAGATCGAGTACGGTGGCATCGTAGTCGGCCGCTTGCCAGACCTGCAGCCCCTCGGACGCCGAAGCTGCCGTATCGACGGCAAATCCCTGCGCACGCAGGCTGTCCGCGACGGCCTGGCAGAGACGCTGGTTATCTTCGATGATGAGCAGTCTCAATGCGGGTATCTCACCAGGAGCGCTCGAATATCAGGCCGAAGATGGGAAAGGCTTCGCCATCTTCTGCAACGTTGACGCCCCGCCGCGGGTCGAATTCCTGTGAGCCCCCGTCCGAGGCGCCGTAGACGTTGATCACGTCGAGGAACGCGACAAGGTCCACCGGGCCGAGCGAACGCCGGTAGTCGATTCGGATATTGAGCGAGTGGAAACTGTCAAGCTGAAGCGCATTTTTCTGCGTCAGTTCCTTCGAGAAGCGCAGCGGCTGCCCTGGCCCCAGCACGTCCTCATTGATGATGAAGGCGTCCGTGGGTCGCCCGCTCGCCCACTTCCAGCGCGCGCCGACTTTCCACCTTTCGCTGATCTCCCAGCTGCCGCCGATGGAGAAGAAGTGCCTGCGATTGAAGTCGGCGCGATACTTCCCGAAGCCGTCGTTGTCGTCGAGCCGGGCATTGTTGTAGGCGTACACCGCACTTCCGAACCAGCCATCCGCAAAACGTCGCGACAGGACGATATCGAGGCCGAGATTCGTGCCCTCGCCGTCGTTGGTGACCCGGCCACTGGTGCGTTCCTGCTCGACGATGAGCTTGTCCAGCCACTGGTAGTACGGCTCGACGAGCAGCGACCAGTCCGCACCGAAGTAGCGCTCGAGGCCGACGCTCACGTGGGTGATCCGCTCATTCTGGATAGTGAAATTATCAGGGCTGGCCGCGCGGACCAGAAAGCGCGGCGACTGATGGAACACGCCCGCCGTGGCCGACATCCGTATGCCGGGCGAGGGCCGCCAGTTGGCCGCAAGCCGTGGCGAGACCAGCGATTCGTCCGCAAAGCCATCGCGATCGTAACGAAGCCCGGCTCTCAGGTCCCAGGGACCGAACTCGAACACCTGCTCGCCGTATGCAGCATAGCTGGTCTCCTTCGCCTCGTAGAGCGAGTTGATGTCTTCCGGCATCAAGGTAATGAATTGCTGGCCAGGCGGGCGCGGGTCGGTCCTGCGGAAGACGAACCGGTCCCATTCTTCTCTGAGGATGGCAGAGTAATCGACGTCGACCTGCCAGACGTGAAGCCCGGCAGATCCCCTGCCGAAGCGGTTGCGGGTGACATAGTCGCTGCGCCAGCCGATCTCGGTTTCCTTCTCGGTGACGGTGATCAGGCGCTCGCGCACCGGGACCTCCTCGGCCGGCGTACCTTCCGGCACAAGATCGGGGTAAGCCTCACCTTCCGAGGTGGTCTTGTCGTTCGCGCGGAAATAGAGTCGATTCGTCCATTCGCCGTTCTCTCCGACCAGGCGGCGCCAGGACAGCGCCGCCAGGTACAGGTCCTGCTCGGTGTCGATCAGCGACACGTCCTCGAAGTTCGGAGACTCGAGGACGTTGAAGATGTCCCTGGTGTATTTCTCCGGCGCGTAAATGCCGAGGAACTCGATCGTGTTGGCTGGATCGAGCGAAGTCGCCGTCTTCAGGACGATATCGGTGAGCTCCGGCTGGCCGATGTCCTTCTCGTCGATTAGGTCGAAAACGCGGCCGAAATCGAACTGGCGGGCAGTGAAGAAGACGGTCGTATCATCATGCAGGCCGCTGGGTCCATCGTAGGCGAATTCGAGCCCTGCGATGTCCACCCGCAGACTGGCGCTGGGCGTCGGGCTGCCGCCAGCGACGTCGAGTTTCAGCAGGGAGCCGGAGCGCCCTCCGTAGGCAGCACTCCAGCCGCCGGGCGAGAACTCCGCACGTTCGATGGAACTCGGTGCGAAGATGGAGTAGCGACCACCGCCACCGATGTCCTCCTCCTCGCCCAGTGTCTGGTCGAAGTGGATCACACGGTCAAACGGCACGCCGTCAATCAGAATCAGGTTGTCTCGGGGGCCGCGGCCCCGCACGGAGAAGCTGGCGAATTCTCCATCGGAGATCAGCCCGGGGACGCCGTCAAGCGCTCGCATGACGTCACTGCCTGAGCCAACGGCACTGCGCAGTTCTTCCCTGTTCAGCAGGGACTTGCTCACCGCCCCATGCGGATCGGCAGTTTGCGCGCGGGCTGTCACCACGATCTCCTCGAGCGCCGCCGTGCGTGCGAGCATCTCTATGGTCAGCGGTGTCACGCTGCGGCGGACCACACGCACGCTGGGTTCCCTGACGGTAACAAGGTCGACGCCATCGGCGGTGACTGCATAGAGACCCGCCTCGAGGCCACTCAATTCGGCCGTGCCGCTCGCCTCCGTGCGAGCGATAACGACGTTGCCGTCTCGATCGGTGACGGTCACGGTCACGCCCTCGAGAGGGCGCCGTGCCTCGACACTGACCACGGTAATGCGCATCCCGCCATCGGCACCCTGCGCCATCGCACCAGCGGATGATGCGCAGAGGAGCAGCACCCCTGTGAAAATTCCAACCACCCGTTTCATTCCGATCTGCTCCGCGACCATATGAACGGACTTCACCTTAGCAATCGAGTCTGGCGCGAAACTTGCGGAGCCGGGGTTGGGGGAGTGAGAGGCCGAAGTTCAGAGGAGTGACCCGGTTTCGGGGGACTGCGGGGTCGCTCACCCCGCATGCGTGCGAGTACATCCCATGGACATATCCCAGACTCTACGCTAGCGTCGGATATACCGCAGGGATATGCAAGCATGAGGAGATGGCTCGTGGAGCGTGTCAGCGTTTTCAAGAGCAATAAAAGTCAGGCCGTCCGGGTGCCCAAGCGCGTGGCCTATCCGGAAGAGGTGACGCACGTGGACATCGTCGCGGACGGCCGTGCACGGATCATCACGCCCGCCGGGGAATCCTGGGACACCTGGTTTGAATCCGAGCCCGTATCGGAGGACTTCATGACAGAGCGCCACCAGCCGGCTCCCGAGGAGCGCGAGGCGCTTTGATGCTGAAGTGCCTGCTGGACACGAATATCGCGATCTACACGATCAAGAACCGTCCTTCCGAGGTTCGCGAGGCGTTCAAGGCGCATGAGGTGCTGCCCTACGACAGGGAAGCCGCCGCCCAGACCAGCCAACTGCGTGCGGAGTTGAAAAAGGCCGGCCGCCCGATCGGGCCGTACGATGAGATGATCGCTGGCCACGCCCGCGCAAAAGGTCTTGTCGTGGTAACCAACAATATGAAGCAGTTCGAGAACTTGCCAGGGCTGCGATTGGAAAACTGGGCATAGACGCGGATCCTGGAATATTGACCCGCCCTACGGTGAGTGCGGCATGAACCCAAGCGAGCCAGGTTCGAGGCGCCCGACCGACATCCCGTCCTCGGCACTCGCCGCCTTCCTCGGCATCACCTTCTTCATCACCTGGGGGCTGATCGGCGTCTACATCCTGGCACCCGAGTGGGCCGCGGTCACTTTCGGTGAGGTCAGCGGCGCACATCCCTTCTTCTTCGTCGCGACCTGGTCGCCCGCCATCGCAGCCGTGCTGATCGTCGCGTTCCATTCCGGTCGGTCTGGACTGCGTGCCTTCCTGTCCCGCCTGCTGTTGTGGCGGGGTACGCCTGGCTGGGCGCTATTCATCGTGCTGGTGCTGCCACTCGTATTCGTCGCGGGCTCGCTGATCCAGGGTGGCCCGGTGCTGGCGCCCTTGCCGCCCGAGGGGGCAGGGGCGGTGGTGGCGGTGCTGTTCATGATGCTGCTGCTGGGCCCGATCGAGGAGTTCGGCTGGCGCGGCGTGATGCAGCCGCTGCTGCAGCGGCACATGGCGCCCATCTGGGCAGGCCTCATCATCGGCGTCACCTGGGGGCTCTGGCATCTGCCTGCGTTCTTTCTGGCGGGCGTGGTCTTCGCCGACTGGCACTTCCTGCCGTTCTTCATCGGCAACGTCACGCTCGCCGTGCTGGTCACGCCGATCTTCAACAGCACGCGGGGCAGCCTGCTCTGGCCGATGCTGTTCCACTGGCAGCTCATCAACCCGGTCTGGCCTGATGCGCAGCCATGGGATACCTGGCTTCTTGTCGCGGTGGCCGTGATCGTCGTCTGGTGGCATCGGCGCACGATGTTCAGCCGCACGGGCGCGGTGACGGCGGTGGTGCCGTCACGCAGTGCCTCCAGCCCGAGCGCCATGGAGTAACGGTATGCACGGGCTGCTGGTCGCAGTGGGCATGCTGGCACTGGCCACGGCCGCCGCGCCCGCGATGGCGCAGGGCGGGTCGGACCTCAGCATCCGGCTGGCCGAGACCCTGGAGGCCTTCCGCGAGCGCCATGCCTTTCCCGGCGCCACCGCGGCGATCGCCCTGCCGGACGGCACGGTGGTGAGTGCCGCGAGCGGCCTTGCGGATCGCGAGCGCGGTCGCCCCATGACGCCCGAGACGCCGATGCTGGCCGCGAGCATCAGCAAGACCTTCGTGGCAGCGACCGTCCTGGCGCTGGAGCACGAAGGCGCCCTGTCACAAGCCTATCGCCTCGCCGAACATCTGGGCGACCGCGCGTGGTTCGACGCCCTGCCCAACGCGGCCACGGTGACCCTTGGCCAACTGCTGCGCCACACCGGCGGCCTGCCGGATCATGTGCATCTGCCGGCATTCCAGGACGCCTGGGCCAGGCTGGGGATGGGCGAGGGTAGGTTCGACCCGGAGGCTCTCGTAGCATTCGTGCTCGGGCAGGCGCCCCTGTTCGAGGCCGGTACGGCCTGGGCCTACAGTGACACCGGCTATGTACTGCTCGGCTTGGTGATCGAGGCGGTGACGGGCGACACCTGGTATGAGGCCGTCCGCGAGCGCTTTCTCGATCCGCTGGGCCTGAGCGCCACGGTGCCGTCGGATCGCCCGGACCTGGCCGGGCTTGCGGTCGGCTACGTCGCGCCCGACAACCCCTTCGGCATGCCCGAGCGCACCGCCGATGCGCACGGTCGGCTGCTGTGGAACCCGGCCGTGGAGTCGGCCGGAGGTGGCTTCGCCTCCACATCGGGTGATCTTGCGCGCTGGGGGCAGCTGCTGTTCGCGGGCGCCGCGATGCCCAATCCCTATCTCGAACAGCTGCTCGCCAGCGTGCCGGTGGACCCCGACACGCCTGGCATCCGCTATGGTGCGGGGGTGGCGATCCATGCCGATACATCGCACGGCACGGTCTACGGGCACGGTGGCTGGATCCCCGGCTATGTCTCGAGCCTGCGCCACTATGCCGATCACGGCGTGACGGTCGCCTTCCAGCTCAATTCGGATGCGGGCTTCCTCGACGCCTCGAGCGACCTGGTGGCGGGCCTGGAAGCGGCGCTCGCGGAGCTTGCGATCGAGGTGGGACGATGACCGAGGCACAAGGCCGCGCCGTCGCGCAAAGCCAGGTGATCGAGACCCGGGCCGGATCACTCGAATACGCCATCATGGGCCGCGGATCGCCGCTGATGATGATCCATGGGGCCGGCGGTGGCTTCGATCAGGGGCTGCTTTTCGCCCGGGGTCTCGCCGAGGTCGGCTTCCAGATCATCGCGCCCTCGCGCTTCGGCTATCTGCGCAGCGGCTTTCCTGCGGACCCCTCACCCGCGCACCAGGCGGATGTCCTCGTCGAGCTGCTCGACCACGTGGGTCTGGAGCGCGTGGCCGTGGCGGGTGGCTCGGCGGGTGCGCTCGCGGCCGCGGAATTCGCCCTGCGTCATCCGCAGCGTTGCTCGCATCTCGTCCTGATCGTGCCGGCGGCGAACCTCACGGGCACGGATCCGGTGGCCTTCACCACCCTGCAGCGCCTGGCGCTCGAGCGCGTCCTGAACTCGGATCTCTGGTTCCGCGCCTTCGCGACCCTCACGCCCGGCACGTTGCTGCGCACGCTGCTCGCAACCGATCCTGCGCTTCTGGCCGCAGTGTCCCCCGAGGAGCGGCGCCGTGCTGACCGGATCCGCGAAGGCCTGATGCCGATCAGCCGCAAGGTCGACGGCTTGCGCAATGACGGTTACTGGTCAGGCACGCCCACGCGCACGCCATTCGAGCGCATTCCCGTGCCGACGCTAATCCTCTCCTGCGAGGACGATCTCTTCGGCACGGCCGACACGGCCCGCCTGCTGGCTGCGCGCATCCCCGCTGCGCGCCTGGTGATCTACCCGGATGGCGGACACCTCTGGCTGGGCCACGACGTCGACCTGACCCGGGAGATTCACGATTTCATCCGAGGGACCCCATGTCCATGACGAGCTCCACCACCTGCTCACGGGGCGCGGTGTGGCACCTGTTCATTGGCGTGCCACGCAGCGATAATATGTGGCACTTAATGGAAGGTGCGGGGTGCGGGGCATGAACTCAAGGAGCGAGTCGACACTTGGCAAGCAGGGCCGCGTGGTCATCCCGGCCCATCTGCGTCATGCGCTGGACTTGAAGCCAGGCGATCGGCTGATCGCTCGCCAGGACGGCGATCGTATCGTGCTGGAGCGTCCTGAAGCGGTCGAGCGGCGCTTGAAGTCGCGTCTTGCCAATATCCCCAAAGGTGTCAGCCTGGTTGACGAATTGCTCGCTGACCGGCGGGCCGAGGCGGTTAAGGATCAGCCTTGAGCGCGGTTCTCGACGCATCCGCACTGCTCGCGTGGCTGCATGACGAGCCTGGCGCCGAGCGCGTGGCGGAAGCGCTCGATGGCGCGCTGGTGTCCGCGGTGAACTGGTCCGAGGTGGTCCAGAAACTCCTGCAGCGCGGCGCTGACATCGAAGGCATGGATTCCGATGTCATCGAATTGGGTGTGACCATAGAGCCGTTCACGGCAGCGCATGCCGATACGGGTGCCAGGCTATGGGCAAACACCCGCAAGGCCGGACTCTCGCTGGCGGATCGCGCTTGCCTGGCGTTGGCACAGGATCGCGCCCTGCCGGTACTGACGGCCGATCAGACCTGGGTGGCACTGGGGCTGGACACGGAAATCGTCCTCATTCGCTGACGGCAGCCTGATGGCAAGCTATCGTAAACAGGATGGCCCGCAAGAGCTGAAGGAGCCACGCCACAGCCATGCCGACACCTGCGATGGACTACGAACACCTGGTCAGACTGCGGCGGGACCATCCCGGCTGGCGGCTGCTGACTGCGAACAGCGCTCCGCTGATTGCAGCCTTCCTGCACCAGGCCTTCATCCTGCCCAACGTTCGGACCATGACCGAACAGGACCTGACGGCGGAGTTCGATGACTACCTCTACCGCCTTCGTGAACGCTACGGTGCCGAGCTCTATCCCCGGAGCGGACGCGATTACCTGAACGACTGGGCTGGCGACGAACACGGCTGGCTGCGCCGCTACTACCCACCCGATGCCGACGAGCTCCACTACGACCTCACGCCGGCGAGCGAGCAGGCGCTGCAATGGCTCGCAGGGCTCGAGGACCGGACTTTCGTCGGCGCCGAGTCGCGCCTCAAGGTGGTGTTCGACCTGCTGCGCGAGATCGCGCACGGCAGCGAGACCGATGCGCAGACTCGCATCGAGGCACTCGAGCGGCGGCGCGCCGCAATCGATGCGGAGATCGCGGCCGTCCGCGAGGGCCGCATGGTCTTCATGGACGATACCCAGGTGCGCGAACGCTTCCTGCAGGCGGTCGATACCGCTAATGCACTGCTCGGTGACTTCCGGCAGGTGGAGCAGAACTTCCGCAATCTCGACCGGCGCGTGCGTGAGCGGGTGGCCGGCTGGGAGGGCAGCCGTGCGGAAGTCCTGGACGAGGTGTTCGGCCAGCGCGACAGCATCGGCGATTCGGACCAGGGACGCAGTTTTCGAGCGTTCTGGGATTTCCTGATGTCACCGAGTCATCAGGAGGAACTCAGCCGCCTGCTGGAGGGCGCGCTGGAGCTGGCGCCGATTGCCGGGCTGGCCCCGAATCCGCGCCTGCGCCGGATCCACCACGACTGGATGGCCGCCGGCGAGGTCACGCAGCGCACGGTCGCCCGACTCTCCGAGCAGCTGCGCCGATATCTCGATGACCAGGCCTGGCTCGAGAACCGACGGATCATGGAGATCCTGCGGGACCTGGAGCGCCATGCCATCGCGGTGCGCAACGCCCCGCCCACCGTGGCGTTGACGAGCATCGATGCCCCGGCCCCGCAAGTCGAGCTGCCCATGGATCGCCCTCTGTTCACCCCGCCGCTGAGCGCACACCTCGATTCGACGCAGCCTTTGGAAGGCGATGCCGAAGTCGATGCCAGCGCCCTGTTCGAGCAGGTCTACATCGATCGCGAGCGTCTGCGCAGCCGGGTCCGCCGGGCGCTGCAGACCCGCCGCAGTGTCACCCTGGCCGAGCTGCTCGAGGCCGCGCCGCTGGAGCAGGGGCTTGCGGAACTGGTCGCCTGGCTGAGCCTCGCCACCGCTGAGGACCTGGGTGTGATTGACGACGACCGCCAGCACGAGGTGTGCTGGAACGATGACCGCGGTCGGCTCCGGCGCGCGACCGTGCCGGTCGTGATATTCACCGCAGGAGGCGCGCCATGAGTGAGACCGTCGGGCACGATGCCGAGCCGAGCCTCTCGCCGTCGCTGATCGCGCTGTTTCGGGGAGTGGTCTATGCCGACGCCCAGCCCCAGCTGTGGCAGGCACTGCTGCGCTGGCAGGCGCGGGTGCGCGACCATGTCGCGGTCCTGGGCCTGGAGCTGATGCTCGACGAGACCGAAGGCTGCGCCTACCTGCGCCAGCGCAGCTTCGCCGAGGGCGAGGACGAACTGCCGCGCCTGGTGCCGAGACGGCAGCTCAGCTACCCGGTGAGCCTGCTGCTGGCCCTGCTGCGCCGTAAACTCGCCGAGCATGACGCCAGCGGCGGTGATCTGCGCTTGGTATTGTCCCGCGACGAGATTGTCGAGGCAATTCGCATGTTCCTGCCCGACACCGGTGACGAGGCGAAGCTGGTGCAGCGCATCGACACCCATATCAATCGTGTTTTGGAGCTCGGCTTCCTCCGCCGCTTGCGCGGCCAGGAGGACCGCTACGAGGTGCGCCGGATCATCAAGAGTTTCGTCGACGCTCAATGGCTCACCGAGTTCAACGCACGCCTGGAGGAATACCGTCACCACGGCAGCGGCGAGAGCACAGCGCAGAAGGCGGGCAAGGCATCGCCATGAATGACGGTCAGGCACTGCCCCTGGACTTCACTGGCAGCGAGACCCGCGCGGGTTTTCGTCTGCAACGCTGCGAGATCTACAACTGGGGGACTTTCGACGGGCGCGTCTGGAGCCTGCGGCCTGAGGGGCGCAACGCCCTGTTGACCGGTGACATCGGCTCCGGCAAATCGACCCTCGTCGATGCCATCACCACGCTGCTGGTCCCAGCCCAGCGCATTACCTACAACAAGGCCGCCGGCGCCGATGCCCGTGAGCGCTCGCTGCGTACCTATGTGCTCGGCCACTATCGCGCCGAGCGGAGCGATGAGGGGCTTGCCGCCCGCGCCGTGGCGCTACGTGACCGCAACAGCTACTCGGTGATCCTCGGCCACTTCCACAATGCCGCCCTGGCCCACGACGTGACGCTGGCGCAGGTGTTCTGGCTGCGAGATACCAAAGGCCAGCCGGAGCGCTTCTACGTGGTTGCCGACCGGGCGTTGACCATCGCCGATGATTTCAGCGATTTCGGCAGCGACATCAACGACCTGCGCAAGCGCCTGCGCAACACCGAGCAGGTTACGCTGCTCGATGCGTTTCCTGCGTACGGCAAGGCCTTCCGTCGCCGCTTCGGCATCAGCGGCGATCAGGCGCTGGAGCTGTTCAACCAGACCGTGTCGATGAAGTCGGTCGGCAACCTGACCGATTTCGTTCGCGGCCATATGCTCGAGCCGTTTGCCGTCGACGAGCGCATCGAGCAGCTCATTGGCCACTTCGACGACCTCGATCGCGCCCACCAGGCCGTGGTCGACGCCCGCCAACAGGTCGAGGCGCTCACGCCGCTCGTCCACGACGCCGACCAGTTCGCCGCCAGCGCCGCGCTCGCCACGGAACTGCGGGCCTGTCGTGATGCGCTACACGCATACTTCGCCGGTCTGCGCGCTGACCTGCTCGCCGAGCGTATCGCGCGGCTCGACACCGAGATCGACCGGTTGGAGGGCAAGGTCACCGAGCTCGACCGCACACGCCTCGACCAGACCCGACGTCGCGATGACCTGCGCCAGGCCATCGCCGCCAGCGGCGGCGATCACATCGAGCGGCTGAAGGCGGACATCGCCCGGTTGAGCGAGGAGCAGGCGCGGCGCCGGGAGCAGGCTGGCAGGTACCGCCGCCTGCTGGCGGCCCTGGACTGGATCGACGTTGGTGACGAAGGCACTTTCCAGGATCACCGCGACCGGGCCGAGCGCGAGATTGAAGGCATCCACGAGCGTCGTAGCGCGTTGCAAAATGCGCATACGGATGCCGAGGTGGCATTTCGTGAGCTCAGGTCACGGCACGCGGAACTTCAGAGCGAACTGGACTCGCTGCGGCAGCGCCGGTCCAATCTCCCCGCCGCGATGCTCACGTTGCGTGCGCGGCTGTGTGCCGATCTCGATCTGCCCGAGGATACGCTGCCTTTCGCCGGTGAACTGCTGCAGGTGCGCGAAGACGAACGCGACTGGGAAGGAGCCATCGAACGGCTGCTGCACACCTTCGGCTTGTCGCTGCTGATCCCGGATACGCACTATGCCGCTGTGGCCGGCTGGGTCGAGCGTACGCACCTGCGAGGTCGACTCGTCTACTATCGGGTGCGTCCGCCCAGGGCATCGACCCTGCCCGAGATGCATCCCGACGCCCTGGCGCGCAAGCTCGTCATCCGCCCCGATGCGGCGGAGTATGCCTGGCTGGAACACGAACTGGCCCGTCGTTTCGATCATGCCTGCTGCAACGACCTCGAGCAGTTCCGCCGCGAAAGACAGGCCATCACCCGCGCCGGCCAGATCAAGGGCGGTGGCGAACGCCACGAGAAGGACGATCGGCACCGCATCGACGATCGCTCGCGCTTCATTCTCGGCTGGAGCAACGACGCGAAGATCGCCACCCTGGAGCGCGATGCCGCGGACATCGCACGGCAGATGCAGGAGGCCGGCACGCGCATAGCCGAGATTCAGCGCGATCAGCGCGACCTCGACGACCATGCCAAGCGGCTCTTCGAACTGCGCACATTCGCTGCATTCCGCGACATCGACTGGCGCGTGCTGGCCGTCGACATCGACCGCCGTGAGGCCGAATGCCGCGAGCTCGAGGATAAGTCCGATACCCTGCGTACGCTGCAGCGCCAACTTGATGCGCTCGAGGGCGAGATTCGAACGACCGCCGACGAACTCGACGCTGCCAAGGACGCACGTACCACGGCTCGCAACAAGCGTGATGCAGCGGGCCAGATGCGTGACGACGATCGTACGCTGCTCGCGGCGGCGCCTGTGGATGTGCGCGAGCGCGATTTCCCGCGGCTGGATGCGATGCGCAACGAGGCGCTGGGTGAGCATCGCCTGACGGTCGAATCCTGCGACAACCGGCAGCAGGACTTCCGCCAATGGCTGCAGGACAGGATCGATGCCGAAGACAAGCGGCTCGGGCGCCTGCGCGAGCGTATTGTCGATGCCATGCGCCGTTATCAGAACGCCTGGCCGCAGCAGACCGCGGAAGTGGATTGCAGTATCGAGGCCGTCGGCGAGTACCGCGCGATGCTCGAGCAACTGCAACGAGACGACCTGCCGCGCTTCGAGGCGCGCTTCAAGGCGTTGCTGAACGAGAACACCATTCGCGAAGTCGCCGGTTTCCAGGCCCAGCTCAATCGAGAACGCGAGCAGATCCGCGAACGCATCGACACCATCAACCGCTCGCTGGGGAGCATCGACTACAACCCCAATCGCTATATCAAGCTGCTGGCCGAAATGACTGCGGACGCGGACGTGCGCCAGTTCCGCCAGGACCTGCGCGCGTGCACCGAGGGCGTGATCGGCGCCGACGACGGCTACACCGAGGACAAGTTCCTGCAGGTGCGCGCCATCATCGAGCGGCTGCGCGGGCGGGAGGGGACGACGGATCTCGATCGACGCTGGCGACGCAAGGTCACCGACGTGCGCAGCTGGTTTGCGTTCTCCGCCTCAGAGCGCTGGCGCGAGGACGATACGGAGTACGAACACTACAGCGATTCGGGCGGCAAGTCTGGTGGTCAGAAGGAGAAGCTCGCCTATACCGTCCTCGCAGCGAGCCTCGCCTATCAGTTCGGCCTTGAACACAGCGATCGTCGGGCACGGTCATTCCGCTTCGTGGTCATCGATGAGGCCTTCGGCCGGGGCTCCGACGAATCCGCACGCTATGGCCTGGAGTTGTTCGATCGTCTGGATCTGCAGCTGCTTATTGTCACGCCGTTGCAGAAGATTCACATCATCGAGCCGTATGTATCGAGTGTCGGCTTCGTCCACAATGACGGCCAGCGCTCACTGATGCGCAACCTCACCATCGAGGAGTACCGGGCAGAACAGGCCGCAAGGGCACAGGTCAGCATCCAGCCATGACTTCCGCCGTCGAGCGTGCCGGAGTACGCGCGTGAGTGACTGGACCGATCCCCAAGACATCCTCGCCTGGTTGCAGAGGCGTTGGGATGCCGGGGAGTTGCTCGCGGCGCGTGTGACCGGGGCGGGTTCCTATCCGCTTGAGTTGCGCCTGCGGCAACCGAAGGCCCGGGACATTACCGAGCGCTTCGGCGATGTGATGGATTGGGCGCGGCAGCTTCAGGCCGCGAGCAGCGCGGCGATCGGTCATGGCTACACTCTGCACTTCGAAACGCGTCGCAGTCGCGTGCAGGGCGAGTACCGTATCCCGGTGGCAGCGCTCGTAACCACTGAAACCGACGCGCTGCGCTTGTTGCGCCGTGGCGCCGACATGGTGCGTTTCGAGCGGCTCGCCGAGACGACACTCGCACGGTTTCCGGAACTGCAGCCCTGGGTGGCACAACGACCCTTGCAGCTGTTGGCGCAGGCACCGCAGTGGGATCGCATTCTTGCCGTGCTGGACTGGTTTCAAAGACATCCGCGCCCCGGCGTATATTTGCGACAGCTGGAGATCCCCGGGGTCGACTCCAAGTTCATCGAGCAGCGACGCGCACTGTTCACTGATTTGCTCGATCATGTACTGCCCGATGATGCAGTCGACACTTCTGCAACTGGAATCGGCGCGTTCGCCCGGCGCTACGGGCTGGCCGCCGACCAGCGTCTGATCCGTTTTCGCATTCTCGATCGGGCACTGCACCTGAACGGGCTGTCTGACCTGTCCGTGCTGGCTGAGGAGTTCGCTGCGCTCGATCTGGGTATCGAGCGGGTATTCGTGACCGAGAACCGGGTTAACGGCCTGGCGTTTCCTGAAATGCCTCGCAGCATCGTCATCTTCGGCCTCGGCTACGGGCTTGAGACGTTGGCGCGGATTCCATGGCTGCGCACGATGGATATGCACTACTGGGGTGATATCGATACCCACGGCTTCGGTATTCTCAATCGGTTCCGTGCGACGTTTCCCCACGCGCGCTCGCTGCTGATGGACCGAGCAACGCTGCTCGCCCATCGCGCCCTGTGGGGGCAGGAGGACGCTGACAAGCGCTATCGGGGCGTCCCGACCCGACTCACTTACGCAGAGCATGCGCTGTTCGAGGAGCTCGCAGCGGACCGCCTCGGGGAACGGGTCCGTCTGGAACAGGAGCGCATCGACTTCGGCGCGCTGCGTGCTGCCCTGGACGCCTGAGCCGATCAGGTGTTAACGAACGCGCAGGACGCAGTTTTTGTCCGGCATCGAATCGATGTGCGCGGTACTCGTGGAGCATCCTCTATGGACGAAAAATGTACGGTATCCATCGCCTGCCGAAGCTTGAAACGGTTATCGAGTTCCGATAACATAGGAACATGATCCTGACGTTTGGAAACCGTCTCGCGGAAGATCTCTTCTACGACCGGCAATCCAAGGCAACGAGATCATTTCCCAAGGAACTTGTTCGCGCAGCGCGCCGCAAGATCCTGGTTCTGCATGATGCTGCAGAACTGGCGGACCTGAGGGCTCCGCCGGGTAACCGGCTCGAGTCATTGCGCGGCAAATGGCGCGGCTACCATTCCATTCGCATCAACGACCAATGGCGACTCGTCTTCAAATGGAACGCCGGACGAGCAAGTGACGTAGCGGTTGTTGATTACCACTAGGAGTCGAAAGGATATGAGAGACACGGACTACAAGCAGCCGGCGAATCCGTTTCATCCGGGCGAAATCCTACTGGAGGAATTCCTTGAGCCGGCAGGAATCCCGCAGGCGGCGTTCTCGCGCACCATAGGCTGGACCAAGTCGAGGCTGAACGAGTTGATCAAGGGTAAGCGCGGTATCACGGCAGAGGCTGCACTGGATCTTGCGAAGGTCCTGGATACCTCGCCACGCTTCTGGATGAACCTGCAGACAACCTATGATCTAGCGCAGGCAGAGAAACGTCGGAACGCGGCCTGACGTGGCCTGGGCGATCGAGATCAAACGGAGCCTGGTGCCGAGCGCGTCGGGGGCGCCGTTCGCGGTAGCGCACGCCGATGCGGGATCCAGCCCGTGAGACAAAACTCGCAGGCCCTCAACGCGCCCGGCGCACCGCCAGGAACGAATTGATCATCAGTGCGAGCAGCCCGGCGCAGAGCGCGAGCATGCCGATGTTCACGGTGAGTGCCAGCGGACTCATCTGCGCCGCCCGGATGGCGAGCGTCGCGGCCGGCGCCAGCGCGCCGAGCAGCGCGACCACCGCAGCCGCATGCATCAGGTGCCTGCGTCCGCGCTCGAAAACAAGTGCCAGAGCGCCCAGGAGCGCGAGCACCACGCCAGGGTAGGCCGGCAGCAGCGCGGTCCGGCTGCCGGACCAGAGGAATGCGCCAACGCCGAGGGCGATCAGCAGCGCGGCGAATACGAGCGTGTGTTTCGGCATGTTGCAGTGTCCCGGGAGAATTGAGGGCGGCAGTCGCCGCGTGGGCAGGCATTGCTCGACTCGATTGGAGCACGGCGCCCGGCTGGAGTTCCAGTGGCGTGTCGTCGAAGTGCCGACATCAGCACCAGCTGGGGGATAGGACGGGGATATGCCTCAGTCCCCAAGCACTTCCAGCACCAGCGGACGCAGCCGCGCGGCCAGCGGTACGGAGAACCCCGTGGCGACCCCGGGCGCGGCAGAGCCCTCCATCGCGAGAATGCCAATGTAACCGGCTTCGCGGTCCACCCAGGGCATCCAGCCGAACAGCCCGGCGGACGAGGCGATGTCGCAGCCGCTACCCGGAGTGTCGCACTCCAGCCAGGCACCGAGCCCGTAGCCGAAGTCCTGGACTTCGGCCAGCTCTGGCACCTGGCCGCGCTCGGCATCGGGAAAGGGGGCGCTAAAGATCGCCGCGGCCAGCTCCGGGTCGATCGCCACGCCTTGTACCTCCGCTTGCGCCCCCAGGGCCGCCTCAACCAGGCGGGCATACTCATCGATTGACGCTGCCAGGCCGCCGCCGGCGAGCGGGTTGCTCAACCCGACGCGCTGTCGGGGCAGGGTGGTGTAGCGGACATCAGCGGCGAGGCCAAGCGGGTCAGCAAGCTGTGCACGAAAAATCGCGTTCCAGTTTGAACCGGTGACCACCTCCGCCATGCGTGCGGCCACCTGCATGTGCGAACCGCCGTAGTCGAAGCGTGTTCCGGGCGCGGCCACCAGCGGCCCGGCACCGATCTGGGCGGCACATTCGGCCAGGGTGATGGCCGCCTCGCGCAGACAGTCAGCATCGCGCGCCAGGCCCGAGGTGAAGGACAGCAGCTGCTCGAGGGTGATCGCGGCCTGTGGCCCACTCCAGCCCAGCACCGCTCCCGTGGTGCTGGAGAGCTCCAGGAACGACTGATCGACCAGCCTCAGCAGCACCAGGCTGGTGACCAGCTTGCTCGCCGAGGCCACGGCAAAGCGCTCTTCCGGGTCGAAGTCGCCATAGACGCCGAGGAACACGCGTTCACCACCTGGGCGGTAGATGGCCAGTGCCATGCCAGGAATGGAGGCCGGCGCCTCTTCGGCGAAGGCTTCAGCGACGGCGGCGTCCAGCGCGGCCTCGGGGTCCTGCGCCACCGGCGGCGGTGCCAGCTGGGGTGCTGTCGCCTCACCACTTCCGCTACCGCAGCCTGCCAGCGGCAGCGATATTGCGAGCAGCACCAGACAGGCAAGGCGTGACGGCGACATGGCAGGGCAACCTTCTAAGCCGCTGGAAATTACCCCCGAAT